>JADJXI010000017.1 GCA_016715905.1 Sphingobacteriaceae bacterium | reverse complement strand
TTAGCAACCAGCAATCTGAATTAAGTGTACGCCTCGTCGGGCAAATTCGAAGAAAATGTGAAACTATGATAGTATTCAAATTTTAATTGACGGAAAGAAGAATTGCGATACCGCCGAATTAGAAAAACGAATTCCACTTGCTGCTGAATTTATTTATTGTGAGCCGGAAGAATTTCATCTCAAACTTTTTGAATTAACAGCAACAACCGATCATTTAAATAAATGTGGCTTTCTATAATTTAGAAGAAAATATTTTTTCAGATGAAGAAGCAAATTTACAGCGCACTTCATCTGCAATATATTGAACCCGAATTAAGAAGGGTTAAACAGTTAGAGTTGGCTGCCCAAAATAATATCTTGAATTAATAACGTGCTACCGATTTAAAAGGCATTCTTCATAATCATTCCCTTTACAGCGATGGTGTTCATTCCTCGAAGAAATGGCCATGTACCGGGTAAACAATTGGGGTTTGAGTACTTTGGCATTTGCGATCATTCTAAAACCGCAGTGTACGCACAGGGATTAAGTATTGAACAAGTAAAACTACAACAAAAGAAATAGATAAATTAAATGCTAAAGAAACTTTCTTTAAAACTTTAAAAGGTATTGGGGGTTATATTTTATCGGATGGCTCCCTGATTATCCTTAAGAAACATTAAAAACATTTGATTTTATTGTGGCTTCCATTCATTCTACTTAAAAAGTGACGGAAGAACAAACCACCCGATTAATTAAATATTGAAAACCTTATACCAGTATTCTGGTCATCCCACCGGACGATTGGGGTTAGCCAGGTCTGGTTATCCCATCCATCATAAAAAGTAATAGACGCTTGTGCCGCTAATAAAGTGCACATATTGAATTAAACGCACATCCTTATCGGGACAGATATTGACTGGAGATGGACACAGTATTGTATCGAAAAATAACTAATTTCCATTAATCCCGATGCACATCATGCGAAGGTTTTCGATATGTATTACTGGGCTTGTTCCGGCACGCAGGCAAATGCTTACCAAAAGAAATGTGTTTAAATGCACTTTCCTATACCGAATTAATTAACGCATTTAAAAAATAAAATGGCGATTTTAAACCCATAGCCAGCTGGTTGATGAAAAAAGAATGCATCAAACAATATTCATTAAATATCCAATTGATACAAAGCGAATGGTTAAGCAGTTTATTAAAAGATGCGTCAAAACCGGAATATTTTAAAAAATATTCATTTGCCCACATTTCCAGTTGGCATGAATTTAAAAACAAAGTGCCTGTTGTTAATATGTGAAAGTTTAAACCTTCATAGAAAGAACTCAAAGGGGAACAAAATATTTGTAAGTACAGTGATATTAAATGGTTTGCGAAAAGTAAAGGCACAACGGATCAAAGTAAATTCATTCCTGCTTCAGAAGAAAGTTTCTTAAACGGCTATTGGCCATAATGCCGGAAGAGAAGTGGTTACTTTAAGATTGTTACATTAATCCCCAAACCAAATTATTCACCGGAAAATCTGGTTTAGCAGGAAGTTTAAAACCGATCAATTTGGAAATCATAATTTTCATGGCGATGTAAGTGCGGTCATCATTCAAAATCTTCCTAATGTGGGCCGATTATTTCAGAGCTCCTGATGTGAACATTATGCTGATAGCGAATGGTTAACCGAAAAGATTGCCCTTAGTATGATGGATGAAAACGTAACCATCATAGCCGGTGTACCCAGTTGGATGTTGGTTTTGCTGAATAGAATTCTTGAATTAAAAGGATCGGATCATTTTAAAAAATGTCAGCCTAATTTAGAAGTGTATTTTCATGGCGGCGTTAGTTTCAATTTCTTATCAGGAAAAATTCTCCGAAATATTTTAGTCCTAAAGTAAATTACGGTCAACTCTATAACGCCTCTGAAGGTTTTTTGGCATTCAAGATCAATTGAAAAGCGATGAAATGCTTTTAATGCTCGACTATGGTATTTACTATGAGTTTTTAGAATTAAAATATTTGAAAAATAATGAATATAATCGATGTATACCATTGGAAGATGTACAAATTGGCATCGATTATGCCATGATTATTACATCCAATGCCAGTTTATGGAGATATGATTTTGGGCGACGTTGTACAATTTATAAGTACTAACCCCTATCGATTCAAAATTAGTGGTAACAAAACAATATTTAAAATGTATTCGGAGAAGAATTAATGATTCAATAATACGGATTCTGCAATTGCATGGGCTTGGGAAAATCGCATGCTCCTGGTCAATGATTATACAGTTGTGCCCTTGTTTATGGATACCTCATCGGGAGCCCATCAATGGATTATTGAATTTGAAAAAGAACCTGATAATTTTGAATATTTTGTGGCCCTGCTCTACGAAAGCTTAAAAAGTCAAAACAGCGATTATGAATCAAAGATAAATGATTGTTCTTTAAAAGTTCCTCAAGTAATAAAAGTACTACCCAATCTGTTCTATAATTGGCTTAAATTCAAAAATAAATTGGGCGGACAAAATAAAGTACCTCGTTTATGTAACGACAGAAAAATTGCCAAGATATTTTGCTGTTCTTTTAAACGAAATTCAACCGGTTTTTTAATTAAATTTTAGTTTATAATTGAATTTCTGATGAAAAATATCAAATTCTCTTTTACGATTCGCGCTATCTCTGTATCTCTTTTCTTATTCGTGAATTTCGTTCCGCCCGATGCTGGACCTGTATTCACCATTAAAACAAAACACAATTATTTTACTACCGATAATTTAGGAAACATCTATGCGGTGAACGTGATGATGAACTCTTAAAGTATTTAAAAAACGGTACCTTTTAATCGATACAGTAACCTAAAATTAGGAAGCATTACCAGTGTAGATGCCGTTAACTGCATTAAAATTTATTATACTACCGTGATTTTCAACAATCGTTTTAGATAATCAATTAACTTCCAATAGCGAGATTATTTTCTTTAGAAGCATTGGGACATGAACAAACCGAGTGCTGGTTTGTGCCAGTGCCAATAATAGTTTTTGGACAATA
Source organism: Sphingobacteriaceae bacterium (assembly GCA_016715905.1). Classification (NCBI taxonomy): domain Bacteria; kingdom Pseudomonadati; phylum Bacteroidota; class Sphingobacteriia; order Sphingobacteriales; family Sphingobacteriaceae; species Sphingobacteriaceae bacterium. Next base: position 643,928 of record JADJXI010000017.1, on the reverse strand, counting down.
TTGATAAACAAAACAATGAACTAACCCGGTTTAATGAAAACTTTAAAAGCCTCAACCGGTAAGTTAAAACAAATTTTGCAAAGCGAATTGAACCTAAATTTATGCTCGAATACAATAATTATTTGTATTTAAACTGTCCACAAACCGGAATTTACGTATTTGATATTTTGTCGCCTATAGTAAATTACTCGCATTAAAAATATACAAAAGTTTAGGGTAAATGACTATTTAATTTATTATCAGAAAGATCCATCTATTTGTAGTTACAACCATAAGTTGTTTGAGGAGGGCTGTAAACCTATCCTTAATGGATCCGGCTGCAAAAGTGTAGAAATAGGTAAGCGTTTATTATATTTATCCTATTCCGACTCCATCGCCGTAGTAAATCTATAAGGCCCTTAGGCGGACAAATACTGGACCCAGCGTCATCCCATTTATTATTCAAATTTCACCCTCTTTAACAATTATTCATACAAGAAAACTTTCCTTTGTTATATATTTGAACCAAGCCATCCTGGTATTTAATACATGAAATGTGAGGTAAATTAAGCTTTGTAAGCATCTAACCATTAGAATGCAGCAACAACAAAATTTTTAATTGAAAACTGGACGAGTTTGTAACGCAAGTATTACAAAAATCACTCCTTAAAAGGCCTCATTTATTCCGGTGGGATATTACTTCGGCTTTTTTAACCGTTGTATTGTTGGAATATTTGGTGAATTTGATTCGGTTACCCGCGCCGTATTTTATTTTTGGTTTCTCAGCGCTGTAGTATCGGAGCTTATTAAATACATTACCATTCCTTTATTAAAACTGAATAAAATAGGCAAGATTATTTCAATGATCAGGCGGCCGACATTATTGGTTCACACTTTAACAGCGTTCAGGATAAATTGCTTAATGTATTGCAACTTCAAAATAATCAGCTTTTAAACGGATCCGGACACTTGCTACTCGCCGGAATCAATCAAAAAATTAAAGAACTAGAGCCCGTTCCTTTTCTACAGCTATAGATTTATCCGAAAATAAAAAATATTTAAAATATATAATTCCGCTTTTATTATTCTCCTCGCACTTTTATTTTATGGCCACAAGTGATCGCCAAAGTACAGCTCGTTTGGTTAATTATTCCACTTATTACGAAAAAGAAACACTTTTCGAAATAAATCTTTTAAATGATAAAACTGGAAGCGCTTCAAACTAAAGATTTCCCCTTAATGTAGAAGTAAAAGGAAATCAGTTACTGGCCGAATTAGCTATCAATATCAAAGGAATTGAATATAAATTGGAGAAAGAAAGTAAAAGCAATTTTTATTTTACTTTAAAAACTTCGGGATGAATACGCCTTTTCATTTAAATGCCGCCGGCTTCGATTCTAAAGAATATGAACTCAAAGCTTTCCCAAAACCTACCTTATTGCCAATTTAATCTCCAGCTTATTTATCCGGCTTACTTGCAAAAATAACGAGCGACTTAACAAGGCGGTGATTTACAAATTCTGCAAGGCACAAAAGTAGTTGGACTTTCAACACCAAAAACACCTCGATGATTTGTATCTTACGTATTGCCGATAGCGTATACAGCACCGCGCACAGTTCTATGGATTTGTTTACTTACGGTAAACGATTTATGGAAAGCAGTTCGTATAGCATAAAAGCCGTAAATCAAAAAGTAAAAAGTTTTATAGATTCGGTAAACTAGCAGCATTCGTGTAATGCCCGATCAATATCCCATTATTGAAGTAAGTGAGAAAAAGATTCGTGGGAAACCGGTAATGTTTATTTCAGCGGTCATGTAAGATGATTATGGATTTACTCGCTTGAATTTCAATATAAAAATACAGCACCGATTCCAGCGGTAAAAACTGAACTTTCCCGATCAAAACCTATTAATATCGATAGTAAACAAATTACGCAACCCTACTATCATTTTTTGATGCTAATCGTTTTGAATTGGGCCCCGTAAGTGATAAAAATAGAAGATTATTTGAGGTGTGACAATGATGGAGTAAACGGTGCTAAATCCACCAAAACACAGTTAATGTGTTTTTAAAGCCCCAACCAAAGATGTAAAAATAAACGAAGCTACCTCTAAAAATAACAACGCAATAAAAGAAGATTTAGAAGAAAGTATTAAAAAGCCAAGCAATTACAAAAGATGTAAAATGAAAATGGCCACAAATCAACGAGAAAAACAATTGGGCTATGAGGAGAAAAAGAAAATTGAGGAACTTATTAAAAACAAATGAGTTAAGAACTAAAGTGGATGAAGTAAAACAACAAAACCAATTAAATAATCAGCAATAAAATCAGTTTTCGGCAAACCGATGAAAAGACGTAGAGAAACAGAAACAGCTAGAGGAATTGTTTGAAAATGTAATGACTCCGGAAAATGAAAAATCTTTGATGAGTTGCTAAATAAGTTGATGGAAAAATGGATAGAAATGAAATTCAACAAAATTACGAACTCAAATTCAACTAATGAAGATATTGAAAAAGAACTCGACGAAATTTGGAAGCCTTTAAACAATCGGAAGCGCAACAAAAATGCAAACTGCTATTGATAAACCCGACGAGTTAAAAACAAAGAAATGAACTAGGTAAAGAAACTGAACAAGCGTCCCAGGATAAAAAGAAAACAAAAACGAAGAAAAGTCAAAAGAGTTAGAAAAGAAACAAGATGCCATAAATAAAGAATTTGATAAATTAAAAGAAGAATTAAAAGATATAGAGAAGAAAACAGTGAATTGGAGGTACCCATGTCGCTTCCCAAAAATGATAGGTCTAAAAGAAGAAATCAGTAAAGACTTAGAAAAGAGTTCGGAATCATTGAAGAAAATAAAAGAAATGCATTGAAGTCGCAAAAGGAGGCAGGCGAAAAATGAATGAGATGAAGGAAGACATGGAAAAATCCATGGAAGAAGAAGAGAGTCAGCAACAGGAAGAAAACGCTGAAGCCCTGCGTCAAATTCTTGAAAACTTATTAAACCTGTCTTATGCTCAAGAAGAATTAGTAAAAGAATTACCTAAAACCCGAATTGATAATCCATTGTACGTTAAAATTCCAGCAAGTACAAAACAAACTGAAAGATCGACAGTAAAATAACTGAAGATAGTTTATTGGTCTCTAAAGTAAAAGAGCCCCGCAAATTAGTGCCATTGTAAACCGCGTAAATTAATGCCATTAACTTAAACATGGATAAACCGTAAAATCATTAGCGGAAAGAAATACCAGTGGAGCTCACCATACCGATGTAATCAACCATGACTTGCGTTAATAATCTCGAAATTTTTAAACGAATCGCTCGAACAAAATGAGAAAGAGCAAATGAAACAACAACAAAAATGCAGGGTATGCCCGGCAAAGGCAAATGCAAAAGGCTGGTAGGGGTCGGTAAAAAACCTTCCGATAAACCCGGCACGCCTAACATGCGTCAATTACAAGAACAATTAACTCAGCAATTAGAACAACTTAAAAGCCCTTGAAAACGGCAGTAAAGTCAGGGATAAAACTGGGGATAAAAAGGACCTAAAACCTGTGAAGGTGGGCTAGGAAAACGTTCAACCCAGTACAGATACCCGGAAGCAGGTTAACAGTTGGCTTAAATGGTCATGCAACAAGAAGCCATACGCCGACAAATTGCGGAAATGATGAGTAAATTAAAAGATAAGGGGGAAATCCGGGAGGAGAAATGATGGAAATGATGGAACAAACTGAAAAGAGCATTGTAAATCGCCAGATTAGCAATGAAACCATGAAGCGCCAACAACAAATTTTAACCAAACTGCTTGAAAGTGAGAAAGTTGAGAGGGAAAGGGAACAGGATGAATAACGCAAAAGTAATGAGGCAAAAATGGAAAATTTAAGCAACCCTATCAGTTTTAGAGTATAAAGATTGAAAGAAAAGAACTGGAGTTGCTGAATACCGTACCTCCGGGTTTAACCCCTTGGTTTATAAGGAAAAAGTAAATAATTATTTCAATAACGTAAATGGTGCCGTCCAAAGGTGAAAATATAAAATAAGTTCTAGTCCTAAAAATCTGCACTGGTAGAACGCTTAATTGATGATGTTTGCCAGGTTTATAAAGTAAATGAAGATAGTTACGGTAATATTTAATTGCGGTAACCGAAGCGGTAAACAACGCTAAGTCTCATGGCAATAAAAATGATCCGCAAAACAAGTACATATTGGTTTCGAGGTCAACGATGGGCGGAACTTACCTTTAAAAATAAAAAGATGAAGGTCCGGGCTTTGATTACACTAACCTCCTTGACCCTACCGATCCGGCTAACCCCGAAAAATAAATGGCAGAGGCGTTTTTTAATGGAAAATCTGGCCGATAAAATTGAATTTCAAAACAACGGCAACGAAGTTTACCTGCATTTTCAGAATTAAACTTCTCACTTTATTCTTTTTCGGCCAACACAAAATCCCTTAAAATTATAGGCATCTATTCAAATTACAAGTATCTTTAATGTACTAATATTTAAAGAACTGCTTTATACTTTTACTTTTTGTTTCTTTCAGATTAGGCCTTGCGCAAACCTGTTCATAGGCAATGAATATGCCTTAGCCACGCAGTATTACGAACAGCGGGAATATGGTAAGGCCAACATTTACTTTGAAGACTTATTCGAAAAAAAAATCAGCACGGTATTTTTCCTTCTTATTATCAGGAGTTTGTTTACATTAAAAGATTTTTCTAAAGCCGAAAAATCACCAAAAATTTCTGAAAGCCAACCCATACAACGTGTATTTATACGTTTACCTTGCCCGTGCATTATAAAGCCGAAGAAAATCCCAAAAGAAAAGAAGCTTACGAGAAAGCAATCAAAGAAGTTCCATCCATTCAATAATACGCGCAAATGTTAGCCAATGCATTTGTTGAAGATGGTTTATATGATTATTCATTGAATGTATATGATAAGGTAAAACCAAAGATTATCCTTACTTCTATGAAAAGGGAAGTGTATAAAAAAAAAGGAGATTTAGTGAGTATGATTAATCAACATCTGGATGCGCTTGAATTCAGAGAAACTGAAATATTGATGGCGCAAACTTTTTTACAAAACTCCTTAGGTTATGATGATGAGAAGGTGGAATGAAAACCCAATACTAAAGTAAGAACTTCAAAACGATTACAAAAATCCGGATAAACTAATTTTATTGAACTTGGTGTTTATTTTAAAACAACAGAGTGATTTTGACGGCGCATTTGTACAAACTAAAAGCATTAGATAAAACAAATGAAGAAGTAAGTCGCATTTACGACTTAGCTCGAATTTGCACGGCCAATGAAGCCTGGGATGCAGCCTATCGTTGTTATGAATACATCATTCAAAAAGGTCCCAATAATTTATTTTATGACGGAGCTCGCGCTGATATTTTACATGTGGAATACAAGGCTCACCGCTATTGCCTAACCTAAAAAAAAAAGAAGATTTATTGGCCTTTAGAAAATAAGCTCATTAAAGCGCAGGAAATTTATGGAGAAAATTCACCTCAATGCCTTTATTGTAAAAACACTCGCCAACCTGCAAGCCTATTATTTAAATAAAGCCGACCAAGCCATTGAAATTTTGAGACCATAATTACACAACCCGGATTGGAAGCAGTAACAAAGCAGAATATAAAAATGTTACAAGCCGATATTTATGTAATCATTGGGCAAATTTGGGATGCTTTGTTATTGTATTCCTCAAGTTGAAAAGATTTTAAATACGAGGCCATTGGGCAAGAGTGTAAATTCAGAAATGCGAAGTTGAGTTTTTTATGCCGAGATTTTGAATGGGCCAAAAACAAGCCGATATCTTAAAAGGAGCAAATTGCAAATTAATTGCCAATGATGCCTTCCTGATTTTGCTTTAATTATTCGATGCCATTGGTGTAGATACCAATGCTGTGCCTTTACAGATTTTTGCTTTATCCGAATTAATGGTACTGCAACATAATTTTGATGCGCCTTGTTAGCATTAGATAGCATTAATAAAACATTTTGCACGCACACTTTAGGTGAGATGATATTTATTTTAAAAAAGTGCAGATCTTTAAATCAACAGGTAAACACGGAGGCGGAAAGCATGTATAAAAATATTTAGAATACTTTCCGAATGAACTGTATGGGGATGACGCTCAATTTAAATTGGCTGAATTGTATGAAAGAAATTTGCTCGATCAAGAAAAGCCAAACCGGCTTATCAGGATGTGCTTCACCAAATACCCCGGCAGTATTTATGTAGTTGAATCTCGTAAGAGATATAGAGATTTATAAGGATGCGATAAAGAATTAAAGTAAAACTTAATTATCTTTAACCCCGCCGCATTTTTCTGTATTTCCCATCATCATTTGTTTTGTCAAACTTCATTCTTAAATTCCTGCAATATGTTTTAAAAGACATATTTTTCTATTATTTCTAATGGCCCTTTTTAATTCCTTACGGCCAGAAATTGGATTCACTTAAAAATATATTGAAAACAATGACTAACGATTCAATCAAAACAAAGCCTCTTAGGGTTCTTTGGCTGAATTGGCTAATGATGAGGAGTTTTGGCCTTCACATAACAAACAAGCAAAAATCTCTTGCACTAAAAAATTAAAAGAATTAAATAATCAAAATTTTAACTTTCACACTAAATGCCTAGCTGATGCGCTTGGAAATGAAGGTTATTTACACGGTCTCAACGGCCAATTAAATGGAAGCGCTTCTGAGCTATACAATCAAAGTTTGCTATTACGTATTCAAATAAATAATAAGGATGGAATATCCAATTTCATAACAACATGGGGCGATATTTGAATAGAATTAAGGAAATATATCCAAAGCCTTAGAACATTATTTAAGTGCTTTAAAAATTAGAGAAGAATTAGGGCTTAAGAAAAACACATATATCTCTGATTAACATAGGTGTACTTTACAGTGATCAAGGGATAAAGATAAAGCATTAGAAATATTATTTGCGTAGTTTAAAAATTCAAGAAGAAATTGGTGATTTGGCTTATCCAGCAAACTCTTTAAACAACATTGGCGCACTTATGCCGACAGAAAAGAAAACATGTTACTTTGGAGTGCCATAATCGTAGTTTAAGTATTCGTAAAAAGTTAGGGGATAAAAGACAAATGAGTTATACCCTCAATAATATAGGCATGATATATTTGGATTCGGGAGAAAAAGACATAATTGATACGGTGCTATTTTACACTACCCGAAAAAGAGAAAAAGCTTTGGCTTGTTTTGCAATCACTACATATTAGTAAAGAGTTGGATGATAAAAACGGAATAATTGTAGCCATGAACAATATTTTGTTATTACTATTTCTGTACAAAAAGTTATCATAAATCGACAGAAATGGAGAATTAGCTTATGAGATACAAAAGAATAGTGGTTTTTTAAATACATTAAAAGTATTTCTTCATAGTAATGTTCCTATAAAGAATTGGGAAAAACAGGTCAGGCCCTAAAATTTCAAGAAATTTATGTTTATACAAGAGATAGCATTCGAAATTTAGATTTCAGAAAATCAAACTTTAAAGCCCAGGTAAAATACGAATTTCCAAAAAAGCAGCTGCTGATAGTTTAATCATTGTAGAAGAAAAAGGTTGCCCGAGCTAAAATTAGAAAATGAAAAACACAAAAGTATGCTTTGTTCGGGGTATTACCTTATTGGTGTATTTGGTTTTATTTATGGTTAATCATTAATGTAATTAAAAACAAAACGCATAATCGAATTAAAAGAAAAGAGACTCAAATTCAGAAAATAAAATAGAAGAAAAACAATTGGAAATAACACAGCATTCAATACGCCAAACGAATTCAAAATTCATTTCTACCAACCAATCATTACATTAATAAAATTGACGCAGATGATAAATAAACAGTGATATTTATTAAAGATTAATTTATCTCCGCATTCAAAGCTTCTTAATAAAGTTTTCCTGCTTTTAATAAACATTCTTTATATTCTTGCTCCGGTCGCCCAGGTACGTTATGGCACCGTTTACCGCAATAGACAAACGATTTGTTTTGGATTATAAAAAATACTTCGGATAATTACACACAATCAAAAATCCCCATTTTCTTCTATCAAACCCATTGCCCCGGAATAATACCTTCTTGCAAATTTTTCAAAGTGTTCAATAAAATTCATAGCGCTTATTTTAGGAGCTCCTGTCATACTGGCCATCGGAAATGTGGCCTCGATAATGGTATCAAAATCAGCATTTTCTTTGAGCACACTGCACCGTGCTTACCATTTGATGCATTTGTTTCAAAACTTTCCATATTATATAATTTATTTTACGTTTACACTTCCCCGTTTTGCAATTACCGATAAATCATTCCGGGCCACATCCACGGCCATTACATTCTCGGTCCTTTTCTTTGTTCTCAAATAATTTCTTTTTTAATTGTTCGTCTTCTTCCGGCGTTCTCCTTTCGTATGGTTCCTTATGGGTTTTGTAAAAAGTTGGAGTCCTTCTTTTAAAAAACAACTCCGGACTAGCGCAAATAATAAATTGCTCCTATTTTACTAAGGAAACATAAGGAGCCTTGCTAATTTCTGCAGAGTTTTAGAAATAAGAGATTCCGGGTCAATTTTGTTCCTTCGGCATAAAATTCCAAGCAATAATTTAAATTCATAAATATTCCTAAAGCAATTTCAAGCATTAATTTTTTTTAACATTTGTAAGATATTCCCTTAGAAATAATAGGTTTTAATTTATTTTAGCTCACTCATGTTGACTTTTGGATGGTAAACTGTTGAATTATTTATCTAAAAATCAATTGTATTTCCTCAAGGGGATGCTGATATTTAATCAGACAATAAGAGAGTTCACTCCAATGAAAAATTGTTTAACAGAAGAGCTAATTCCATTTTAATAAACTTTCCTCCTTCTTGCTTATTTTGATTAATTAAAAATCTACTTGTATTTTTAGATTTTTTAGATGCTAATCTGCCTACAATCCTAACTAAATTATCAACTTATCCACGCGACTTTGTAACTTTAATAGTCCAAATCACATGAATTTTATTAAGATTAAAATATTTTATCCTTTTATACTGTTTGTGTATTAATACCATTTTGCACAAACGAGTGTTAGCGAAATTGGTATGCAACCTAAAAACCGCTTTCGAGAACTACACTTCTTTAGCCCCAGTCCGTCTCCTATCAGTAAGCAGTAATTAGACCTGAAAACTCAAGAAGCATTTAAATCACATCCTGAATATGGCATTAATCCTTACAACACCCAATGCAGTGATTGTATTGAATTAATTGATCGCTGAACGGGACAGTAGCCGATATTTTATTAAAAACGGAAGCAATGGCTCCAACTTTTTTGTTCAAAAAGGTTTTGCCCACTTCCTTTCAAGAATACTAATAATCACTCAATCTATTGATGCCGACTAAAACTCATCCGTTCACAGCCAACAAATATTATGCTCCTAATCAGCAAATGCCCACATCTTATAATTCCATAAATGGTAATACTTCAATTCTATTAAGTCAATTTGAATTGATATTTAACAAAAACAATAAAGTTTATCATGTAATTAATAATAGTGAAAATATTATTTTTGGTAATGGAAACTTAGCCTCCAACTACTATTGGTGAAGACGGGGGCAAAAACTACCGGTATTGGCAGGGAACAGATAGAACTATATTGTTTGACAGAGGAAGTGTAAAAACAAATTACATTTTAAACGCTTCGCCAAATTTGCCGAATTTTTAGGTTGGCTTGCCTTTTGGAAGAGAAATTACATTACCTATAGGATATAAGATATTTAAAGATACTTTAGAGGGGGGGTGTTTATCCCTTATTGGTTATTGGAATGGAGAATTAATTATTATAAATATGTCTAACGGTCTTGAAGTTGGTAGAATTGGGAACCCTTAGTATATGACAGTAATGAACAAAAGCCTCATCCCATTTAACTGCTTATAGAATAAAATATCTGGGCAACACTTATTTTTGCAAGTGATGGTTAAGGCGAGTTGGTCATGGACATTAACACTTCATATCCGGTAACCGTTGATCCATTGATATCCGGAAATAAATACTTGGTCCGCCGGAAATATCGGATTTACAAACTATAATCCAGGGAATGGTTTTTGCGGGAATTCATCCACATGGTGTTTAGGAGGGACTTTAAATGTAACCTTTCCGGGAGGTGGGCAAATTACTAATGTATTGTGGTCAATGGTATATATTGCCACATTAGGAAATCCAATGCAAAGTGCGGGCTTTAGAATGGTTGGTCCATGTGGAGAAAACCCCACAAACACCAATAGCTGGTGGAGTTGCAACACAATTGCATCCGGAACTTGTAACACAACTAATTTGTCGGTTCCTAACTTGGCAACATGTTATCTTCCTTCCTGCAACCCAACTGTCGTTCCATTCCAGGTAAAAAATATTAATTGTGCTCAAAATGATGGAGTCTGCGGAACTACAAGATATTATACATTAAATAATTCTTGGATAGTTACCGTGCAAGGATTAACCGTAGAACAACCACCTGTTCCAAATTCGTCTTCCGGAACAACATTTTGCTCAGGTTTTTGCACAGTATTATCTGCAACTGGAAATTATGGTGTACCAGCTTACTCATATGTATGGAATCCGGGCGCAATCGCTGGTAATTCTATAAATGTATGCCCGCCTCCAAACACAACTAACTAATTACACTTGTACAATTACAGATCAATGTGGAAACACTGCAACAAACGTCGTTGCTATAACTACACAATCTGCCACACTCCCCTTACCCGCTATTAACGTTCAAATGAATCCTCCGAGTGGTTCTCCTTGTCCGGTAACCGTTACTGCTTGCTCGGATGTTGGAAATAATTACGGTGGTGGGCCAGAAAATTATCAATGGACTTTTCCAGGTGGTGTTGTTACAGGCGGAGGTGCATTATCCGGTTCTGCAAACGGTTCTACATACGGAGGTGCAGGATCTGCAAACGTTTTGCGCCGGAGGAGCATCATACACTATCGTTTACAATAGTCCCGGAACATATAATTTAGGCGTAGACATGGTTAAAGGTTCTGATTGCGCGGCTAACACAACACCCATAACTGTAAACTGTTTTATTTTACCCATAGAACTTTTGGAATTTAATGCGCACTATAACGGGACAAATGTGGAATTGAATTGGGCCACGAGTTCCGAAATGAACAGCGATTATTTTGAAATTGAAAGAAGTGTTGATGGCTTTAATTTTACATCTATTGAAAAAATAAAAGCGGCAGGTAATTCAAATACATTAAAAAAATATTCTGCCCTGGATTTAAATCCGGGAGATTACGGACAAGTTTACTATAAATTAAAATTATATGACATTGGGCACTCAGATGCTAAATTCACGCAAACTAAAATGGTAAACATTGTGAAAGGATTAAGCACTAAATTAAAAGTACAACCTAACCCCGCAACACAATTTAGAATTATTTGTGCCAAAATCTTTTTCTAGTAATCAATTGTTTATACAAGTATTTGATCAAAACGGAAAACGTGTATTCAATAAATTAGAAGAGAATTCTATTCCCGGTGCAGCTTTAAAAATTAACCTGGAACAATTTCCTAATGGAAGATATATTGTTCGGGTGGTAGATGAATTCGGCAAGTCTACTGAAAACAGTTTTATTAAAAATTAATATTCAAGCTTCTTCTTTTTTGAAATTGAATCATAATACAAAAGTAAAGTATTCTGAATTAAAATATTGCTATGATTAATAGCAAAACAATTTATTGTCAGTTCGAGTAGCGAAATGAAATGAAGTGTATCGAGAACTGCTTCGAAGAATCACTTCTCGATACGTCCCGCTAAATGGGGGACTACTCGAAGTGAAAATATGGTTCAATAAACTAGAAGATTTGAAAATTAGTATTTTACCCCCACTTTACTGCGAGGAAGATTAGTGGGTAGTGCACAGGCGTTCTAAAAAATTCTTCCAATCAAAAACTTTCGTTTTCTTGAGTTTAAAACTTAAACATATCGGCAATTAATCCGGGAACAACCCCAATTGCAATAATAACGATAGAGGCTATCACAATCACAAAGGAGTTAGAAGGTTTAATTTCAATGGACTCTTCCGTTTCCTGATTTTTAAAATACATGGCAATAATTACTTTTAAATAATAATAAGCGCCAACTGCGGAAGTTAAAACCGCTAAAATCAATAACCACTTATATCCTGTTCCAATCATGGCTGAAAATACAAAGTACTTTGCAAAGAAACCGGAAGTGATTGGTATACCTGCCAACGAAAGCATGGCCACACTCATACAAAGTGCCAATGCCGGATTTCTTTTTGCTAAACCGTTAAATGCAGAGATATCTTCATTGCCGTTGCGCGTAACGTTATACAAAATACCGAAAGCCGCAATGGATCCAATTGAATAAGCAAATGAGTAATATAAAATAGCATCAATCGATAAATTGCTTCTTACATTGGCTAAAATAACCATCAACATAAATGCAGCATGACTAATACTTGAGTAAGCCAACATACGCTTTACGTTATTTTGCATGGCTGCGCTAAAATTGGCGATAATTAAAGATAAAGCCACAACAGAAGCAAGTGTTCCGGTCCATATAGGACTTACTCCCGCAAATCCTATCATAAACAAACGAAGAAATGCGGCAAAGGCTGCGGTTTTTACTACAGTACTCATCAACGCGGTTATTAACGTTGGAGAACCTTGATAAACATCCGGGGCCCAGAAATGAAATGGAGCGGCAGAAACTTTAAAACACATGGCCACCAACATTAACATCACACCTACATAAAAAAACATGGGCATATCACCTGAATGATTAGCAATATACTGTTGAATGGCGCTCATGTCAAAAGTGCCGGTAGCGCCATAAATTAAAGCTATACCAAACAATAAAAATCCACTGGCGAAAGAACCCATGATTAAATATTTAAATCCGGCTTCATTGCTATATAAACTATTTTTTGCGCTGGATGCTAAAACGTACATAGGAATACTCATGATTTCTATTCCTAAAAATAAAGTAGTCATGTTTTTAAACGACGTCAACATCAACGCTCCCGTTAAGGCAAACAAAACAAGTGCCACGTGATCAACAATTGTATTTTCGTTGGAGAAATAATCATTGGCCAGAATAAACCATAAAAATGCTGTTGCTAAAATAATTCCGGAAAAAGCCAGTGCAATTTTATCAAAACCTATCATGTTATCAAAATAAGAAATACTGCAAGGCTGATTCCATTCCATAAAATTGAATGCATATGCAGCTACAATACCCAATAACACAAGTGGTAATAAAAGTTTTTTAAAGCGGAATATTTCTGCCAGCATGGCAACAATCCCTAGTCCGCTTATGATTAACATTCCTTTCATGTGTATTTATTTTATAAGTTTTTAAAGGTTACATGGAATGCCGCATAAAATTTATTCATTATCGGTGCGTATAATGTTAAATTTTATGCTTCATTTCATAATATTATAATCTCACTTTTTAATTTCAAATTTATTTTAATGATAACATAATCATTTTAATTCCTTCTTCGGCCAAATCGTTTAAAGGTTTAGGATAAACTCCAAAAACAATAATCACAATACAAATTATACTTAATACAATTTTATCAGTGGATGCTAGAGATCCGAATGCAATATGTGAATCTTTCTTTTCTCCCAGCATAATGCCCTGATAACTTCTGAGCATATAAACTGCGCCTAATATTACACTCAATCCTGCAAACGCGCCATTGTGGCACTAAACTGATACACGCCATTTATTAATAAAAATTCACCAACAAATCCATTCGTTAACGGTAAAGCTACAGCACCCAATAAAACAATTAAAAATAGCACTGAGAAGTTTCCATTCATACTACGAATACCTCCTAATTTATCAATTTCGCGGGTACCGGTATGTCGCAATAATATATCCGCTATTAAAAACAAGCCAACCACATTTACGCCGTGTGCTAACATTTGAATTACCGCGCCTTGTAAGCCTTGTTGGTTAAGTGATAATATTCCGGCGGAAATTAATCCCACGTGAGCAATAGAAGAATAAGCAATTAAACGTTTGAAGTCCTTTTGCACAATGGCAATACACGAAGCATACACCACACCAATTACTGAAAGCAACATGGCTGTTCCGCCCCACTGTTCTAACCCCATTGGTACAATTGGCAATAACCATTTGATGGCTCCAAAAGTTCCCATCTTTAACATAATACCGGACAATAACATGGTACCTTGTGTAGGTGCGTTCACATAGGTATTGGGTTGCCAGGTATGAAAAGGGAAAATTGGCATTTTAATAGCAAATGCAATAAATATTAACCAGAATACAATACCTTGTTGTTTATCCCCCAGTGATTTTCCGGCTTCATACAATTCCTGAATTGCCCACGATTTTGATCCATCAGCTCCGGTGTGATTGTATAAATAAATTAATCCGATTAGCATGAACAAGGAACCCAATAATGTATACACAAAAAATTTAAAGGTGACAGCACCTCGATTCTCTCCTCCCCATAATAAACAAATAAAATAAATTGGAATTAATGCAAGTTCCCAGAATACATAAAATAGAAAACCATCATTTGCAACAAAAACGCCAACCAATGCCATTTGCATAATTAAAATCAATCCGTAAAATGAAGATTGATTTGAATATTCGTTTCTAAATGAAGAAAGAATGATTAGTGGAACTAAAAAAGCAGTTAACAAAACCATCAGCAAGCTCAAACTATCTATCCCAACGGAGAAGTGAATGCCCAATGAAGCTACCCAGGCATAATTAGCAGAAAGCATCGGGCAATCCGGATCACCTTTATGACAAAAATATGCAGCAATGGATAATAGAAATTCTATTATAGAAAATCCAAGCGCTGCATTTCTGGCTGAATTTCCTTTTAAAAAGAATACCAACAAAGCTGCCAGTAGTGGAAATCCTATTAATGTAAGTGTAAGCATAATCTATTCAGAAATTAAATTAAAAAGGTTAATAATATTATACAAACAACACCAAGCACCATGCCTACAACATAAAAACCAATGTTACCTTGTTGTAGTAATCGTATGCCGGATCCAAGTCCTCTTACCGCCGCCCCTACGCCATTCACAATTCCATCAATCATGGCTAAATCAATAAATTTATGAAACACTTCGGATAATATATCCAAAGGCTTACGGATAAGCGCATCGTAAATTTCATCTACTTTATACTTATTATAAATCAGCCTTTGCCAAGGTTTAAGTTGTTCTTCTTTTTGAACCGGAAGTACTCCGGACTTAATAAACATATTATAGGCAAAATAAATAATTGCTAAAGCACCTGCCACCGCAATACCCATAAGCATCCATTCTGTATCATGGTGCATAATGCTTGGGTTTTTGCGTAAAATAATCTCATCCAAATGGTGATGCATCCAATTTGGCATTCCCCAAAATTCAGGCAATCCTAACAGTCCGCCTAATACCGACAATATTGCTAACACAATTAAAGGGATTGTCATAGTTGATGGCGATTCGTGAAGATGATGTTCTTGTTCGTGAGTTCCTCTAAACTTTCCAAAGAAAGTGATAAACATCATTCTGAACATGTAAAAAGCAGTAAGCATAGAAGTGATTGTTCCTATAATCCATAGTACTTTGTTATGTTCATACACATGCGCTAACAACTCATCTTTACTAAAAAAACCACTGAATGGAGGAATACCACTTATGGCAATAGAACCAATGAGCATAGTTAGAAATGTAATTTTAATATGACCCTTTAAGCCGCCCATTTTTCTGATATCCTGTTCACCACCCATGGCATGTATAACAGAACCTGCTCCTAAGAAAAGAAGCGCCTTAAAAAATGCGTGAGTTGTAACGTGGAATACAGCTGAGCTGTATGCGCCAACACCCAAAGCCAAAAACATTAATCCCAATTGAGAAACGGTTGAGTATGCTAATATTTTTTTAATGTCGTTTTGCAATAAACCAATAGTAGCAGCAAATAACCCGGTAGCTGCTCCTACAACGGCAACAACCATGGCTGCAGTATCCGAAATGGAGTAAAATATATTTGAGCGGGTAACCATAAAAATACCGGCAGTAACCATAGTGGCCGCATGTATTAAAGCGGATACAGGAGTTGGACCCGCCATAGCATCAGGCAACCAGGTGTATAATGGCAATTGGGCTGATTTTCCCATTGCGCCAATAAATAATAATAAGGCTATGGTGGTAACCACCGAAGTATTTACTGTACCTGCTTTTGCAAAAACCTCCCCATAAGAAATACTTCCATAAGTAACAAAAATTAAAATGATTCCCAATAGAAAACCTAAATCTCCTATGCGGTTCATCACAAATGCTTTTCTTGCTGCATTATTATAGGCTGTATTTTTAAACCAAAACCCAATGAGTAAATAAGAGCAAAGACCAACCCCTTCCCAACCAATAAACATGATTAAATAATTATTTCCTAAAACCAACAGGAGCATGAAAAACACAAATAGGTTTAAATACGTGAAGAAGCGGGAGAATCCCTCATCATCGTGCATATAACCAATAGAATAAATATGAATTAAAAAACCAATTCCGGTGATAATAAGTAAAAACCAAGAAGAAAGCGGATCAACTAAAAATTCAAAAGGAATATTTAAAGAGCCTGAACTAATCCATGAAAAAAGATTGATAACATGAGATTTTTCGGCAGAGCCATTTAGTTCCATGAAAATTAAAATAGAAAGCACAAATGATGCGAGTACACTAATAGAAGCTATACTACCGCTTAGCGATTTACTTATTTTCTTGCCAAAAAATCCGTTGATTAAAAAACCAATCAAAGGAAATAATGGTACTAGTCCGACTAATTTTATCATAATATTTTACTTAATATCAAAAATTAATTTTTTAAATTACTTAGGAGATTTGTGTCAATACTCTTCACGTTCCTATAAATCATGCTAAGAATTGCCAATCCAACGGCCACTTCAGCTGCCGCAACCGCCATAATAAAAAATACAAAAACTTGCCCCTTTGCATCTCCGTGCAAAGTACTAAATGCTACCAGTAATAAATTAACTGCATTAAGCATTAATTCAATACACATAAAAATAATAATGGAGTTACGGCGAGCCATTACACCAACGGCACCTATTATAAATAACACTGCGCTTAACAGCAAATAATAATTTATGGATATACTGTTTATCATATCAGATTTTAGTTTTTAGAAGTTAGATTTTTTCTAGCTGTTTTTATTGAAGATGTAAATATTGCCGATAACTCATCACTTTCCTTATGCAAATTTTTTAATTTGTTTTTATCAATATTGTCATTAGTCGCATCAATTAATTCAAACCAAAACATTGATTCATCAGCTTCCTCTAAAACAATATTTAATTTTGAAATGAATTCGGCTTTTGATCTTCCTCTCAATGATGCTCTATAATTTGCTGCAACTGAAGTCGCAGATTTCAATATTTGATATGTAACCACATCATTTGATTTAGATTTAGGTAAGGTATTAACAAATTGAATGGTTTCAATTGCAAATTTTTTAGTCCTATTTATCAAATCATTCTTATTCATAATTCTAAATTCTTCAATCTAAATTCAGCGTATTTCTTTTTTACCAATCATAATTGCCCCAACCATTGCAGCCAGTAATAAAATGGACGCTACTTCGAACGGGAATAAAAATTCGCTAAATAAAACTTTTCCTAGATTTTTAACGGTACCTATTTGGGAAGAACCATACGTATATAAATTCAGTTGCTCAGCTCCTTTCAAACTTCCAACCATCACAAAAAGCATTAAGCCCCCTGCAACAGCTGCAATAATTTTAGACAATCCGGTTTTTTGAGGTTCTGTATCTTTGTTTAAATTCATGAGCATGATTACGAAAAGGAATAAAACCATAATGGCTCCTGCATAAACTACGATGTGAACTATAGCTAAAAATTGCGCATTCATTAAAATATAATGTCCGGCAATACAAAAAAATGTAAGAACCAGATACAAAACTGAATTCACCGGATTTCGGCTAAAAACTACCATTAAGGCAAACATAATTGCCAAAAAGGAAAGTATTCCAAATAACCATTGTGTAATTGTATAACCTAACATATGCTACTATTAATGTTTTCCTTTATTAATTTGTTTTCCTTCCCACATTGAATTGTGTTTTAGGCCCGGGATTTTTTTAAATGCCGCTACCTCTGGAGTCTGACGTTTACTCACATCAATTCGTTTATCGGTTTTCTCTACTAATTTATTTTTCCCATAAATAAAATCTTCCCGCTCATATTCAGCATCCACCATACGGTCAGTTAAAAATATTGCTTCTTTCGGACAAGCTTCTTCGCATAAGCCGCAGAAAATACAGCGCAACATGTTTATTTCATACGTACGCGCATATTTCTCTTCTCTGTATAATCCTTCTTCTCCTTTTTTACGTTCTGCACTTTCCATGGTAATCGCTTCAGCCGGACAAGCTAACGCACATAATCCGCAAGCCGTACAACGCTCCGCACCGTTTTCATCACGTTTCAAAACGTGTGTGCCACGATACACAGGAGCCATAGTTCTAATCTCCTCCGGATACATAACCGTAGCGCGACGTTTAAATAAATGACTTGCAGTAATCAACATTCCCTTTGCAATGGCAGGAAGATATAATTTCTCCATTGCTGTTTGAGTTTTATTTGAAACTACCTTACTTCTATTGGTTAATTGCATTTTTAGTTTTTTATTTTGATATAACTAATTCTTTAATTTTTAAAAAGTGATGTGCCCTCTGAAATATTCTACAATCACAGTTATTCCTAAATTTAAAAGTGAAAGCGGTAATAAAACTTTCCATCCCAAATTCATCAATTGATCATATCTGAAACGCGGAAGTGTCCATCTTATCCACATAAATACGGAAATGAAAATGCATATTTTTGTAAAGAAGGCTCCAAATCCGATTAAGGTAATTAACCATGATCCTTCTTGCAAGCCCAAAGCACTATATAATTCCGAGGCAAAAGGAAAATTATATCCTCCAAAATAAAAGGCCGCCATTACCGCTGAAGAAACAAACATATTAATGTATTCGGCAAATAAAAATAATCCTAGTTTCATAGAAGAATACTCGGTATGAAATCCACCCACCAATTCACTTTCACATTCCGGTAAATCAAAAGGGGCTCGATTGGTTTCTGCTAAGGCGCAGATAAAAAAGATTAAAAATCCTAAAGGTTGCCACACTACGTTTGCGTATCCGGCGTCCTGTTGTTCTACAATTTCCGCCAAACTTAAAGTTCCACCGGCAGTAATGATTAAAGCTATTACTGAAATGCCCATGGCAATTTCATAACTAATCATTTGCGATGAAGCTCTGATTGCACCTAATAAAGCATATTTATTATTAGATGCCCATCCGCCAATCATAATGCCATATACTCCAATAGAAACCACGCCTAATAAATATAATACGCCGATATTGATGTCTGTAATCTGAAATGAATAAGTAACACCGGCCTCTGAAGTGAATGATTTTCCCCAGGGAATAACTGCTCCGGTAAGTAATGCAGTTACCATAAACATACTTGGCCCGAGTATAAATAAAAACTTATTACTCACGTTTGGAATAATTTCTTCTTTAAAAAACATTTTACCGCCATCCGCTAAAGGTTGTAATAAACCCATTGGACCAGCGCGGTTTGGCCCCACACGATCTTGCAATAAGGCAGAAAGCTTGCGTTCCCACCAAGTGGAATATGCGGCAACGCCTAATGAAAGGCCAAATACCACCACACAAACAATAAATTTATAAATTACAAATGCTATCATATATTACGGTCTTTTATCAAAAGGAATAAAGCCTAATGCTTTTTGTTGCTTAAGTATTTTTGTTTTTAATTCGTTTAAGTGCTCGTAATGGCCCTGTGAAATAACCGAGTGTCTGTCGATGTGCGTTGGACCTTCGATTACCCAATCACTTTTTTTCTTGTGATCGTAGCGACATGAATTACAAATAAATCCCGGTTTTCCATCATCCGTATCTTTCACCTCATCCCACTGATCTTTGCGAGACGTTACCCGAGCAACATCTTCACCTTTTAGCCATAATCTAACTTTTCCTGAGCAAGTTGGACAATCACGATGTGCATCCATAGGTTTAGTAAACCAAACCCTTTGTTTGAAACGGAAAGTTTTATCAGTTAATGCACCAACCGGACAAACATCAATCACATTTCCGGAAAAATCATTGGTAATAAATTTTTCGATGTAAGTAGAAATTTCTGCCGCATCTCCTCTGTGTACGACACCATGAACTCTTCCATCTGTAAATTGTTCGGCCGTTTTAACGCAACGATAACATAAAATGCAACGATTCATGTGCAGTTTAATTTTATCACCGATATCAATCATTTCGTATTCGCGACGTTTAAATTCAAAACGTGTTTTAGCAGAACCGTGTTCGTAACCTAAATCCTGTAACTTACATTCTCCGGCTTGGTCACACACCGGACAATCAAGCGGATGATTAATTAATAAAAATTCTACCACTCCTTTTCTTGCCTCTAAAATATCAGGATTAGTAACATTTTCTACTACCATTCCATCCATTACTTCCGTACGACAACTTGCCACGGGTTTAGGCATAGGATTTGGATTAGCAGAACTACCTTGTGTAACTTTTACAATACAAGTTCGGCAATAGCCACCGCTAGTTTTTAATTTTGAATAATAGCACATGGTTGGAGGTGCAACTTCAGGGCCAATCATTCGGGCGGCTTGAAGTATAGTTGTTCCCTTAGGAACATCAATTTCTATACCATCTATTGTTACTTTCATTTTAAATTCTTTTTCGTTCGTTCAAATTTTAAATTCTACACTTAAACACTCGCTTTATTTAATCTATTATAATGACTAACATCTACAAACTTTTTGCTTTTTGCGATTTCGATAAACTCGTGTTTAAAATGACGAATGGCTGCAGCAACAGGCCATGCCGCTGCCTCTCCCAATGGGCAAATTGTTTTTCCTTCAATTTTGCTTTGTATATCCCAAAGTAATTCAACATCACTTTCAGTAGCTGTGCCATTTAAAAACTTCTTCAATATTTTTTCCATCCAACCTGTACCTTCTCGGCAAGGCGAACACTGACCGCAGGATTCGTGATGATAAAAGCGAGCAAATGTAAATAAGTTTTTTACGATGCTGGTATCTTCATCCATTACTATAAATCCACCTGAACCTAACATGGTACCGGTTTGGAATCCTCCATCGGCCAAACTTTCATAGGTCATTAAACGAGGTTCGCCTTTGGCAGTTTTTAAAATTAATTCGGTGGGTAAAATAGGAACAGATGAACCCCCTGCAACTACTGCTTTTAATTTTTTTCCGTTGCGTATTCCACCGCAATACTCTTCACTATAAATAAATTCTTCCACCGGTACGCCCAATTCAATTTCATACACGCCCGGTTTATTGATGTGGCCAGAAGCAGAAATCAATTTAGTTCCTGTTGATTTGCCAATACCAATTTTTGCATATTCTTCTCCGCCCATCATTACAATTGGACAAACAGCAGCAATGGTTTCCACATTATTTACTACTGTTGGACAACCCCATAATCCGGCCACAGCAGGAAAGGGTGGTTTAATACGTGGATTACCTCTTTTTCCTTCTAATGATTCTAACAAGGCAGTTTCTTCTCCGCAAATATATGCTCCTCCTCCAACTTGTACTGAAAGTTCAAGCGAGTAATTTGTTCCTAAAATATTTTTTCCTAAAAATCCTGCGGCATATGCTTCTTCAATTGCGGTCTCTAAAATTCTAGCCACATAAAAATATTCGCCTCTGATATAAATATATGATCGTGCAGCACCCAAAGCATATGATGAAGTAATCATTCCCTCAATCAATGCATGTGGAATTTTTTCCATCAGATAACGGTCTTTGAAGGTCCCCGGCTCCGACTCATCGGCATTGCAAACCAAATAACGAGGAACGCCTTCCGGCTTAGCCAAAAAACTCCATTTTAATCCGGTTGGAAATCCAGCACCACCCCTACCCCGCAAGCCGGATTTTTTTACCTCATCCGTTACCTGATCAGGGGTCATGTGCTTTAATGCTTTTTCTACAGATGCATATCCGCCATTCTCTTTATAAACAGCTAAAGTGTGAATGTTTGGTATATGATCGTTATG
Organism: Sphingobacteriaceae bacterium; assembly: GCA_016715905.1. Lineage (NCBI taxonomy): Bacteria > Pseudomonadati > Bacteroidota > Sphingobacteriia > Sphingobacteriales > Sphingobacteriaceae > Sphingobacteriaceae bacterium. The sequence goes on along the minus strand of JADJXI010000017.1, from coordinate 621,733 downwards.
TATTAATAATTTTTTGCCCATTACAATGTGTTGTTATAATCGTGATCGGTATAATTTCTTTGTTTGCCTTCTGATTTATATTTTTCAAGCAAATTATCCACTTTGGAATAAGTAAGATTTTCATGATAGCTTGCGCCAATTTGCATCATAGGAGCAGTTCCACAAGAACCTAAACACTCAGCTGTTTTTAAAGTAAACATGCCATCCTTTGAAGTTTCTCCCACTTTTATATTTAATTTTTTTTCTATGTGCTTTACAATATCATCAGCGCCATTCAACCAACACGATGAAGTTTGGCAAACTTCGATCACGCACTTGCCTACAGGTTTTAAATTATACATGGTGTAGAAAGAGGCCACTTCAAAAACTTCAATGGGTTTAATTTTTAAAATGGAGGCCACATAATCCATTACTTCAGGACTTAACCAACCGCCAAATTCCGCCTGAGCAATGTGCAATACAGGCAGTAAAGCAGATTTTTGTTTTCCTTCCGGGTAATTCGAAATAATTTTATTCACTACAGCCATTGCTGTATCATTGAATTTTATTTCGTCCCTTTTCTTTTTATCAAACGTTTGCGTTCCGTGTACTTGTGATCCCATATCCAATTTTTATAATCTCATTATTTTACGCATCCAATTCTCCGGCAATTACATTCATGCTACTCATAGTAATAATTGCATCACTTAACATACTTCCTTTTATCATTTCAGGATAAGCTTGATAATAAATAAAACAAGGTCTTCTGAAATGTAAGCGGAACGGCGTTCTGCCACCATCACTAACCAAATAAAAACCTAATTCTCCATTTCCGCCTTCCACTGCATGATAAACTTCTCCTTTAGGAATATCCGTTTCTCCCATTACAATTTTGAAATGATAGATAAGCGCTTCCATGTTATTGTAAACTTCTTCTTTTGGTGGTAGGAAAAACTCGGGCACATTTGCATGACAAGGTTCGTCTTTGGGCATATTTTTTATGGCCTGACGAATAATTTCCAAAGAATTCCACATTTCGAATTGACGAACCATAAAACGGTCGTATGTATCTCCACTAATTCCAACCGGAATATCGAATTTAAAATCCTGATAGGAAGAATATGGATTCATTACACGAACATCATAATCTACACCTGCAGCTCTCAAATTGGGGCCGGTAAAACTGTAAGCAAGCGCTCTTTCAGCAGATATCGGTCCGCAGTTTACCGTGCGGTCCATAAATATTCTATTACGCTCTAATAAATTTGAGAATTCAGTTAAAGCTTTAGGATAGCCATCGACAAACTCATGAATCATTTTCCAGGTTTCCGGTTTCCAATCTTTTTCAAATCCACCAATACGACCTATGTTTGTAGTTAAGCGAGCTCCACAAATACTTTCATAGATATCGTAAATTTTTTCCCGCCACTGAAAAATATATAAGAAGCCGGTCATAGCTCCGGTATCAACTCCTATAACTGAATTACAGATTAAATGGTCGGCTATACGCGCCAATTCCATTATAATCACACGCATGTAATCTACTTTTTTAGGAACCTGTACTTTGAGTAATTTTTCAACAGTCATTTCCCAACCCATATTATTAATTGGCGATGAACAATAATTTAAACGATCGGTAATTGGAGTAATCTGATTAAACGGTCTGCGTTCTGCTAATTTTTCAAATGCTCTGTGTATATATCCTACGGTTGGTGTTGCCTCATGAATAATTTCACCATCCATTTTAAGAATGTTTTGAAAAATACCATGTGTGGCAGGATGCGTTGGACCAAGATTCAGGGTAGATAATTCTCTTTCTTCGTTTTGAAAAATGGTATCTGAATTATTGTCTTTGCTCATTTTAATTTTTTTCTAATCTATTTCCGATTCTTACTAATTATCTTCCGAACATTTTATCGCTTTTATCTTCACGCGTTTGATCCTCCAACGGGAATTCTTTTCTGAGTGGAAAAATGTCCATTTCATCCACATTTAAAATTCGTTTTAAATTGGGATGTCCTTTAAAGCGTACTCCGTAAAAATCAAATGTTTCTCTTTCCATCCAGTTGGCTCCATCCCATAAATCAGTTGCGGTAGGAATTTCCGGTTTGTCAATAGGCATAAATGTTTTTACTCGAACACGAATATTTTTTGGCATGTTGTGTAAATGATAAATAACGCCTAATTGTTTTTCATCGGCTGTTTGAATTCCGGTTAAGTCAGTTAAAAAATGGAAATTGAATGTTTCATCGTTTTTTAAAATACTTAACACTTCGTGTATGGTTTCCTTCTTAACTGTAATAGAAGGGAAATCTAATGAATAATCACTGCTTTCAACTGCACCGGGAGCTATTGAATTCAATTTTTCAGTAAGTGTATTTAAAAATTCCTGACTCATAATTTTTTCGATTTATTCCATTCCGTAACTATTCAATAACTTTTTATACTCATCTGAGTTTCTTCTGCGGAACGATTCATTCTTGGCTAATTCCTGAATTTTCAAAATGCCTTCAATAATTTGCTCCGGTCGAGGTGGACATCCCGGCACATATACATCTACTGGAATTATTCTGTCAATTCCTTGTAAAACACTGTACGTGTCAAAAATTCCTCCGCTACTTGCGCAAGCACCAACAGAAAGTACCCATTTTGGTTCGGCCATTTGTTCATATACCTGACGAAGCGTTGGTCCCATTTTTTTTGCAATAGTTCCCATTACCATTAATAAATCAGCTTGTCTAGGAGAGAAACTTAAACGCTCAGCGCCAAATCTCCCCAAATCGTAATCAGAAGCCATGGTAGCCATGAATTCAATACCGCAACAGGAAGTTGCAAATGGAAGTGGCCATAAAGAATTGGCTCTTGCTAATCCGATTACATCTTCTAATTTAGAAACAAAAAAGCCCGGGCCTTCAAGGCCTTGCGGACTCTTTGCCATTTCGAGTTTTGTTCTTTTTACAATTTCTTTTGCCATATTATTTAATCTGCTTAAATATTATTCTTCCCACTTAATTGCTTTTTTCGAAAGCATATAATAAAATCCAACTAATAATAAAATGATGAAACTAAATACCTCTATCACACCAGTCATTCCTAATTCCCTATAATTCACGGCCCATGGATACATGAAAATCACCTCCACATCAAATAATACAAATAAGATAGCAACTAGAAAATATTTAATAGCGAATGGTACGCGGGCGTTGCCTTGCGCTTCAATACCACATTCAAAGGAATCCAACTTAATTTTTGTTTTTCTTTTAGGCCCTAAAAGGTGAGTGGCCACAATAGTAGTAACCACAAAGCCCATGGCTACTAAAAACATTAATACAACCGGAAGATAATCTAAAGGCGAAGAAGCGTTCATACAACAAGCAATTTAGACTGTAAGATTAACGATTTTTATATAAATCGTCAAATAAAATCGCTTGAATTTTTGCCCTTTTACTCCTTTATAAACTTATACGAAGATTTAGTTTTACCTATTGTAAAATTCAAATGGTAAACTCCAGGTGCAAGTTCTAATACCTCAATTAAGTTTTTATTGTTTTGATTGGGCAGTAATTGTGATTTTTGAACTATTTGACCAATGTTGTTCATAATTTCATATTGTATTTTTCCCTCAATATTTTGATTAGTTGTAACAATTAACTGATCACGAACCGGATTTGGTGCAACAGATAAGCCTTGAATAATGGACATTTCCTGTATATCTAATTCCAAAATCTGATAGGAATCCGAATAAACCTCACAGGTTCCCACAAACACTTGCACTAAATACCAACCGTTTTGTGTTGGCGTATATGAATTCGCAGTAGCTCCAGGGATAATATTCCCATCTAAATACCACTGATAGCCCGTTCCAACTACAGTTGTTGTTAAATAAGTTCCCATGTTTATAATAGTTGGAGTAGCGGGAGGTTGATTTACTGTTAAAGTATAATTACCCGAAGTGCTGCATGCACCCAAAGAAGCTGTAAATGAATAAACCGTGGTAACCGAGGCATTATTTACATACAATAAAAATCCTTGAGCGCCAGTGTTCCAGTTTACTACATTTGCATTGGTTTGTACTTGTAAATTAGTTGCCTCACCTACACAAATTGTTTTTGGTACAGTAGCAACCGTAGGTTGATTGATCACCGAAACCGTGCCCATATATGCGGTACTTGTTCCGTTACCGTTTGCGGCTAAAAGAGAAACAGTATAAATTCCAGAAGCGGTATAGGTTACCGATGGATTTTGTGCATTAGAAGAGGCTGGGCTTCCGCCCGGAAAAGACCAAGTCCATGAAGTTGGATTATTAGAACTAAGGTCGTTGAATTGAATTGGAGTACTTATACAAATTGGGTTAAATTGCGTATTGTAAAATGCCATTGGAGGTAATCCGGGACTACTGTATTGATTAGTTTCCCAAACTCCTCTGGCATAAGTTGCGGCACGCAGTTTTCCGTTCGGATAATAAATTTCTAAATCGTTGACGATGATATTCGGTAATCCTGTGTTATAAGAAACCCAACTATTCATGCTCGCCTCCCTATAAAACACGCCAATATCAGTACCTACATAAAGTACGCCCGGTGAATTGTTTTTGTATACAATACAATTAACCGGAACATTAGGTAATCCTGTTGAATAATTAGTCCAGGTAACACCACCATCCATGGAAGTGAAAACTTTATTGTTGGACGAATACCCTGAAAGGGTTACAAAAATATTATTAGGATTCGTATTATTAATAGCTAAATCTGTAATAGAAGCAGAAGCGGTGGGGATACTACCGGTAACGTTCACCCAAGAAGTGCCATCATTTATTGTTTTATGAACAGCCCCGGAATTTGTTACATAAATAATATTAGTGTTGGATGGTGCAATTTTTATTTCATCTAAAGTTGGGCCGCCGAAAAAACCTTTGTTTGTCCAACTGGTTCCTTGATTAGTGGATTTAAAAATATTTTGATAACCGCAATAAAAAATACTAGCGTTAGAAGGGTTTTGAACTATTGGTGCCAACCAGGGGGCTGTACCTGTTAAACCAGAAGTTATATTGTTAAAACTCCCCCCGCCATTGGTAGATCTTCTGAAACCGCCATTTTGTGTTGAGGCAACAATGGTATTATTGTTATTCCAGGAGATAAAGCAATCCATTCCATCTCCTCCATTAATTTGTGACCAATTGGTTCCGTTTAAATAATTAGTACCATTATCCTGCATACCGGTAACAATTTGAGAAGCCGATGAAGCAGATAAACCCATTTTGTAAATTTGAGCAATGTTCATATTGCCATTAATGGTTGTCCAATTCACCCCGCTATTAGTTGTTCTGGAAATTCCACCATCATGTCCCATAAAACAAGTTGTTCCATTAAAGTATTTCACATAATGCAAATCGGCATGTACAAAGGGTTGTCCCCCGCCACCGGTCCAGTGCGAATTTAAAACCCAGCTAGCACCGCCGTTAGTTGACATCCAGGAGTTAACGCCTCCGGCTATAATTTCATTTGAATTTGTTGGTGAAGCATCAATGGCAATATCATACCAACCTTGTCCGCCAGCTCCCGAACCGTTAGTTGACCAATCGAAAATATTAGGTGTAGAGCTCATCAAGGTCCAGTTATTTCCACCGTTTGTTGAACGATAAAGTCCGCCAAACCCATTGTTCGGAGCACTAGCCAGAATATAAATGCAATTACTGTTAGCAGCTGTTACTGCTAAGGATAATCTGTTAGAAGTTAAAGGATTCGCTACAGTATATCCTGTAAAGGTTACGCCACCATCATCAGAACGTGCATAGGTATTGCTTCCTACAATATGAACAACATTATAATCATTTGTTTTAAATTCAGCATCTACAAACGAACCAGGCAACACTAATGACCAGCTTACCGCAGCATTTGTTGACCGGTAAATACCATAATTAGTAGCCGCTATTAATATATTTGGATTGGCTTGATTAAGTAATAATCTATAAACCCGTGCCTGTTGGTTGATTGACCAAGTTAAACCCGTAATGTTCCAGGTATTCCCTCCGTCGAGCGATTTATAAATTCCATCAGAATAAGTATCTCCAGCATCTCTGTCACCAGTAGAAATGTACATAATATTAGGAGATGCCGTTACCTGTGCAATGTCGGAAACACCGCAAGAGCCCAGTTGGTCCGTTGTGGTATTATAAGAAGCGCCTCCATTTGTAGTTATCCAAAAACCTCCTGCAGCTGCACCTGCATAAAATGTATTTGTGCCGGCCGGATGTATTAATATTGTTTGAATTCTACCCGAACCCGCACCCGAACCGGAAGGAGAACCATAAGGGCCAAGTGGTGACCAATTGGCCACAGTAGCACTTAATTGTGATGGAGTGAAAATATTTTTATTCGCTGAATTTTCTTGTAAATATTGCTTATAAACTTCATAGGCGTAATTTCGGGCAGCAAACTTCATATTTCCGCTTGGATACACCCTTGGTTCAACAAACCATTGCCATCTTTTAAAGGCATTATAACCATGTCCCCGCTCATAAGGTTTATCTTTCCAATAGCTTTCAAATTCTTCTACAATATCATAATAGTTAGCGTTTGGATCTTTCATCATTTCGGTCCATTTTTGCGCCTGAAATGATTTAGCAAATGCTATGAAAATCAATAAAAAAATGACTTGTTTTTTCATATTAAAAGTGGGGGTTATTGTGTTCTAAATTATTTGAAGTTTACCTTACGCAATAAATGTATTAAAATTTAAGTACCACACAAACTCCGTTCAACACATTATTTTGCTGAATTCGATAGAATTGATACCTTTGTAGTCTAATTTAAAGAAAATGAATTTATTACTTGTTTTAGGTCTTTTAGGAGGATTAGGTGCTCCGGAAATTATCATCATTTTAGTGATTATACTTTTAATGTTTGGTGGCAAAAAAATACCTGAATTAATGAAAGGACTAGGTAGGGGCGTAAAAGAATTTAAAGACGCAAGCAAAGGTGAAAATGGTGAAAGTTCCGGAATCGAAAAAAAATAAGATAATCTTACATAATTTTAAGCGTTATTCAGATTGAATAACGCTTTTATTTTTTCATAACAATGACTTATAATTTTGAATCCATAGATGTATTAAATGCTGATTTGTTGGCAGGAAAGGTAAGTTGTGTTAATTTAGTAACTGACCTCATTTCTTCCATAAAATTGAAAAAACACTTAAATGCTTTTTTGGAAGTGTTTGAGAAATCTGCAATGGAACAAGCCCAAAAAGTTGATGAAAAAATTCAAAAAGGCCAGGCTGGAAAATTAGCCGGAGTTGTGGTTGGAATAAAAGATAATATATGTTACAAAGGTCACAAAGTTACTGCTTCTTCAAAAATATTGGAAGGTTTTGAATCCCTTTATAGCGCAACAGTTGTAGAAAGATTGCTTTCAGAAGATGCGATAATCATAGGTCGGTTGAATTGTGATGAATTTGCCATGGGAAGCAGTAATGAAAACTCAGCATTCGGGAATGTTTTAAATCCTTTAAATGAAAAATGTGTGCCGGGAGGTTCATCCGGAGGGGCTTCATGTGCGGTAGCTGCTAATTTATGCCACGTAAGTTTAGGTTCTGACACCGGAGGTTCAATTCGTCAGCCCGCCGCTTTTACAGGCACGGTTGGTCTTAAGCCTACTTACGGAAGAGTTTCCCGATATGGATTAATTGCCTACGCTTCTTCGTTTGATCAAATCGGTCCCATAACAAAAAACGTAAAAGATGCTGCATTGATACTTCAAATTATTGCAGGACAGGATAAGAATGATAACACTACATCATCTAGAATAATTCCTGAGTTTAGTAATAGTTTAAATAGCGGTAAAAAATATAAAATAGCGTACTTAAAAGAATGTGTAGAGGCTGAAGGCATTGATTCTGAAGTTAAAGAAAGCGTATTGAATCAGATAGAAAAATTAAAAACAGCCGGACATCAAGTGCAGGCCGTTAGTTTTCCGTTTTTAGAATATTTAGTGCCAACCTATTATGTGCTTACCACAGCAGAAGCCTCCTCTAATCTTGCGCGATTTGATGGTGTACATTTTGGTTATAGAAGTAAAGATGTTAAAGACTTAGAAAGCACCTATAAAAAATCACGAAGCGAAGGATTTGGAAAAGAGGTGAAGAGAAGAATAATGTTGGGAACGTTTGTTTTAAGTGCCGGCTATTATGATGCGTATTATAGCAAAGGACAGAAGGTACGTAAACTAATACAAAGTAAAACCAATGAAATTTTGAAAGAGTATGATTTAATCATAACACCTTCAACTCCGGGCACAGCTTTTGAGTTTGGGAAAAACAGTCAAGATCCAATAAAAATGTATTTAGAAGATATATTTACTGTACAAGCTAATATTGCAGGCATTCCTGCAATTTCAATTCCTTCGGGCATACATTCAAATGGTTTGCCAATGGGAATACAAATTATGGCAAAGTCTTTTGATGAAACCGCTATGTTTGATTTAGCGTCAGAAATTGAAAAAAAATAAATTATTTATAAATGGCATTGGTCCGATTTATAGATTTTTTAACGATACACTAATTTTAATTTAAGGAACTTTTAATTTTCATGACCAAAGAGGCTACAGCAATTAAAACAAGTTACTTTAATATTATTAGTAATTTATTGTTGTCTGCTTTGAAATGGATTACCGGCTATTTTGGAAATTCATACGCCCTAATTGCCGATGCGATAGAATCAACAACAGACATTTTTGCCTCTGCCCTTGTACTTTTTGGTATAAAGTATTCCAATAAACCGCCGGATAAAAATCATCCCTACGGGCATGGAAGAGCAGAACCTTTGATCACCTTTATTGTTGTTTCATTTCTGGTTTCTTCAGCATTATTTATCGCCCATGAAAGCATTCTTAATATTCAAACCCCTCATGAACTTCCTAAACCTTTTACCTTAATTGTATTAGGCGTAATAATATTTTGGAAAGAATTGTCCTATCGCTTAGTTATCAAAAAAAGTAAAGAGGTTGGTAGTTCTGCTTTAAAAGCTGATGCCTGGCATCATCGCAGCGATGCAATTACATCTGTAGCCGCATTTATTGGCATCTCTATAGCGCTGTTTTTTGGAAAGGGTTATGAATCGGCCGATGATTGGGCTGCACTTTTTGCATCAGGATTTATCATATATAATAGTTATTTGATTTTCCGGCCTGCACTTGGCGAAATTATGGATGAACATGTTTTTGATGACTTAATTACATTAATTAGAAAAGTATCACTTACAGTTGATGGGGTACAAGAAACAGAAAAATGTTTTATTCGTAAAGCCGGCATGAAATATCATGTAGATTTGCATGCTAAAGTAAATGCTAACCTAACAGTAAAAGAAGGTCATGAAATTGCGCATAAATTAAAAGACACATTACACAAAGAAATTTCGAACTTAGGCCACATATTAATTCATATTGAGCCATTTTAATTAAAAATAAATGAGTGATCATCTTATTGTATTCATTTTATTAGCTTTATTAGCTGAAATTTTAGGTACAGTGGGTGGCTTCGGATCTTCCCTTTTATTTGTTCCTTTAGCCGGCGTGTATTTTGATTTTCATAGTGTTTTAGGAATAACCGCAGTGTTTCACGTTTTCAGTAACTTATCTAAAATCGCACTATTCAGAAGTGGAATAAATAAAAAGATAATTATTCAAATTGGAATTCCTGCAATAATTTTCGTTGCTCTCGGCGCCTTTTTAAGCAATAGCATTAATAGTAATATTCTTGAACTTATTTTGGGTGTATTTTTAATTTTATTTAGCCTTCTTTTAATCATTTTTAAAAAGTTTAAAGTAAAATCATCCTTCAAAAATTCTATTCTAAGCGGAATTCTATCAGGTTTCACGGCAGGACTATTAGGAACAGGAGGGGCAATCCGTGGTTTATTTTTATCCGCCCTTAATTTAAACATGGAAATATTTGTAGCTACATCAGCAGTAATAGATTTAGGTGTTGATATTACACGGTCTGTTGTTTACGGAATACACGGATATATTCATCAACATGATTTATACTTGATAGGTATTTTGTTTTTCGTCAGTTTTATTGGCTCCTATCTTGGAAAATTAATCATGAAGAAAATTTCGCAAACGCAATTTAAAAAAATTGTACTTGTACTGATCCTTCTTACCGGTATTTATACCGTTACTTCTTTAATCATAAAACTCTACTAAATGGATCTCGTTTAAAAATTTGTTTCTTTATCCCAATACATCGAGCTTATGCTTTTAGAAAAAGCGAATGTAAAATAAATGGCAAATCCCGAAAAAAAGATCAACAAGTGAAAGTAAATGCCAATTCGATAGCCGCACCAATAGGTAGCAGTTCGATCGAGAGTAATTAAATTGGTGGGTAAAATAAGCGTTACGATCAATGTAAAAAGCATTAAAAAAACAAACATATTTTCAATGCTTTTTAAGGGCCAACTTAAATATTTTCTTTTGTTTGAAAATGGCTTCCCCCACTCTCCTATTAAGTAATAATTTCCAAAATCGGTTTTTGCAAAAAGCATACAACAATCCGTTTCATTTTCTTTTTTCAGAAAAGAATTAGTGCACAGCATTTTTAAACCTTTGAGGTTTTTTTTGAACTTAATATTTAAATCATTGCATTCTTGAATTATAAAATCCGGAAATTCAAATTTGTAACATTGCGTATTCAAAAACTTCAATCTATATTTTATTGCCAATTCCTTAATTTCTGATTCCTTGTAAATACGATTCCGATCCATCGCATCTTCATTTATAACCTCATCAAGCTTCTGATAATTTTTTAAATTATTTAATACGTTTTTTTTGGTGAATTGTTCACTAATCAGAATTTTATTGACTTCCTGCAATAATTCTTCTTCTTTTTTACGGCGCTTTGTCCTGATTTTTGCTAATTCTTCTATTCCAGTTAATTTACCCATTCTTTAATATGGAATTATAGCAATACCAATTGAATAGGGCAATATACCCTGAGGACCTTTATTATCCTGAAATAATTCTGAAAAATAATAAGAAGCTGAAAATGCAAATTGCTGAAATCCTATTCTGAAAGTTGCACCGTAACGTACCGGATTTATATTTTTTATTCTATATGTTCTGAATTTACCGTCTTTATCCTGTACAGACCGAAAATCATTAAGCATATAACCAACTCTAAAACCGACATGAATTTTAAACTGACGGTCGGTTTTAGTTCTGAATCGAAATTCAATAGGCATTTCTAAAATTTTCTGCGCATACCGATTTAATTTAGTTTCTCTTTGTATAGGCTCTAAGCGAGTGCCCGTGTTTTTGACGGTACTATCTGTTATGTATACAAATTCAGCATTGCTATGAAAATTATGGCTAAAAATACCAAGGCCATACCCGAAACTAAAGGCAGATTTACCAATTGGTTTATCAAACATTAACGAAAAATTTACGCCTATTGATTTTATGGATGATTGCTGAATATTGGCAGGCAAACCTGTGTAACCGGTATGCAAAATTTCAATGAGCATGCGGTCACCGGGATCAGATTTATAATTCTTCTTGTCAAATTCTCCAATCTCCCTACTACCTTTCTTTTTAGGAAGAGTGTCACTAACCGTTTGAGAAAAGCCAACTAGCGCAAATTGTACGAAAATCAAAAATATGGCAATTCTACTCATCATGTAAAAATACTTAAAATTTGTTTTCTGATAAACGTGTTTGAATTTTTAATACATTTACTTTTTGAGTTAAATTATGAGCAAAAAAATAAGCATAGTCATTGTTATTATCGTATCATTTAGCCTTTTGGCCTTTAAAGGTTTGTTTTCAAGCGGTAAAACAGATTCAACCGGTTCACCTAATGAAGGAACCTGTAGCAGTTGCCACGGAGGCGGCTCCGGAGCCACAACTATTTCGATTACCACAGTGCCCGCATTTACCAATAATGTTTTTGATCCTTCTACCAATTATACTGTTTCTGTGACACTAAGCAATTCAAACTTTAACGCTTATGGATTTGCTTGTGAAATATTAGGACAGGGAAATCAAAGTGTTGGCACAATGACTAATGCAGGAACCGGAGTGCAATTTGCTACCGGTGTTTTTGGCAGACGAACAGCTACGCACACTACACCAAAGAATGGTACTGGAACCGCAACTTTTAATTTTGAATGGATTTCACCTGCTTTCGGATTCGCTAATTTTTATGTTGCAGGTATTGCTGCTAATTTAAATGCTAATACTTCGGGAGATGCCCCTGCCAACACTGTCCTTTCGGCCAGTAACACCGTTACCTTTATAAATAAGGAAGAATTTGTTGATTTATCTTCATTCAGAATATTTCCAAGTCCGGCTAACGGACTAATTTGTATGAGTTGGAATCAATTGCAAGAAAGCAAAATAAAGGCTGAAGTTTTCTCACTTAGCGGAGCTCTGATTAAAGAATTATTTAATGAAAATAAATTGGCAGGTGATCATAAGCACATTGCAGATATTGATAACCTGCAAGCCGGTTTATATTTCATTCGTATCAGCAATGAAAGTAAAACTATATCACAAAAATTATTCTCCGTTCAATAATTTTATTCTTTCAAAAGTTTTTTGGAATACAAGATTTTATTTTCAGCCTTCAAAATAGCAATGTAATTGCCCTTTGCCAATTCTTCTGAAAAACGGATTTTACTTTTTTTGCTTTTTAATGCTTCTTGCAATACTATTTTCCCGTTTATATCACATACTTGTAATTCAAATTCGGTTTGTGGCTCTGTTGGTAATTCAATAATTAAATAGTCCTTAATTGGATTTGGGTATATTTTTGCTTCAACACCTTGCAAATAATTTTCTTTAACTTGGATGATATTGGTTGTATCGGTTGAATTTCCGAAGGTGTACTCTCCATTTTTTAAGGTATCAATTTCAATCCACCCGGTCTTAAGCCCTGATTGGAATTTAAAAACATTCATTACTAATTTCCAATCATCTTTCGCATTTTGACGATAAAACATACGAATGCTGTCTCCATTTATCGAAGCCAACAACGTGTCAAGATAAGAGTACGTTCCTAAATTTTTACTTCCATCGTAATTAAATCTTGCGGTAGCGTGAAAACCGTTAGAACGAATTCCTTCTACTTTCCAATATCGCTGATCGGATAATCGGTGATTGTTAGGATTGCTTTTAAATGGATCGGGAGATACAAAATTATGAATAACCCGAATAAGCGAAGAATCGGCGCCACTACTTGTTACGTTCATAGTCATTTTAGCTAAACCTAAACCTATATTCCCCGGCGCTTTAATGACCCTCGATTCAAATGAAGTGGCATCACCTATTTTACTGTCATAGTTCAAGGCGTGATAAACCGGAAGATAAGGTAGCGTTAAAGTAAAAGTGGCATTAGCGCCAGACATGGTTACAGTTTGAACTACTCGTGTCCAGTCGCTTTTAAAAAAACTTATTTCTAATGGTACATTGGAATATAAACTTGGGGCTCCGAGTTTTTTTTGTTTCAGAGAAACAATTGCACTGTAGGTAGATGGACCGGCATTAATATAATTAACAGAATCGATATCAAATTGTGGCCACCCGGGATTTAAAACCCAATCATTAAAAAATGAAACTAAATTCTGACCGCTACTGGTTTGAAACAGGTCGCGTAGCTCTAATGTATTTACGTTTTTTAATTCTTTTTGAATCATGGTGTATTTACAGGCATTAAAAAAAGCAGCATCGCCCATGTATCCTCGTAAAGTGTGAATCATATCTGCGCCTTTTTTATACACATAATCGCCATAGGTTAAACTATGCGGTATACCGGATATAGCCCGAAAGCCTCCTTCCTTATGGTGCAAATGATGCACCAACTGCATGTGCTCACTTTTTACACTAGACAAATAAGAATTTTTTCCGTATTGCCATTCTAAAAACATGTATGCACAAAATGTAGCCATCCCTTCGTTAATCCACATGTCTTCTTGTGTTTCGCATGTCACCAAATCTCCCCACCAATGATGCGCTAATTCATGCGCCATTAATACCGATTCGTAAGCAATATTTCCGGCAACGGCTCTTGGATATGAAATATTAGTAGCGTGCTCCATTGCGCCAGAATTAAAAGGAACTAAGCAATAACCTACTCTGTTCCATTTATAGGGGCCAAAATAATTTTCAAATCCGGTAATGCAGTTTAATAAGTTGGTAAATCCTACTTTCATAGCAGCTGTGTCACCAGCTACACCAACCAAATTCACAGGTTTTGGACCTAACAAAGTATTTGCTGTTAAATTAACCTGAGTGTATTTAGCTACTGAAACGCTTGCTAAATAACTTGGAATCTCTTGATTCATTATCCAATTTCGGGTGCGCTTTGCTCCATTAACCACATTGCTCATTAATACACCATTGCAATATGCTTTTCTGGCCGTATCGCAAGTGATGTTAAATTCATATTTACTGTGTTCTACAAAATTATCGAAACACGGAAACCAAACCCGACCAAAATTATGTGGCTTGGCTGAAAAGCCAACACCTAAATTATAAGCATATTCAGCGCCTCCGGTGTTATCAAAATAAAAGCCTCCCCATAATTGATCGGCTGAGGGTTGTCCTTTATAATAAACGGTTATTGTACTTGTATCAACCACATTTTTTGCAGCTAAAAAATTTACTTTTAGAATTGTGTCATTATAAGAATACAATAATGCGCTATTATTTTCCTTTACTGAATCTATCGTTAATTTTAAAAGATCCAATCGAATATGATTTTGGTTATTCATTTTAGGCGCAAACCGGATTGCGGTATTTCCTTTTATATCTTTCGTTGAAAAATTACCTATTTCTAAGTTGATGGTGTATTTCAATACATCTATGGTATCGCTTCTCAGGTTTTCCGCACTATAATACATAGGAGGTAATTGCTGTTGATTCTTAGCTTGTTGGCAACCGTAGGGTTGCGCAAAAGACAAGCCGGCATTTAACATGTTTGCTGCTACCAGCCAAATACCAATTGTATTCCCATTTATTCTCATACTATAAAATTACTAAAAAAACGATGTGTTTTTCGGTTAAATGAAGTTATATGTGGTATTTAAGAATCCTATAATGATGTTTAATTTAGGGTCATGATTGCTCTTTCAGAATTGCATTATTTGATACATTCGCTCAGTAAATCTGAAAAAAGATTTTTTAAGCTGGTTGCGGGCACACAAAATTTAAGTTCCAAAGCTATTGTTCAGTTATTTGATTTGATTGAATCTATAGAACCTATGCAAGATGCGTATTCTGTTCTTCAAAATCATAACGATGTAATAAGCACTCAAAACATGAGTGATTTATATAATTACATATTAAAAAGCCAACGCGGTTACCATGTAGCCGGTATTTTGAGTTTTAATATGAATAATGATTTAGCAGATTTACACGTGTTGTTTGAAAAAGCACAATTTAAACAATGCGCAAAAATGCTTATTGCCTTAAAAAACAAAGCAATTTCCAAAGAAGAATTTGGAATTTTAATTGAGCTTATTGAATTGGAGAAAAAGCTTTTACTCTTAGAGCACACTGCTTATAACAAGAATAATTATAACCATTTAATTGAAGAACAAGAGAAATATTTAACAAAAGACAAAAACTTAAGTGAATACTATAAATTGTATTCCACTATAAAATCACACCTTAAGAATAAGGACTTTAAAAAGCAGGGAACACAATCGGAGTATTATGCAAGCGTGCTCAAAAATACCATACTAACTGATAA
The DNA here is from genome assembly GCA_016715905.1 of Sphingobacteriaceae bacterium. NCBI lineage: Bacteria > Pseudomonadati > Bacteroidota > Sphingobacteriia > Sphingobacteriales > Sphingobacteriaceae > Sphingobacteriaceae bacterium. The sequence continues at coordinate 606,015 of JADJXI010000017.1, read as the reverse complement.
TAAAAAACCGCATTCCAAAAAAGCAAGCTTATTACAAAAAAAATGTCGAGCACTTGCGTTTACCGCGCTTAAAAAACAAGACTTCCGAAAAAAAGAATTGCTTGGAATAACCGAATTCTTTGATGAAAATAGTTTTGTTTTTGAAGAAATGCCTCGTCAATTAATTGATACTTTATACAATTTATCCAATTTATTTATTGAAACAAAAGACTTTAACAGATCCAAGGAAGTATTAAAAAAAATGAAAGCACTTTTGACTTCAAAGAAAATAATTGGCCATGATTTAAAGTTAAAGTTAGAAACGTATTGTTATATAGTTGAATTATTGATATTAACTTATTCGGGTAAATTTACCGCAACGAATACGATTGCTGCTGATATAATGGAGTTTTTATATGAATCGCAAAATACAATTAACAAAGAAGATAAAAGCATTATTTTATTTAATTTAATTAATTTTTGTATTTATACCGGCAATTATAGCAAAGCCGAAAAATTACTCGAAATTCAAATAGCAGATAGCGACCGAAAAGGAAGAATTGATATACGTTATTACTCGCGTTTTCAGCAATTAATTGTAATGAGTGAGCTCGATAAAGATTTAAGTATATCGCTCGTATTAGATGAGCTTAATGAGTTTAAGGAATACGAACTATTTAATACAGCGGTAGAAAAAAGTACAATTCAGTTTTTCCGTAATTATAAAGGAAGAAACAGCCCGGAATACAGAGAAAATTTAAAAGATTGGTTTACATCACTTTCTAATTCCATCAGAAATAAACAGGAAGCCTGGAGTAATTTCTTTTATATAAATACTTATGCTTATTGCGGATCAAAAATTGGCAAAGGAACAATTCAAGAATTAATTATTCAAAATCACAAATTCATTGAAACCCACTAACATATTATTTGAACTAGTTCATTCGTTAAGCGCTTCGGAGGAGTCGTACTTTAAAGAATTGGCTTCTTTACAGCATGGGGACAAAAATTACCTTAAAATATATACCTATTTAAAATCATTGAAGGAATATGACGAAGTGGAAGTTAAAAAACACTTTAAAAATGAAGTTTTTGTAAAACACTTTCCAAGTGAAAAGAATCAATTATTGCATCATATTTTAAGAAGTTTAAGAAATCATCGCTTCGAAAAAAACCAGGAAGCCATTATCAATGAACAAATAAAAAACATTCAGATTCTATTTAATAAATCGCTTTTTAGAATGGCCAGGCGAGAGTTGAATCGAATTAAAATTACGGCATATAAAAATGAATTTTTTTACTCGGTACTTAAGATAATAGAATTAGAAAAAGTGGTAATTGACATTGAGGTGAGATTTGACGAAAATGATATGCGCGAATTAGATATGCTAATGACGGAAAAGGAAGAGCTGCTTAAAAAAATCTCCAATCTAATTCAATTAGACCAAATATTAGCCGAATTAATTTTACAATACAATCAACACTCCTTTGTAAAAAATACAGAAGAAAAAAACAAACTAGAGACCCTTTTAAAAAATAAAAAACTTTTCCATGCAAAAAACATTCTTTCAAAAAAGGCGAGGATAACTGCCTTGTTAATTCAGTGTTTGGCGTTGCGACTATTGCATAAAGAAAAAGAATTATTACGCATCATTCCGATAACCATTAAGATGATGGAAGAAGAAGGTTTTTATATTAATGAAAACCCGAATAACTATATTTTATGCTATAGTTTTTTAGCCAGGTCATATGCCCTAAATCAACAATACAACGAGAGCTATGCCTGCCTAGATAAAATTAAAGCGCAACAATTGAGTCCGGAATTTGAACCGCTTATCTATCAAATTGAAATTTTTACAAGAAGCGTTATTAACGATTCTATGTTTTTATTGTATACCGGAAAATTTGAAGAGCACGGGAAATCAATCCCATTTATTTTAAGTGGATTAAAAAAATATCAGGATAAAATGCCAAGCGGTGAATTAAGTACCATTCACTACTTGTTATTCATGTCTTATTTCGGAAGAGGTGAATATCAAACCGGACTTAGTTGGCTGAATAAAATTATTAATAGTAAAGAGAAATTAATCAGACCCGATCTGTATCGTATTTGCAAATTAGTTAACCTAATTATGCACTTTGAATTAAACAATATTTCTCTTATCAATTACCTTTTCAAATCCAATCAACGGTATTATGAGGTAAATAAACAAATATTTCCGTTCGAGAAAATTTTCATGAAATACTTCCGCAAATTTGCGCTGAAAGAAGAAGGACAACACGATCTCATTCATTTAGAAAAAATGAAACAGGAAATTATGGTTGCATTTCAAGATCCTTATCAAAAATTTGCTTTAGAATACTTTGATTTTGAGGCGTGGATTAATTCAAAATTACACAACATCTCCTTCAAACAGGCCTTAATAAACAGCCGGCATTCGGGTTAATAATACTTATTCGGTAATAGGTAATTTTTCACATAATCTTCAACCCCATGTTCCAATTCTGTAAATGGTTTGGTGTATCCTTGTTGTTTTAGTTTATTCATGTTAGCCTCTGTAAAATATTGATACTTATCTCTAATATCCAAAGGTGTTTCAATAAATTCAATATGATTAGGCATTCCCATTGCACTTAATGTGGCAGTGGCTAAATCTAAAAATGTGCGCGCTTTACCACTCCCCAAATTATAAATACCGCTTGCAATACTATTTCCGTATAAATACCAAATTACTTCAATTACATCCACAACATAAACAAAATCTCTTAATTGTTCGCCATCTTGAAATTCCTTGCGATGAGATTTGAATAATTTTATTTTTCCGGTATTTTTTGCTTGATTAAATCCATGAAAAATTACGGATGCCATTCTCCCTTTATGATATTCATTTGGGCCATATACGTTAAAAAATTTCAACCCATACCAATGTTCGGGTTTTATCGTTTGTTTCAGCGCCCACTTATCAAAATCATTTTTACTGTCGCCGTAAGGATTTAGGGGCTTTAATAATTCTATTTTGTTTTCATCATCGTCATAACCCTGTTCACCCAAACCATATGTTGCCGCCGACGAAGCATAAATAAATTTTATCTTGTTTTCTGAGCAAAATAACCACAGTTCTTTAGTATAATTTAAATTAAGCTCATTAAATATAGCCCTGTTAAATTCTGTGGTATCGGTTCGCGCACCAATATGAATAACACAACTCACCTCGCCTTTATTTTCCTTGAGCCAGTTAAACAAATCCTTTCTATCTACTAATAACTTATACCTTTTATTGCTATAATTGTTTTGCTTTTCCAATCTTGCAAAATCATCAACCAATACCAAATCATTTTTCAACTCGTTATTGAACTTCCGAACAAGGCAACTTCCAATAAATCCGGCTGCTCCGGTAATAATAATCATAATGCCAAATTTACTTAATTATTTTTGTCATCATTTGCATTTTAATAAAAATGTGAACACATTTGTTCTATGACAGTAAAAAGGGTTTTTGACATTCTTAATAAATTGGGAGGATCTGAGAAGAAACCCGACATTTTAAATCAGAAAAAAAACAAACAATGGGTAAATTACAGTACTGATGATTTTATTGAAAAAGTAAATTATATCAGTTCGGCATTAATTGACCTGCAATTATCTAAAGATGATACAGCGGCAATTATGTCCCCTAACTGTCCGGCCTGGAATTTTTGCGATTATGGCATTCAACAAGCCGGATTAGTTTCTGTTCCAATTTACCCAACTGTTGGTGCCGACGATCTGAGATTTATTTTACAGCATAGTGAGGCAAAATTGATTTTTATTTCAGATAAAAACATTCTTAAAAAACTAATATCCATTGAAAAAGATCTTCCGCATTTAAAACATGTTATTTCCTTTGAGGAAACAGAAGGCATCCAATCTTTAGAAGATTTCACGAATAAAGGAAAAAGTGTATATAATGAAGAAAAACTAAATCAGATAAAAAGCGGTATTTCCGAAAAAGATGTTTTCACCATTTTATACACCTCCGGAACAACCGGCTCTCCAAAGGGTGTAATGATTACGCATGATGGACTCTTAAGTAATGTGAGAGCAATCCAAGACATAGTACCATTTTCACCAAAATGGAAGGCGCTTAGTTTTTTGCCGCTAAATCATGTGTATGAACGGGTATTGAATACTTTGTATTTATATCAAAATACTTCCATTTATTACGCCGAAAATTTTGAAACCATTGGTGATAATTGTCGTGAAATTCACCCGCAATTGTTTGTTGCGGTGCCTCGTGTATTGGAAAGAGTACTTGACAAAATTTCATCTGCCGGAGAAAAACTTACCGGTTTCAAGAAAAAGATTTTTGATTTAAGTATGCGGCTAGCTGAATCGTATGAGTTAAAAGGAGAAAATGGTATTTGGTACGAGATACAAAGAAAAATTTGCGATAAACTGGTTTACTCCAAGTGGAGGGCTGCCGTTGGGGGTGAATTGTATTGTGTTGTGAGTGGCGGAGCAGCTTTAAATCCGAGGTTAGAGCGAATCTTTTTTTGTGCAGGAATTCCATGTTTACAGGGATATGGATTAACAGAAACTTCGGTCGTAATTGCTGTAAATCAATTTAAAGATAATTCCATCAAATTTGGCACCGTTGGCCCGGTAGTAAAATCTGTCGAAGTAAAAATTGCTGAGGATGGAGAAATTTTGATGAAGGGTCCTAGTTTAATGAAGGGATATTATAAAAATCCGGAAGCCACAACTGAGGCTATTGATTCAGCAGGATGGTTCCATACCGGCGATATTGGGGAGTTTATTGAAAACAAATTTTTAAAAATCACTGACCGGAAAAAAGAATTATTTAAAAGCAGTGCCGGAAAATATATTTCTCCGGTGATGCTCGAAAATAAATTGAAAGAATGTAAATATATTGAACAGTGTATGGTTATTGGCGAAAATCAAAAATTTCCGTCAGCAATAATTATTCCCTCATTAAGTGCATTTAAAGAATATTGCAGTATTCACAATATTAATTGGGACGGCAATGAAGCTATGTTTAATAACGAAACATTAAATAAAATTATTCAAGATCATGTTAAAAACATCAACAAGTCGCTTGCGCCACACGAACAATTAAAAAGATGCAGATTAATTAAAGGAAGTTGGACTGTTGAAGGAGGCGAAATAACTCCAAAATTGAGTTTAAAAAGAAAAATAATAAACCAAAAACACAAAACGGAAATAAATGAAATTTTTGGCAGTGCTGAAAATTGAAGCTTAACTTCTTTTAAATCCAATCACACACAAATCGTCAACTTGTTCGTTTTCCTGTTTCCACTCTAAATGTTTGTCCAGTAAAATTTTTCCTTGCGTTTGAAAGTCTAGTTTATGATTTTTAATGAGTAATTCTTTAAATCTGGCGCTTCCCATTTTCTTTCCCTTTTCGCCTCCAAATTGATCGGCATATCCATCGGTGAAAATATAAAACACGTCGTCTTTGTCAGGAGTAAGCTGATGCGTTTTGTAATCAATTTCCGGATGAGTTTCATCTTGCTTTGTTCCGATTGGTATTTTATCCGCCTTAATTTCGGTCAACTGTTCGCCATTAACAATCCAGATAGGTCTCATAGCTCCTGCATAGTCAACCCTATTTTTATTAAAATAAATTTTACAGATTGCAGCGTCCATTCCATCCTTTGAATCGCTGTTTTGCTGATTAGCATGTAAGGCATCAACCACACCTAAATTTAAATTCTTTAATATTTGACCCGGGTCGGTTACATTATTTTCATTCACAATTTTATTCAAAATATTATAACCAATCAAACTCATAAAGGCCCCTGGAACACCATGGCCGGTACAATCAACAGAAGCAATAATGCAGAAACTTTCCTTTTCAGCAAACCAGTAAAAATCTCCGCTAACGATATCCTTTGTTTTATAAAATACAAAAGAATGAGGTAAGCTTTTTTCTATTTTTGACTTTGAAGGAAGTATAGCCGTTTGGATTTTCCGGGCATATTCTAAACTATCTGTGATGTCTTTATTTTTTTGTTCAATAATTTTCTGTTGATGCTTGGCCTCTGTAATATCACTATCAATAATAATTAATTTTTTTATTTCATTATTCTCATCAAAAATAGGAGTAAGCGTTGAGGCTTCCCAAACTTTATTGGCAGGATCTTTTTCGTTTAATGACTCGTATTTTACAGAACGCTTATTCTGAATGGCATCCTTTACATAATCAGCAATTCGGGGATTATTACTGGAAGTTAAAATATTTAGTTTTCTCTCAAGAATTTCTTTTAAGGTAATTCTATTTAATCGCTCAAAGGCATCATTTACATATTCAATATCACCATTCGGATTTAAAATCAACACCACGTTTGATGTTTTACTAGCCACAATGGATAATTGTTCTAATTCTTTATTTGCCGCCGCAATTATTTCACTTTGTTTTTCAATTTCATGTGTACGTTGGGCAACCTTTTCCTCCAATAACTGATTTTCTTTTTGAAGAGTTTTTAATCTCCATTTCACCAATAAATAAATAGAAACAATTAATGTAATGCTGCTAACCACCCAAAACCAAGGTTCTTCCCAAATAGGTTTTAATATGCGGAAACTGAATTGCTCTTCCTTGCTCCAAATATCTTCCTCATTTTTACATTGAACAACAAATGTATATGTACCCGAGTTTAAATTATTGTAGTTTATTAATTGCGAAAAAGTTGAAGTTTTCCAATCTTCGTCATAACCCGCCAATTTAAAACGGTAATTAAGTTTATCTGGATTTCTTGACCAGGTTCCCGTAAATTCAAAAGCTAAATTTTTCTGAGAATGATCTAACACCATTGCGCTATCCAAAGCACTTTGCTTGTAATTTATTAAAAACTTACTTATCTGAACTCCCGGCTTTAAAGTATCACCGGCATTTTGTTGTAAGCGATAACATAATACACCGTTATTTGTGGCAGAAAACATTTGACCGTTGTTAATCAAAATAGAATTTAAATTAGGTTCAAGATCTCCATCCAACACATCATAATAGCTTACTTTTCCGGTATTAATATTCAACTTGTCTATTCCCTTAGGATGAAGCAAATACAATGTTTTTTCATAAGCAATTATTTGTGCGGGTTGTTCATCGCGCAAACCATTCTCTATACCAAAAGCGGTAACAGATTTTTCTGCAATTTTTAATACGCCATCAGAATTGGATACGGCCCATAAATTTTGATACTCATCCTCACAAAGTGAGTAAATAATATTAGACTTTAGTTTTAATTTGGTGTTCATTAATTCAAACTTCCCATCCTTTAATAATTCTAATCCACCATCGCTAGCAATATACAGCTCTCCTTTTTTGGTTAAAATTGAGCAGTAAACATAATTACTTACCAGTCCATTTTCTTCATTATAATGATTTAAAACAATTAATTTATCATCTTCAATTTTACACACAATTAATCCGGCTCCAAGGGTTGAAATAAATATTTTGTCGCCGGTAACAGTAATGTGTGAAACATTATCATTGGGTAAATCACTTGTTCGGGTATTAAAAATTTTTATCTTTTTATCCTTAATAACTACCAATCCGCTTTCATAGGTGCCAAAATATAAAGCACCGTTTTTATGACTCGCTGATGAGGAAACGGTAACCTCCGGAAAATCCTTCACCTTACGGAATTGAAAGTAATTTTCCTCATTCTTAAATATTTCAATTAACCCTTTTGATGTTCCTGCCCAAATGGTATTATTATTATCACACAAAACAGAAAGGATATTTTCATCCGGTATTCCTGCTATTGAATTTATGAATTCAAAACGTCGCGGAATTATTTGATGTAAACCCACTTCACTGCTCAGCCAAATACTATTTGAATGGTCAACATGCAAAGCATTGAAGTTGGTAGCTTTGAGTTGACTTTTAAATTCTTCATTATGTAAAATACCGTTTTTAAATAAAAAGAGTCCTTTTTTGGATGTGGCAAAAACTATTTCGCCGTTTTTATTGATTAAGCAATTGGTAATTGGTCCCTTATCCCAATTAGTAAAGAATAAAATTCGTTCAAATTCTTTTTTATTGATATTATAGAGGCATATACCCGAATCTTCCGTTCCAATTAAAAGTTTATCAGCCGAAAATGGACTTATACATCTTACTATATTATCTGGCAGGCCGTTTTTTGACGAAATAACTTCAATTTTTGGGTTAGTATTTAAATCTTGTAAGATAGATATACCGGCATCTGTTCCGCACCACAATTCATTGTTTATTAATTGCATGGAATAAACCACATTATCTGACAAGCCATTGTCTGAATTAAAATGTTGAATCTGTTTATTGTTTTCAAACACGTAAATACCACTTCCGTATGTACTGATAAACAATACATTTTTATTGCTTTGTTTAAACCCGGTAATCTTCGAATCAGGGGGTTCACCGTTAAAAATTAAAGAGTCTATTTTATCCTCTTTAGTAATGTGATACACTTTACCTTTTTCGTTACCTACCCAAACGCTGTGATCATAAGCATGAAACAAACAAGTAATTTTTCCTGCGTTTAAGCCTTCCTTTATTCCAAATACTTTATTATTCTTTCCATCAAATTTCAGAATTCCATCTTTACTCCCAACCCAGAGGCAACCATTATTATCTTCTGATATACAATATAGAGGTGAGTTTTTTTTTGGTAATAAGTTCAAATGGTTTTTAACGGCAAATTGGGCATGAACTGAATAGGTTATACCAATAAGGAATGAAAAAATTAAACCTGTACGACACATCATCTAACCTTTAGGGTTGCATTTAACTGCACTGCGATGACAGACGCAATTTTTTGATTTACAATTTTAGGAATTTTAATATCATGATCGCTCAAAGGAACATCAAAGCTTGAATCAACAACTATTTCTTTATCCTTTACCACAACCTTTACTTTAACAATTTTTTCTTTAGAAACTCCATGAATTTCAAAATTACCTTTGGCCCGTACGGAATAATTACCATTTTTACTGATATCAATGTCATCAATTAGTTTCCCCTTAAATATTGCTTTAGGATATTTACTGGCTTCCACATAATTTTCTAAAAAATGCTCCTTTTGTAACTCACTGTTAAATCCCTCAAAAGTACTTAAGGCAACCGCGAATGCTACATTTTTATTGCTGAAATCTATTGCCCCTATGGTCATTTTTGATTGGGCCTTTATCATTTCAAGTGGCGCCTCTGAAGTAAATTTTGAAACACCGTCTTTGCAAGAATAAATTTGTGCATTTAGCGTTACGGCACAAAAAATCAGTATATATAATATTATCTCTTTCATTTTTATTTTAGACTAGTAAATATAAGTAAAATTCTTTTCTTAATTCATTAATCATCGCTCCAAACTTTAGTTCCTTCTGTGCAATTGGTACAAATGTCAATTTCCGACCTTCCTTTTAAAATTTTCGCTCTAAAACGGGTGTATTTGTCAGAAAACCAAATATTTTGAAACGACTCTTTTTGCATATCGCCCATTTGATGTTTTGCATCCTTATCAAAACAACAAGGTACAACCAAACCATTCCAGGTTATTACGCAGCCCTGCCACATCCGCCAACATTGGTTCAATAATTTATTTTTTATTTGATAATTGCCATTTTCGGTTCTTTTATATCTTGAAAATTCAGCGTTTTCAGGTATTAATTCGCTCCCATTTTCGTAATCATATATTTGCGCGGTTTTAATTTGAATTTTATCTACACCATATTCTTTAGCTAAACTTTTAATTTGATTAATTTGATTTTCATTATGCTTAAATACGATGAATTGCCAAACAACAGTAGGTGTTTTTAGATTTAGTGCCTTTTTTTGTTGCACAAGATGTTTGGTGCCTTGTAATACTTTTGTTAAATCCCCACCCACTCTGTATTTTTCATAAGATTCCTGATCGGCTCCATCTACTGAAATAATGAGCTTACTCAAGCCGCTTAAAACAGTTTTTTTGGCCAAATCTTCCGTTATATAATGTGCATTTGTACTAGTAATGGTATAAATACCCTTTTGTTCGGCCAGTTTTACCATTTCCAAAAACTTTGGGTTCAAAAATGGTTCTCCCTGAAAATAAAATACAATATTATGTACATATTTTTTTAATTGTTCAAGTATTCCGTTAAACAATTCAGGTTCTAACATGCCTATATCCCTACTAAAACTTCTAAGTCCGCTAGGACATTGCGGACATCTTAAATTGCAACTCGTTGTAGGTTCAACACTGATAGAAAAAGGTCTCCCCCACACCAGAGGTTTATGAATTAATCTCGAAATATGGTAACTCAATAGTAATTTTATAAAGTTTAACACCTTTATAAAGGAAAGCCTGCGGAGAATATGTATATAATAATACATCAGTGCTATAAATGATTAATATTGTAATTGCTATTTTGCATCCTATGCCCAGGCAATTAATAAATATACTACTTCTTTTCATGTGCTTAATGCTTTTTATTAAATGCGCTCAGGTAGTTCAACTCACCGGTGGTGAAAAAGATTCGGAAGCTCCTAAATTAATTCAATCTTTGCCGGAAAATAAGTCGGTTAACTTCGTAGCCGATCAAATTATTTTACAATTTGACGAATTCATACAGTTAAAAGACATATCTAATCAAATAATCATTAATCCACCTTTACCGGAAATTCCGGAAATGGAGGCCGACGGTAAAAAATTAAAAATAAACTTAAAAAAATCAAAAACGGAGCCCAACACAACCTACCGCATCTTTTTTGGTAACGCTATTAACGATATGCATGAGGGAAATGTACTTAAGGATTTTGAATTTGTATTTTCAACCGGAAGTGAAATTGATACCTTAAAGGCCAAAGGTGAAATTGAAATTGAATTTGATAAATCGGAGCCGGGTGAATGTGTAGTTGCACTATATAATACCGATAAAATTACAAACGACAGTTTTGCGTACCAGTTAAAGGCAGATTATATTGTAAAAAGTAACAAAACAGGCAATTTTGATTTTAAATACCTTCCCAACAAAAACTTTAAAGCATTGGCTTTTTGGGATAAAAATAAAAATTACCTGTATGATGGGGAGTCAGAAAGAATAGCATTTTCAGATTTAACACATAATCCTTCAATAGATACCACTTCAATACATTTAAACATGTTTGCTGAAAAAACCGGAAAGCTATATCTAAAAAAAACATATTCACCTTATTATGGAAAAGTTCAACTCATTTATAGTAAAGAGGTAATTAGCAATATTAAACCCCTACACGATTCTGACCAAACAAAAATTTATCATCACCAACAAAATAAGGCAAACGACACCTTGTCGGTTTACTACAAAAACATAACTGATACTTTAAAACTAATTTCTACCAATCCTGAGTTCTCCATATTAGATACATTAATTATTGGATTACCGAAATTTAAACCAACTATTGCGAAAAAACTGATGTTTACCCAAAATTGGTTAGCGGGGGTACTTGAAAAAAATGTAAAGCCCCGGCTTCAGTTTTATAATCTCATTGATACCGGTTTGGCAAAAAATGCGCTACTGAAAATAAAGTATATCAAAGACACCTTAAAAGTGACCGAAGATGTCGAACTAAAAGTAATAGACCCAATAACGGTTGAATTAGCTAATAACTTCGCCGAAGGAATAGATTATAAAGTTGTTTGCGACACCGCAGCTTTTCACGATTATACCGGAAAATATAACGATAGTATTAAATTAAACTTGAGCAGAAGGGAAAGCAGTGAACTTGGAAAACTGAAACTCAATTTACTTTTGGACAAAAAACAGCATTACATTATTCAATTGATAGGTGCTAACCATACCGTTGTAATGGAAAAATCAGTTTACCTAAGTCTTTCCTCCAGTAATTCCGTTGAAGTAATTATGGATGAATTATTCCCGGGAACTTACCGGATTAAAATTATTTATGACGATAATGCAAATAAAAAGTGGGATACAGGTAATTTGCTAGAAAAAAGGCAACCCGAAAAAATACGCATTCCAGCCAAAGAAATAAAAATTATGGCCGATTGGGAAGTAGAAGAAGAAATAAAAATTCAGTAAATTTTATTTTTTATTTTAAATAAAAGTCATTTTTCTCCAATGAAAAATCAAAAAAATAAAATTTGTAAATTATTATTTAATCAAAAAAATATTTGATGTTTGTTTGAAAAAAAATTTGAGTTCAGTTTCACACAAAAGCGCTATTAACAATTTCAACAAATTGATGTTGAAAAAATAAATACTTAATATATAGATAAGAACAAATAATTTATTTACTTCGTATCAACAAATCTCAAAAAACAATAACCATGGCAAAAAAAGCAACCAAGAAAAAAGCCGCTCCTAAGAAAAAAGCTGCTCCTAAAAAGAAAGCTGCTAAAAAGAAAGCTGCTAAAAAGAAAACTGCTAAGAAAAAGAAAAAGTAGTCAACTAAAAAAACCCTCCGCGCAGCGGGGGGTTTTTTGTTTCTATTCGTCTCCCTATTCGCTCTATTAATTACGAATATCCTCAAAGCAACTTAAAATAATTGTCTTACCGCTATTTTTATTTTATCTTTACTCAAAAAAAAATCTCATGAAAAAAATTTTAAGCATCCTATCAATTGTGTTAGTCACTAGTCTACTGACTTCGTGTGGCGACAAACAATCTGAACCCATTGTAGCTCCTCCGGGCATGATTTCTCTGGATTTAAATAATTACGGGAAACCTTTTGTGGTGTTTGTACCAGATACAGCCAATACACCATTTAGTATTGAAGAAAATCAATCCGGCGCTTTAGAAATTAAAGTAGGAAAAACGTTCGGCATATGCATCAATGAGCAAGCCGGGGATATTGCCATGAAAAAAGAAGACTTAAAGGGAGATGACGTGAACAGATTCAAAAGTTTTTTAACGGATGAGCCTACTGCCATTTTATGGGAAAGTGAAATTACTGCACCTGAATTCCATTTCCTGGTAAATATGAAAATTGGTGAGTCAGACTACTGCTTTGAAGATATCCGAAGCACCGAAAATGATCCTTTTACTAAAGAAGCAATTCAAAAAATGTTTGATAGTGCCAAAAACATTAAGGAGAAAAAGAAGGATCAACCTTCAACATAAGCTCATTTAAATCATTAAATATTAAAAACCACTCTAAAAATAGAGTGGTTTTTTTATGCGATGACTATTAACAATAGTGTCGAATTATCAACACTCTGGTATTTCTAGCATCTTTTTTACAATATTTGCTCTGAATCAAAACAATATTATGTCGGAAGATTTAGAAAAAAATGATAGAGGCGATTTGTTCTCTAAACCTGTAAGAGCGGGAAAGCGTACTTATTTCTTTGATGTGAAGAGCACAAGAGGAAATGATTATTACCTAACCATTACCGAAAGCAAAAAGCGATTTGGCGAGGATGGTAAATTCTTTTACGAAAAACACAAAATTTTCCTTTATAAAGAAGATTTTGAAAAATTTGTAGAGGGTTTAAATGAGTCTATTGCTCATATTAAAGAAAATGCACCACTAATCGAGAATACTCCTTCATCATCTGAAAGTTCAGATGTAAATTTTGAAGACTTAGGTAATTAATCTTCCATTTCAGTCCTTTCAGGCGCTTTTTTATAAAAGCGCCTTTTTTATTTAAAATACCTTACATTTAATTGCCATTTTACCCATGCATAAAATCGCGCTGATTGATAATTACGATAGTTTCACTTTTAATCTGGTTCATCTGCTGGAAAAAAGTGGCGATGTGGAAGTGCAGGTATTTTTAAATGACCAAGTAGATCTTAATACGCTAGGTAAATTTTCCAATTTTGTAATTTCTCCGGGTCCTGGAATTCCTAGTCAAGCCGGTATAGTTCCCGAGTTTCTCCGGCAATTTGCAAAACAAAAAAATATTTTGGGTGTTTGTCTGGGACATCAGGCTATTGGAGAATATCTGCACTTAAAACTTAGAAATTTAGAAGCTGTTTTTCATGGTATTGCTACACCCATTCAACACCACTCCAATCATATTCTCTTTCATAATATCCCCAAACAATTTATAGGCGGTCGATATCATAGTTGGGTACTTGATAAAAATTCAATAACAGAAGATGTAATCATTACCGCACAAGATCTAGCTGGAGAAATTATGGCCATCAAACACAAAACCTTAAATTTACATGGCGTACAGTTTCACCCCGAAAGTATTTTAAGTGAACACGGTGAACTATTAATGAAAAACTGGATAAGCACATTCACATGAAAATTCCACCTGTTTATATTCATTCTAAACTGCCTAAAGAGTTAATCACCTTTTTAAGCAAAACACCATTTGATTCTTATTTTGTGCTTTGCGATTCAAACACTTTACAATATTGCCTGCCCCACCTTGTACTCTTAAAACCTTTGTTGAATAAAGTGGATGTGATAGAAATTGAACCGGGAGAAGAAAGTAAAAACATTGATGTGCTCGAAAACATCCTGCAAACTTTAGCTGAAAATTCGGCCGGAAAAAAAAGCCTGTTCATTAATTTAGGCGGAGGGGTTGTTTGCGACATAGGCGGTTTTGCCGCTTCTATTTATAAAAGAGGAATTCCTTTTATACATATTCCAACTTCGTTATTATGCATGGCTGATGCTGCTGTTGGAGGTAAAAACGGAATAAATTTTTTAGGTGTTAAAAATATTTTGGGCACCATTCACCAACCTTTAGGTGTTTACGTAAATACTTCTTATTTGCAAAGTTTACCTGAACAACATCTTCGGAATGGATTCGCCGAAATATTAAAAATGGCCCTAATTCTGGATAAAAAGTTTTTTAGTCAAATCAGCCACTTAAAAATTCAAAACGGCTCTATTAGTCCGGCTTTAATAAAAAAGGCCATTGGTTTAAAAACTGCTGTTATTAAAAAAGATCCGCTCGAAAAAAAACTTCGTAAAATTTTAAATTTCGGACATAGCGCCGGTCATGCTATTGAAAGTTTATTTATGCAAAATAATTTGCCGCTTTTACACGGTCAGGCAGTTGCCATTGGTATGGCCATTGAAAGTTATATCTGTTTACTTTTAAAACGTATTACCCAAAAAGAATTCGACCTAATTATTAATTCTCTCAAAATAAATTATTTTTTTCCTTCGCTTCATATTTCAGAAAGTGCCGACTTTTTCACCTTTTTCAATCAGGATAAAAAGCATAAGGGTAAACAATACTATATGGCCCTTTTGAATGGAATCGGCAAATGTGATCCGGAGGTAAAAATTAACCGTTCACATATCGAAAAGGCCTTAGTTTATTATAATACCATTTTAGTAAATGCAGCTTCAATACAATAACCAAACCTTAACGTGCGATATTACACTCCCCGGTTCTAAAAGTATCAGCAACCGATTACTGATTATTCAAAAGTTATTCTTAAAAAATCTGGCAATTAAAAACATTTCGGATGCCCAAGATACGCAAACACTAATTCAAGCGCTCAGTCAAATTCATTCCAATACCAAAGCAAGCATTCATGCAGGAGAAGCCGGTACCAATTTTCGGTTTTTATGTGCGCTTTTAGCTGTTACTCCGGGCCAATGGGAATTAAGCGGGTCCGAAACACTAATGAAGCGACCCATATCCAATTTAATTATCGCCTTAAAAAAACTGGGCGCCGATATTCAAATTCAGGAAAATGAACAAAATAAAATATTAATAAATGGGAAAACCTTAAACGGAGGTCGTATTGAAATGGATGCAAACATTAGCAGTCAATTTATTTCTGCTTTGCTTTTAATTGCACCTGCATTTAAAAACGGTTTGCAAATAAAATTAAAAGGTTCAGTTTTGTCATTGCCTTATATTAAAATGACTATTTCCCTCCTGCAGCATTTTGGAGCCAATATACAATATCATGATTCCGTCATTCAAATTCAAAATTCAACTTTAAGCATTCCGCAAACTGAATATTATGTAGAAGGCGATTGGTCTTCGGCATCTTATTGGTATAGTGTGGTTGCCCTTGCTCCCGCTGCTCAAATTAAACTATTTAATCTTCATCAAACTTCTTTACAAGGTGACTCTATTTTAAAAAACCTGTTTTTAAAATTGGGCGTGCATAGCGAATTTGAGCAGGCCGGTTTAAAATTGTATAAAACAAAAATGGAGATCGAACACCTTGAACTGGATTGCAGTGATTTTCCGGATATAGCTCAAACATTAGTGCCATGCTGCTTTGGATTGGGTATATCTTGTTCCCTTTCGGGTCTTTCTACTCTAAAAAATAAAGAAACCCACCGACTCCTCGCCTTAAAAAATGAATTAACCAAACTTGGAGCAATGGTAGAGATTAACCAGGATTCCATTCAACTAGCCAAAAACACTGCCCCAATAAAAAATGAATTAAATATTGAGACTTATCAAGATCACCGCATGGCCATGAGTTTTGCCCCCTTGGTTTTAAAAACTAATTCTCTTCAAATTTCAAATCCTGAAGTGGTGAATAAATCCTATCCCGGCTTTTGGCGGGATTTGAAAATGGCCGGAATTTCGATAATTGAATAATTGAAATACTGATTTTTATCTCTGCGCATTTATCCCTACTTTTAAGTATAAATTAATAACATGCATCGTAGAGATTTTTTTCAAAAAGGCGGGGCATTCGCGGTAGGCGGACTTGCCTTTTTATCTTCCATCAATAAATCATTTGCCGAAAATTTTGAGAAAAAATTAAATCGGCTCGAAAATCTGAGCCCCGAAGAAAGTGCTTCTGATGAAGATTTTTGGGGATGGATTAAAGAAAGTTATACGGTTTCTCCCAACGTAATTAATTTAAATAACGGAGGCGTTAGTCCTTCACCAAAAGTTGTGCAGGATGCTCATATTCGTTACTATCAATATTGCAATGAAGCACCAAGCTATTATATGTGGAGGATTTTAGATGCAGGTCGTGAAGGTTTGCGCGCAAAACTTGCGGATTTGGCCGGAGTAAGCCCTGAGGAAATTTGCATTAACAGAAATTCAACCGAAGGATTAAACACCGTAATTTTTGGATTAGACTTAAAAGCAGGTGATGAAGTGGTGTTAAGTAAATACGATTATCCCAACATGATGAATGCCTGGAAACAAAGAGAGAAAAGAGACGGAATAAAATTAGTTTGGATAGATATTCCTCAACCTACCGAAAACGATGAGGTAATTGTTGAATTATATAAAAAAGCCATCACATCAAAAACTAAAATAGTTCATGTTACCCATCTCATTAATTGGTCGGGTAATATTGTGCCCGTAAAAAAAATAGCCGACATGGCTCACGCGAAAGGATGCGAGGTAATTGTAGATGCGGCGCACTCATTCGGACATATTGATTATAAGATTGAAGATACCGGGGCTGATTATTTTGCAACTTCTTTACACAAATGGTTATGCGCCCCTTTCGGCAGCGGATTATTATACATTAAAAAAGACAAAATAAAAAAAGTGTGGGCTTTATTATCAGCACCTGAACCCGATGGTACCGACATCCGAAAATTCGAAAATTTAGGCACCCGAAATATGGCTGCTGAAATGGCCATTGGTGCTGCCGTTGATTTTCACAATGTGATTGGCGCCAAAAGAAAAGAAGACCGTTTAAGATATTTAAAAAATTATTGGGCCGAAAAATGCAAAGATTT
The DNA here is from genome assembly GCA_016715905.1 of Sphingobacteriaceae bacterium. Classification (NCBI taxonomy): domain Bacteria; kingdom Pseudomonadati; phylum Bacteroidota; class Sphingobacteriia; order Sphingobacteriales; family Sphingobacteriaceae; species Sphingobacteriaceae bacterium. The sequence continues at coordinate 588,409 of JADJXI010000017.1, read as the reverse complement.
ACCTAAATCAATACATTCCAGTTCATTTAAACCCGAATACTCCTGCGCCATTCACAATATTGGTTTTGAAGGCTGGAAAGCGAATGATATCGATAATCACTTATTCGTCAATCATAAAATTCATGTTACTTCCATCATCCTCGAAAAAATAAACGGTATTCGGGTTACGCCCAATGTTTATACCTCAACAAAAGATTTAGATGTTTTGGTAAAAGGCTTAACCAATTTTTCTAAATTAACTCCGCCTGAAAAGAAAAAATAAAACAACATTGGTATGTATAAGGTTTTATCATTTTTAATACTGAGTTTTTCTTTAAGCAGTGTTTTTGCGCAAAAAAAAGTAATTTATTCCGATAAAGCACCAAAACCCATTGGGCCCTATAGTCAGGCTATTCAAAATGGGAATACTTTATATGTATCCGGACAAATTGCGATTCGGGCAGATGGAACTATGGATACCAGCTCCATAGAAAACGAAACCAAGTTGGTGATGGAAAATTTAAAGGCGGTTTTAGCCGCGGCTGAATTAAATTTTAATCATGTATTAAAAACTACCATTTACATGACGGATTTAAAAAAATTTAAAACCATGAATGAAGTTTACGGCCGTTATTTTACAAGTGACCCCCCCGCCCGGGAAACCGTAGAAGTTAAAGCATTACCCAAAGGTGCCCACATCGAAATTTCGGTGATAGCAAAGAATAATAAGTGAGATTAAGAATCTGATTAAATTTATTTTTTGGGCGCCTACCTACCATTTAACAATTTCATTGCTTAAACCCTTATTTTATTACCTTTGTCAACTCATAAATGGGATTTTTTGGTTCAAATAAAGAAGCGAACGAAGCCGGCGAAATGTCTTTCCTGCAACACCTGGAAGCCCTGCGCTGGCATTTGGTCAGAAGCGCCGTTGTTATCATGGCCTTTGCTATTGCCATTTTTTGTTTGCCTCAACTTTTTATTGATACCATTTTACTTGGTCCTATTGAACAGGATTTTATTTCCTATCGCGCACTTTGTGCTTTAGGTTATAAAATTGGTGCGGGCAGTGTAATGTGCATGCACGTTAAACAGGTTAGCTTACAAACATTAGGAATCTCAGAACAATTTTTTACACACATGGGTTTTGCTTTTATGGGCGGCATAATATTAGGTTTTCCATATGTGTTGTGGGAGCTGTGGAAATTTATACGACCTGCGCTCAAAGATAAGGAGTTGGGACCGGTAAAAATATTTGTAGTAATTGCTTCCTTTTTATTTTTAGTTGGTATTTGTTTTGGGTATTTCATTATGTTTCCCATGTCTTACAATTTCCTCATCAATTATCAGATGTCGGATAAAATTATTACCAATCAAACCTTAAGCGATTATACTTCTTTTATTTATACACTTACTTTGGTTTCAGGAATTATTTTTGAAATGCCAGTATTAGTTTATTTTCTTACCAGACTAACTTTAATAACTCCACAATTTATGCGCAAGTACCGTAAGCATGCAGTTGTTGTTTTATTAATTGTAAGTGCAGTGGTTACACCGAGCCCTGATGTTACTTCTCAAATGGTAGTAGCAGTACCCATGTATTTATTATATGAATTGAGTGTTTTCATTTCAGCATGGACAATAAAAAAATATAAACTAAACGATTAATATGGCATCGCAGTTAAAAGAATTTAACGATTACCGTTCAAAAATGAATGAGGTGATTTTAGGAAAAGACAATTTGGTTATCAAAAGACTTTTTAATTTAGATACGCAAACTTATCAGGATGGTGCCTTAAATGTAAAAACCAAAGAACTATTGGGATTAGTGGCCAGCATGGTTCTTCGTTGCGACGATTGTATAAAATATCACTTAATTAAATGTCACGAGCAAAATTGCAGCACCGAAGAAATTTATGAAGTTTTTGCAGTTGCCAATATTGTTGGAGGCACCATTGTAATTCCACATACCCGCAGAGGTGCAGAATTTTGGGAAGAGTTAATGAAAAACTAATCGCCAATAATAAGGGATTAATTTTTTATTCTGTTAATACAATTTTCTTGACCAACTTTTTTCCATTGGATTCAAAAGAAATCAAATAAACGCCCGGAAGTAAATATTCAGTAGAAAGATTTATTTCGCCGGTATATTCCCCGCCTTTATATAAATGATTTACCAAAACCCGTCCTTGGTAATTTATTATTTTCACAATTAAATCATTCGTGTTTTCAGAAACCGTAAATTTTAATTGATCATCTGCTGTTGGATTCGGGTAAATATTGATTTGCTGATTTAATGTATTCATTTCCTGAATAGCCGCCGGACTGGGCGTATATTGTGTTGCACCGCCGGGAATGGTATTGCTACCTCCGCCTGGTCCGGTATTACCGGAACCAACTACACCATAATATTTTGGTCCTAATACATATGGAAAAACCGGATTATAAGAAGCATCCACCGTTACAAAATAAGCGTAAATTCCCAAAGGATATTCAGGAGTAACACAAAATCTGCCATTATACTCATCCAAATCTCCGGAGCCGCTAGCAAAATCATAATCCTCTAAAAAAGTGCCGGCGTAATAAGTACTTGGACTTCCATTAATAATACAAGTAGTACTCATGGAAGGACCTAAATTTCGGGTAGTATTTCCAGTTAAAGTATAACTGGGTGTCATGCGTTTTATCGGGCCGGTTCCATTCGTATTTGTAAAACCAAAAGGTCCGTAAATTGGAAAACCATCAAATGCATATCCAATAATGGGTGAATGTTGCGCACTGTTGTTATAAGCAAATAAACATTTTGGAATAACGTGGTTGTGATAGGCACCGGTTTGGTTTGGATGACCAAGACAAGCATCAAAACTTACTCCTTCAAAAACATAAGCGTTACGATTCCAGGTTCCTACTCCTGGACTCACTGTGTTTGTTCCGTTATTCCAGGTAAAACCATCCATGCCATTAAATATTACCATCCCATTACTCCATACCCCAATAGGTCCTAAGCCCGTTGTTGTTTTTGTACCGGTATTATTTACCGGGTTTAAAGTAATTTTCCATTTTTTATTTTGAGCCGAAGGAGTATTGGGGTTCATAGTCCAGGGTCCCACATTATAACTCGGTATACCTTCTGAGCTTACATAAGCGTCTGTTCCTGTATAATAAACCGATTGTACATTGGCCGGAATAGAACCGGCAACCGTTGGCGTACAACCCGAACAATTATATCCGGTTAATCCGGTTTGATTAATTACCCATGAAGTAATAGCAGGACTGAGTTGCGACTTTAATCCGGTAGTAAAAAAGATTAAGACACAAGCCATTCCAAAAGTTTTATTAAGTCTGTTCATTATATTTCTCTTTTATACAATATTAATGATTTGGTCTATAATTTGCATTATATAAATAGTATTTATCGGTGAGTGTCCTTAAAAATGCGGTAAGATCTTTAATATCCTCTTTCGTTAACGCTATCTTCAATAATAAAGGGTCTAAATCAGGGTTTGATTTATTGATGTTCGCATAGTAATTTAAAACTTCTTTCAACTTTTTCATTCGTCCGTCATGAAAATAAGGCCCCGAATACTCAATATTTCTTAGTGTGGGGACTTTAAATCTCATTTCATCGTTTTTTAATTTAGAGATTTCCATGCGGCCGTAATCTTTAAAAACGGTATCCAAGATTAATCCATTATTTCTGAAACTATAATTTGTGAATAGTGGTTCGGTATGGCATGAAGCGCATTGCTTTTTAAAAATTTCGTAGCCCTTTTTTTCAGCTTCTGTAAACGAAACATTTGCATCTTTGCGCATTACGCTATCATACTTAGCATGGTAAGAAACTAAGTTGGACGTAAACATCGCTAGGGCATTCAAAATTTTTTTTTCGTTGACTAGGCTATCTTTATAAGCTCTGTAAAATAATTTTTTATAATAAGCATTGCGCTGCAGTCTTTTAATTAATTCTTTAATACTCATGTCCATTTCTATCGGATTAGTAATGGGTAACAGCGATTGCTCTTCAAGTGATTTTGTTTTTCCATCCCACATAAAAATGGGCGCCCAGGCTAAATTAACCAAGGAGGGTGCATTTCTTTTTCCTGTTAAACCGAGTATACCGTGACTAACCCGATGATCGGGATGAGAAAATGCGGTAAAAGAAAGATGACAACTTTCACAAGAAATAGTACTGTCTTTGGATAAAATGGGATCATAAAATAAGGCCCGGCCCAACTCAAATTTTTCATTACTGATTTTATTTTCATGGAAAGAATAAAGCGGTTTCGGCCAACCTTTAGGAACAAAAAACTTCATCTCTTCGGTTTTATGTATGGTGAGACCTAAAACCAAAAATATTAATAAGGATAAAATACCTATGAACAACCTTTTCATTCGCTTTCAACCGAAATAATCTTAAACATTTTTGAATAATTATCAGCTAAAATCATGGCCTCTTTTCCCGGTATTACAACGTGAAATGTTTCGCTAAGATTTATCCCTGAAAATAATTTAATAACATCTGCTTCAATAACAACTTCCGCTTTTTTTGAAATATTTCGGCTTTGTGGAAATTTCAAATCAACTGTTCTATAAGTGTTATATGGACTTAAATAACCCCCAATATGAAAATCAACGGCCGTTTTATTTGAGTTTTTAGCAATATAATTCCCTTCGATTTTCAGAGAAACATAACCTGTATTCCAGGCCCAAAACATTCCATTGGCCGGATCCAAATCTCCTGAAAGTATACCCGCATTATTTTTAGCACTGTCTACCCCAATTCCAAATTGTATACCGATGTATTTATCTGTTTTTATTTGCTTACAGCTAAATGCTAAACGTTCTTCCTCTTCAGCATCCATTAAATGACAACTCTCTTTTTCTTCTTGCGCAACAGCATTATCATTTATGAACTTAACATTAGAAACATAAAATTTTAGCATAGTAACCTGAAAACTATCTGCTTTTTCATTTAACGCATACGTTTTTCCGAGTTGTAATTCAGCCCCTTTAAAAACCGGGTTAATTTTAACTTTAACTACAGCATTGTTTTGCCCCACACAAAATAGCGGACAAAGCCATACAAAAAAGCAAATATGAAATGTAATTTTCATTAAAACCCAACAAACAAATTTACGGAAAGGTTTTATAACTGATTATAACAGAAATTCATATGATTTTTACCCATATATTCATGTTCCATCCTATTGAAAATTGCTAATAATTGCTACATTTAATGTCTAAAATTAACCGCCATGAGTACAGATAAATTTGTGAACCGTCATAACGGACCAAGAGAAAATGAAGTAAAGGAAATGCTAAAAAAAATTGGCGTTTCCAGCGTAAAAGAATTGATTGAACAAACTGTTCCGTCTGCTATACGATTAAAAGCGCCCTTAGCCACAGGTGAGGCACTGAGTGAACATCAATATTTAAAACATTTAAAAGCTGCCGGTAAAAAGAATAAAGTTTTCCGCAGTTATATCGGTCTTGGTTATTACAATAATATTTTGCCCGCTGTTATTCAAAGAAACATATTAGAAAATCCGGGTTGGTATACAGCGTATACTCCTTACCAGGCAGAAATTGCGCAAGGCCGACTTGAAGCTTTGTTAAATTTCCAAACCATGGTGATGGATTTAACTGCTATGCCCATAGCCAATGCCAGTTTATTAGATGAGGCAACTGCGGCCGGAGAAGCTGCTTTTATGTTTTATAGCAACCGATCACGCGATAAACAAAAAAATAATGCCAATAAATTATTAGTGAGCAGTTCCATTTTCCCTCAGGTGATTGATGTGGTTCAAACCCGTTGTAGTCCGGTTGGTATTGAAGTAGTAATAGGTGATGTTGATTCGGCAAAGCTGGATGAAACTTATTTTGGAGTACTCTTACAATATCCTGATATCAATGGAGAAATAAAAGATTACAAAGGTTTTTCTGAAAAGTGTAAAGCCATGGAAATTCAAATTGGTGTGGGCACCGATTTATTGTCGCTTGCATCCATTGTTCCTCCGGGAGAATGGGGAGCAGATGTGGTGTACGGTAATTCACAAAGATTTGGTGTTCCATTAGGATATGGCGGACCTCATGCGGCATTTTTCGCTTGTAAAGAAGATTATAAAAGATTAATTCCGGGAAGAATTATTGGTGTTTCCATTGACGCTGAAGGAAATCAAGCCTTGCGTATGGCATTACAAACCCGCGAACAACATATTAAACGAGATAAAGCAACATCTAATATTTGTACAGCACAAGCCTTATTAGCCATCATGGCGAGCATGTATGCAGTGTATCATGGTAAAGACGGAATAAAAGCTATTTCAGAACAAGTACATGGAAATACTGCTTTTGTAGCTTCTGAACTTAAAAAATTAGGATTCGAAATAAAAACCAAATTGTATTTCGATACGCTTGTCGTTGTTGCCGATAGTAAGAAACTAAAAAGTTTGGCTGAAGCGAAAGAAATAAACTTCCGATATATAGATGATAAACATGTTGCGTTTTCTATAGATCAAACAGTAGAAGAAGAAGACGTAAACGATATTCTAAATGTTTTTGCAGGATTGGCCGGTAAAACTTATAGCGGAAAATATACGCAACAAAATATTTTAAAAGGCACTTTTGCAGAGCGTAAGTCTCCTTACTTAACACATCCTGTATTTAATACCTATCACAGCGAAAGTGATATGATGCGTTACATCAAGCGACTTGAGAATAAAGATTTATCCCTAGTTCATTCCATGATTTCATTAGGCTCATGTACCATGAAATTAAATGCAGCCAGTGAATTATTGCCATTAACCTGGGCCGAGTTCGCACACATCCATCCTTTTGTTCCGGTTGAACAGGCACAAGGATATGCTGAAATTATTAATACGCTTGATAAAGATTTAAGCAATATCACCGGGTTTGCGAAGATGAGCTTTCAACCTAATTCAGGCGCGCAAGGTGAATATGCCGGATTGATGGTTATTCGTCAGTACCACATTGCTAATAACGGTGCTCACCGTACAGTTGCCTTAATTCCGCAATCCGCTCATGGAACCAATCCGGCTAGCGCGGCCATGGCGGGTATGGATATTGTTATCGTAAAATGTGACGCTAAAGGAAATGTAGATATTGCCGATTTAAAGGCAAAAGCAGAACAACATAAAGCCAATTTAAGTTGTATCATGATTACTTATCCTAGCACACACGGAGTTTATGAGGAAGGAATTACCGAAATAACTAAAATCATTCATGATAATGGTGGATTAGTTTATATGGATGGTGCCAATATGAATGCACAGGTTGGATTAACCTCTCCCGGAAATATCGGAGCAGATGTATGTCACCTCAACTTACACAAAACATTTGCCATTCCTCATGGAGGCGGTGGACCCGGCATGGGGCCTATTGGTGTGGTAGAAAAATTAGTTCCTTATTTGCCAACTCACCCTATCATTAATACCGGTGGAGCCAAAGGAATTCAGGCCGTAAGCTCTGCACCATTCGGAAGTGCTTTAATTTTATTAATCAGTTATGGTTATATTAAAATGTTAGGAGCCGATGGTTTAAAATCAGCAACAGAAACTGCAATCTTGAATGCCAACTACATGAAAGAAATATTAAAAGACCATTATAAAATTTTATATACCGGAACAAATAATCGTTGCGCACACGAAATGATTTTAGATTGCAGTGATTTTAAAATGGCCAGTAATGTGGAGGTTGCCGATATTGCAAAACGTTTAATGGATTATGGTTTCCACGCGCCAACCGTTGCCTTTCCGGTTGTAAATACATTAATGGTTGAGCCAACTGAATCCGAATCAAAAGCAGAATTAGATCGTTTTTGTGAAGCCATGATAAACATCCGTAAAGAAATTCAAGAAATCATTGATGGTAAGGCCGACAAAGTAAACAATGTGATTAAAAATGCACCGCATACCGCTAAACTTATTATTTCAGATAAATACGATAAACCTTACGGTAGAGAAAAAGCAGCTTTTCCACTGCCTTGGGTTAAAGCTAATAAATTTTGGCCGAGTGTTGCACGAGTAGATAATGCGTATGGCGACAGACACCTGGTTTGTTCTTGTGCTCCGATTGAGGATTACATGACTGAAGGTGCGGAAGCCTAATAATAATTTAAATCCCCGTTTTCCTCGGGGATTTTTTATTAAATTAAATAATGAGGCAGAAACTTTTTTGGCTAATATTCTTGACCTTTTACGGGTTATACTTTTTTTCTCAAGAAAAAACGAAGTCTGATCTAATTCAAAATATTTACACGAGCAGTGTACACGATACACTTAAGATTATTCAACTAGGGCAATTAATTAGCAATGATCTAATCGATGACCCATCTGGAAATCTTCAAATCTTAAATTCAATATTAAAAATTGCCGATGGCAAAATTGGAATTGTTAAAGGAGCTGAAAAGAAGTTTTACGTGATGACGGTTTTTACGGTTTACAATAACATCGGATTAATCAAAAAGAAAATTGGTGATATAAATGAAGCTACTAATTATTATTTTAAAGCACTAGAAATGGCCGAAACGGCAAATTATTTACATGGCATATCCTATACAGCTAATAACATAGGGGCTTTATATAAAACAGTTAATAACCACGAAAAATCACTTAAGTATTACAAAATAGGACTTGAGGCGTCAATAAAATCTAACGACGAAAGAGGCATGGCGAATGCATATAAAAGTCTGGCCGGATATTATAAAAATATTCAAGATACCGGAATGGCCCATGAATACTTAAATAAAGCTATCGAAATTTATAAAAAGCTTGAATCAAATTCCGCTTTAACTACCTGTTATAACAATCTGGGTGATCTTTATTTAAGAAACAGATTGCCTGAAGTTGCGCTAAAGCATCTTCAATTGGCAGAAGAAAATTGTAAACCTCAAAAAGATCAGGAAAATCTATCAATAATTTATAACAATTACGGTAGAGCATATTTACAATTAAATAACTACAACAAAGCCATTGAATATGCTAATAAATCTTTGGGATTTCAAAAGGAAAATAAATTTCCCGAAATTTTTTTAAGTTCTCATCAAATTCTGTATAATGCCTATGAAGCCGGAAAAAACTATAAAAACGCAATTTATCATTACAAAATTTATAGGCAATTTGATGATTCTATAAACAACTTGAAAAACCAGGGACTTTTAATAACGAGTGATTTAAGACACGACTTTGAAAAAAAAGAAATGCTGATGAAATCTGAACAAGATAAGAAAGAAGCAATAGCTGAGGCAGAAAATAAAAAACAAAAAATTATTTCTCTCTTAATTGGCGCAGCTCTAATTTTATCTTTAGTCTTTTTTATTATTGTATATAAAAACTATAAAGAAAAAAAACAGTTAAGCGCAGAATTAGCTAATACAAACCAGGTAATAATAAATCAAAAACATTTAGTTGAAGAAAAACAGAAAGAGATTGTTGACTCCATTAATTATGCGCAAAAAATTCAAAAAACATTATTGGCTAATCACGAATTTGTGAATCAAACTATTCCTGACAGTTTTGTTTTGTTTCAACCCAAAGATATTGTTAGCGGTGATTTTTACTGGGCCACTAAAAATGAATCGCGTTTTTATTTAGCGGTTTGTGATAGTACCGGCCATGGTGTGCCGGGGGCATTTATGAGTCTATTAAACATTAGTTTTTTAAACGAAGCCATCAACGAAAAAAACATTAAAGAGCCCGGAAAAGTATTTGATTTTGTACGACAGCGATTAATTGAGAATATTTCTCAAGAAGGCAGACAAGATGGAATGGATGCCATTTTACTTTGTATACATGACAACGGAAAAATTGAATACGCGGGCGCTAATAATTCACCGGTTTCGTTTCATGAAGGTGTAATGCAATCATATGCAGCAGATAAAATGCCGGTTGGCTTGGGAGAAAAAAACGAATCATTTAAAACCAATACTTTAAAATTACAAAAAGGCGATATGCTTTATTTGTATACCGATGGTTTTGCTGATCAGTTTGGTGGGCCTAAAGGGAAAAAATTCAAATACAAACAACTAAACGAAATGCTGAGTTCAATATCAACTTTAGATGTAAAAGCTCAGGAAAAATTAATGGAATCTAAATTCAAAGAATGGAAAGGCGATTTAGAGCAAGTGGATGATGTATGTGTTTTAGGAATTAGAATATAAGATGGATAAAGTAGAAAAAACCAAGGGGGCGCAACTATTATTTGGTTGGTTAGCTGCATTCTTTATCTCAACCGGTACTTTTTTTAAATTAATGCATTGGCCCAGCGCATCACAACAACTTATTATCGGAAACATTTGTTTTGTTTTATTTTACCTGCCGCTTTGGTTATTGAATTTGAAAAAAGAAAATCGAAACTGGAGAACTTATTTTCAATTTTTGGCACTACTGCTTACCGCTGTTACATTTTTATTTAAAACACAATATTGGCCCGGAGCCGGAATTTTATTTAACCTTTGGATTTCCCTTAGTCTATACATTATTTTCCCTTTAGCGCTTTATCAACTTTTTAGAAATGGAGGTAAATCACAAGCATTCCTTCACCAATTAATTATTTATTTTTTACTTGGGTCGCTCATTATTGGCGGAATAGGTGGCGGAGTACAGCGAGGCGATTTTATTGCTCGTTCATTTGCAAAAAATACGCTACAGGTTAAAAATTCTATAAGTAGATTAGAATTAAGAAACAAACAGTTATATAATGTCTTTGATGAAATTTCAAGAAAAGACACTTTATTTTTTTATACAAGAGCGTTACGTTTAAAGCAGCTAACCGATTCAGTAGAACAATATTTGAAGAGTTTTAGAAATGCGCTAATTTCTAATGTTGAAGAAGTGAATTTAAGTAAAGCCGACACTATGGATATAGCTGACATGAAATCTATTTCCAATATAAAATCTCCCACTAATTTTATTTGTGGATTGGATTATTTTGAACCTAAAAAAGGTAAATATTCCGGAACAGAATTAAAACAATTAATTGAATTATTCAGAGATTCTATACCGGAATTTATGAATGGTGAAAATAAGAATTTAATTAAAAATGGGATGAATCTTGATACAGAGCCCGGTTATAATGAAAATGGCGATCAGATAGATTGGGTATTTGCCACTTTTCGCGATCAGAATCTTTCATCCGTTCTCCTCACCTTAGAAAATATTAAATATGAAGTAAAAAACGCAGAAACACAAGTGCTAACTGAATTAGTAAATTCTTACAAGAGCAATTCAAATAATCTTGCTCTTAAAGTTGCTGAATTAGGCACTAAACTAGAAACTGAAAAGAAACAAAGGGAAATTGAACAATTAAAATCAGAAAGAGAATTAAACGCTTTAAGTATTACGGCCAAAAATATTGAAATTGAATCTCAAAACCACATTATCATATTATTTGTGTCAGGCCTCCTATTATGCGGAGTGTTGATTTTTTTTACGATTAGAAGTAACCTACTGCGCAAAAAAATTTATTTAGAATTACAAGAACAAAAAAGAGAGATAGAAGAAAAACAAAAGGAAATTTTAGATTCAATCAATTACGCACAAAGAATTCAGAGGTCACATTTACCAACTGATAAATATATCAATAACAAAATTAACAAATTGAAAGACTCTTCGTTTGAATCCTAAACTGTCAATTAATTATAATATTTTGGTTGGAGCATTACTTAATCGGTTATATGCTTTTATCATATATTTGATAAGCATTATGTTTAGGAAATTACATGTAATATTTGTTTTTGGAATATCTCTAAATTCGAGCCTATCTCTAGCGCAAAATGTATTTATTGAAGACTCCACCAAAATCATCCCATATTTGTTGCGTGGAGAAAGCATTTACAGTTTCAAATTAGATTCAGCAGCAATTCTGTGGAAAAAAGGACTTGAACTTACCAGAAAATCAGAAAAGGATAACCCTGCTTACGAAGCAAGACTAAAAAAAATTGAAGCTGTTTTTTTAAACGATTTGGGTTACGTTGAACTTTCCAAAGGACGAAATGATGGTGCCATGCAATATTTTGATTCCTGCATGGCAATTCAATACAAACTTGAGTTATGGGATCAATATGCACTAGCACTTAACAATAAAGCCAATATTTATCTCACAATTGGTGATTACGAAAAAGCCATAGCCATTTTTATTGAGAGCATTAACTTTTACAAAAAAGTAAATAAACTAACCGAGCTCCCAATGGTATATAGTAATATTGGATTAGCTTATCAGCAAAGTGGTAACTATGCCAAATCCGTTGAGTTTTTATTTGAAGCAGAAAAACAAGCGGATAAATACAAGAAAAAAGATAAAACTGCCATCAACCTTAATTTAGCAGGGCTATTTTTGGAAGAAAAAGATACAGCCAATTTTATAATTTATAATGATAAAGCTATTACCTCTGCAATATATTATAATGATTTCAGCCAGCTTGGCTATGCCTACCTGAATGCCGGCAGAATAGTATCAAAACAGAATAAAAACCTTGCACTTTATTATTATAATAAATCGCTTACTATAAGAAGAGATATAAATGATTTAAACGGGATTGCAAACTCCTTATATAATATGGCCAATCTTTTTCCCGGAGATTCTGCTCTAAAAGTATACAACCAAGCATTACAATTATATGTCCAAACACAAAATAAAGAAGGTCAAACCTATACTGAAATGGCCATTGGAACTCTTTACAAAAAAAAGAATGAAAACTCCAAAGCAGAACGAATCTATTTAGATTGTTTTAAGAAGTTCAACGAAATGAAAGCAATCAATGGCATTAAAATGGCTGCCGATAATTTATACCAATTGTATAAGGAAAATAATAATCCGGTTAAAGCGCTTCAATTCTTTGAATTGCATAGTAGGTTAAAAGACAGCATAAATGATTTTGATATCAGAAAAAAAACGCTTCAAAAAAATATATCTTACATTTTTGAACAAAAAGAAAACAAATTAAAGGAAGAGCATCTTTATAAAGAACAATTGCATGCTAAAGAACAGCAAACACAAAGGATTATATCTTATTCTATTGGCGCATTTATGATTATAGTAGTTTTATTTTCAGTTACCCTATATCGAAATCTGCAGGATAAAAAAAAGGCCAATGCCATTATTTCAGAACAAAAGAAAGAAGTTGAAAAACAAAAAGAAACAATTGAGCTAAAACAAAAAGAAATAGTTGATTCTATTAATTACGCACAACGTATACAATACGCCCATATGCCAAGTTTGAAAAAAATGGAGAATATATTCAAACGATTAAAAAAATAACGTGTATTAATTTCCCTGAATTTCCAACCAACGCATGCTGCTTACTTCTAGAGCGTCGTTCACTTTTTGGAATTCCTCCGTTAGTTTTTGAATTTGCTCGTAATCATCGCTCATTTTACTTAACTTTTCTTCCAATTCCTTTTTTTGTTTTTCTAATTGCGGAATAATTTTATCTAATTCATCCAACTCCTTTTGCAGTTTATAAGATAACTTCTTTGGGGGCGATTGTTCTGTAACTTTGTTATCAATTTTACTTTTTTCTGCAATTGAATTTTCAGGCTCTTCTACTAATTCTTCTAAAACAGGTATTTTAACCGTACCCTTTTCATCAGCAACTTTTTGTTTCCAGTTTCTGTACTCCGTGTAGTTACCCGGATAATCTTTTATGGCACCATCTCCTTCCAAAACAAAAGTATGATCAACCAAGCGATCAATAAAATAACGATCGTGAGATACAATCAACACACATCCTTTAAATTCTTCCAGAAATTCTTCTAAGGTTTGCAAGGTAAGTATGTCTAAATCATTGGTAGGCTCATCTAAAATTAAAAAATTAGGATTCTTCATTAATATCGTACATAAGTACAGTCTCCTTTTTTCTCCTCCACTTAACGTATGCGCAAAACTGAATTGAACCGCCGGCGAAAAATTGAATCTGGTTAATAATTGCGAAGCAGACAAACTACTACCACTTGCTAACGGTATATGTTCAGCAATATCTTTTATTATTTCAATTATGCGTTTATCATTCGGAATCATCATCCCGGCTTGTGAATAATGTCCAAATTCTATAGTATCCCCTAAAGAAACTCTTCCGCTATCTACGGCCTCTTTACCTTGAATAATATTCAATAAGGTGGTCTTCCCCACTCCATTCTTGCCGACAACTCCAATCTTTTCACCCGGAATAAATGTATACGTGAAAGGATCTGTAATAATTTTTTTGTTGGGATAATTCTTAGTAATGTTATGCAGCTCTACAACCTTAGAACCCATTCGCTTCATATTAAGCGTAAGTTCCAGTTTCTTTTCAATTCTTTTCTGTCTGGCCTTCTTTTCTATTTCAGCGAAAGCATCCACACGTGATTTAGATTTTACAGTTCTGGCTTTTGGCATTTTTCTAACCCAAACAACTTCTCTTCTGTACAAATTTTTAGCTTTATCTATTTCCGCATTTTTAATTTGTTCTCTCTCCGCTTTCTTTTCCAAATAATAATCAAAATTCCCTTTGTATTCGAACAATTCGGTATTATCAATCTCAATAATTCGTTCACACACCTCATCTAAAAAATAACGGTCGTGGGTAACCAGTAAAATACTCAATGAAGGATCGTCTAAATAATTCTCCAACCACTCAATCATTTCAATATCGAGATGATTAGTGGGTTCGTCCATAACAATCAACTCCGGTTTATTTATCAATAACAAGGCTAACGCTACTCGTTTCTTTTGGCCGCCGGATAAAGTATTTATTAACTGTGCAGTGTTACTTATTTCTAATTTCGATAAAATCTCAGCTATGTTCTTTTCATAATCCCAGGCCTCTACCAAATTCATTTGATTTAAGGCCTCTTCTAATCTGTCGGCTGTTTGGTCGCTGGATGAAGTTTCACTCTCTTTTATGGCGGAATCATAATTCCGAATAGCTTTCACAAATTTATTATCTGCCGTATCTATTAATTGTTGAATACTCAACGTTTCATCAAAAGCGAAATTCTGATCTAAAAAGCCAACTTTCATTTCTTTTCTGAATACCACCTCCCCCTCATCCGCTATTTCTAGTCCTTTTAATATTTTAAAAAGTGTGGTTTTGCCCGAACCATTTTTGGCAACCAGCGCCACCTTTTCACCATAGTTTATACCAAAACTTATTTTATTAAATAAGACTTTTTGCCCGTAGGCTTTTGAAAGATTATTGATTGAGAGTACGTTCACTATGCTTATTCTCGCTGCGGAATCTGATTATCAACTTTTAGGCAAGGATAATTGTTCGGACAAGTAAGTTCTATTATTTCGGGCTTTAAGGGCAAAGTAGTTGATTTTGAAAAATTAAATTTTAAATACACTTTTTTCCATTCATTTTCCAAACAGTCTTTGTCAAAATTATCTAACTTTTCGTCGCCCGGAATTTTTTTGTTATTTCGCCATTCTTCCATTAAAGAATAATCTCCGTAAGGAATTTTTATTTTAATTAATCCTTCCGTATTTGTAGATATAGGATAAGTTTTTTGATTGGTATTAACCAATATAAATTTAGCATTGGCATAATTATGTTCTTTTTCTGCTTCAGCCAAAACCTCCGGAGTTGGCCGTGCGCCGCCACAATACGGTTGTTTGTATTTTACCTGAACAAGTAACTCTCCCTTTTGTACGCAAGAAGTAATAAAAACAACAAGTAACAAGAGGTAAAAAGTTGGGATAAGCGGTTTTTTCACGGCCTAAATTTACGGTTTAGATTTGAATAGTTAAAGTTTTGATTTTAAACCAATAATTTTATAATATTACTACATACAAAAATACTGACTAATGAAAAAAATCACACTTCTTTTAGTAATTACGCTCTTTGGAGGAAATATTTTAGCCCAACGATGGATAGAAATGATGAATGAACCCGGGCATAATTTTTATGATATTCAAAGAGAGTTTAACGAGTACTGGAAAGACAAAGACATTACCGAAAAAGGAAAAGGATATAAACAATTTAAAAGATGGGAAGCTTTTATGGAGCCCCGTGTTTATCCTTCCGGAAATTTATCATTGGTTTCCAAAACCTGGGAGAATTTTAATGAAGCTTTTCCAAACACACAAAGCGGTGGCGGTAAATACAATGAAATTGGAGGTGAAAACTTAACTGCTTCTACAACCTGGACAGCGATGGGTCCTTTTGGTCCAATGAGCGGTGTAGCTAATAATGGATTTCCGAGAAAAGCAGGCAGAGATAACTTTATTACTTTTCATCCTACAATTGCCAATACCTATTGGTGTGGCGCTCCTGCTGGGGGATTATGGAAAACCACCAATAATGGTAGTACCTGGACCACAAACACTAATTCATTATCAGTTATAGGAGCTTCAGACTTAGTAGTAGATCCCAGCAATACCAACATTTTATATTTAGCAACGGGTGATGGTGATGCAGGTGATACCTATTGCATTGGGGTATTAAAATCTTTAGACGGAGGCATTACCTGGAATACAACAGGACTCACATTTGCAGTTAGTCAACAAAGAAGAATGAGAAGATTAATTATTAATCCATCAAATCCACAGATTTTATTAGCTGCCACAAATGTTGGAGTTTACAGAACTACCAATGGTGGAACTAATTGGACACAGATCAACAGTTCAAATTCATACGATGTAGAATTTAAGCCCACTGATCCGAATACCGTTTATGCAGCCGGAACTACTTTTTCTGTGTCTACCAACGGAGGTGCAAGTTTTACACAAATCAGTAATGGTATTCCTACTTCCGGTTCAACTCGTATGAATATTGCCGTTACTCCTGCAAATGCAAGTTATGTGTATGTGTTATCCGCTTCCACAGCAAATAATTTACAAGGCGTTTATCGTTCTACCAATAACGGAACGTCGTTTTCCTTAATGGCAAACTCGCCAAACGTTTTAGCCAATTCCTGTTCATCTCCCGGATCCGACGGACAAGGATGGTATGACTTGGCTTTTGCGGCTTCACCAATAAATGCAAACGAAATTGTTACCGGTGGCGTAAATGTTTACCGTTCTACAAACGGAGGAACAAACTGGAGTATTATTGGATGCTGGATTGGTACCGGAAATCCTCCTTACGTACATGCCGATCATCACGAATTAGAATATACCACAACAGGAACTTTGTATTCCGCAAATGACGGAGGAATTTTTCAATATACCGGTTCATCATGGACAGATTTAACTTCACCAAGAAATATTGCACAGATTTATAAGATAGGTTTATCAACTCTTTCACCTAACCTTTGGATTACCGGTCACCAGGATAACGGTTCAAATATTTACAATAACGGAACTTATAATGCCAGTATGGCCGGAGACGGAATGGATTGCTTTATTGATAGAACCAATAACAATAAAATGTACGCTTCTTATTATAGCGGACAATTTCAACGTTCAACTAACGGAGGCGCCAGTTGGAGTTCTTGTACCAGTGGCATGAGCGGAAATGCAGGCTGGGTTGCTCCATGGAAACAAGATCCGGTTACCGCGGCTACTTTATATGCCGGAAGAACGCAAATGTTTAAATCAACTAACTCCGGAGGGAGTTGGGCTCAATCCGGTACTTTACCCGGAATAAATACCGGACAGCGTGTAGTTGAGTTCGCTATTGCCCCATCTAATAATTCTGTATTAGTTTGTTTACACGGAACACCATTGGTTTTAAAATCTACTAATGCCGGTTCATCGTGGACAAACATTACCGGAACCTTACCGGTAGGAAGCGCTGCACCAACTAACGTTTGTTTTGATCCAACCAATGCTAATATTATTTATGTAACATTAAGCGGTTACTCCGGAGGTAATAAAGTTTTTAAATCAACCAATGGTGGCACCAGCTGGACCAACATATCTTATAATCTACCAAATCTTCCGGCTAATTGTATTGTTTATGAACCCGGCACAAACGGCAGAGTATATGTTGGAATGGATGTTGGTGTTTATTACATTGATAATTTAGCGGTAACCTGGACTTTATATAATGCAAACTTACCAAACGCGCCGGTTTCTGATTTAGAAATTTCACCGGCCTTGTCTACTCGTTTAAGAGCAGCTACATATGGTAGGGGTGTGTTTGAAGTGGATGTTGTTCCTTCTAATTCTCCACCAACCAGTTCATTTAATTTCAATGGTAGCATTTGTCAAGGAGTAGCTAAACAATTTATGGATGGATCAAATAATACACCCAATGCCTGGAGCTGGAGTGTAAGTCCGGGAGGCGGAGTAAATATTAATACCCCTTCCTCACAAAATCCGAATATAACATTTACTAATCCCGGGCCTTACACCGTTTCCTTAATTGCAAGTAACGGATTTGGTCCCGGAAGTTTAAGCACACAGGTGGTAACCGTTATGGCTACTCCGGTAGTATCTATAAGTAACTCGGTACAATCTATTTGTCAGGGTAACAATACCAATATTATTGCAACTGGAGCTTCAAGCTACACCTGGAATACTGGAGCATTAACAGCGGGAATTTCGGTGAGTCCTTTGGTAACAACAACGTATACAGTTACCGGAGCTGTAGGTTCTTGCGTTTCGGCTAATAAAACCGCAACCGTGATTGTGAATTTACCTCCAACCATTAATCTAAGCGCGAGTGAAACTACAATTTGTGTTGGACACAGCGTTACTTTAAATGCGAGTGGGGCATCTACCTACACTTGGCAACCGGGCAATCAAACCGGAACTTCTATAACCGGTTCACCTAGTGTTACAACTGTTTATACGGTAACAGGAACTGATGTAAATGGTTGCACGAATACTTCCATCATCAACATCATGGTAGACCCTTGCACCGGAATTATTCAGAGTGGAAATTTAACGGCTGAATATAAAATTTACCCTAACCCAAGCAGTAGTGAAATTAATGTAACCATAAACACGCTTAAACCCATGGAATTGGAAATTAAATTATTTGATAATACCGGTAAATTAGTACACGACTCCAGTCAAGCCTTCTCAAAAGAAAAGAAAAATTATACAATGAAAATAAATCATTTGGCTGATGGAATTTACAATTTACAAATTAGTGACGGAAAAGATTTTTCTAAACTAATTAAGGTCATAAAAGAATAGATTATTAAAAAGCCGGACAAAGTGTTCGGCTTTTTTTTGAAATAATCTCATTTAGCCAACAATCCTAAAACGGTTATTCTACTTAGTCGGAACGGTGATATCATGATTCCCGAAAATGTGGCTAAGAATGATCAACACCAATCGTCAACTCAACATCGACGCTATCAGCTTTCGCAATTTCTTTTCTTTCTTGATAAAGAAAAGAAACAAAAGAAATCAAGGCTACAAATAAATTCCTTGATTTGCTCATTTCAATTTTTTTGTGTCGCCGCGAAGTCACGTTCTGCAATCACTCCGACAAGTCGCGGCTCGCTGAAATTTCATGCCAATAAATAGGTTTACGCCTACATAAATCTTGAAATTTCCACGTTTAAAAAATAGAAATGGCAAATACTACGGAATTTCTTTGAGGCCGGGATAAGTTCGAGTTTTATTTAATTTTTTGTAGAGATAAAATATTCAAAGATGAAAAAACGTGTCGGTACGAGCATACCGAATACTCTTGCTCTACTCGACCTGACCATGCTGTCACTTCGAGTAGTCCCGCATTTAGCGGGACGTATCGAGAAGTGTTAACTACATTCAGTTCTCAATTCACATTATTTCATTAGGATAATAACAATGATAATTGTTATAATACAAAAACGCCTCGATACAATTTTTGCAAGAGGCAGGCCAGTTAATCTGCAGGCAGGTAAAAATCATCTGCCTTTATTTTATTTCGGCAGACAGGCTCGGCGTGACAAACCCATAGTCACTTCGAGTAGTCCCGCATTTAGCGGGACGTATCTAGAAGCGCTACGCTATTCAGTTCTCGATACGCTTCATTTCATTTCGCTACTCGAACTGACAACTACGATGTCACCACGTTACGCTATACGAACTAACTCACTGCATCAATGTAATATTCCCCTTGATAATTTTTTGAACGCCTGCTCTACCAGTGTATTGCAACACGTAAAAATAAACCCCTGCGCTTATTTCTTCACCACTTGTATTTCGTCCGTCCCAACCAATCAAAGCATAGCCTTGTTTATTAAAATTCAAATTTTCTCGATGATAAATGAGCGTACCCCAACGATCAAAGATGGAAAGATTTTGAAGAGAATAACCATATGGAAATTTAATTAACCATTGGTCGTTTGAATTATCATTATTCGGAGTAAAAATATTGGGAATAACAAGTTCTTTAAAACAAGTATCAGCCACGCTTATGGAAATGCTTAATGAACGACTAAAAGCACAAATACTTGCATTGCCAGTACTTGAAATATTTACCGAATAATTTGTATTAATGTGTGTTAATGTTTTTGCGATTAAATTACTTGTATAAGTAAAGGATGATTTGGGAAACCAATCAGAACTAACCGAATTGCCCGGAACAGAATTTAAATAAGAGAAAATAATAGTGTCATTTGGACAAACCGGATTTAAATTACTGATTAAAGTTGGTGAATTGGTATAAATTGGAACGGAAATGCTTAAGCTTGCAGTTTTTTGAAAAGGGCAAAAGGTATATTCGCCATTATTATTAATATTTAAGGTAAAAATAGTATTGGCATTTAATTGAGCCTGTGCAGAAAAATTATTTGTTTGAGTATAAATTTCTAATGGCAACCAAGAATAAGTATTTGTGCCAGGTGGATTATTTAATATGTTAAGCGTAATTGTATTGTTGGGGCAAGTAGTGGGCGAATTAGAACTTAGTATTGGTTCTAAACCATTATACTTTGGTTTTACTTGAACTTGTACGGTATCTTTTTTAATTAAGCCACAAACATCTTGTGTAACAATATATGTTTGTGTAGTGGCTGGTTTTACCCATAAGCCCCCACCGTTACCAATGGTTGTGGAATTTGCCGAAGTGCTCCATAAACATTCTAAGCCAATTTCAGGAGGTCGACCAATAAAAACACTATCACCTATACAAATTATTGTGTCTTTGCCCGCGTAGGCAGCAAGATCTGTCTCTATAACGGATACGTCATCTACGTGATAATCGGCCACAACTTTAAATGCACCTGGATAAACTAAACTGGCTGTCAATAAGGCCTGAGGTTTAAAATTTCCTAACGTGATATAGGACTCATTACCTGAAGCAATAAAGGTTTCTTGAACTTTCATCCAGTTTAAAGTATCACTTAAAAAAATACCTACAGGGCTTTTTATTTGCGGATTAACAACCGCAACCTCACCAAAAGCAATGGCAGCAATAGTACCATCGTCCAAATAAGCACTTAATTCATCTGAAGCATATTTACTCGAATTGAAAAGGTTCACGTAAAATGTTACGCAATAAGATTTGTTTGATACTAACGATTTTGTTAGAGGTGCCTGAATGTAACTTCGCCATTTTAAAAATGAAGTGCTATTATAATAATTTATTCCTGCCATGAAATTTCCAGTCCGTGCTGTCTGAAATCCCATAACAGGAATCATACTTGGGGAAGGTGGCCCAATTATACTACCACCCCCTCCACCGGCTTTTAAAGTATCCCAAGGAACAGCTTTATAAATAACGTCAAAATAAAGAGTTGTGTCTAAATTAATTATTGTTTCAAAACTTGGATTTGGGACATAGTTAACCTGACCGTTGAAAGATGAAATAATTAAACAAAGAGCCAAAAGCATAGCCTTTGGCTCTTGTAAGCCAAGTATTTTATTAGTTATCTTATTTATCAATAATAAGTCGGTGTACATCCGTGCTTCCGTCCTGTAATTTTACTTTTACAAGATAAGTGCCATTAAGAAGATTTTGACTCATTCTAATTTCATCTCCATCATCAAGTAACCTATTCTCCTTTAAAATTTCCTTACCCGTTATATCAAAGATAGTGATTTCAACGCTTTGTTTTTCAGATTCATTAAAACTCTGAACCACATTAATCGTCAAATTATAAAGGATCTTTCTAAACTCATCAAAGTTAAAAAGAATAGAATATTAAAACATCAAACGGTATTGCGGAATGACAAAAAACTTTAATTGATAATCCGTTTTTATCCGTTCATTGGTAATGTCATATGCTTCCTGGAAAACGTTATCATGTTTGGTGATGTTTTGTATATCCACTGAAAATTCATGGGTCACTTTTTTTGAATTGAAACGATATCCGGGTTTTACGTCTATCCTGAAATAATAAGGATATTGAAGACTGTATGCTTTTGATTCATCATTCCTTTGCTCCTTTGCAGCGATGCTTGCCTGCATATCAATAGGTGTGTATTTTTTTCCGCCGGCGTAAGTCATACGTGCATCTAATATTAAAACATGTTTTTGATTTATTTTAAATTCTTTTCCGGCCAATGCATTGGTAACATAATTACCGTTAAAAGCTGTACTTCTTTCAACACCGTCACTTCCCTTATACAAACTTTGAAAAAAACTTCCGGTTATTAAAAAATAATAGCCTTTGCTATAAAATTTTTCAATGGTCAATTCCAATCCATAATTTTTTCCGGTTCCTTTACTGACTAAATCGGTAATATTTGGACTATCAAAATCGGCTCCTAAATTTAGTACAGAGAAAAAACTGGCCGTATCCTTTACCGGTGCATTATAAATATATTGATAATACAATTCTGTTTTTAACCGAAAACTGCTTGATAAAACTACATCATGCGCAATTACGGCATGAGCCGCACGGGTAAAATCTAAATTTCTATTTGTTTCTATTCTGTCTCCATTGGGTAAAGTTTTACTGGCAAAATATACATAGGCCGGCTGTAATTGACTATGTAATCCTCCTCCCAAATTAATACTCTGTTTGTTCGTAATTGAATATTTTAATCCAACGCGAGGTTCAATAGCGTTTGATTCATTTAATAAAAAGTATTGATTGCTAATGCCGGTATTTAAAGCTACTCGATCACTGAATTTATGTTGCCATTGGAAGAAAGCTCTTAAAAGTCCGCTATTTCCTTTATAATCTCTTAAAGTTTCAAAAGTGTTTACACCAAAATAATTATCTATACTATCCACAAAAAGGGAAGTGAACATATCCACATATAATCCGGTACTTATATAATTTCTCGAATTAAATTTTTTATGAAACGTACTGTTTCCAATACTATGAACAGTTTGTGTAATTTGTCGGTATTCGGGTTTTAAATTTTTTGGCGATTGAAAAGAAGTGTCTATTCTGTCGGCAATAATATTATTGTAAGAGCCGCTCATGCCCACATTTGTTTTTAAGTATGCATTATTTTTAAACAGAAAAGTATGACTTACACCGGCAGCGCCTACATTGGAGCGAAAATAGGTATCGCGTGCACTGTAACCATATAAGTCCTGCCCTTCTTTCTTATCACTTTCCAAAAGCGCAATGTAACTCAATCCTCCAATACCCCACGCGGAAAATTTACCGGCACGTTCTGAATTCAGATCTGCTTTAAAAGTAATGTCCTGATATTGAGGAACAGCACTCCCCGTACCAAAATCTATATTCAAAGCTTTAAATACCGATAAGGTTGAATATCGGTAATCTACTAAAAACGATGCATTTTTCTTCTTATTCATAGGTCCTTCTGCACCCAACTCAAATCCATTAAAACCTACTTGTCCCAGAAATTCAAATTTTTCATCATTCCCTTTTCTCATTCTTAAATCGAATACGCCGGCGGTTGCATTTCCATAATCGGAAGCAAAAGCACCCGTCATAAAATCTGAATTATCGAGCGTATTGTTGTTTAATATACTAACCGGACCTCCGGTTGAACCGGAATTACCAAAGTGATTTGGATTTGGAATATCTAAACCGTTTAAACGCCACAGCACTCCTAATGGAGAATTACCACGAATTATTATATCATTGCGCGAATCATTAGCGCCACTCACACCGGCAAAATTGGCGGCCATGCGCGCCGGATCATTTCTACTCCCCGCATAACGTGCTGCTTCTTCCGCACTAAAAAGACGAGAACTAACGGTATTCATTTTGTTATTGGTTAGCGTTTTATCTTGTTCAGCAATTATTTCCACTTCTTCACCTTGCACCACATTTTCTTCTAACTCAATAATATTAACTGATTCTTTCCCGGCATTTAAAACTACGGTAATAAATTTTTCTTTGTAGCCCAACATGTAAATTTTAATTTGCCATCTTCCGATAGGTACTTGCTGTAGTTTAAAATTTCCTTTCTCATCGGTAGCATTTCCAATAGGAGCATCTGTTCCAAGCAATTGTACAATAGCACCGGGTAAGGGAGACTGAGATTGCTTATCAAGCACAGTTCCTTTTATGGTTTGCGTAATTTGTGCGTATGAATGATTAAACTGAACAAATAGAAATAAGAATATGTAAAATCTTACGGTAATGATTAATTTCTTTTTATTTGTCCAGGTAAGTGACGAACTTTTAAGCAGGCATAAGCATCCGGACAACGACTAGCACTAACTTCATAATAAGTCATGGTAACCTCATCATTTGCAAATACAATTTTATAATTTGGCTTTTGCCAAACCTTAACTAAACAATCGGCAAAAAAATCAGATTTAGGGGATCCATCCGGAGTTCGTTTAAATTGTTTCCATTCTTCAAAAAGAAAAAATTCTCCATCTGTTAACTTGATAACAACAATACCTTCCTCATCAGTAATAATGCTATCGATGCAATGTTTGTCTTTATACACATAAAACTTCGTATTCTTCAAAGGTCGGTCGGTAATAAACATTTTAGTAGTGTCGGCCGCTTTGCCTTCATTACAAACCGGGGGAGTATATCTGAAAATAAGTTCCACCTTATGAATTTCCTGCGCAAAAATTAAGTTGGAAACAAAACAAAAAACTGAAACGATGATTATTTTTTTCATGGTGTTTTTAAACTAACGGGTATTACTTTGCCGTTCATATATTTTTGGCCTTCTAATGCAAACCAGGCTATATATCCCGCCATATCTTTTGCACTTAAGGGTGCTTTATATCCGGGAAAGGCCTGACTTAACATTTGTGTTTGGGCACTGCCTAATGCCAAACAATTAACTGCAATTTTTTTGGATGAAAGTTCTTCGGCAAGGCATTCCGATAAGCCTGCTATAGCTGACTTGCTGCTACTGTAAGCGCTCAATCCCGCAAACTTTGAACTTCCCTGAAAACCACCCATACTCCCTATATTCACTATATGTGAATTCGCATTTCTTTTTACTAAGGGCAAAATTTTTTGAATTAATAAAAAGGGGGCAAATACATTGGTTGAATAAACAGCCAGTAATTCTTTTTCACTCAATTTCTCAAATGGTTTTTTGACCAATAAACCTGCATTGTTTATAATTATCTCAACCTTTTTTCCGGTTTTTACAGCGGCATTATAAATTTTGGTTCTTCCGCTAACTGTGTTGATGTCTGCTTGCACCGAAATCACATTTTTGGATTTAAATTTTGTTGCAGTGCGTGAAACCGCCAAAACGACAAGATCTTGATGAACTGCCAAAAGCTTTACCAATTCATGTCCAATTCCTTTTGAAGTTCCCGTAACTATTACAAGCATATTTTGTAAATTTGTTAAACAAAGATATAGCAAACTTGCGATTTACTCTAACATATTTAATTGTTTTTTTAATGAGTGCAGGCTTATGGTCGCAAACAGATAGCGTGTATTACGGTGCAACAGATGATTTACCCATTCGAGAAAAGAAAAAAGAAAAGAAAGATTTGATAGAAAAACTGAATTATGGCGGTAGCTTTCAATTATTTTTTGGCACAACCACTTTTATTTATCTGGCCCCAACTATTGGTATTTATGCTAATGAAAGATTAAATGTTGGGGTTGGGGGTGTTTATTCTTATTGGAATACCCGTTTTAATAATAGAAATTTTTCGCAATCACTAGCCGGGGGGCAAGTATATGCAAAATTTAATATTATTGAAAATTTAGCATTAGTAGGACAATACGACAAACTTTATCAACCTGACTGGAATTCTTTAAGCCCCGATTCCAAAGTTTGGGTAGATTATGCCTTAGTTGGATTTGCCTATGCACAACCGGCGGGAGATAAAACTGTTTTTTATACTACACTTATGTATAATTTAACGCCCCATCGTTCATCCATATATCCGGGTAATTTTGTATTTCAATTTGGATTTCACATTGGATTCTGAATCTTCCTTTTTTCAAGCAATACCACATTTTCAACGTGAGCGGTTTGCGGAAACATATCAACCGGTTGAATTTTTTTAATTTCATACATTGCTTCCATCAAAGCTAAATCTCTGGCTTGTGTAGAGGGATTACAACTTACGTATACTACTTTTTCGGGCGAGGCATTTAGGATTACTTTTATTACATCTTCATGCATCCCGGCTCTCGGAGGATCGGTAATTATAACATCCGGTTTTCCATTTTGCGTAATGAAATTACTATTTAAAATATCCTTCATATCTCCTGAATAGAAAACCGTATTTGTTATATTATTTGCTTTAGAATTAATTCGGGCATCAACTACAGCATCCTCTACATATTCTATCCCTACAACTTTTTTAGCGTTTTTAGCTATAAAATTAGCAATAGTGCCGGTGCCGGTATATAAGTCGTAAACAATTTCATCCCCTTTTAATTCGGCAAACGCTCTGGTTATTTTATACAATTCATAAGCCTGTTTTGAATTGGTTTGGTAAAAAGATTTTGGGCTGATTCTGAATTTTAATCCTTCCATTTCTTCTGTAATAGTGTCAGTTCCTGCATAAACTTTTATTTCCAATCCGGTTAAGGTATCATTGGGTTTATTACTATGCACATATTGTAAGGAAGTAATACCGGGAAATTTATTTTTAAGATGATTTAATAATTGAAACAGCACTTCCTCATTCCAGTCATATACCGCTACCACAACCATAGTTTGCCCGGTACTTGTGGTACGAATCATTAATGTTCTTAAAAATCCCCCTTTGTTTCTTATATTAAAAAAAGTGAGCTTATTCTCTTCGGCATACTTTCTAACTTCGTTTCTTATTTCATTACTTAATTCGGTTTGTAAATGACAATGTGTAATGTCTAACACTTTATCAAATAATCCCGGAATATGAAAGCCAACTGCATTCTTATTTTTAATCTCTTCCCCGTCCTTCATTTCTTCCTTACTTAGCCAGCGCTTATCCGAAAATGAAAATTCAAGTTTATTTCTGTAAAAATATTCGGTGGCATTTCCTAAAATAGGAGCTATGGAATCAAAGGTAAGTTTGCCAATGCGAGTAAATGCATCAAACACATACTTCTGTTTAAATTCAAGTTGTTTTTCATAAGAAAAATCTTGCCACTTGCAACCGCCACAAACGCCAAAATGTGTACAAGCCGGCTGAGTTCTAAAAGGCGATAATTTTTTGATGGTTTGCGTGTATCCTTCTGCATAATTATTTTTTTTTCGGAAAATAAAGGCATCTACAACATCACCGGGCACGGCCCCATCAATAAATACAACCAAACCGTCGTGCCGGGCTATAGCTTTTCCTTCGGTACTGATATCAACTACCTCTAAATCTTCTAGAACAAAATTCTTTTTAATTTTAGTCATGTGGGCACAAATTTAGCAAATAAAGGGGGCCCTTTAAATATTAATCATTAGCTGAATTGAGCCATAATTTATACGTAAATTTGCGGACATGTCGAGGTACTTTCTAACACTTTCCTATCAGGGCAAAGATTACAATGGTTGGCAGATTCAGGATAATACGCCCAACACCATTCAGCAGGTTTTGGAAGAAAAAATATCAATGCTACTCAATGAAAATATTGAAATTACCGGATGTGGAAGAACGGATACCGGTGTAAATGCACAGAATTACGTGGCTCATTTCAATTGCAGAAAAGTTGAACTGATAGAAAACAAAAATCATTGGATTTATAAATTTAATACGGTTTTGCCTCCTTCCATTGCAATAAGTAATATCAGAAAAGTGAAAGAGGAGGCCCACGCTCGATTTGATGCACAAAAACGCGTATATTATTATTATTTACATCAATTAAAAAATCCGTTTATTGAAAATAAAAGCTGGTATTTATATGGTGAGCTTGACTTTGAATTAATGAATCGAGCAGCCGTATTACTTTTTCAATACGAAGATTTTAGTTGTTTTAGTAAAGCTAATACACAAACCAAAACAAACAACTGCAAAATTTACAAAGCCAAATGGCAAAAGGTAGGTGACGCTGAATGGAGATTTACAATTGCTGCCGATCGTTTTTTAAGAGGGATGGTAAGAGCCATTGTAGGAACCC
Source organism: Sphingobacteriaceae bacterium (assembly GCA_016715905.1). Taxonomy (NCBI): domain Bacteria; kingdom Pseudomonadati; phylum Bacteroidota; class Sphingobacteriia; order Sphingobacteriales; family Sphingobacteriaceae; species Sphingobacteriaceae bacterium. The sequence goes on along the minus strand of JADJXI010000017.1, from coordinate 560,141 downwards.
TGATTTTAATAGGGAGAAATAAAATTACATTATCAGAATTTAAAGCAATTATAGAAAGTAAAGACAGAAAAAACGCCGGAGCCAGCGCCCCCGCTCACGCACTTTACTTAAGTGGTGTTCAATATCCCAATCACATTTTCATTGACTGAAACTACAAAAAATAAAGGCCTAAATTTTGCGTTACTTAAACGAATACTAAGTTACATACGTTCGTATAAACTTTTATTTTTTGGCGCATTAACAATCACGCTTTTACTTTCCGCATTATCTATTGTTAGACCCGTACTCATAAATAAAGCATTAAATAGTTTTGTGGTATCTAATTCAACAGACGAATTAAATAATTATGCGCTTTTAATACTTGGCTTTTTAATTTTTGAAGCCTTGGCACAAATACTAAATATTAGATTTACCAATTTATTAGGACAAAATATTATTTTCGATTTGCGTAATCAAGTTTACAAGCATCTAATAAGTTTAAAAAATGCTTATTTCGATAATACCCCGGTGGGAATGCTGGTAACCAGAAGTATTTCAGATATTGAAAGTTTGAGTGAAGTTTTTTCACAAGGCTTTATTATGATTTTGGGAGACCTATTGATGCTAATAATTTTTATTGCGGCCATGTTTTGGTCGAATTGGGTTTTAGCACTCATGGCACTGAGCACTATTCCCCTTTTATTTATTGCCACTGCCTTATTTAAAAGAGGAATCAAAAAAACCTTTACTATGGTGAGAAACGCAGTTTCAGACTTAAATACCTTTGCCCAAGAGCGAATTACCGGAATGAAATTAGTACAACTTTTTAATCGGGAAAAAGAAGAGTTTGAAAATTTTAAAGAAATCAACAATAAACATCGCCAGGCTAACATTCAATCTATATTTTATTATTCCGTATTTTTTCCGGTTGTAGATATTCTATCCTCGGTTTCCATTGCTTTGGTTATATGGTTTGCCGGTGTTAAAAGTAATGTTTATCAAATCAGCCTAGGTGATATCACCTTTTTCGTCATGATGGTGAATATGATATTCAGACCCATTCGAATGTTAGCAGACCGACTCAATACTTTGCAAATGGGTATTGTTGCCGCTGAACGCGTATTTAAAATCCTGGATACGGATGAAAAAATTGAAAATACGGGTACCATCCCTTTTACCGGAGTAAAAAATAAAATTGAATTTAAAAATGTATATTTTTCATATAATCCCAATTTTGAGGTTTTAAATGCTTTAAATCTTTCTGTAAACGCGGGCGAAACCATTGCTTTAGTAGGTTCTACCGGGTCAGGCAAAACTACAGTGATAAATTTATTAAGTCGTTTCTATGAAAAAACAAAAGGTGAAATACTCATCGATGAAATTATGCTGGAAAACTATGACTTAAGCAGTTTAAGATTAAATACCGGTGTTGTTTTGCAGGATGTGCATTTATTTAATGATACCTTATTAAACAACATTACCCTTAAAAATCCGGATTATTCCTTATCGCAGGTTGAAGAGGCCACTCGTGAAATTGGACTAATGGACTTCGTAGATGAATTACCCGGTGGATTTAATTATCAGGTTACCGAACGCGGACAAGGATTATCGGCGGGACAGAGACAGTTGGTGGCTTTTATAAGAGCTTATATTTATAATCCGGCTTTATTTGTTTTAGATGAAGCCACAGCTGCAATTGACAGTAAAACAGAGCAATTAATACAAAAAGCATCTGAAAAATTGGCCAGCGGAAGAACATCAATTATCATTGCTCACCGGTTATCAACCATTAAACATGTAAACTGTATATATGTATTTGAAAAAGGGAAAGTTATTGAAAGTGGAACTTTGAATCAGCTATTAGAACAAAACGGATATTTTAAAAAATTATACGAGACTAGTTCTGATGCATAAATATTTAATAAAATGGCTTTGCTTAAAAAATATATTCTCTTACTTTTACTCTGATATAAAAATTAAACTTAAATTAAAAATAATAATATGAAAGTATCTATCATCGGCGCCGGAAATGTAGGTGCAACTTGTGCAGAATATATTGCACTTAACAGTATAGCAAGTGAAGTTGTTATCTTAGACATCAAAGAAAATTTTGCAGAAGGAAAGGCATTAGATTTAATGCAAACAGCCACCCTAAACGGTTTCAATACAAGGGTTAGCGGAAGCACCAATGATTACAGTAAAACAGCAGGAAGTAAAGTTGTTGTAATTACAAGTGGAATTCCAAGAAAACCGGGTATGACCCGCGAAGAATTAATCGGAATTAATGCAGGCATTGTAAAAACAGTAACCGATAACGTATTAAAACACTCACCTGATGCGGTAATTATTATTGTAAGTAATCCGATGGATACGATGACTTATTTAGCATTAAAAGAAAGCAAATTGCCAAAAAACAGAATCATTGGAATGGGTGGAATTTTGGATAGCGCACGTTTTAAATGTTATTTATCTATGGCATTAAATGCTCCGGCAAGCGATGTAAACGGAGTAGTAATTGGCGGGCACGGTGATACCACCATGATTCCATTAACGCGATTAGCTTCTTATACCGGAGTTCCGGTTTCACAGTTTTTAAATGACGAAACTTTGAAAAAAGTAGCTGCTGATACCATGGTAGGTGGCGCTACCTTAACCGGCATGTTGGGTACCAGTGCTTGGTATGCACCGGGAGCAGCTGTTGCTCAATTGGTAAACAGCATTATTAACGACCAGAAAAAATTATTCCCTTGTTGCGTTGCCTTAGATGGAGAATACGGACAAAAAGATATTTGTTTAGGTGTTCCGGTAATTATTGGAAAGAATGGTTGGGAAAAAATTGTGGATTATAAATTAAATGCAGAAGAGCAAGCCGCATTTAACAAAAGTGCCGAAGCGGTTAGAAATATGAATAATGTATTGAGTACCATGAAAGCATAATAAAATTACAGTTTCAGATTAAAAAAACCTCTGTTTATTCAGGGGTTTTTTTATTGAAAAAATTGATTGAACATTATGCATCGGACAAAAATTATATGAAATTGATGTGCTTGAAATTGTAACAGGGATTTATGAAAAGAAAGAAATTTTGCAAGGCGAAAATTGTCGTTTATGGTAACCCTTTAAATTCAAATAATTAAACTTACTCCTTAATAAATTTCTGACTTAACTCCCCGGAACGGATAAAGTACACGCCACTATTTAAATTTTTAATATTCACATCGGCTTCATTTGAATTCAATTCTACTTTTTGGCGCTGAACTACATCTCCTATTAAATTATAAATTTGAAGTTCATCCATCAAATGGCCACTCAAATGTATATTGTCGGTTGACGGGTTAGGATAAATCTTCAATTCATTTTTCATCTTGTGACAATTCCCGGCCAATATAGTTTGTGAAAATTTATAATATCCCATATCATCCACATGTTTTAATCTATAATAGGCAACATCATTTTCTTCTGAATAATCTGTATAAGTATATTCTCCGTCGCCATGATAATTCTCATCATTATATACTTTTAAAGTCGTCCAATCTTCCCCATTAAAACTTTTTTGAACTTCCAGCATCCCTCTATTCCATCCGCCGATAACTTTCCATTGTAGCTTAGCTTCATTTTTATTTGAACACTCCGCTTTGAATGAAGCAAGTTCAATAGGTAAAATAATTAAAGGAACAAAACAATCTAAAAGTGTAACTCTTGATCCAGCACCTAATCCATTATGCGTAATAGTATAGGTAGTTGAACCGATATTATTATTTACTGTCATTATAGAACCATTAGCCGGTAATGCGTTATCTGTTACAGATGCACCGGCAGCACTGTAATCTGGCGTACAATAATTGCTCATGGTAATAGCGCCTGTACCTGCGGCAAAATAAAATGTTTCGGTTTGATTGGTGCCATTTACAATTATGGTCAAATTGGTAACGGGGGCCGAAAATGTTAGTCTGATATAATGTGTCGTTGTAATTAATCCCCAAGCCGGCGATGCACAAGCATATAAGTTTCCGCCACAACTATAACTTATGTTATTATAATTTCCACAATTAGTAGATACTGAAACGGTAATTCCAGAGCCAATACTAAAATACGGATACGAAGTTGTTGGAATTCGATAGGCAGTCAAATAATTTCCCATTGTGCAGGCCTGCGCTGGCAAATTTTTGTTAATCAAAAACAAAATAATACAGAATATAATTTTTAATTTCATTCTCATAGTAAAGATAGCCAAATTTTCAATATTGCAAAACGTGCTTAAATCTGATAATTACCGCAAGCGAAGCGGCTTTTTATGTACTTTTACTTTATAAATGAAGAGGATTTTTATACTACTATTTTTGTTAAATCATGCTCTCATTGCACAATATGATCAGCAGGCCCGAAATGCTTTTTTAGAAAACCAGGTGAATGAAGCCTTCGATTATCAGAATATACAACGACCGGATCTTAAATTTCACTCCTCTTTTAAACCTTATTTAAGCAGTACTTTCTCAAATTATAATGACTCTTTAATACCTTTCAAATTTTATGCTTTTAAAAATTACTTTTTAAGTAAAACGTTTAACGAAAAACCGCAGAAAAGAAACTGGTTTAATTTACAACTTCATCCTGTTGTTAATGCATCAATAGGTTACGACCCTCTTTTGAAAAGTCCGCTAGCCGAATATTTAGGCGGGATGCATTTAAAAACCAATATTAACGACGACTTCACTTTTGCCGCAACTCTTGTTGGTGGCAGAGTGTCTTTACCCTATTTTAACGACACCTTAGTTTACGCCAATAAAGTTATTCCTGAATTCGGACAAGCCTATAGCAACAATAAAAAAGGATATCAGGTTTTTGATTACACGGGTTATTTATCTTATTCGCCCCACAATAATAAAGTTTTTAATTTTCAGGCCGGGAGAGACCGGCATTTTATTGGCGATGGATATCGCAGTTTATTGTTGAGTGATGTTGCGCCGGCCTATCCTTTTTTTCGAATCAACACTAATATCTGGCGCTTTCAATACAATGTTTGGTATACCATGATGACAGACATTAGTGGGGCTAATGGTGAAAAAGAAAAATTCAGAACTAAGTTTGCGAGTTTTCATTATTTGAGTTACAACATTACTAAAGAACTAAATGTTTCTGTATTTGAAAATATTATTTGGCGAGGCAATGATAGTTTGAGTAACAGAACTTTTGATGTAAACTACCTAAACCCTGTTATCTTTTTTCGTCCCGTTGAATATTCGGTTGGCTCTCCCGATAATGCCTTGATGGGATTAAATATAAGTTACAAATTTAAATCACATTTTAAATTATATGGTCAATTGGCCTTAGATGAGTTTTTGTTATCTGCCATACGAGCCCGCACCGGATGGTGGGCAAACAAACAGGCCTGGCAACTTGGAGCACGTTATATCAATGCCTTTGGCAAAAGAGGTTTAAGCTTTCAGTTTGAATATAATGAGGTGAGGCCGTACACATATACCCATGGCATTGTACAACAAAACTACGCGCATTACGGTTCGCCCTTGGCCCATCCCATGGGAGCGAATTTTCGTGAACTTCTAGGTATGGTTAAGTTTCGCAAAAAGAACATAGAGTTTTCGGGCAAATTAAATTATGCACTGATAGGTAAGGATACCTCAAACTCAAAAACTAACATGGGTCAAAATTTATTTATCAGTTATGTTAACCGTCCTTATGAATATGGACACTATACCGGACAGGGTATTCAAAATAATTTTTTACAGTTTGATTTTAAATTCACTTATTTTCTCATTCCGGATATGAACCTAAGAATGGAAGCCGGTTTTATTCAAAGATCGCAAAGTACAACAGAGGGCTATATTATTCAGGACCCTTTTATTTATTTTGGTATTAAATCCGGGATTTGGAACTCCTATAGAGATTACTAATTACAGCTCACTCATTACTTCCTTCAAAACAATATGACTTTTAGGAGGCGAAAAACCCGGAATATGCATTTGATAATAAGCCAGTAAAAGATCTAATAATTTTATACGATGTTCCTTACTCCATTTTTTCTCAGGCGAATTGTTCTGAATAGCTTCATTAAAAAGTTGGGACTCTTCTCTGTCAAATCCCATTGGAAAAGGCAAATGAACGGCTACAAATCTCCCTTCACGATTATCAAAAAAGCAATTGATGTTATCAAAATTAGCCTGCGGTTCTATGCCCAGATAAATAGAAAGTTCTAGCATAAAATACACGTGTAAAGCATTTAAATTGTTATCGCATTCATTCAAGTACTTTATAAATTGTTCAATAAAATCAAAAAGTATAAAATTTGACGATTGCTCCTTTAAGGTTTTAATAAGCAATTCATTTATAAACTGAGCTATGCCTATTTTAGCAAAATTGCCTGTAATATTTTCATTCGGGCAATAACAAAAAGCCTCGTTTAATTGCTGTACATCTTTATTTTGTTTTACAATCAATTGTGCTTCAATTAAACTACAAGGAAGTATACTTGATGTTTTAACTTTTGCTTTTGGAGAACTTCCTGTAACCACAGCCACGCTCAGTAATCCATGCTCTCGCGTGTATAATTTCAAAATAGATTTTCTGTCGCCGTATTTTACAGCTTGCAAAACAAGCGCTTTGTCATTTACTCGCATTAATTTACAACCAGAATTTTGGTTAATGCTTTAATTTCTCCGTTGGGCACCATTGCATATATAATATATACACCGGATGCTGCCCTGGCACCGGAAAGATTTTTTACATCCCAAACAATTTGTCCCCCATTAGATTTGGTTTCCCACACTAAATTTCCGCTTTCATCCGTAATCTTTACAATAGACTCGTCTACCAATCCTCTTACAAATACATTTCCTGTATAGCCCGGTTTAACCGGATTTGGGAATGCATATATTTGGGAATAGTTTTCGGCTCCTTCTATTATTCCGCTTCTAAATGATTGTAAACCTAAATCAGTTCCAATAAAAACATCTCCGGTTTCCGGGTTGTAATTTAAATCAACCACATTGTTTGAATACATAGGACTGTTTTCTTTTGTAAAATGATATAATTCCTTTTGACCGTCTGAATTAAAACAATATAGGCCGCTGGATAATGTACCTACCCATTTATTGTTAGCTCCATCCACAACAATTGAAGTTACTGTTTCTTTTTCCAATAACAGTTCTACATTCCCATCCTGAATAATTTTAATCGGTTCGGCATCAAAGTTGGTGGGATCAAAAATATTAGTTGGTGTATAAAATACGCGAATACCTTCGGAAGTACCCACCCAAATTTTTCCATCTTTATCTTCCGCAATAGAGTAAACTGAATTGGATTGTAAATTTCCGGCACCGGCTTCTTTAAATAATACTTTTGCAACGGAGGTGGTAAAATTATCATGCTTATAAACAGTTAGTCCACCATCTCTTTCGTGTAGAGCCCAAACAAAGTTATTTCGGTCAACCATTATTTTACGAGTGAAACGCGGTACCGTTAAATTAAAGGATAAAAAATTTCCATCGGCTTTACGAACGGCAATATATTCTTTAACATCGCTGTTGGCAATCCATAAATTCCCGTCTTTATCCATTGATAAGCCACCAATGCGAATTTGATCCTGTACCACTTCTTTTAAAGTACTATTGGTAGTATTGTATATTTTCACAAGTGTGTGATCTTTAAATTCACACAAGCCTGTGCTCCATGAGCTGGCCCAAATACGGGAATGATCTTTCCGGTCGAAAATAACATGATTAATATCGTAGATATAATTATTTGAAAAATCTTTAAAAGTAAAATACTCCCAATTATTTTCACGGTAGTGATTAATCCCTTCAACTAATAATATGGTGCCGCCACCATCATTTGGATAAGAAGGGGAAACTAAAACTTCACCTTTATCTACGTCTATATTACTTACGTAGCTTTTATTGGTACCGTTCACCGTAATTAAGTTTTGAGGGTAAAATGGATTGGAACCATAGGTTTGAAACAACCCGTTCCTTCTATCCGCTACCCAATAAGACAGCTCGTTGGTATTGTCCATAAAAAAAATAGCATCTTCTGCCTTTATTTCTATACCGTTATAAGATGTTATATATGCTTTTGTTTCTTTAGTATTCACATCTACAATTAAGGGTCCGAATTGAGCCATAAACGAAAAGTATTTTCCATCTACATGCAGTAATTTATTTACAATATAGTTTTGTCCTATATCCGTATATCGCTTCCAAATATTATTTTCTAAAATAAATAAAGTATCAATTAATTGTCCGGGTAATATTTTTGAAGGGGCGAACGCAGCAATTATTTTATTTTCTACAGCAACAACCCCGGAATAAATACCATTTGGAAGTGGTGTTGCTAATTTCCAATTACTGAAATTGTTTAATATTTTCAATTTATGATTGGCACGAAACAGACCGTTAGGCGTTGCCGCAAAGATTAACGAATCATTTAAAGCAACCTGATATACCTCCAAATTAGTTCCATTAGGGCCGATAATATAGGAATCTTTAATTTCCAATTTTTCCATATCAAAAACAATAACCCCAAGGCCGGTAGCCAGGTAAGCCAAGTGACCAACAAAAAAAGCCTCGTTTATGGTTTTTTTCCCATTTATGGTTTTGATTTTAATATCCGGAAAGTTTTTAACTTGTCCTTCTGCATCTATCACATCAATATTCGAGTTATCATATACCACCAACATTTTATTATTATTGGGATTTACTCTCAATAATTTAACTCCTACGTCGTTTAAACCATTAATTTTATTTAATCTAGTGCCGGTTCCCTCCTCTATATCATAAATCATCAGGCCATTGTAATTTGACGCATAGATTTTGCCGTTAAACCGACAAAGGGTGTTTGCCGAATTAAAGCTCAGGTGATCTTGCCAGGAAAAAGGACCGATTTGCGCGCTCGCGTTTGAAATTACCCAAATAAGTATAAGTACCAGCCTTTTTTTCATTTCCAATGTAGTATCCTACAACGTTAAAATTAATGTTTTATTACTTTTAAAATCAGGTTTATTTATCGGTTAATGGGCTGTTTATTACAATTCGGATAAATCATTTCTTAGTTTCTTTTACTAAAACTGTATAATCCGGGGAGAATTTATAATACCAGGCCCCTTTTTTAAAATTAACATAAAATGAAATCCCTTTTGTTACCGAATTGGGATAATCAAAATAGCCACTTATTTTATATTTGGATAAGTACTCTGCCTGTTCAATTTTATCAAGTTTATTTACTTCTATATCCTTAATGGGCAAACGATTATTTATAGCCGTATCCAAAAACAATTTCAGCTCTTTAAAATGTTCTTTAATATCCTTTATTGTAAATTGTATCTGATGATTAGAAGAATCAACATTATTCAAATCCCACAATTGAACGAACGACATCTCATCAGAAACTTTCAAAAAAGTAATCGTTTTATCTAGTAATAATTCGGCATCTTTTTTCTGTAGTTTTTGGGCGAAAATACAGGGTAATGTAAAAATTATTAAAAGTACTGTAAGCTTAATTCTAAAATCGGTATTGATTTTGGCCATTCACTAAAATACGTAATTCTCAGCTTTATTTAACGCATTTGAGGGGATAATTTTGTTTGTATTGCTGTTAGTTAATTAGCATTTTATTGTTCTTTAACACTGTTTATTTTGTAAATTTAAACCTTAAATCTATGCGATTACACCTAATATCCGGCTTTGCCATGTTAGCTTTGTTTTTTATAACGGGCTGCAAACAGGAAATTGTTGAGCAAACTCCTGTAAAACAAAGGGTGTTTGAAGGATTTCATCCCTTATTAGATGAAATTATTTTAACCAAATCCGGTGTTTTTAGAGGGCTGGATTTAAATGCTAAAACTGAAGCTATTCTTAATAGTGAAAAAAACACGCCGGCTGAAAAAGAAAACGGAAGATTATTTTATGAATTTTTAAAGGATTCTGACACTAATTTTTCGGTAGAATACGTCATCCATAACGATTCTTTGGAAGAAATTAACGTGCAAATAAACAGTAACGATCTTGAATTAACCTCCTATTTATTTTGTGATATTAAAGATTATTATGCCAATAAACTGCCAAACCCTATAGAAGACCAGGGTCAAGTCGTTTACAACTGTTTTGAAGGCGAAAGAAAACCTTTTGTGGTTGCCTTAAGCGATAACTCAAGCCCAACCAAAGGCAAAATCAATATGGTTATTTACAAAGACAAGTAAATTTATCTTTTAGGCGCAAAGGCTAAAGCTGCAATTGATAATTTTAAACCTTTTATCTGCAATAAGCGTTGTGATGCAGCTTCCAAAGTGGCCCCTGTAGTAATTACATCATCAACCAACAATACATGTTTATTTTCAAGCAACAATTCATTTGAAATTTCAAATACCTTACCCACATTTTCCCAACGTTCAAATTTTTTAAGCTTGGTTTGAGTCCCGGTTTCTTTAGCTTTTAAAAGTATATCCGTAATTAAAGGTTTATTTAATTTATTGCTTACTCCTTTGCCTAAGTATTCGCTTTGATTATAACCCCTTTGTTTTAATTTTTTTGAGTGAAGCGGTATGGGGATGATCACATCAATGTCTGACATTACCCCATCATTTAACAAATCATAAGCAAATAATTCCCCTAAAAAAATGGCCAATTCTTTGTTTCCTTGGTATTTGATGGCATGTATCATATTTTGAACCCTACCCTGTTTTTCAAATATCAAAAAGGCAGCTATATTTTGAAATAGTACTCTGCCGCTTAACAAATGATAAAGTGGATTGTTGGGCGTTTTATGGAAATTGCTGCGATTCAATTGGACCAAACAGGAATTACATATCTGCTTTTCGTGTTTAAAAAGATTAACCCTGCAAGACTGACAAGCCCTGGGAAAAATTAATGACAAGAAATCGTTAATAAGTGTCATAAGCTTTAAGCGAATGTACTATTTTTTGTAAGTATTTTTGTTATGTGAATCAGAACAAACAAGAAGAAAATTCAAGAAAAAAAAGGGCCCTTTTTTTATGGCTCATAATTATTTTGTTAATGTGTACCAACGGAATAACCGGCTGGTTGTTATTTAACGAGAAAAACAAAATAGTTGAACAAAAAATAGTAACCGAAAAAATTATTATTGAACGCGACAATGTGAAGACGGATTTAATGGAATTACAACGCGATTTTGAAACCCTGCAAACCAACGATAAGTTTTTAGCACAAGACATTGAAGAGAAGAAGGCAAGAATTGAAGAACTAATAAAACAAGCTGAAAAACACAGGGGTGATGCTTACATCATTGGAAAATTGAAAAAAGAAACTGAAACTTTACGTGCCATTATGAAAGGCTATGTTCGCACAATCGATTCTTTAAACACCTTAAATCAAACCTTAGTAGCAGAAAAAAAATCGGTTTTAAAACAACTCGATAAGGAAAAAGAAAAACAAGAAGTGCTGGAAAAAGAAAAAGATGAATTAAAAAACACCATTGCTAAAGGAAGTGTTTTAAGTTGTTTTAATATTTCGGCAAAAGCTGTTTATTATAAGCGTGGGGGTAAAAAAGAAGTTGAAACCACTAAAGCCCGCAAGGCAGAAAAAATTAAAGTTAGTTTTAGTTTAGGGGAAAATAAAATTGCTAAAGCCGGTGAAAAAACCATCTTTATTCGAATCATGACTCCCGATGGAAAGGAAATGGCCAAAAGTTACGATGATAACTATAAGTTCAGCTTTAACAAAGGCAGCGGTTATTTTGCCGGTAAGGAAAGTTTAAATTATGCCAATACAGAAATAAGTGGCGCAACCTATTGTGAGGGCCAGGGTGAAATGGTGCCCGGAAATTACATACTCGAAATTTCCTGCGAAGGATCCATAATAGGAAGCGGAGGATTTAAATTAGATTAATAAAAAAGGTAAACATATAGTTTCCCTTTTTTTAGATCAAATCCGTTTTTATATAATCAACATGGCATCCCCATACGAATAAAAACGGTATTTTTCTTTTATAGCTTCTTTATAAGCCTTCATAATTAAATCATATCCGCCAAATGCACTCACCATCATTAATAGCGTGCTCTCCGGCATATGAAAATTGGTAATCATGCAGTTTGCCACACTAAATTCGTATGGAGGAAAAATAAATTTGTTGGTCCAACCCACATAAGGGTTTAGTTGCCCTGTAGTAGATACTGAGGTTTCAATGGCTCGCATAACTGTTGTACCTACTGCACATACTTTTTTCTTATTCGCTCGTGCTGCGTTAACAATCTTACAAGTATCACTCGAAATTAATACCTCCTCACTCTCCATTTTATGTTTGGTTAAGTCTTCTACTTCCACCATTCTAAATGTTCCTAAGCCCACGTGTAAAGTCAATGGTGCAAATTGTACACCTTTTATTTCCAGTCTTTTTAATAACTCTCTGCTAAAGTGTAAGCCGGCTGTTGGTGCAGCTACCGCTCCTTCATTTTTAGCAAACACAGTTTGGTAACGTTCAATGTCCGATTCTTCGGCATTTCGTTTAATGTATTTTGGTAATGGTGTTTCACCTAAATCATACAGCACTTTTCTGAATTCCTCATACGAACCATCGTATAAAAATCGCAATGTTCTTCCGCGCGACGTGGTATTATCAATCACCTCTGCTACTAAATTATCGTTCTCGCCAAAATATAATTTATTGCCAATTCTAATTTTACGGGCCGGGTCTACTAAAACATCCCATAACCTGCTTTCTGCATTCAATTCCCTCAATAAAAACACTTCAATTTTAGCACCTGTTTTTTCTTTGTTTCCATACATACGTGCAGGAAAAACTTTAGTGTCGTTCAACATCATCACATCTCCATCATCAAAATAATTTAAAATATCCTTAAATTTTTTGTGTGTGATTTTTCCACTGGCACGTTCAACCACCATCAAGCGTGAATCCTCACGGTTTTTGGATGGATATTCAGCTAATAATTCTTTCGGCAAATTAAATTTAAAGTACGACAGTTTCATGATTTAGTTTTTAAGGTAAGAAGTTTTGGATTTTCAATTTTCTCCAAAGCCACAAGAAAGGCTGATTTTGTATTGTATTGGTTGGAGAAATCGGAAAGCATAATCTTACGGGATTAGGGGCGCAAAATTAATACATTTTCGAGCGCTTGGTATCAAATTATTGCTAAAAATCGATAAATAAGCATTTTTATACCACCAAGACAGAGATTTTTTCTAATTTTAGGTCTCTATTTGAGCACTTTATGATTAATTACCAGGGTATTATACTTCGCTTTTTATTATTTGTTTTTGTTGGTATTACAGGTAAATCCGGGCAGGTTTTGGGCCAGTCTGTATTAAAGCCCGAAACAGGTTCTCAAAATCAAGATTACTTCGAAATCAGCAAAAACCTGGATATTTTTAACGCCCTGTATCGCGAATTGAATGCCCGTTATGTAGATGGAACCAAACCCGGACAATTAATGAAAACCGGTATTGATGCCATGCTCAATTCACTCGACCCCTATACCGTTTATTATACCGAAAACGATATTGAGGATTATCGGTTTATGACCACAGGGCAATATGGTGGCATTGGCTCATCAGTAGTTCAAATAGATAAAAAATTAATTATTGCCGATCCGCATGAAGGTTATCCGGTTCACAAAGCCGGTTTAAAATCAGGCGATGAAATAGTTGGCATTAATAATAATGATGTACGAGGAAAAACTATTGATGATATTAGTCCGCTTTTAAAAGGCGCAGCCGGCACACCTATTAAATTAAAAGTTATCCGTTCTTCGGGTGGCGAGCCCATTGAGTTTAATTTGGTGCGGGAAGAAATTAAAACCCCGGCCGTTATTTATTCAGGTATCTTACCCAATAAACAAACCGGATTAATTAAACTGCACACCTTTACCGATAATTGCAGTGGAGAAGTGCGCGATGCTTTTTTAAAATTAAAGGCCGAAGGTTGTAAAAATTTAATTCTCGACTTAAGAGGGAACTTAGGCGGGTTATTACATGAAGCAGTAAACATTGTCAATTTTTTTGTGGAGAAAAATCGCGAAGTGGTTTTCACTAAAGGTAAAATAAGCGATTGGGATAAAACATACTTTTCACAAAATAATCCCCTCGATTTAAATATTCCATTGGTGGTATTGGTTGATGAAAATTCGGCCTCTGCATCAGAGATTGTTGCCGGGGCATTGCAGGATTTAGACCGCGCAGTTATTATTGGCAAAAGAACTTATGGTAAAGGGCTGGTTCAGCAAACAACCGATTTAATGTATAATGCCAAAGTAAAAGTTACGGTAGCCAAATATTATATTCCCAGTGGACGCTGCGTACAGGCCTTGGATTATAGCCATAAAAATGAAGAAGGACGAGTAGAAAAAGTACCCGATTCCTTAATTACTGCTTTTAAAACTAAAAACGGACGTATAGTTTATGATGGTGCCGGTATTATGCCCGATGTTAAAGTAGAACATGAAAGGTATAGTGATATCTTAATAGCCTTAGCTAGTAAAAATCACATTTTCAATTATGCAACGGAGTACTTCAATAAAAATCCTCGTATTACCGATATTCAAAGCTTTGAGTTTACCGAAAAAGACTATTTTGACTTTATTGAATATCTAAAAGGAAAAGATTATGCCTATAAAACATCTGCCGAAATAAAGATGGAAGAATTAAGAGAAGAAGCTGAAGAACAAGCTGTATTTTCTTCGATGATCACTGAATATTATAATTTCATGAATAAAATTCAAAGTAACAAGAGTTTAGATTTAATTGAATATAAGGCCGAAATTAAAAAATACCTGGAAGAAGAAATTGTGGCCCGGTATTACTTTCATAAAGGCAGAATTGAGTGCGCGCTAAAAAAGGATAACGATGTGAAAGAAGCCATGCGTTTGTTAAGCGATGAAAATAAAATTAAAATAATATTAAGTTTAGTAGAGAAAGCAAACAAACCTTTTAATCCTAAAAAGAGATTTTAAATCATTTTATTGATTTCCTATTAAACGTATATTTGTAAAAAAATAAATTATGTTATCAGCAAAATTAAGTGCCGCTTTAAATAAGCAGGTTGAATTGGAAGCCTCCTCTTCTCAATTATATTTATCCATGGCCAGTTGGGCCGAAACCCAGGGTTTAAATGGGATTTCAACTTTTTTATACGGGCATGCCGATGAAGAAAGAAT
This sequence comes from Sphingobacteriaceae bacterium, assembly GCA_016715905.1. Classification (NCBI taxonomy): domain Bacteria; kingdom Pseudomonadati; phylum Bacteroidota; class Sphingobacteriia; order Sphingobacteriales; family Sphingobacteriaceae; species Sphingobacteriaceae bacterium. The sequence goes on along the minus strand of JADJXI010000017.1, from coordinate 545,005 downwards.
TCACATGCTCAAATTAATTAAATTTTTAAATGAGCGTGGTGGTCACGGAATAGTTCCTCTTTTAAAACAACCTCCGGTTACTTTTAAATCTGTAAAATCAGTATTCGAAGAAATTTTAAAACACGAAGTAAAAGTTACCCAGGAAATTAATAACCTGGTTGAAATTACTTTAAAAGTAAAAGATTATACCACGCACAACTTTTTACAATGGTATGTGAGTGAGCAAATAGAAGAAGAAGCTTTGGCGCGCCAAATAGTAGACAAACTAAAATTAATTGGCGGTGATAAAGGCGGTTTATATTTCTTTGATCGTGATTTAAGCACATTTGCTACGGTTACAACCGAAAAAGAAGGCAAATAGTTTTTCTTTATAACTAAAATGAACCGTGAATAAGAATGGTGCATTTTATTTCAGGCCCCGTAGTTCAACTGGATAGAATGACAGATTCCGGTTCTGTTGGTTGGAGGTTCGAATCCTCTCGGGGTCACTGATGATCAAAAATCAAATGCAAGAATTTATGAAGCGAATAAAACGTCAAGTTTACTTGTAAGTTTTAGTAGCGTAATAAATTCAGCTGCGTTAGCAGCATTGATTTTTGATCCACTCCATTCGAGCACTAAGGATCAACGTAGTTAATCCTCAAGTTTACTTGTAAGTTTATCGAACGGAATAAATTAGGATGCGTAGCATCGTTGCTTTTTGATTATCAACCGCCGGTCCTTAATGGATCAACGTAGTTAATCCTCTCGGGGTCACTGATGATCAAAAATCAAATGCAAGAATTTATGAAGCGAATAAAACGTCATTTTACTTGTAAGTTTTAGTAGCGTAATAAATTCAGCTGTTTTAGCTGTTTTTTTTGTTAAATATTCGACTTTTTTCTCTAGTTTTTATTTCCTTTTTACCTCCAAATCAAAAAACTTTTTATTTTTGATACCCCGATTTTTCCGGGAACTCTGAAACGGTAATTCGGTTAAACTGCACCTAAATTTTCTTGAAAAAAATTGTTGTCATATTCATGCTTTTGCAATCGGTTATTTTAGCCCAACCGATTGTGGTGAATAGTGATGCCTATGCTGCTGTAAACAGTACAGCCTACGATTCCATCAATAATAAAATTTACTTTAACCTATTGAATGGATGCGCTACCTGGGGAATTCCTTGCGCCATCAATTATTCTTTTTTTGCACAGCATAACCTCATCACCAAACATGAGTACAGCGATAATGCTTTGCTCACCTCGCTAGAAAGTAAGTATCAGGTTGCAGGAGCTCCTTATCCACTCATTAATTATAATTCAGGTGTGGCTAACCAAACCAAAATAAGCGATAACAGTGTATTTACGAATTTTGGCTACTATTTCAATCGCATCAACGAAAATTTATCTTTGCCCGGTACCATTTGGTCTTATTCACCGGCCACCAATCCATCTTATAAAGAAATTTCTACTTTCGAACTAAAGGGCGATAGTGTTTTCTTATTTCAAAAAGATTCTACCTCCGGCATTAATTATTATTCACTTTTACTCAAAAACAAATTTAATGGAGTTGATATTCCTTATAATTCACTAATAGCTTCTAATCCACTTAATGCACAAGGTGCTATTGAGGGTTATATCAAAAATTCCGTCTTGGTAAACAATAAAATTATTTTATCCGGAATTTTTACGGCTTCAGTTTCCGGAAATTTTATCGGCAGAAATTTAGTGAGTCTGGATATTTCCAGCGGACAACTAAACGCAGCTCCGGTTACGTTTACGCCCGGCAGTGCTATATATGACATGAAATTAAATAACAATAAAATTCACATCGCCGGTTTATTTGCGCAGGTAAGTAACAAATGGAGGAATAATTATGCGGTGTTGGATTACAACCTGAATCTTACTTCCGATAGTTGTTATTTTAATGGTGATTTTGCTAACAATACTTACGTAGATAAAATTGTTTTTTATGACAAATACATGATTGCCAAAGGAAATTACTGGGCAGTGGCCGGAAGTCAGTTTAATATTTTTTTTAATCCTTACGTTATTAAAGCTGTGGATTTAAGTAATAATACCTTAATGCCCTGGACTTTTACCATTTCGGGATATCCGGTGATTTGGCAAGATCAAGTGTTTGATATGCACAAAAACAAATTGTATGTGAAACGTAGAAACTATATCCCCTCCGAATTTTTTATTTATTGCTTCCCCCCAATTAACACCTCTGATAATATTTTATATCCCGGCAGCAATTTGCCTAGTCCGAATACCAGCGTAAATATATGTTCGCCCAGCAACGGAAACGATAAAATATTTATTGCCCCAATTCGTTATGCGAATACATATACCTGGACATACTCCGGAACTAATGCCACTTTGGTTCCATTGGGAAATGGAAGTACGGCCAAATTAATAACCACCACCTTAAGCACTAACGGTACGCTCAGTGTTATTGGCAGCAATGATTGCGGACTTAATTCCACCACATCCACCTTAGTGGTCAATATTATATTTAAACCGGAATTTGTACTTCCCCCATCTCCACTCAATTTAATTTGTAATCCAGATTCTACACTTTTACAAGCAAACAGTACAAACACAAACACCACTTTGGAATGGAGAATTAATAATGGTTTGAGTTATACTACTCAACCGGTTTATGCTAAATCTGCATCCGATTATCACATGATTATTACTGATAATTTGAACGGCTGCAAAGATAGTGGTTTGGTAACTCTACAAAATTTTAAAATTTTTCCAAATGCAAAAATTATTTCGCATACATATTTGGGGCCTATTATCCCCATTGATACCATTACCTGTTTTAAACCACAAACCAATATAGTGGGCGCATCGGATACTTCGGGGGTTATAATTAGTTGGAAAAGCATTGCAGATAATTCTGTATTTGTAAATCCTTTAGCTTTAGTTACACAAAATAATTTGAAATTAATTGTAACACGCTCAGCTAACAATTGTGTGGATTCTTCTTTGATTGTATTAGTCAATCAAAACACGCAAGCTCCTCTTATTAGTATAAACAATTATACCCCTCAACTCAATTGTAGTATTTACTCGGTAAGTGTAAACGCCATACCCGCACCGGCAAACTGTAATCTCACCTGGTCCGGACCACAAAATTATTCTTCTTCCAATCCGGCCATAATAAATTCTCCGGGAAAATATTTTCATTATGCTTTTAATCCGGAAAACGGATGCACAAAAATTGATTCGGTAAATGTAGTATATACCCCAAGTCTGGTTTTATCCAAATCTAACGATACAACGGTATGTAAAAACAGTATTGCTATTTTATCAGCAATTGCTCAAGGAACTTTAAATGGCATTTCCTATCTCTGGAGCTCCGGAAGTATCAGCAGCACCGCTATTGTTACTCCTTCTTCCACACAAATTTATACCGTAAATGCTAACGGTCCGGGAGGATGTGCAGGCACACAAACAATTCAGGTTAATGTTCCTGCTGATATTCAGGATTCCACCATCACGTTCAGAGATTGTGATATTGATAATTCGGGAACGCTTTTAATTTATGCCAAAGGGGGAATTCCGCCTTATAAATATTCAGTAAACGGTTCTGCTTTTACCAATCAAAATGTTTATGGCGGTTTAGCTTTTGGAAATTATCAAATTAATATCAAAGATTCGCTTGGATGTATAATCACTTCCAGTGCCAACATAAATGCATACAGTAATTTACCACAGCCCCGGTTTTTAGCCAGTACCAAAAATTATAAATCGGATACTATTGTACTGGTGGATATCAGTATTCCTCGTCCAGACTCTGTTCACTGGACTTTACCTCTAGGAGCATTTAAAATTGGAGGGGATATGTTTAATCCGGTAATTGTAATGCCCGATACCGGCAGTTTTAATTTTACCATGACCGGGTTTTTTGGAGATTGCGTTATACAAAGCACTAAAACCATTCGATTTTTGGAAAGTGATAGTTTGCAAGCCGATTTATACAATGCTAATGGAATCAAATCTTGTATTTTATTTCCTAATCCTAACTCCGGAGAATTTTTTGTTCAGGTTGAATTTTACAAAAAACAAAATGTAAGTTTACAAGTTTGGAATGGAAATCCGACGAAGTTTTTTCAACAGAATTATTACGATACCAATTATATACATACGCCTATAAGTTTACCCTTACTGCCTAACGGAACTTACTTTTTAAAAGTAATTGGGGAATTTGATTCTAAATCTAAAATCTTTTCCATCAATAAATAATGAGGTTTGCCGTAATAATTATTGGAATTGCGATTTTCGCCAAAAATATTGCAGCGCAAGATTTAGAAAAAATTGGTAAAAAAGACATGTTGAAAGTAAACGGAGGATTAAATTACTCCTCTGTATTTTATCATGCGGATGGCATAGAAAACAGAAGACAACCGTTTACTTATTTTGTAAGTGGAAACATCAGCGGAAATATTGCCGGAATATCTTTGCCTTATACTTTTAATTACAGCAACAATCTACTCAGCTATACACAACCATATAATATTAATTGTTTTAGTCCGAGTTACAAATGGGCCAAAGCATACATAGGCCATACAAGCATGAATTTTTCGCCTTATACTTTAGGCGGACATTTATTTTCCGGAGCCGGCATTGAGCTAAATCCGAATAAAATTAAATTTTCGGCCATGTATGGCAGATTAAAAAAAGCCGTAGAATATGATTTTGAAAACAACAACGACATAAATATGTCATACAAACGAATGGGCTATGGCGCCAGTTTGGGATACGATTGGGGTGGACATGCCATTAAAGCTATTTATTTTTCGGCCCGTGACGTAATCAATTCCTTATCCTTCGTTCCACTCAATACACAAATTACGCCCATGGAAAATACCGTTATTAGTTTAGGAGGCAAAACAACCTTGTCTAAAAATTTAACGCTGGAAGGAGAATACGCTTTAAGCGGAATCACCAGAAATTTATTGTCTTCGCCGGAACTGAATGCCTATCCTCAAAACAAAATGCCTTTGTTATTTAGTGTAAATGCAACCTCACAATTTTTTGCCGCATACAAAGGAAGCTTGGGTTACCGACTTAAATTATTTAGCATTAATTTTAATTACGAACGAGTAGAGCCGGATTACAAAACTTTGGGAGCTTATTATTTCAATAATGATTTTGAGAATTATACCATTGCACCAAACCTAAGTTTATTACAGGGAAAATTAAATATTAATGTAAATACAGGTTTGCAAAAAAATAATTTAAAGCAAGATAAATTAAATACCACCAAACGATGGGTAGGATCAGCTTCCGTAAATTACGCACCCAATATGAAATGGAACTTTAATGCAGGATACAGCAATTTTACATCCTTCACCAAACAAAGACCGCAGGAAGATCCCTTTTTCAGAAATAATTTGGATACCTTAAATTTTTATCAGATAGCACAAAGCGCCAATTTCACAGCCATGCATCAATTCGGAAACAACAAATCTAAACAAAATATTATGTTGAACGCAAATCACATGATTAGTTCGCAAGCACAGGGTAATTTTAATACAGTTCCACTTATGCAGTCAGCTCAAGAAATTCCAGCTGTGGTCCGAAATTTAAATTTATCGTATAATAATATGTTTATTAAAAGCAAATTAAACTTCTCGGCGCTTTTTAATTTAAACGAAGTGATAGCACAAAACACACAAATTATTTATTGGGGTCCCGGAATTAATATAGGAACGAGTTTATTTAGCACTAAAATGAAATTAAGCGGAGGCAGTACTTACAATGCTTCCATTGCTAACCAACAAAATTCGAGTGCCCTTTTTTCGCATAGAATTAATTTGGCTTATAGTCCTAAAATTTCCAATAATAAAATCGGAAAATTAAATTTTTCGGCCAGTGTTATATACTTACAAAAGCAAGCCGGCCCTAGCGTTAAAGGATTTAATGAATTCACCGGGAACTTCAGTGCTAATTATAGTTTTTAAAACAATTAAAAATTAATTCAAAGCGTTTCATTAACTTTATACTTAAAAATGAAATTATTAAGTATAGGGGGAAGCAATTCTAAAAACTCAATTAATAGAAAATTTGCAAAATATGCTTCAGGCTTTTTTGAATCTACCGAAAACAATTCTATTAATGTAAGTGAAATAAATTTACCAATATATAGTTTGGATGAAGAAGCTGCAAATGGCATTCATCCTATTGCAAAATCCTTCGCGCAAAGTATTGATAGTTGCGATTTAATCATTATTTCTCTTGCAGAAAATAACGGCTCTTACAATGTTGGATTTAAAAATTTAGTGGATTGGACTTCGCGAATTAAAGAGAGAAAAACATGGGGGAACAAAGCCATGCTTTTACTTTCTACAGCGCCCGGTGCAAGAGGAGGATTAACCGTTTTAGAAGCTGCAAAAAATTATTATCCGAGGATGGGTGCCAATATTGTGGGAAGTTTTTCTTTACCTAAGTTTCAGGAAAATTTTAGTGAAGCAAACGGAATAATTAACGAAGAACTAAAAAAAGATTTCTTACATGTAATTGAAAAAGTAAAATTAGCGCTGGCAAGCACAAGCTAATAATTAAAGTGATTGTATTAAAAATTATTTAAATTTAAAATAATCCATTTAGTAAATTCTCATCCACTAAATTCGGTAAGGTAACTTTTAAATTGGGTGTACGTTGCATTTCTCTTTTGATGGCAAACAATGCCTCGTCATTTCTGGCCCAGGCCCTGCGCGAAATTCCGTTGTTTACATCCCAAAATAACATTTGTTGTAACTTACGGTCTGCATCTTGGCTTCCATCCAACACTAAACCAAAACCTCCATTAATAACTTCTCCCCATCCTACTCCACCGCCATTATGCAAACTAATCCAGGTTGCTCCCCGAAAGGCATCTCCCACAAAATTTTGCACGGCCATATCGGCGGTAAATTTACTTCCATCGTAAATATTAGAAGTTTCCCGATATGGAGAATCCGTTCCGCTTACATCATGATGATCTCTCCCCAAAACAACCGGAGCTGAAATTTCATTTTTGGCAATGGCTTGATTAAAAGCTTTGGCAATTTTGATTCTGGCCTCACTATCGGCATACAAAATTCTGGCTTGTGAACCTACCACCAAATTATTCTTCATGGCATCGCGAATCCAAATTATATTATCACTTAATTGTTGTTTAATTTCAGCTGGAGCCGATTTGTACATCTCCTCCAATACGATCAATGCCAATTCATCTGTTTTACGTAAGTCTTCTTCTTTGGCGCTGGTGCAAACCCAACGAAAGGGACCAAAACCATAATCAAAACACATAGGGCCTAAAATATCCTGTACGTAAGAATTGTATTTGAAGTCGCCACTTGTTCCATTTTTAAAAACATCTCCTCCTGCTCTACTCACTTCCAGCAAAAAGGCATTACCGTAATCAAAAAAATACATGCCCTTGGCGTGTAATTTATTTACGGCATTAATATGACGAACCAAAGTTTTTTGAACTTCCTTTTTAAATTTATCGGGTTCATTGGCCATCATTTCATTACTTTCTTCCAATGAAAAACCTACAGGATAATATCCTCCGGCCCAGGGATTATGCAAAGAAGTTTGATCTGAACCTATACTTACTTCCATGTTTTCTTCGACCAACTTTTCCCACAAATCAACTACATTGCCCTGATAAGCTAAACTCACGGCTTCTTGTGCTGCCATGGCTTTTTTTGTTCGAGCTATTAATTCGGTTAAATCCGCATACACCTCATCCACCCATTTTTGACTATGACGGGTTTGAACAGCTTTGGGATTTATTTCGGCCGTGATAGAAACCAATCCCGCAATTTTTGCGGCTTTAGGTTGTGCTCCGCTCATGCCTCCCAAGCCACAGGTTACAAATAATTTTCCTTTGCTGCCCTTTTCATTCTTAAATTTTTTACGGGCAGCGTTCATAACGGTTATGGTTGTGCCGTGTACAATGCCTTGCGGACCAATGTACATAAAACTCCCGGCTGTCATTTGACCATATTGTGTTACACCTAAAGCATTAAATTTTTCCCAATCATCGGGTTTGCTGTAATTAGGAATCATCATGCCATTAGTAACTACCACCCTGGGCGCATCTTTGTGCGAAGGAAATAAGCCCATGGGATGGCCACTATACAACACCAAAGTTTGTTCATCCGTCATGGTAGCCAAATACTGCATGGTTAATAAATATTGTGCCCAATTTTGAAAAACTGCGCCATTACCGCCATAAGTAATTAGCTCATGCGGATGTTGTGCAACGGCATAATCTAAATTATTACTAAGCATATGCATGATAGCGGCGGCCTGTAGGCTTTGATAAGGAAAATCCTGAATAGGGCGAGCGTAAACTTTATAATCCGGACGAAAACGATACATGTAAATGCGTCCGAATTTTTTTAGTTCTTCCGCAAACTCGGGTGCTAAAACAGGGTGATGTTTTTTATCAAAATAGCGCAAGGCATTTTTAATAGCCAAACGCTTTTCTACGGTAGATAAAATATCTTTTCTTTTAGGAGCGTGATTGATGTTGGGGTCGTGTGGTTTTAATTCCGGCAATTCATTAGGAATTCCCGTTAAAATCGTTTTTTTAAAATCTTGTTCTGTCATTTTCTTAAACTTTCAATCCTATAATACAAATATCATCAGTTTGTTCTATGTCACCTTTCCATTGTTGGAAATAATTTTCGATGGCCGTTTTCTGTTCTTGCATAGAGGCATCTTTCAAATCAATTAATATTTGTTTCAGTTGTTTGTATTTAAACTTTTTTCCTTTAGGTCCGCCAAACTGATCTGCAATTCCATCTGTAAAAATATAAAGGGCATCTCCTTTTTGTAAAGGAATTTGAGTTTTGGTGAAAGGTAAGGTTTCGCCATGATAATAGCCAACCGGTTTTTTATCCGGTTTAAATTCAGTGATCATATTTTCGCCTTTTTTTAAAATCCATAAGGGATTATTGGCTCCGGCGAACTCAACAGTATTGAAGTGTTCATCAAAAGTTAGTAAGGCCATATCCATGCCATCCTGCGCTTGTTTTTCTGAATCCTTTTGTTTCAAGGCTGTTTTAATTTTATAACGGAGTAAGCCTAAAATTTCAGCCGGGTTGGTGATTTCATTCTCATTTACAATTTCGTTTAAAAAAGAAATGCCAATCATGCTCATGAATGCACCCGGAACACCATGACCGGTACAATCGGCCACCGTAATAATTTTTTTCGAATTATTTTGTGTAAACCAATAAAAATCGCCGCTCACAATATCTTTAGGTTTAAAAAGAATAAATCCGTTCTTAAAATGTTCTAAAAATTCATTATCGTTAGGCAAAACCGCACTTTGAATTATTTTTGCATAGTTTATACTATCGGTTATGTTTCTGTTTTTTTCATTTATAAGTTCATTTTGAGCTTTTAAAAGTTTATGGGCTTTCTTTTTATCAATAAATATTTTACCTAAAAATGCGGAAAATAAAATCACAACAATTAATCCGGAGGCAATTAAATAATTGATGATTTTTTGATGTGAAATTTCGGTATCCTTTGCTTTTTGCAACTGATTTAATACAATAATTTCTTTATCTTTCTGTTCCGTTTCGAATTTGGTTTCTATCTCTTGTAAGGATTTCATTCGTTCCTGATTCTGCAATTCATCACTCACCGTTTTAAAAAGTTTGTGATATTTTAAGGCCAAATCTGCTTCTTTACTTTGTTGATAGATTAAATATAATTGCTCATAACATCCCATTTGTATATAAGGCGCTCCAATCTCATCTGCATACTTTAAAGCTTCCAGGGTATAATACACTGCGCTGTCTTTTTGATTCAATTCAGAATAGTTATGTCCGATATTGGTAAGCGTACTGGCAATGGAAATTTTATTGCCTAATTTTTTACGTATTACCAATGCTTTTCTGCAATAATCCAATGACTTTTTATATTCCTTTTTAAAGCCAAAAAGGGCTCCCAAATTTGAATAAGATGCCGCCAAATTTACATCATCATTGGTTTGTATTGCTTTTTCTGCACTCTTTGATAAATGCTTAAAGGCATTTTCACCATCTTTTTCATTATTAGTGGAGAAAGCTCTTTTTAAGTAACTCACTCCCAAATTCATTTGCATACTTATTTCCCCGTTTACATCCTTGGCCAAAATATAATTTTCCAAAGCCTTTAATCCATATTCAAATGATTTATTAGATCCCCTCTCCGTAGTTAATGCACTTAAACCGTGGTAGGCTCTGGCAATACCCAAATAATCATTTAGTTTTTCATACACCTTTAAGGCATTTATGGAATTTTTCATCACTAAATCAGCATTACCATCGGCTAAATAAATATTGCTCAAGGTTAAATAATAGGTGCCTAAATAAATGTTAGGTTTTATCGTATCAATGTAAGGTAACATCCCTTTCAGGCATGCATAGGCTGCTTCGCTTCCCTGCAATTTCAAAATCAGTTGTGCTTTTTTTGAAAAGGCTTGTGAAATACCAAATACGTTTTTGGATTTAACCGAAAGTTCCAACATTTTATTTATGGTTATCCGGTTGTTTACGGTATCGTTTTTGTAATAAATATTTGATAAAGCAAACAAGGCGTTAATTTTTGCAGAATCCTTTCCGGTTTGAATGATGTTTTCCAAACTGTCTTTTTTGCTTTGAGCCATATGGCCAAAAAAAGAAAATACAAACAGAATATTTAAAAAGTATCTCATTTAATCGGTTTTTCTATACGTCCGGTTTTTTTATTGTAGCCATACGGACAATGCTTACAGCCGCTTTTGCAGCAATAGCCCCGTTTTAAATGATACTTTTCAGTAAAAATAACGTAACCCTCCGGACTCAAATAATAATCTTCCGGATCAAGCTCTTTATTAAACATAATTAATTCAAACAAATTTACTGAATTTGCCCATTCCGAATGGCTTGAGTTTTAGAATTAAATGGAATTATTTGGGAATAACTGATATTACAATTATAAACGCCAAGAAAAAGCTCCAGATTCTTAATAAAATTAGTAATGACCCCTATAATTCAGCCCTCAAAAGTTTACGAAAAATAGAGCAACAAATTACTCTATGCGTTTAATTGTACAACCAATGGATTTGGTTTCCTGTGTGGCCGGTTTACTTCCCTTTACCAAAGCATTTAATGCATTTTTCAAATAAGGATCTTTCACTTCAGCAGGATCTTTCACATTATCATCAATAGCTCCTTTATAAATTAATCCTTTGGCATCAAATAAAAATACCTGAGGCGTGCGGGTTGCGCCAAAAGCATCAGCCAATGCACTCTTTATATCCACAGTATAAGCGCATTTTAATTTTTGCTCATTATAGTAAGCTACCATTTTATCAAAACTATCTTCTTCGGCACGCTGCGCTTCATTGCTGTTTACCAAAACACAACCAATTCCGTTACTTAAACAAAAATCGCTGTATTCCTTAATTCTGCTTTCGCTCTTTTTAACATACGGACAAGTATTACAACTGAAAATCACCAACAAACCCTTAGCGGTTTTGGCTTCGCCCAAAGAAATCTCTTTACCGGAAACATCTTTCATCTTATAATCAGCTTTTGGAATTGCGGCGTTCAAAGCCAATTCTTCAAATGCCGGTTTATAGGTGAAGGAATAAAATAGCAGACCTGATAACAACAGACTAAAAAGAAATTTCAACTGGATTTTCATAATTAATGGATTTGATTGTTGAAGGTACAAAAAAATTGATTTAGTATCTATGAAAAATAGGCTGTTGCCGTTAATCCCAATGAAATTAACAAAATTCCGCACCCAAATATTAACAATATCTTTAAAATTAATTAAAATTTTAGCTGAGAAAAATTATTATTTTTAATGTGTAAAATCAAACAGGATAAAGTGATCATCCTAATGGAGGTTATGTTGTAATAACATAAGTAATCCCTAGCCGCTTTAAAGATTAAAAATTGAATAAGGCTGGAATTATATTTACAAGCATTTTTATACTAATTTTTAGTAAGGGATTCGCACAAACCGTAACCGGCTATTTATCCATTAAAACAGCAACAACAGCTTTAGGTTGCGGTTGTACCGGCTGTAACGATGCAGCTTATTCAGGAAGTGTTACCTATCCCGATCCAAATGGCGCTTGCGGAACAACAGAGCCCTCTGGTAATTCAGGGGGTTGTTCAACAGTTAGTAAAATTGCTGATTTTTCTATTCCCGCGGGTTGTACCGTAAATGTAAATGCCTGTATGGGCGACAGAACAAGCTGTTCGGGGAGTACTCAAGGCCCGGGCCTAGACAGTGGAGATTCATTTAGAATTTTTGGAACCGGTGGCTCACCCAATGGAGATAGTGGCACCATAACCGGAGCAAGTAATTCAAATAGCTGTGCAAGTATAGTACAAGTTGGAGGAGTGCTAACTTTTTCCTTAACAGCTAACCGAGTAGCCGAATTATTAACGTACACCATTGTTTATAGTGGTCCGGCGTGTACACCAACCCTTTTACCGGTTGAACTTACCCATTTTAATGTAAAACTTAATGCGGATGAAGTTATTTTTGAATGGGAAACCTATGGAGAAAATAAATTACAGGGATTTGAATTACAAAATGCTGCCGATGCCTTTTCCTTTTACACTTTTAACAGCACTGCCTCCAAAGGAAAACTAAATGAAAAAACAAATTACAAAGTAGTTTCGCCTAACAATTTTGAAACTAATCAAAATTACTTTCGCTTAAAAATGATAAATGAAGACGGATCTTTTGCCTATTCTCAAATTATTTATCTTGACCTTGATTTCAAATCTATGTTTCAGTTAGGTCCAAATCCGGTAATCAACGGGGAATTAAATATTTTAAGTCAGTTTATTCCACACCATTCGCTTCAATACGACATTTATGATTTTACGGGCAAAGAAACGCAAAAGGGGCAGATTACATCTTCCATTCAAAAAATAAGTTTGAATGAATTAAGGCGCGGAGTTTATTTTATTCGTATTTATTCGGGTGGCCGATCCTTCCTGGAAAAGTTGATTATACCCTGATTTTAACTGTTTTTATTAAAATCACTTTGTTTAAATCCTGTATCTTAACTTCTCACCTTGCATTTTACTTTTATGCACCTTTAGTAAAGTGGAAGAACAGCCAAATAAACTCGTAAAAAAAAATCCTTTTATTCGATTGCTTAAACTAATTGTTTGGTTAGCAACTGCTTTTGTTCTGTTTTGTTTAATTGGTATTACTTTAGTTTTTATTTATGAAGATAAAGTGAAAAGTTTGCTGATTACCGAATTAAATAAAAATTTAAAAAGTGAAATAAAAGTACAACCGGAAAATATTGATTTAACTTTTATCTCCAGTTTTCCAAAATGTGCCTTATTGTTTAAAGATGTTGTGGTGATGGAAAGCTGGAATAAAAAAAACAGAGATACTTTGGCTCAAATTGGTTCCATTGGTTTAAGATTTAGCTTAAAAGATTTGTTTTACAAAAAGTATAACATCTCCGAAATACAAATCATGCACGCTGAAATAAATTTAAAAACTGATGGGAAAGGAACGCATAATTTTGAAATTTGGAAAAGCAATGCGGAAAATAATAATTCTGTTAACGATAGCCTTAACTTTAAACTCGAAAAAATTTCTATTCAAAACAGCAGCATAAACTATCGCAACAAAAAAGAATTATTAATGAGTGAATTTGTAATTCATGAAATTCACTTTAAAGGAAACTTTCATGAAGAAGAATTTGAATTGCAAACCCAGGGTGAACTACAAAAAGCTTCTTTGCAGAAAGACAAACTTTCCTACTTCCAAAACAAAAATATTAAATTAGAAATAAACTTGGAGGTAAAGAAAAATGAATACCAATTTAAATCGGCCCTCGTTCAGTTAAACCAAATGATTTTTGATTTAAACGGAGATTTTAAATATTCCGACTCCTTAGAATCCTTAGACCTGCGCTATCAGGCTAAAAATTTAGATGTTTCAGCCATTCTCTCTTTACTTCCCGAAAAATACAAACAACGAATTAACGAATATAAAAGTGATGGGGAGTTTTATGCCGGAGGAAAAATAAAATATGCAACAAATGAACCTTTGATGATGCAAAGTGATTTTGGCGTAAAAAACAGTTCCATTCTCTATAAACCCACCGGTGTTTCATTAACTAACATTCAATTGCAAGGCACTTTTTTCATGGATAAAACAAAGTCCGGACTTACCTTAAAAAATATTCACGCTTTGTTGGAAGGAGATAAAATTCAAGGTGAGTTTGCTTTAAATGATTTTAATAATCCACACCTAAACCTTAAAGCAGATGGTGAACTAAATTTAAATAAGCTGATGAAGTTCTGGCCTATTGATACGCTGGAGAAGCTGGAAGGGAAATTAAACTTTAAGGCTAGTGTAAGCGGAAAACTAGAAAATTTAAAAGAGAAAACTTTATCTGAAAATGTAAATATAAATATAGATGCAGGTTTAAATCAAATCCTCATCCAATTTAAAAACGATCAAAAGGAAAGTAAAATAGAATCCTGTCGGGTTGTTTTAATTGAACGCAGTGCTACAGTTGAAAATCTGGTTTTAAAACGCGGAGGCTCGGATTTAACCATAAATGGAAAGATACCCGGACTTTTTAATTTTATTTTAAACAGTAAACAAAATTTAAATATTATTGGTGAGTTAAAAAGCAATAATTTCCATGCCGAAGATTTTATTTATTCCTCCGGGCAATCCTCTGAAATTAATATTCCGGAAAATTTAAATTTAAAATTGAATGTACTGGTCAATGAACTGCAGTTTAAAGAATTTAAAGCTCAAAACATTTCAGGTGAATTTGAACTGAAAAATCAAAAGATCATGATTAGTGACATGAACTTTGAGACCATGGATGGCAAAGCAGAAATTGATGCATTGGCCGACGGTTCCAATCAAAACTTAAGCGTGAATATGCAAGCTAATCTGCAAAACATAAACATTCAAAAATTATTTTCACAACTCAATAATTTTGGACAAGCTACATTAACCGATAAACAGGTAAAAGGGTTTGCTAATGCACAAATACATTGTTCGGCGAAATGGGATAATCACTTAAATGTGGATTTAAATTCGATACGCTCCACGGTCACGTTAAACATTAATCAAGGCGAGCTTAATGATTTTAAACCCCTTGAAGGTTTGTCTAAATATGTGGATGTAGAAGATTTAAAAAGAATTAAATTTTCGACCTTAAGCAGCACGATCAGTATTCAAAACAAGATTATTTATATTCCGCAAACTACCGTTAAAAATACTGCCCTCAACATTGAATTAAACGGTACCCATGACTTTGACAACAATATAAATTATCACATTCGATTATTGATAAGTGAATTACTTTCTAAAAAACGTAAAGGAAGCGATGACGAATTTGGGCCGGTGGAAAACGACCCCGAAAACCGCAGAAGTGCATTTATACAAATGAGCGGGAATATTGATGACATACATTACAAATACGATAAACAAGGCCTAAAACAAAAAATTAAAGAAGACATTCAACTTGAGAAACAAAATTTAAAACAAATTTTAAAAGAAGAGTTCGGTTTATTTAAAAATGATACCCTTAAACCCAAAGAAAAAAATAAAGCCGATCAAAAATTTGAATTGGAGCAACCTAACAATAAGAAGAAAGAAAAACCGTTAGAACCTAAAAAGAAAGACGACGACGATGATGACTTTTAATGCATCAAAATGTTTATCTTTAACTACGTTTAGCCTGTGAATATATACACCCAAAAACAAAGATGGAAATTAGTATTGGCCGGAATTGCCTTTATTATTGTTTTGGCTTCGTGGTGGTATACCCGAAACGTTATTGAGCGAATTAAGAACGAAGAAAAACAAAAAGTACAGTTGTGGGCCAAGGCCGTTCAAAAAAAGGCCAAGCTGGTTAAATTCACCAATGAACTTTTTGAAAAAATTAAAACCGAAGAATTAAAAAAGGCGGAATTGTATGCCGAAGCTACCCGGCAATTGAGCAGCGATATTCAAAACCCGGATTTTGTTTTAAAAGTTTTATCGGAAAATACCACCGTGCCGGTTATTTTAACCAACGATGACGATAAAATAACAGCCTATAGAAATTTAGATTCTACCATTGAAAATAATCCGGAAGCCATAAAAGCCGAATTAATTAAAATGAAATCGGCTTACCCCGCCGTGGTTATCAATTATTACAAAAACAAAAAAGCCTATTTATATCATAAGGACAGTAAGGTTTTTACCGACATACAATTGGTATTTGACAGTTTAACCAAATCCTTTATGGATGAAGTGGCCGTTAATACCGCTGCTGTACCGGTTATCTACACCGATTCCACTCAAAAAATAGTATTAGAGAAAAATAGTAAAATAGATTCGGCCTCTGTATCGAGTGAAGAAAATTTAGCTTCAACCTTAAAAAATTTAGCTTCGCAAAATGAACCCATAGAAATTGTTTTGAAAGAAGGCGATAAAAATTATATTTTTTATGCGGAGTCGGAAATACTTACCCAATTGCGTTGGTACCCTTATGTACAATTTGGTGTAATTGGCTTGTTTTTACTCATAGCTTATATTTTGTTCAGCACAGCCCGTAAGGCAGAACAAGATCAGGTTTGGGTGGGCATGAGCAAAGAAACCGCCCATCAATTAGGAACGCCTCTATCCTCACTCATGGCCTGGAACGAACATTTAAGAGGAATTGGTGTGGATGAAAATATTATTAATGAAATGCAATCGGATGTAAAACGTTTGCACACCATCACCGAACGATTCAGTAAAATTGGTTCACAACCTACTTTAACTTCAGAAAATGTAAATGAAATTATTGCCAATGCCATTGCTTATTTAAAAACACGTACTTCAAAAAATGTAAAGTATCATTTGGATTTACCGAATGAAGTAATGCAAGCCAATCTTTGTGTTCCTTTATTTGAATGGGTAATCGAAAATATTTGCAAAAATGCCATTGATGCCATGGATGGTAAAGGAGAAATATTTATTACAATGAAAGATGTGCCGGAAGGATTAACGATAGACCTGAGAGATACCGGAAAAGGAATTGCGAAAACTAAATTTAAAACGGTATTTGAACCGGGTTATACCAGCAAGCAAAGAGGTTGGGGCTTAGGGCTCAGCTTATGCAAAAGAATTATTGAAAATTACCACGAAGGAAAAATTTACGTATTGGACAGCGAAATTAATAAAGGAACTACCTTTAGAATTGAGTTGAAAAGGAATTGATTACTCCACCGTTACACTCTTTGCCAAGTTTCGAGGTTGATCGACATTACAGCCGCGCATTACCGCAATATGATAGGATAAAAGTTGAAGGGGAATAACGGAAATTAAAGGAACCAATAACTCATCTGTTTCAGGAATTTCAACGGCATAATCAGCCATGCTCTTTACTTCTTTATCTCCTTTAGTAACTACAGCAATTATTTTTCCTTTACGGGCTTTTACTTCCTGAATATTACTTACCACTTTTTCATAATTCAATCCTTTGGTGGCAATTACAAACACCGGCATTTCTTCATCTATTAATGCAATGGGTCCGTGTTTCATTTCCGCAGCCGGATAACCTTCGGCGTGGATGTAAGAAATTTCTTTCAGCTTTAAAGCGCCTTCTAATGCAACGGGAAAAGAAACCCCGCGGCCCAGGTAAAGTGCATTATTACAATCTTTATACTTATAGGCAATTTCTTTAATGGTATCATTCATCTCCAACACTTCTTGAATTTTAGCAGGTATGCCTTCTACTTCAAACAATAAACTTCTGAAACGACTTTCGGTTAAGGTGCCTCTTACTTTAGCCATCTCCAGAGCCATTAAGGTAAGCACAGTCACTTGCGCAGTAAATGCTTTGGTAGATGCAACACCAATTTCCGGTCCGGCATGGGTATAACTTCCGCCATGTGTTGCACGGGCAATAGAAGAACCTACCACATTACAAATTCCCAATACGGTTGCTCCTCGCGATTTAGCCATTTCAATTGCCGCTAAAGTATCGGCCGTTTCACCACTTTGAGAAATGGCGATAACAATATCATCTGAATTAATAATTGGATTGCGGTAACGGAATTCGGAAGCATATTCCACTTCAACCGGAATACGAGCCAATTCTTCCATCAAATATTCACCCACTAATCCGGCGTGCCAGGAAGTGCCACAGGCCACAAAAATAATTCTGCGCGCTTTTTCAAATTTTTTAATGTGATCTTCAATTCCTCCCAATTTAATTTCTGCCTTGGAAGCATTTAATCTTCCTCGCATACTATCTAAAACCGAACGGGGTTGCTCATAAATTTCTTTAAGCATGAAATGATCAAAGCCTCCTTTTTCAATAGACTCTAATTCTAAAGTAAGCTTTTGAATATATGGTGTAATTTCTTTAGCCTTTAAATTTCTAATTTTTAATGGCTCTCCTCTTCGCATCACAGCTACTTGTTCGTCATCCAAATACACTACATTTTTAGTATACTCCACTATAGGTGATGCGTCTGAAGCAATAAAATAATCATTGTCTCCTACACCGATTACCATGGGACTTCCTTTTTTAGCCGCAACTAAATTGTTTGGATCATTTTTATCCATCACCACTATAGCGTAAGCCCCAATGACCTGATTTAATGCGGCAACAACTGCTAAACCTAAAGTACAATTTTCGTTTTGTTGAATTTCTTCTATTAAATGCGCCAGTACTTCCGTATCCGTTTGCGATTCAAACTCATGTCCGCGTTTTTTTAATCCTTCTTTAATGGAGGCATAATTTTCGATAATGCCGTTATGAATAATTACAATATTTTTAGTTTGAGAATAATGCGGGTGCGAATTAACATCATTAGGTTCGCCGTGTGTGGCCCAACGCGTATGTCCAATACCAATATCACCGCTTCTATCACTACTCTTAATAAAATCAACTAAGTCGCTAACCTTACCTTTCTTTTTATATATGTTTAAATTTCCGTCAGGATTAATAACCGCAACACCGGCGCTGTCATAACCGCGGTACTCCAATCGTTGTAATCCTTTAATAATTATGGGATAAGCCTCTCGCTTTCCAATGTAACCTACAATGCCACACATAGAATATTAGAATTTGGACAAATTACAAAATAAATATACAAAATTTTAACCAATCATGTTTAAGAAACTTATTTCCTTTTGCGTTAAAAACCGGTGTTTTCCTCTTGGTAAATCTTTTTTTGTGAGTCCCGCAAAAGCCACCCGATCCAGTTTAAGCACTTCATAACCTAAATGCTCGAATAAGCGGCGAACAATTCTGTTTCTTCCGCTGTGAATTTCAATCCCCACTTCTTTTTTTCCTTCTCCTACAAAAGCTAAATCATCGGCTGAAATTTTTCCGTCTTCCAATTCAACCCCTTCAATAATAGCCTTAAAATCTTCGGTACGCAACCCTTTATTTAAACTCACGTGATACAATTTTTTAATACCATGTTTAGGATGCGTTAATTTTTTAGTAAGCGCGCCATCATTGGTGAGTAAAAGTAATCCGGTTGTATTTCTGTCTAATCGGCCCACCGGATAAACCCGTTCGCGGCAAGCCCCTTGAATTAAATCCAACACCGTTTTTCTTTCCTGCGGATCATCCATGGTGCTGATGTAATCTTTGGGTTTGTTTAATAATAAATAAACCTTTTTTTCATTTTTAACTGCGGCGTCGCCATAAGTAACTTTATCGGTTGGGGAAATTTTAAATCCCATTTCTGTTATCACTTTTCCGTTTACTTTTACCGTTCCGCTTTTGATTAAATCATCCGCATCGCGACGTGAAGCAATACCGGAGTGTGCCAGATATTTATTTAAACGGATAAGTCCATCGTCATTCGTTTGTTTTTTCTGAGGAGCTTTGCCTGATTTTTTCTTATCGAATGTATCCTTAAACCTTGGTTTTTCTTCTAAGTCGGAATATTTAATGCGTTTCTCTCCTTCGTATTTATTTTTTTTGCTGTAACGATCTTTGGAATCAAACGAGCGTTCTTTAGATGGGTACTTGGGTTTTGAATCGCGCGATTCACTGTTTCCTTCCTTACCTTCTTTCTCAAATTTATTTTTACGTTCAAATTTATTTTCGGTGAAGTCTCTTTTAAACGGACGTTTATGCGTTTTATCACCCTTACTTTCGAAATAATTTTTTTTGAATCCGGAACTATTGGTAGACCGAAATTCTTTATTTCTGGTGAATGAACGTTTTTGTTTATAGGATTTTTTTTCTTCCTCTTCGGTCTTTTTTTCGTCTATATCTTCATTCTTTTTTTTCGCGAATGAATCTTCATTTTTTCTTTCAGAAAAAGTTCTTTTTTTAGAAGTATAATTATTGGTTTTAGAACGTGGTTTTTTATGTGGCTCTTCGTTTTTGCTCTTATTTTTCATGTTGTAAAGTTAGCTACTTAAAGTGAGGATAAAAGGCCGATTTTAGATGTTTTACAACATAATTGTTATTAATTAATAAAATGGCGATGACATCAAACCGGGCTTCCAATACAATGTCTTTTTGTTCAATATAATGATGGGCAGCTTCCACTATAAAGCGCTGTTTTTTAGGATTTACAAAGATTTCCGGCTCTCCAAAATCCGCCGTACTGCGTGCTTTAACTTCAAAAAAAACCAGATTATTTCCGTCAACACCAATAATATCAATTTCTAATTTTTTATATCGCCAGTTGGTATCTAAAATTTTGATTCCTTTCGACTCGAGAAATGCTTTAGCCCTACTTTCAGCCTCTCGGCCCATTATTTGTGAATTTTTTAGCTTCAATTTATATCAAATTTTATATATTAGATGTTTTATATTATTAACTTTAAGCCTCTATAAAACTATTAATTTTATACACATGAAGCGTTGTATTTTCTTTTTTTCTGTTTTTCTTGCTACGGTTGCTGTATCGGCCCAATCTTTTAATGGAGCCATTGATTTTAAATATTATAAAGGGAGTGATACCCTTAATAATGTTTATTTGGTAAAAGATCAGGTTGTTAAATTGGTACAATACGGTAAAAAATCAGGAACAATTGAGGGTGGTTTTATTTTTGATTTAACCAATCATAATATTCGTTGGATTAACCCGAAAAGAAAAGTGTGGGGAGATCATAAAAGTGAAACGCCGGCTTTGATAAAAGGTAAATGTGAAGTGAGTAAAGGAAATCAGACTAAAACCATACAAGGATTTAAGTGCCAGGAATACATTGTAAAAAACCCGGACGAAAACACCAGCATTACCTATTGGATTTGCACCGAAAAGTTTAATTTTTTCATTCCGGTTTTACAATTATGGAACAGAAAAGACAAACAAAGCGTTTACTTTAATCAAATTACCGGATTGCCACAAGGCGCAATGCCATTGTTGAGTGAAGAGAAACAAATTAACGACGGGAAAGTATTAACCAGACTGGAAGTAGTTAAAATTGCCAATAAATCATTGGATGAAGCCAGCGTTAGTGTACCTTCTGATTTTACCAAGTTCGATAAATAAGACAACGTTTTTTAATTTGAAATTACAGGGCAGGATTAATAATCCTGCTCTTTATTTTTATGGATACGTATGTTGGTTTTACTTATGCCAAATACCACATTTAAAATTCCGGTGATGATGGATAGAATAATGCTAAATAATAAAGCATACCAAAAACCATTCACATGAAAACCACTTACTAATTTATCGGCAAATAAAATAATAAAGGCATTTATGGCCAAAAGAAAAAAGCCTAATGTAAAAATGGTAATAGGAATAGTGAGTATGGTAAATAAAGGTTTTACTATGGTATTTAAAAATGCCAAAACAATGGCAACTAAAACAGCATCCAAAATATTATCTACCTGAACACCCGGAGCAATATGTGCTACCACAAATACAGCCAAAGCCGAAACCAATAATTTAGCTAAAAAATTCATTTAGGTTTTTTGTTTTTTCTTTTTAGCAGCCGGAAATAAAATATTATTTAAGATTAAACGATAGCCGGGTGAGTTGGGGTGCAAACTTAAATCAGTTGGCGGTTCTTCAACTCTATGCTCATAATCTTCCGGATCGTGTCCGGCATAAAAAGTCCAAGTTCCTTTACCATGATCTCCATGAATATATCTGGCTTCATTAAAGGCTTTAGCTTCTCCCATAATTAGTACACCTTTTTTAATGTATTTTTTATCGAAGCCTGCGGTTTGTCCCCAAAATCCCTGAACTATGCTGGTGTGATTTTGGCATAACATGGTTGGTACCGGATCCCATTTTGCCGAAAATTCAAATAAAGAGAATACATCTGTTTTTTGAGTCATTCCATATTGACGACGGTGGCCGTAAGTATCAATGGTTGAATACTCATATTCCATGGGATTCATGCTTAATTTATAATTTTCAAACGCAAAACCCTTAGTGAAATCAATTTTTGAATTTGCACTTTTATCCATAGGATCGTGATCAAACATGCTCTCGCAAATATCTACCCCTTCACTTGCCAATGCAATATCATAACTATCCGTGGCGCTGCACATGGCAAATAAAAAACCGCCGCCGAAAACAAAATCGCGAATTTTTTTAGCAGAGCTTAATTTCATTTGAGATACTTTGGTAAAGCCCAACTTTTTAGCTGTGTTTTCGTTTTCTCTCACCTCAGCCTGATACCAGGCCGCAAATTGAAATTGTCCGTAAAACTTTCCGTATTGTCCGGTAAAATCTTCGTGATGCAGGTGCAACCAATCATAATCTTTGAGTTTATCTAAGTGCAATTCTTCGTCATACACTAAATCGTATGGAATTTCAGCATATTTTAAAACTAGGGTAACCGCATCATCCCAGGGTTGTTTTCCCTTTGGAGAGTAAACAGCAATTCTTGGCGCTTTTTCCAATTTAATGGCATCTTGATTTACTTCGGGGTTTGCAATTTCTGCGAGAATATTGTTTTTTTGAGCATCGGAAATTATTTCATAGGATATACCACGTATTAAACATTCGTTTGCCACCGGTTTTGCATTCGGAATTAAAAAACTGCCCCCTCTGTAATTGGTTAACCAATAAATTTCTAATTCTCCTTTTAAGGCCCAATAAGCCAAGCCATAGGCTTTCAAATGATCTTTTTGTCCGGCATCCATTGGGATTAAAAGCTGGGAAGCGAAATTTTTAAACCCAAAACAGATCAATACTATAATTAGGAAGCTTTTTTTCATTTGAACACTAAATTAATAATTAAAAGTGGGGCTTTTATTTTTACGGCCTGAAAAAAGGTTAAATTCATTATTTCAACGTATCTGTATTTTTATTTTCTTTTTTCAATTTTCGGTTACTTAATTCGATGAGTACCTCGTCAAAAATTTCTTTTAGGGCCTGAGGATTTCGCGTATAAAAACGGGTTGTAGAATCGTAAATTGCTTTTTCAATTTTATTTTCTTTTAAGGGATTAAAAGCATAAGCCGAATCAAAAGCATTTCCCGCTAAGTTGAGTAAATTTAAGTTGGTTGCACTTTCTGCCATTGCCATATCGGCCAGTAAATTTATATACCGCTCTTTTTTCAAAACATAATCGGGTATTTGAAGTTCATCCTGCTTTGAAGAGCAGGCGCTTAAAAGAACGATAACAATACCCAGGGAAATATTATTTTTAATTGGTGTGAAATTCATAATCTCCTGATTTATTTATTTTAAAATTGGGCATTGTTTTGTAGTTTTCAAAATACAGATAAGCGATTTTAAGGTTTGTCCAAAATTCGTAATGCTCATGTTTTTTTTCAGCGGTTTGAAAGTGTTCCCAATTTTTTTCATTCATGCGAAAAGGAAAAATGCTTACGCCAACATCATTACCTGCATTTTTTGCTTCAACACAAAGCACGTAAACTTCTTCTATCGGTTCGTTTTGAAGCGGAATACAACCAATGGTAACACAATAACCATGTATCATGATGTCTCCGCCCGGCCTTGACCCTTTTGCCTTTTTTTTATCAGATAAATTCGGGTAATTAATTTTCATACCCAGATGATAATCGCTCATGGGATTAAACCAGGAAACATGATACATGCCTTCCGGAATTTGTCCGTCTCCCTCTTTTCGTTTAGGACCTAAATCTCCGCTAGTTGCACAGATGGGTATAGTTTTAAGGAGTGTAAATTGTTTTGCGCCTTTATTTCTGGCCCAAATTTCAAGTTCTTTTTCACGCTTAAAGCTTCGCAAGTGAATTTCTATATTTTCTGTAGCTAGGCCTTTGCTTATCAAAAGCTTTTGTAAACCGACCCATTTAGAATCATAGGCTGTTTTCACCCTTTTGTATTTTATTTGACTGCTTTTGAAACTTGTGCCATTTGATTGTGACCATAAAGAAGAAGTCAAAAAAACTAACAATACACCCTTAATAACCTTTTTAGTATAACTACTTACAAACAGACACATTACCTTAAATTTGATATGCACCTCTAAGATAATGTGTTTTGCTAAAAGTATTCAAGAATAAGTATTTTTTAACGTGCGTGGCCATTTTGGCCTGGCTGTTATTTTTTGATAAAAACGATGTTTTTTCTCAATGGGAACTCATTCAAAAATGCAAAAAATTAGAAAAAGAACGGAATTATTATATCCATGAAATTGCCGAAAACCGATTTCACTTGAATGAACTGGCGACTAATAAAAAGAGTTTAGAAACCTTTGCCAGGGAAAAATACCTTATGAAAAAGGATAACGAAGATGTTTTTGTGTTTGTGACAAAATAATTTTTTGATTCATTATTCTTTTTACTTCAAATTTTCCTGTACAAATTCTATTAATTGATTATCGGTCATTTGATCTGCGGATTCTACTTTAATTTTTTTATCAGAAAATTTCTTGTTTTCCAGAATTAAGTTGTACAATTCGTTTTTAGCCTTTGTTGGTCCAAAAAGTAATATGTTTTGATAATCTGCAAGCAATTCCATCAGTTGATTAAAATACTCCTTAATTTGTGCATTTTCTTTCTGATTTTTTGTGAATTCATTATTGGAAGAATTTGGACCCCATCTTGTGCCATCAGCGCCTTGACCGTCAACTCTTGGGAATTTGTCATGGCCTGAAACTACAATGGCAATTTCTTTTTCAACTGTGATGAATTTTGCTTGATGATAATCCATCCAAACACCTACACTATTTTCTTTTTTCATATTCTCCAAATTTATACATTCAAATGAATGTACCCTTAAATTATATTCATTTTACGCTAATTATTTTGAAAAACGATAAAAATCATGTTAAAATGTTCAAAATACTCCGTCCTTTAATTTAACTTTACAACATTGGATAGAAAAAATAAATATCTGTTAATTTTTTTCGTTTTCATTTTTTTAATGGTAATGAATACTCCATTAATTGCGCAATGCGCCATGTGTAAGCAAGCAGCAGAAACTTCTTTAAAAAGCGACCCGAATTCTGTGGCCAGAGGTTTAAATTCCGGAATACTGTATTTGCTTTTGATGCCCTATTTATTGTTGTGTTTTATTTTTCGTAAGCAAATAGCTTCTTTGTGGAGAAAAATCCGGAACAAAGGAGAGCCAACTACACCTGTTGATCAATTACCTTAGGTACCTTAAAATAATCGCTATCTTTTCTCGGTGCATTTTTTAAAGCTTCTTTTTGATTGAGTGTAACTTCAGGACTATCTGCTCTTAAAACGTTAGTTTCTTCAGTCATGTATATAAGTGGCTGTATAGAATCTGTATTTAATTCATTCAACTTATCTACAAAGCTCAACATTCTATTGAGATCATTTAAAATTTCTGCTTTTGAGTCATCATTAAACTCAAGTCTTGCCAAATGTGCAATTTCATCTACTGTTTTGATATCAATTTTGTTTGCCATGGTAATTTTCTAATTCCTGTTTTACAAAGGTAAATACTTTTTGCTTAAGTTCTTCGATATTGGTTTCGTTTAAGTTTTGGGTTTCTATAATATCGCCAACAATAATTTTTGGAATACCGGGTCTACCATTACTTTTAAAAAACCCGCCATTTTGCAAAAATTGCCAGTTATTCAAATTTGCAACAGGTACAATAGGTACTTGTTTTTCTATTGCTAATTTAAAAGCTCCGTTTTTAAAAGGTTTAAGTTTGCCATGAGAGGAAATTGTTCCTTCGGGATAAATAACCACGCTTTGTCCCTGATCAATTTTTTTTCCGGCTTCAATAAATGCTTTGTGTGAATCCTTCACGCTTTTTCTGTTTACCGGAATATCAAGATAAACAAAAAAATACTTAAATAAGGGTATTTTTAATAATTCGGCTTTGGCCATATAAACAGCAGTGTGATCGATGTAAAGCGGACTTAAAACAATATCCAGATAAGAAGTGTGATTAGAAACAATAATACAGGGTTTAGGTAATTTTATTTTTTTGGATTTATATTTTATTACCGGAAAAAGAAATGAGCTATATAAAATAATTTTAGCCCATACTCTTTTTAATGAAAATGCCAAATCTGCATTTTTAGTTAAAAAACAAAAATAAAACAATGGAAATAATATTAAAAATGGAATGATAAAACTAAGTGCAAACCAAATTTTCCATAGCGGAGAAAATATATAACGTAATAGATTCAATAATAAAAATGTACACAAAAGTAAACCAAAGAACTACATCTTTATTTCATTTTGGTGATAATAAATTCTGTTCTTCTGTTTGCAGCGTGTTCGTCTTCACTGCATTTAGATTGTACTTTACCTTCGCACTTACAATCATTTAATAATTTCGATTCCCCATAACCCTTGCCTTTTATTCGGGCACTTTCAATTCCTTGTTTAATAATATACTTTGCGCTTGCTTTTGCTCGTTTGTCGGAAAGTGACATATTAGCCTTTGCTGCTCCTCTGCAATCCGTATGTGAGCCCAATTCGATGTACATGTTCTTGTACTCCTTCATGGTATTTACAACTTTATCTAACTCCACGGCAGCATCTTTTCGTATATTAAATTTGCCTAAGTCAAAGAAAATTGGTTTTATATCTATCATCTTGGCTAAATCCATACCTACCATGGCTTGTCCCATTTTCATATCTATACTTTCATTTAATTTAATATCGCCTGGAGATTTAATATCATAAATGAATATTAATTCTTTAGTAACATATTTATCTTTTTCCAATTTCACGGAGTAGCTGATTTTATCTCCTAATTTTTTACCGCTAATTGCTTTTCTATAATCTCCTTCTGCTGTTGTTGTGTAGGTATCAAATGCATCATTGGAAGGTAATTCTTTGATAGTCATTTTAACTCCGTCCAAGGGTTTTCCCGTTTTTACATCCGAAACAATTCCAACCAAAGCCAATTTCGGATCTTTTTCTAATAATAATTCCTTGGTAAAAGAATCTTCGCTGCTGGTTTGTGTTGATACACTGTCTTGAAATTTATAATAATCGGGCTTGTCTACTGCCAATTTATACAACATATCTTCTTCTACTGTAGTGTCAAATTCTCCGGATTCATTTGTTCGAATAGTATCTTCATTAAATTGAATAAGGGTATTGGCTAAAAGTTCACCGCTGTCTTTATCTTTGGTTATAAACTTCACTTCTTTCCCTCTTTTTACTTCTCTTAAAATGGTAAGATCGTAAATGTCATCATCCATGCCGCCATTTTTACGATTAGAGCTGATGTAACCCACTTTATTATCTGGTCCTAAAAACAATCCAAAGTCATCGTCTTTACTATTTACAGGCTGCCCCATATTATAAATTCTTCCTGCCTTGCCGTCTTTTATTTTTGTTTCATAAATATCTAACCCGCCTAAACCATCATGTCCATTAGAAGCAAAGTATAATAAATTGTTGGATGCTATAAAAGGAAATACTTCGTTACCGGGTGTGTTAACTTTATCACCTAAATTAACTGGGGCACTCCAAGCGGTATCACTTTCCTTTACAACTTTGTAAATATCCATTCCTCCTCTACCTCCCGGCATGTCTGAGGCAAAATACAATGTATTTCCATCTGCGGATATACTTGGGTGAGCACAATTAAAATCATTATTATTAAAATCTAATTCGGTAACGCGCTCTAACCCGTTTACGTTCATTGTTGCTTCAAATATTTTTAACTTATATGTGCCATCGCTTGAAACTGCTTTTTTGTTGTAATTGTTTCTTGTAAAATAAAGTGTATTAAAATCAGCACTAAAACAAACCGGACCATCATTATACTTGGAGTTTAAATTCCCCATAAATTCTTTTGGTTTTAAGTCGATGCCGCTGCTTTTTTCGGTAGTGTATAGATTTAAATAATTGTTGTTTGTCCAAGCATGTTTTTTATTAATCCATTTGGTTTGATTTCTTGTTGATGCAAAAACTACGGTAGAATTGAATAAAACAGCGCAGAAATCAGCATTGGTGGAATTGTAACTAACGGACTCAACAGAATACGCATCCATGTTTTTAGTATACATTTTCATTTTTTCAAAAGAAGAGGCTAATTCCTTACCGCGCTCGTCGGCTGTGTACTGTTCAAAATAAGTTTTTGCTTCATCGCCTCTTCCGCTTTCCATGAGCGCCTGACCATAATAAAGCTTGTGAATTAATTCAGCATTTCCTGTTCGAACTAATCCGCCATAACATTTTAGCTGACCGGAAGCATTATTGGTTAAACGATAACAATCACCCAAATTAGTTAATATACTTTTGTTGCTACTATCCTTCAGATAAGCTTTTTCATAATGAGGGATGGCTTGTGAATAAGCTTGTGTGCTGAAATATTTATTTGCTTTTTTTAAATCACGTGTTTGCGCAAAATAAAAAACAGGAAAGAAAAGAGTACAAGTTATGACTTTGAGAATAATGTTTTTCATACAAATTATTTAATTGCTTAGAAATATCTTGGTGTTATTACTTTTTTGCCTTTGTAACTAAATAAGTAATTCAAAACTATTTCATGAGAGCCTTGTGAATATTTCTGAATGTCATTTAATGTATAATCAAAGGCATAGCTTACTAAAAACTGCGCATTTACCTGCAAGCCTACCATGGCAGAAGCTGCTGAGCCGTTTCGGTACCCTAAACCAGCCCAAACCATATCTTTAATTAATAGATTTGCGTTAAGATCAAATTGCAAAGGTGAATTTTGCACGGCCTTCAACATTCCCTGTGCTTTTAATTTTAAATCTTTATTTAGTTTAAATAAATTTCCTACAGTTAAATAATAATGAAAATATTCGGGCTGTACTTTTGAATCAACAACCACCGAACCGTTAGTGGAGAATTTAACTCTGTCGTCAATAAAACGAGGAACGGACAAACCGGCATAAAACGATTGATTGTTGAAATAAATTCCGGTACCGAAATTAGGAGCCATGGTGCTAGGCGTACCTATAAACTGAGGGTCTTTGGAGCCATCATCGTTTGATTTTATCTGATCAAATTTGTTTACTTGATTATGCAATCCGCCCATTAAACCAAAAGCCAATGTGCTTTTTTCTCCGGTTTTTAGTCTATAGGCGTAATTCAAATAAATTAAGTTATGATTTAGCACTCCTATTCTTTCGTTTAATACGCTTAAACCTAAACCCATTTTATTTTCCATCAATGGTCCATGAATAGCAAACGAAGTGGTTACGGGTCTTCCGCTGAAGTTAACCCATTGCTGACGGTGCAATAATGTAGCACTCATTGCTTCCTTACTTCCGGCATAGGCAGGATTAATAAACGTTTCATTAAACATATATTGCGTAAACATATAATCAAACTGCGCTTTTAACTCGCCACTTATCTGGAATAGCACTGCTGTAATTGCTATTACGATTGATTTTTGAATTGACTTTTTCATACTTAATTTCTTTTAATATTGAATTACAACAAATCCGTTTTTGGTTCCTATTGTTGAATCTTTAAATTCAATAATATAATAATATGTTCCTTGTGATAATTTATCGCTACCTATGGTTCCGGTTACATTTGGATAACCATTCCAAGTGTTATCGTAGTTTGAGTTCTGATAAACTTTATTTCCCCATCGGTTATAAATCGTCACTTTAGTTTCTTTTGGTAAACCATTAATCACCCACAAATCATTTTTATTATCTCCGTTAGGCGTAAATCCGTTTGGAATAAATAAGGTGCCCGTGTTTGGTATAATTAAAATGGTAGGTACATTGTCTGCTGCTTCGTTCCAAATGCCGTTGGAATTTGAATCAGGATCATTTCCATTATTGGAAGTATCATTTACCAAAGTGTTATTGCTACTCAAGGCATTTCCGTAAGCGCTGTTTTTTACAATAGTAACTGTATCCGGCGTTACATTAATGGTAAATTCAATACTCGCAGTTGTATTTGGTGGCATTTTACTTTGCGCCGGCATGGTTAAATTAACTTCTCCATTACCATTGTAAGAATTATTTGCCGTTAAACTTCCGTTACCATTAATTATGGGTCCTGCTTTCATAATATATGTAGCTGGAGCTTTAATGGTGTTATTGAATAAACTGTCCTTTATAATCACATTGTATAAAGTGTCGTTTCCTTTGTTGTGAACTGTAACGGTATAAGAAATATCATACGAATCATTGTCATTTTTCTCTCCTAACATTCCCACTTTAGTTAAACCAAAAAATAAATTAGGATTTAAATTTAGAATAGTAGGCAAATTATTGTCGGTAGGATTGCCATTCAAATCCGGGTCAGGTTCATAGCCTGTATTGGAAGAATCACCAAACACAACACCAAGGGTTGGAGATGCAAATCCGATGACAGAATTATTAAACGGACCAAATATACCGTTTGGAATAATATTTACGGTAAACATTATTGTATCTGACTTACCCGCTGCCAATTTACTGGTTGCGGATTGGGTCATCACGGTTTGTAATGTACCGTCGTAAGCTATATCGAGTGTTAAGCTGCTGTTTAAACTTGTCACTAACGGAGCGCTAATTATTGAGAATGTTGTCGGCGAAGGGAATGTGGCCGATAAATTTTCAATAAGTGTAATGTCGTTTAATTCATCCGGACCATTATTTTTCACAACAATAGAGTAAGAAACATCGTAACTACCATCTATATTCAAGGTAGGAGAGCTAACAGCTTTCGCAATACCGAATACCGTATTGGTAATACAACTTGTAGGTAGAAGGAACATAGTTGTATCTTTAATACATCCGTTTTCTGCAAAGAATCTTACCGTGTAAGGTGTAGGTGACCCCGGATTATTTAAGGTGTTCGTTAATATTCCGGTGATTGGAATAACCGGAGCTGAAGTATAGGTAGCCACTCCGGTATAAGTTAATCCGGTCACATAATCATAATGATCATTGGCTCCAAATCCACTTACAATAATCATGGCATCATTATTCGCCATTGTTCCAGAACATGTGGCCGGAATTATAGTTGCCGTAATAGGAACACCGGTATTAGTAATAACTACAAAAATTGTACTGGCCTGACAGGTATTATCTAAATCAATAACGGTTAAGGTATAATTACCGCCTAAATTAACAGTAGGTGATTGTAATGAACTTGTAAAACTTGATGGACCTGACCAATTAAACGAAGCATTGGTTGCAGAACAAACAGCATTTAAAGTTGCCGTCGGATTTGAACAGGTAATTGTGCCATTTATGGTGACTGTTACAGTAGGAATAGTTGAATCTGTATTCACAGCTACAGTTGCATCAGCTGAACATCCACCGGAATTATTAATTACCGTTAAGGTATATGTTCCGGATATAGCAATGCCGGTTGGATTTTGAACCGCAGATGTGTAACCAAAAGGTCCACTCCATAAATAAGAAACATTTGTAGAAGTGCTTGCTCCAAATAAATTCACAGATGGCGTTGAACAGGTAATTTCAGAACTTACAGAAGCTGTAACGTTGGCCGGTACTTCATTAACTTCTAAACTTAATGTTGTACTTGAGCTTCCACATATTCCATTCGAACCATCTATTGTATAAATTGTTGTTGCTGTTGGAGTAACAATTACCATTGAACCTGTTAATGCTCCAGGATTCCAGGTATAAGATGTGGCACCGTTTGCAGTTAAAGTTGCCGAAGACCCTTCACAAATAGCGGTTGGAGACGCGGTAGCTAAAATAGTTGGAGTAGTAGGGAAAACAACCAACTGAACTGTTTCGCTTCCTGCACAACCTCCTAAATCATTTCCCGAAATAGTATATGTTGTAGTTAATGTTGGACTCACCACAATAGAAGAACCATTTAACGCTCCAGGATTCCAGGTGAATGTTACAATACCACCACCGGCAGTTAATGTTGCAGAACTTCCTTCACAAATAGATGTTGGGCTTGCCACAACAGTTATGCTTGGCGCTGCATTTACAGAAACGGTAGCAATTGTATTTCCAATACAACCGTTATTATCTGTTCCGATTACCGTATAATTTGTTGTGATAGTTGGTGAATCAGTTACCGTTGCTCCGGTTACACCTATCGGATTCCAGCTGTAAGAGCTAGCCCCAGATGCAGTTAAATTAACCAGTGAACCGGCACAAACAACTGTAGGCGAAGCATTCGCTGTAATTGTAGGATTACTGTTAACCGTTAACGTAATGTTTGACATTCCATCACAACCTCCGGAATTGCCAATAAGGGTATATGTTGTATTAATAGTTGGACTAACCACGATAGATGTTGAATTCAATCCTCCCGGTTGCCAGGTATAATTAGTGGCACCATTCGCTGTTAAGGTTGCTGAACTTCCGGCACAGATTGCAGTTGGCGTAGCAACTATATTTACTAACGGCCCCTGATCTACCGACACTGTTACCACAGCCGTATTAGTACAAGAACCACTACTTCCAACAACTGTATAATTTGTGGTAACAGTAGGATTTACTGTGATGGTGCTTCCGCTAACCGCCGGTGGTAACCAAGCATATAATAAAGCTCCACTGGCAGTTAAAGTAACAGTACCTCCGCTACATACAACTGTAGGTGATGCGTTTGCTAATATAGTTGGTGAAGGTATTACACTTAATGAAACAACTGCTGATGATATACAAAATCCATTACTTCCATTTACAGTATAAGTAGTGTTTATTGTAGGAGATACCACAACCATAGACCCTGTTAAAGCTCCCGGATTCCAAGTATAAGATGTAGCTCCGTTTGCAGTAAGCGTTGCCGAACTTCCGGCACAAACAACTGATGGGGATGCGTTGGCCGTTACAGTTGGGCCAGGACCCACAACAATTGTGGATTGTGCACTAGCCGTACAACCACCGATTCCGGTTCCAATTAAAGTATAGACGGTGTTAGCGGTTGGTGTAATCACAATATTACTTCCGGTTAAAATGCCCGGATTCCATGTATAACTTGATGCTCCGGATGCGGTTAATGTTGCTGAGCTTCCTATACAAATATTAGTAGCAGATTCAACTATCGATAAAGTTGGGGTGGCATTTACGGATAAATTAATAACTGCACTTGAAGTGCAACCCGCCAAACTTTGTCCAACTACTGTATAAGTTGTGTTTATTGATGGACTCACAACTATAGCAGTTCCTGTTAGCGCTCCCGGATTCCAGGTATAACTGTTCGCGCCACTCACCGTTAAGGTTGATGAGTTTCCTGAACAGATTACCGTAGGTGAAGCAATGGTGATTAATGTTGGAGTTGGATTAACAATTACTGTTATTGTTTGATTCATAGAACAAGGGCCATTCGCTCCAGTGACCGTGTACACGCTAGTGACAGAAGGAGAAATTGTAATAGTTGAGCCGATTAATCCACCCGGATTCCAGGTGTATGACGTAGCGCCGTTTGCCGTAAGCGTTGTGGTATTACCAAAACAAATTGTACTTGGGGATGCAGTAGCATTTACAGTGGGGTTTGGGGTAACAGTTTGTGTATAATTAATACTAGAGGTACATCCTTGCGCACTAGTTCCAATTAGTGTATATATCGTAGTTGTTGTAGGAGAAACAGCAATCGTGTTTCCAATAATACCTCCAGGATTCCATAGATAACCAACTGCTCCGGATCCGGTTAGTGTTGCCGAATTCCCGGCACAAATATTTGAATTTGTGCTAGTCACTGTTAATGAAGGGAGTGGGTTTACAGTAACTGTGATTGAAATTGTACTAGTGCAACCCGAAAGATTAGTTCCCATTACTGAATAGGTAGTGTTAACTACAGGCGATACGGCAATAATAGTTGAACTAATTCCAGGAGGATTTAACCAAGTATATGAATTAGCTCCGCTTACCGTAAGCGATACAACGGAGCCTGCACAAGATGGATTAGGATTTGCACCGACATTTAAGGTAGGACTTGGCGTAACCTGTACACTAACGGTTTGCATATTTACACAAAGACCGTTTGCTCCTGTTACAGTGTAAATTGTAGTTATGCTCGGATTTACAACTACCAAACTACCGGTTAATCCACCCGGATTCCAAGTATAACCAGACGCACCATTAGCCGTTAAACTTGAAGATGATCCTGCGCAAATATTAGTTGGGTTTGAAATCGCTACCACAGTTGGGTTTGGCGTAACCATTTGCATAAAGGTTTGTGTATTGATACAACCCACGCTACTTGTGCCAACTAAGGTATAAATTGTTGTAGCGGTTGGTGTAACAGCAATTGTTGAACCTAATATTCCGCCGGGATTCCATAAATAACTTACCGCTCCGGATCCTGTAAGTGTTGCTGAATTACCGGCACATACATTAGAATTTGTACTGGTAATAGTTAATGTTGGAAGCGGATTAACTGTCACATTAACTATTGCTGTTCCGCTACAACCACTTAAATTTGTTCCGGTAACTGTATAATTTGTATTTACTGTTGGAGAAACAACCACGTTACTGCCCGTTATCGCTCCTGGATTCCAAGTATAATTTACCGCGCCCGTTACTGTTAACGTAACCGGATTACCAATACAAACCGGATTAGGAGAACCATTGGCAATCAAAGTTGGATTAGGGTTAACAATTAAATTTAGCGTTTGGCTTGTTGTACAAGCACCATTTGCACCGGTTACAGTATATAACGTGGTGCTAGTAGGCGTTACTACAATATTGCTTCCGGTTAATGCGCCCGGACTCCAAGTATAAGATGTTGCTCCACTTGCTGTTAATGTTGCATTTGATCCTACACAAATAGCTGTTGGATTTGCGTTTGCAAGAATGGTTGGAGTAGGAGTGACCGAAACGGTAACAATTGTATTATTTGTACAGCCAAAAACATTTGAGCCTGTAACGGTATATATTGTAGTTATTGATGGGGTAACATTTACTGTACTACCCGATAAAGCTCCGGGATTCCATGTATAAGAAATTCCACCTAATGCACTTAAGGTAGATGAACTTCCTGAACAGATATTAGATGGACTTGCAACTGCGGTTATAGTTGGTAAAGGATTAACAATTAAAGATATGGTTCCGTTAGTAGAACATCCGCCGTTTGAGGCTAACACAGTATATATTGTTGTAGAAGTTGGACTAACAACAACACTACTTCCGGTTAAACCTCCCGGATTCCAAGTATAAGCCACAGCTCCGGTTACACTTAATGTTGACGCACCGCCACTACAAATTGCAGTAGGACTAGCTACAATGGTAATCGTAGGCACGGCATTTACAGTTACCGTAACTATTGTTGAACCGGTACACCCAAAACCGTTAGTCCCAGTTACAGAATAACTAGTAGTTACCAAAGGAGAAACCACCACACTTGAGCCAGACAAGGCTCCCGGATTCCAGGTATAAGTTGAAGCCCCATTTGCAGTTAAAGTAACGTTTCCAGTTACGCAAATCGCGGTTGGTGATGCATTAGCTATAATAGTTGGCGTTGGATTAACAATAAGCGATACTGTTGCGTTACTTGAGCATCCTCCGCTACTACCGGATACTGTATAAGTTGTTGAAACTAGAGGAGTCACTACAACAGCACTTCCTGTTAAAGCACCAGGATTCCAAGTATAAGTAACTGCGCCATTAGCTGTAAGTGTTGAAGAAGATCCACTGCAAATAGTTGTTGGATTTGCTACTGCACTAACCGTTGGAGTCGGAACAACAACAACCGCTAACGTACCAGTTCCATTACAACCTAAAGTTTGACCTATTATAGTATAAGTTGTACTTACCGTTGGTGAAACCACAATATTACTTCCGGTTAAGGCGCCAGGATTCCACGTATATGTGCTTGCCCCGTTCGCTGTTAATGTAGAACTATTACCGTTACATATTACAGATGGGCTTGCATTTGAAGTAATAGTAGGATTTGGATTTACAATAAGATTTAATGTTTGTGTTGTTGTGCAACCAATAATATTATTTCCGATTACAGAGTATATCGTTGTTGATCCCGGCGAAACACTAATGCTGGGTCCTGTTAACGCTCCAGGATTCCAAGTATAACTTATTGCTCCATTTGCCGTTAATGTAGAACTGCTTCCTGCACAAATAACGGTTGGTGAAGCATTCGCTGTGATTGTAGGTCCGGTGTTAACCGTTAGTGTTACCATTGACGAATTTGTACAAGTTCCATTCGAACCTATAACTGTGTAATTTGTAGTTACAGTTGGAGAAACAACTACAGTTGCTCCAGTTAAAGCTCCCGGCAACCAGGTATAACTTGTAGCTCCACTACCAATTAATGATGCAGAAGATCCGGCACAAATAGAAGGAGATGAAGAAGAGGCAACTACAGTTGGTACCGGATTAACAACTAACGTTGTGCTAATTGTCGAAGTACAAGTTCCGTTACTTCCGATAAGTGTATATGATGTTGTTACTGTTGGATTTAAAGCAATCGTTGCCGTATTTATGCCTCCAGGATTCCAGGTATACGATGTTGCGCCGGATGCCGTTAAGGTTATTGCACTTCCAATACATATAGATGGAGATGTTGGAGATATTGTAAGGTTGGGGGCCGGTATCACCACTTCTGAAATGGTTTGCGTTCCCGGACAACCAAGTCCGGTGACACCTTGAACGGTATAGGTTGTTGTTACAGTTGGAGAAACTACAACACTAGTTCCCGTACTTCCCATTGGCAACCAGGTAAAGGACACTGCTCCCGAAGCACTAAGTGTTGCACTTGAGCCCGGACATATTGCTGTTGGTGAAGCCACCACGGTCATAGTTGGTCCCGGATCAACCGATAAACTAACCACCGCTGAATTGGTACATCCACCATTTGCAGCAATTACCGTATACTGTGTAGTAACGGTTGGACTAACGTTCACGAAATTACCGACAAGACCTCCGGGAAACCAAGTATATGAAGTTGCGCCTAAAGCAGAGGCAAATAAATTGGCATTTCCTCCTATACAAATAACTGTTGGAGATGCTAAAGTAACAAAATTCGTAGGCGTAGGGACAACGTTTATTGTTATTGATGCAGTTCCAATACAACCGGTAGATGATGTTCCAATTACTGAATAAGTAGTGGTGGTAGTTGGATTTACAATTGTTGATGCTCCATTAGCGCCGGTACTCCAGGTATAGGTGCTCGCGCCGGAAGCAGTTAAAGTTGTTGGCATTCCCGCACACACACTTAAACTGCTAGCTGAAATATTTAATGTTGGGCTAGGATTGACGACTACTTGTACCGTTTGTGTACCTGTGCAACTTCCGGTATTAGCAGTTAAAGAATAAATTGTAGTTATTGTTGGGGTGACGACCAGTGTTGGTGAATTTGAACCGCCGGGCATCCAGGTATAATTTGTGGCGCCGCTAGCAGTTAGCGTTGCGCTTCCTCCGCAAATTCCGCCGGGTGGATTTACATTCACCGTTGCCGGGGGAACAAATTGCAAATTAATAATTCGAAAAATAGGAGTACAAACACCGGTAGGTGTCATCACTAAAGTATAATTGCCGGCAACAGAAGTTGAAATAGTTTGATTGGTATTATTGGTGACACCACTTAATGGAGGTCCGTTCCATAGATAAGGATTCAACCCACCGGGAGCAGTTAAAGTGGCTGTAGTTCCACATAACACTTGCGGTGTTACGGTTTGTGATGGCATAGAAACAGTATTTGTTCCATTTACCACTAAATTCATGGTGTTGCAATTTGAATCGAAATAAGTGTACAAATAATGAGCTACAAAAGGGCAATCTCCAACCATAACTTCTATGGTAACACATGTTCCGATATATTGTGTTAAGTCAATAGAGTACTTCTGCCAACCGTTAGTTCTCCAAATACACTCACCTCCAGGACACACCCCGGTGTTCACCCAAGAAGTAGGGCCGGTTCCGGGACAAGCGTTACTATTTGTAGCCGGGGCATTAAATGTAAAATTCGGACAAGCTAAAAGATTACCGACACAATCACGTAATCTTACAAACATGTATGGTTGATTACAACAATTATGTGGGCCGTTTTGCACTGCGAAATACGCAAAATCATACAAGTAATTTGAATTTGTAACTACAAAATTTTGGGTCATTTTTGTAACCCCTGCTCCGCCGGTTTGATTGTTTAATTTGGCAACCATCGTACCACCTAACGGCGAATTTGGAAGCAAAAACCCGGTAACCGGATCAACCAAGGGCGTACTTAAGATAGTTGCTGTTGGTCCGGGACTTAAAGGAATGGTGGCAGTTGGGTAAGAACAAGAATTTGTATTAGTACCTTGAGTGAGCGTCCATCCCGTAAAATTTCCCAATTCAAATCCTTCATTTACACAGGGCGGATTAAACATCATGTTATTTGACGGCGGAATTTTATAATTGTTAATATCATAAGCATTTGGATAATACTTGTCAATAATAAATTGTTTTTTTGCAAGGTATAAAGCAATTTCATATTCTTCGGCTAGAATTCGATCTGTTATAGCATTTATTCGGAATGCACCTTCGTCAAATCCTTTTAATGAATCCGGCGAAATATATTTTTTAGAAAAACTTAATTTCTGATTTTGAGAAAATGATTGCAAAGAACCAAAAGCAATCATTAAGCAAAACACGAGGAGTTTAATGCGCATAATATTTAAAATAAAACGCTAACTTATTAAAATTTTTTCAACAATTTTTAACGATTTAAGCCGATTAAACCAATTCACGCTCAACACATTGTATTGTAGCTATTTAAATAAAGACAAGCGGCTTTTCTTGCAAGAATGAAAGTAAATAAATGATAGCTAAATCGTTTTATATTTAATAATTATCTGACAACTTATGCCTATTGAAAATATACAGAATTGCTAATTTTGGGGGACTTATGTCAGACAATATTATTGCCCTGTTACCGGAACATGTGGCCAATCAGATTGCAGCGGGAGAAGTTGTTCAAAGACCGGCAAGCGTTGTAAAAGAATTATTAGAAAATGCGGTTGATGCCGATGCCACTACCATTAAGCTAATCATCAAAGATGCCGGAAAATCATTAATTCAAGTTATCGATAATGGTAAAGGCATGAGTGCCGCTGATGCCAGAATGTGTTTTGAACGTCACGCCACTTCTAAAATAAAAACATCTGACGATCTTTTTGCTTTAAACACTAAAGGATTCAGGGGCGAAGCTTTATCAAGTATAGCCTCGGTTGCGCAGGTAGAATTAAAAACTGCACAAAAAGAAAATTCAACCGGACAACATATTGTTATTGAAGGAGGGAAATTTATTTCACAAGAAGAGTGTCAAACACCTATCGGAAGTACATTCATCATTAAAAATCTATTCTTCAATATACCAGCCAGAAGGAATTTTTTAAAAAACGACACCATAGAGCAAAAACACATCATTGAAGAGTTTGAAAGAATTGCCTTGGCTCACACCAATATCAAGTTCATATTAATAAGTAATGGAAATGAAATTTTAAATCTGGCTAATGGAAGTTTAATTGTTAGAATAAAACAATTATATGGAAATTATTTGCAAAAAGATTTGATACCTGTTGCTGAGAGCACTAATTACCTCAAGATTGAAGGTTATGTAAGTACGCCACCCGCAGCAGTGAAAGTTAGAAAAGAACAATTCTTATTCGTGAATAAACGTTTTATTAAAAGTCCTTTTTTAAACCACGCCATTTACGAAGCTTATAAAGAACTTATCGGATTTCAATCTCATCCAAAATATTTTATTTTTCTGGAATTAGACCCTAAAAATATTGACATTAATATTCATCCGACCAAAACGGAAATTAAATTCACCGACGAACGTACAATATACATGTTGTTATTAAGTGTGATTAAACGCGCGTTAGGAAAAGCGAATGCCGGACCATCCATAGATTTCGAAAATGAAAGTATATTGCTAAATGACAATTCTTTCTCTTCCGAAAAAACCCTTACTCCACCGCAAGTAAATTACAATCCAAATTATAATCCATTTTCTTACTCCGATACAACGTCTACTAATTCTAACAAAAAAAACTGGGAAAAATTATTTGAAGGATTTAAACACGATACGGAAATCCAAACCCCTGAATTAGAAGGAAAACAAACAAATATCCATAGTGAAGATTCTGAGCTCGAGGAATTAGACGTGTTTCAACTTGGCAAAAAATATTTAGTTACATCCATAAATTACAATGTATTTATTATAGATCAGCAAAGAGCGCACGAAAGGATTATTTATGAATACTATTTTCACTCCGGGGTTGATACTAAAATTCCAACGCAACAACTGCTTTTTCCGGAACAAATTGAAATGAGCGCTAACGATTTTCAATTGGTAAAAAACCTATTGAAGGAGTTCAAAATTTTAGGATTTGACATAGAAGAGTTTGGTAAAAACAGCATTGTAGTGAATGGCGCACCTGCCGAATTAAAAGAATTTAGTATTCAATCAACTATCGATGGTGTTTTAGAAACCTATAAATTAAACACCTTAGATGCCAAATTAGAAATGCATGATAATTTATGCCGAGCTGTTGCTAAAAATACTTGTATTAAATACGGAAAACAACTTCAGCCGGAAGAAATGAAAATGCTAGTCGCTAATTTAATGAAATGCCAAAACCCACTCTATACGGCTAACGGTAAACCGGTCATTATGGAAGTGTTAAACGAAGAAGTAGAAAAATTTTTTAAAAAATGAGCTTCAATCAATATAGACCCGGTGGCTTTTTGCAAATGCCGGTTGTAACAAAAAATATTATTATCATTTCGGTTTTATTATTTGCTGCTACTTATTTAACCCAGGATTCTAATCTTAACTTGTATGACTATTTAGGCTTGCATCATCACTTGGCTCCAACTTTTAAACCTCATCAGTTCGTAACCTACATTTTTATGCATGGTAGTTTTATGCATATTTTCTTTAATATGTTTGGGGTTTATATGTTCGGGCAGGTTTTGGAACAAGTTTGGGGACCCAAAAAGTTCTTAATATTTTATATCCTAACCGGTTTAGGTGCTGCAGTAACCCAGTACATTATAATGCATATTCAAATAACTGAAAATTTGGATGCCATCAATCAAAATATTAATCTTTTTATAGAAGACGCTAATTACAAAGCCATGCTGATTAATCAAAAATATGAATATTTAAATGCAAACGTAATTGTAGGAGCCTCTGGTTCATTATTTGGTATGTTAGGAGCTTATGGATTACTTTTCCCAAATCAATTATTATATATCTATTTTCTGATTCCCATCAAGGCCAAATGGATAGTAATTATTTATGGCGGATTAGAATTATTATTAGGACTTAGTAACCAGGAAGGTGACAACGTGGCTCATTTTGCTCATGTTGGGGGCTTATTTGTAGGGCTTATTATTGTATTAATTTGGAAGAATAAAAGCAAGAATTACTATTCATGAACTTTTTTCAAAAAATAATTCATTCATTTAGGCAACAAGGGAGATTAGCTCAACTTATTATCATTAACGTTGCCCTTTTTTTAACTCTGAATTTATCAGTTCATATTCTGCATATCGACCTGCTACCCTACCTTGGACTCCCTATTGGAGAAACAGATTTTATATTTAAAATATGGACCCTGGTTACCTACATGTTTTCACATGAATCATTGGGTCATATATTCTGGAACATGTTACTTTTTTATTACTGCGCTCAATTATTTTATTTAATCCTGGGTGAAAGTAGGCTGCTTTACGTTTACATAATGAGCGGGCTTTCAGGTGCCGCCCTTTTATTAATCTGCGGAATCTTATTGCCCGACTCTTTTTCCGGATCTATTCTAATAGGAGCCTCTGCTGCTGTTACAGGTGTTGTAATGGTTATGGCAATATACGCCCCCAACTATCAGGTTAGTTTATGGGGAATTATACAAATGCCTTTTAAGTATTTTGCAATCCTTACATTTATTTTAAGCACTTTTATTGACTTTTCATTAAATACAGGCGGTAAAATTTCTCATATTGGGGGGGCTGTTTTTGGGTTATTATACGGTTTAAATTTGAAAAAAGGATATGACTTTTTTAATTTTTCCTTTTTAACAAAAAATAGACAAAAATTAA
This sequence comes from Sphingobacteriaceae bacterium, assembly GCA_016715905.1. Classification (NCBI taxonomy): domain Bacteria; kingdom Pseudomonadati; phylum Bacteroidota; class Sphingobacteriia; order Sphingobacteriales; family Sphingobacteriaceae; species Sphingobacteriaceae bacterium. The sequence goes on along the minus strand of JADJXI010000017.1, from coordinate 502,682 downwards.
AAATTGTAAGGGGAAATAAGTCAGAAGAAGTTAGAAATGAGGACAAACGCTTTGCAGAAAACCGAATGAATGAAATTTTAGATAAAATTGCTAAAAGTGGGTATGACAGCTTATCCAAAAAAGAAAAAGACGAACTATTTAATCTTTCACAAAAAAAATAGAGAATAGTAATTATTTCCCTATATTAGGTGGGTCATTTTTAATGAAGAAATTTTCATACATAATTATTTTCTTGCTAGCTGCATCTTTTTCCTTTGCGCAAAAAAAAGGATTTGGTCCACCTACCGTTGATGATGCCGATGAACACTTTAAACATGATAATTATTTAATGGCGATTCCGATTTACAGATCAGAATTAAAAAAAGACCCGAAAAATAATAAAATCAGGCTTAAATTGGGCATCTGTTACATTCGAACAAAAATAAGCAGAGAAGAGCCGATAAAATATTTAGAACAATATGTAAAGGATCCTAAATGTGAAGAGGAAGGTTGGTTGCATTTAGGAAAAGCGTATCATTTAAATAACCGAATTAATGATGCCATAACAGCTTACGAAAAGTATAAAACCTTAAAACCAAAAAAAGCAGAAGAAGCTGATCGACTAATTGAGCAGTGCAAGAACGCTGAAAAATTTATTAATAATCCGGTAAACGTTGCCTTTCAGAATTTAGGGAAAGATGTGAATAGTGATGAGCCCGATTATTACCCTTTTGTAAGCTCAGACGAAAACTTCTTAGTTTTCACATCTAGAAGAAAAGAAGGCATTGGAGGTAAAAAAGTGGAAGTAGATGGGTATCACCCCAGTGATATTTTTATAAGTAATGTAGAAAACGGTAAATGGGGGAAAGCTCAAAATATAGGGCGAAATATTAACGGAAGTATGGATGAACAAGCTGTTGGATTAAAATCTGATGGATTAGAATTATATGTGTACGAAGATCACATTGATAAATTCGGCGATTTATACATTAGCACACGAAAAGATACCAAAACAGATTTTTCAAAACCTAAAATTTGTGATCCCCTTATTAATGAAAAAATTGAAACCAGCGGTTGCTTAAGTGAAGATGGCATGACCATGTTTTTTGCCAGAAGAGATAAAGTTGAATCTACAAGCGACATTTATGTTTGCAGAAAACTCCCTAATAACAAATGGGCATTACCTCAAAAATTACCCGAAATTATTAATACAAAATATAATGAAGATTTCCCTTATTTGTTAAATGATGGGGTTACTCTCTATTTCGCAAGCGAAGGTCATAATAGTATGGGCGGATATGATTTATTCAGAACAACCTGGAATATTGAAAATAATACTTTTTCTAAACCGGAAAACCTGGGATTCCCGGTGAATTCTACAGACGATGACAGAAACATTTGCGTAACTCCGGATGACCGTGTAGCATATATCAGTGCTTTCCGAAACGGGGGACAAGGAGATTTAGATATTTACCGGATTAAATTCAACGACCACGATCAACTTGCCAGACTCTATGTTGGAAAAGTATTTTATGGCGACTCCCTTTCTCCTAATCAACCTAAAAATGTTGCTGTACAAATTTTTGCTACGAATAAAAAAACTAAATACGAGTACTTGTATACACCACACACCAAAACCGGAAGATTTGTTATGAACCTTCCTGTTGGTAAATACGCTATACGCGTAATTGCTGAAGGATATGAAGAATACACTGATGATATATCAATTTCAGATATCGGCAAAACCGAATCTTACAATTACATAAATTACGTCTTGCGAAAAAAGTAGCTGCAACTGTAACTTATAACCCCTTTTCTTCGTCTCAACTAAATAATAATTTATATGAAAAAACTATTCATCCTGTTTTTTATTGTTAATCAATTTTTAAATGCACAAACGGTATGCAAGGGTAAATTAATTGACGAATCAAATGGTTCTCCTGTTGAATTCGCAAACATAGGCATACTAGGTAAAGGAATTGGTACGGTTTCGGATGAAAATGGCGAATACAGCCTGATGATACCCGATAGTTTAAAAAATGAAACTATTCAAATTTCACTTATAGGTTACGAAACCATTAAAACAAAAAGCAAAGATTTAATTACGAATCCGATTGCTAAAATGAAACAGGTTTCCGTAAATCTTAAAGAAATATCTGTTACTTCAAAAAAAATTAAGACAAAAATTTTAGGCAATAAAACCACCGCTAAGGGCATTTCTGCAGGTTTCAAAAACAATAATTTAGGAACCGAAATGGCCATAAAACTAAACATCAAAAATAAACAAACACACCTTAAGTCACTTATGTTTCAGGTGAACAATAATGAAATTGATAGTGTGATTTTTCGCGTTAATTTATATTGTGTAGGCAAAAACGGTTTGCCCGATACTAATTTGCTCCAACAAAACATTTACATTACCATGCCTCAAAAAACAGGATTTATAAAAACAGATTTAACCCCTTATAATTTATTTTTGGATGAAGATGCATTTATTTCCATTGAATGGATAAAAGATTTAGGAGATGCCAGTAAATTATCGTTTGCTACAAAATTAGTTGGTAGCGCAACTTATTTCAGACAAGCCAGTCAGGATAAATGGGAAAAAGTAAGTCCAATAGGAATTGGATTGCATGTAGAAGTTGCCTATTAAAAAAATTTAAATTGAACCTTTAGATTGTTTTTTTGATTTCTTTACCTTCATGATTCCCGGACATGAATCGCATTTATTTTTTGATTTAAAAAGAAAACAAGACGATAAACTTGTGCTGAATACAAGCAGTCCTATAAACAGGATGAATACTCTTTTTATCTTCATACAACAGTAAATATACTGAGAATTTATTATTATTTTTAATCTTTAAAATGAAGCCGCTATATCATATCGGAAAATATACTGCGTTAATGATACGCGTATTTGGTAAACCTGAAAAAACAAGCGTTTACTGGAGGCAAATTATTCATGAAATAAACAGTATAGGTATTTCTTCCCTTCCCATTATCTCCATTATTTCAATTTTTATGGGGGGGATTATCACCATTCAGGCTGCTTTTGGCTTTACCAGTCCTCTAGTTCCTTTGTATGCTGTTGGATTTACAACACGTGAAAGTATGTTGCTTGAATTTAGTCCTACAGTAATCTGTTTAATATTAGCCGGAAAAGTAGGTTCAAACATCGCTTCTGAAATAGGAGCTATGCGAATTTCTGAACAAATAGATGCATTAGAGATAATGGGAATTAACTCTGCCAGTTATTTAATTTTTCCGAAAATTGCAGCGTCAATATTAATTTTTCCGTTTTTAATTGCATTAAGTATGTTCCTGGGCTTGTGGGGTGGATATGCCATGGGTGTGGCTGCAGGCGCGTGCAGTGCCTACGAATATATTTATGGAATTCAAGCATTTTTTGAACCCTGGAAATTATATTTTGCCTTTACTAAAGTATTGGTTTTTGCCTTTTTAATCACTTCTATCTCTTCCTATTTTGGTTACCACACCAGTGGAGGTGCCCTGGAAGTTGGCAAAAGCAGTACCAACGCCGTTGTATATAGTAGTATTCTTATTCTATTATTTGGATTAATTATTACCAATTTGTTTTTTACACGTTGATAGAATTAAAAAATATTAATAAATCCTTTGATGGACGACACATTGTTAAGGACGTATCATTTAATTTCTTTCCCGGTAAAACCAATTTAATAATAGGAGAAAGTGGATGTGGAAAAACAACTATTCTTAAATTGATGGTTGGATTGTATCCTGTTGATTCAGGAGAAGTGTTATACGCCGGTCATAACTTTCCTACTCTACTCCCAAAAGAAAAACAGGAAATCAGAAAAAAAATAGGCATGTTGTTTCAGGGCGGCGCACTATTTGATTCACAAACCTTAGAGGAAAATGTTCGATTTCCTTTAGACATGTTTACAAACTTAAGTAAGGCCGAAAAAAAAGATCGAGTAAACTTTTGTCTGGAACTTGTAAAATTAGAAGGGAAAAATCATTTGTTCCCGTCAGAACTAAGTGGTGGGATGAAAAAAAGAGCGTCGCTGGCCAGGGCTATTGCCAACAATCCTGAATATTTGTTTTGTGATGAACCTAATTCAGGGCTAGATCCAAAAACATCTATTGTCATTGATGAACTAATCAGAGATATCACTTTAAAATATAATATTACAACAATAATAATTACACATGACATGAATAGTGTAATGGAAATTGGAGATAATATTCTATTTGTTCACCAAGGTAATAATTGGTGGTCGGGAACAAATAAAGAAGTGTTGAGGTCAGAAAACAAGGAATTGAAAGACTTTGTTTTTGCAAGTGAATTCATGAAAACTTTTCTGAAAATTTAATTTTAATACTATGGCAAAAAAAACTACCCCGGTAAAAGAACTTTTAATTCAAAACAATTTTATTACCAAATTAAAAGAAATTCTCCCAGCAAACGTTGGACTTGCAGAAGAGATAGCAGATGTTTTAAATATTAGTATTGATAGTGCATATAGAAGAATCAGGGGAGAAACTGAATTAACCATAGAGGAAGTATATAAACTCACTAAAAAATATGTAATAAGTGTTGATGATGTATTTAGCAATAGAAGCGACACGGTTACATTTTCATATACCAAATTGATTGACAGTTCAGAAAATTTAGAAAATTATTTTAATCGGATATCCGGACACCTCAAACTAATTACCCAGTTCGATAATAAAAAGCTACATTATGTTGCAGAGGAAACGCCTTTATTTTATTCGTTTTTCTCAAAAAAAAATGCAGAGTTTAAACTTTTTTACTGGCAACGCAGTGTGTTAAATGTGCCTGAATACCAAAATAAAAAATTTGAATGGGGCATAATCCCTGATCGATTAATTGAAGTGGCCCATCAGTCCTTTTTAGAATATTTAAAAGTTCCCAGTGTTGAAATTTGGACCCGAGAAACCATACTTACAAACCTTCGTCAAATTCAATTTTACTTAGACAGTGGCATTTTGAAAAAAGAACAAGCACTTGAATTGCTGGAAGAAAACCGAGATATGCTTACTATGGTGCAAGGTTTTGCTGAAAACGGAAGAAAAAATATAAGTGATAAAAATGAAACATTTCAATTGTACAGTAGCGAAGTAGTTTTGGGAACAAATTGCATTTATGTTCAAATGGGTGAATCCAGGTATTCTTATATTACGTTCAACACTTTAAATTCACTTACTACCAACAATCCTGAGTTTTGTGAAGAAACCGAGCACTGGATGAAGAATTTAGAAAAGAAAAGTACTTTAATAAGTGGTATTGCTGAAAAACAACGCTATCAATTTTTTAGCGATATGTTTAAAACGCTTGATCAGTACGTTAATCTTGCCAAATTATAATTGAAAAAAAAAGTCTCGATAATTGGATCAGGCGCATGTGCCTTAGCACTGGCCCTTGAATTAAACACAGAACTTTTTGAAATTACTATTTATGAAAAAAGTAAATCGGCCGGTAGGAAATTTTTGGTTGCCGGTCAAGGAGGCCTAAATATTACGCATTCCGAATCCCCTACTTCATTTATTGAAAAATATACTCCGAAAATCTTTTTAGAAAAAGCATTTCAACAATTTTCAAATATTGATTTTATCAATTGGTTAGATCAACTTGGGATTGAAACTTTTGTAGGTAGTAGCAAAAGAATTTTTCCGGTTTCAAATTTAAAACCCATACAGGTTTTAAACATTTTATTAGATAAAATAAAAACGAAAAAAATTAGATTTCTATTTGAACATGAATGGGCAGGATTTAATGAGACTAAATTATTATTTAAAACGCCAAAGGAAAAGGTAGAAATCAGCAGTGACTTTACCGTATTTTGTTTAGGAGGTGCTAGTTGGCACGTTACCGGTAGTGACGGAAGCTGGAAAGATTTTTTTAAAACAAAAGGAGTTCAGGTAAATAATTTCGAGGCCAGTAATTGCACCTTTTTAATTCATTGGCCCGAAATATTAATTCCAAAATTAGCAGGTAAATCCTTAAAAAATATATCCATTTCCTGTCATAATGTAAATCATTTGGGCGAAATAACTTTTACCGCACAGGGTATTGAAGGCAGCGGAGTATATCCTTTAAGTCCTCAAATTAGAGCCGATTTAAAAGCGAATAATGGAAAGGCGATATTAAATGTGGATTTAAAACCATCGTTAAGCAAGGCTCAGCTTGTGGAAAAAATAAATAAAATAAACGCTAAGAATAATTATACGGAGCAAATTAAAAGAGAAATAAATTTACCTTCATTTCTAATTCAGCTACTCAAATTTTATCTTACTAAAGAAGAATTTTTAAATGCTGAAACACTTGCCGAAAAAATTAAATCTTTTCCGCTAGTTGTATATAGATGCGGGGCTATAACTGAGGCTATTTCAACTGTTGGGGGAATTGATTTGAATGAAATAGATGAAAATTTTCAAATTAAAAAACTGCCTCAGCATTTTGCTATTGGCGAAATGTTGGATTATGATGCGCCAACCGGCGGATATTTGCTGCAATCCTGTTTTACGATGGGCGTTGTACTTGCCAGAAAACTAAATAATATTTTTTAGATTTAAACTGTGTATTTAAATATTTTAGGTTATTTTCATTACTAAAATTAATTATCCACAGCCGTTTATAACTTTTAATCCTATTCAATTCATTTAATTTATATTTGTTCAAACTAAAAAACCAACATGGTGGCAACAAGTGAATTCATTTTAAGCGAAATCAAAACTGGCGTTTTGCTAATTACGATTAATCGTCCCGATAAATTAAATGCGTTAAATAAACAAACCATTGAAGAATTGCATGAAACTTTAGTGGAAGCAGAAAATACAAATGAAATTAAGGCAATTATTATTACCGGAGCGGGTAGTAAAGCTTTTGTGGCCGGAGCTGATATTTCCGAATTTGCACATTTTTCAGTTGAACAGGGGAAACAGCTCAGTTCTAACGGGCATTTTAAAATTTTTAATTTTATCGAAAATTATTCCAAACCCATTATAGCCGCAGTGAACGGATTTGCATTGGGTGGGGGATTAGAGTTAGCCATGGCTTGTCATATGCGCGTGGTTAGTAATAATGCTAAAATGGGATTGCCTGAAGTTAGTTTGGGAGTAATTCCCGGTTACGGAGGAACGCAGCGTTTAGGACAATTGGTAGGTAAAGGAAAGGCCTTTGAAATGATTGTAACAGCCGATATGATTAACGCACAGGACGCTTACCAATGGGGTTTAGCTAATTATGTTACTACACCGGAAGAATTAATTTCTAAATGTTTCGAAATAACCAATAAAATTTTAAGCAAGAGCCCAACTGCCGTGCGCACTGCCATTAAGGTAATTAATGCCGGTTATAACAGCTCATTAAACGGATTTGAAGTTGAAATAGAAGAGTTTGGTAAATCTTTTGGCACGTCTGATTTTCGTGAGGGGGTAGATGCCTTTCTGGAAAAACGTAAAGCAGATTTTAAAGGGAACTAATTATCCTTATTTTCTTTATGGAAAACCCTCGGTTAAACGCTGAGGGTTTTTTATTTTTTAATATCTGTAACTAAGCTTACTTTTGTAAAGTATATGATTCAACTCACCAATTCATCCGATTTAAAAGCTAAAAAATTAATTTATGGCTTAACTATTCTGATCTGTGCGCTTGTTGTTGCCCTTAACCAAAAATTAATTCCGCATCCCGAGGAAATTCCATCATGGATTTACAAATTACCCATGTTAAATGCTATATTGAACGGCACCTGTTCTGTTTTACTTATTTTATCTTTAATTGCTATACGCAAAAAAAATATTGCGCTTCATAAAAAAATAAATATAACCGCATTTATTTTAAGTACGCTGTTTTTACTCAGTTATGTAACCGCTCACTATTTTATACCCGACACAAAATTTGGAGATAGCGACCATGATGGAATAATGAGTTTAACAGAAAAAAATGAAGTTAGCGGTATTAAGCCGGTTTATCTGATTATTTTATTGAGTCACATTTTTTTTGCGGTATTAGTTTTACCTTTGGTTTTATTATCATTTTATTATGGTTTAACCGATCAGCGCTTAAAGCACAAAAAATTAACACGCTTCAGCTATCCCATTTGGCTATATGTTACGGTTTCGGGCGTTATAGTTTATTTGATGATTTCGCCTTATTACGCGTATGCTTAAATTATTAAATGCAAAAAAAAATAAGACATACTTTTTTTGCATTATTCATTCCACTTTTTTTTATTCTTCTTTTTTCGTGTACCGAAAAATCTCCTATCGAAAAAAATTCCAATGTCACTTGGTCTGCCGATATCGCACCAATAATTTACAAAAACTGTTCTCCTTGTCACCGTCCGGGTGAAAGCGGTCCTTTTCATTTATTGTCTTATCATGATGCGATAAAAAAGGCGAAACTGATTAAGTTTGTTACCCAAACCGGTTATATGCCGCCCTGGCCGGCCGACCCATCCTACTCCCATTTTATTGGCGAACGTGTGCTTACCAAAAATGAAATTGCAATAATTGCTTTATGGGTTGATAACGGTATGCAAAGGGGCGACAGTGCTGTTGAGCCTTCCGCTCCTACTTTTTATTCAGGTTCTTTTTATCGTAAACCGGACTTAACCATTGAGTCGGTAGGACAAATTAAAATAAAAGGAAACGGAACTGATGTTTTTTATATTTTAAAATTCCCATATGAAATGGACAAGGACACTCTGATTGATTTTGTAGAGTTCGTTCCCGACCAAAGAAAAATAATACACCATGTAAATGGGCATTTAATCTCTTATGATCCTAATCGCACATTCAATCACATGAAGGGTGATTGGGCCTCTATTGATACCCGTGAAAAAGTTTTAGAAGTATATAATAAAATGAATATCCCGTACACCGATGGCAAATCCCCTTTATACCCCACGCTAACTCCTAATACAGTTTATTATCTTCCCGGTTACACCCCGCCGGTTTATCCGAAATCCATAGGTGGATACCGAATGAAAAAAAACGGAGCTTTTTTATTGAATAATATTCATTATGGCCCAAGTAATATTGATACAGTGGATGAAAGTAAAATAAATGTGTTTTTCCGGAAGGAAAAAATTCAAAGACCGATAGTTGAATCACAACTAGGAACCTTTGGGACAGGAAAAATTAAACCGGATTTTATAATTCCAGCCAATCAAATTAAAACTTTTCATACCAGCATCACACTTACCAAGGCTATTTCATTGTTATCAGTTAATCCGCATATGCATTTATTAGGAGAAAAATATTGGGCATTTGCATTGAATCCGTCCGGGGATACGATTCCTTTAATACGGATTAATAAATGGGATTTTAAGTGGCAGTATTATTATACCTATACAAAACCCATTGCTCTTACTGAAGGTTCACAAATACACGTATACGGAACTTTTAATAACACAAATAAAAACCCGCTTAATCCTTTTCATCCGCCCCAGGATATTACCAGTGGCAATGGCGTAGAAAGTATGAAAACCACTGAGGAAATGTTTCAGTTTATTTACTCCTATATTCCCTATCAAAAAGGAGACGAAAATATTAAATTAGATAACTAACCTTTGGCCATTTTTTTTCTAAAACTAACACCTAAAATAATCTAAATTCATTAAATGGATTTAGGGGCCTTGGTCAATTTTCTTCGTTATTATGTATTAATTTTTCATAGTTTAGTAGAAAATTTTAACCCTATTCTTCATGAGAAAAATTTACAAATTAGCATTGCTCTTTACAATTATTTTTCAATATGTAGTTCAAGCACAAACTTCGTATCTAAAAGTGCCGGCTATTGAAACAACAACAACTGATACTAGAGCAGCAAACGGAACAACCAATCATGTAACCTTTCGTGGTGTTTATATAATGAGAGCTTCTGAGTTAACCACTATTGGTACCAATACCGCAATTAATGCCTTAGGTTTTTTCTTAAATTTTGGTTTAAGTCCGGCCGTTACCGGTACTATGCAAATTTATTTAGAAAACACCAGTGATTTAACTTACCAAAAAGGGATAAATTTTACAACGGCAATTGCCCCAATGACATCAGTATATAACAATACAGTTACTATTCCGGTTGGTACAACAACTTTAACGATTCCCTTCCCGGCAGATTTTAATTATACAGGTGGTGGATTATATGTAGCTATGGATTGGGTTACTACGGGGCCATTTTCAAATAACTCAGCAAAATACAGGGCCGATAATACTTTGCCAATAGGAGGAGCTGCCATCAGCACAACTGCGGTTCCTGCTTCTAACACTTTAGTACAAGGTAATGTTAGACCGGTGTTCAGAGTGGGTTATGTGAACACGTATACCAACGAGGCTCAGGTCTATGGTATTTATGGGAACGGACGACAACCCTTAGTAAACGGATCTCCTTACTCTTTCAGTGTGGCTGTGAGAAATAATGCAGGTGTGGCCATGACCAATGTTGTACCTACCTTATCAGTAACTGGACCAACCTCTTTTGTTGCTACAGCAACCATTGCTAATATTAACCCGGGAGCTTTAGCTGTTGTTGCCTTCCCTGGTTTTACACCTACAGCTCAGGGAATGCATACGGTAGAAGTTATATTACCTTCAGACGAAAATAATACCAACAATAACGGTAGTATTCAGCACTCCGTTACCTGTAATTATTTAAACGCCGGGCCTCCGGTTCCATTATCCGGTAACTTTACACAAGGTGTAGGATTTAATACCGGCAGCGGTTTATTACTCAACAGAACAACTATTCCAAACACCAGCTCATTAACGGCTTTAAGAATAGGTATTGGAAATACCCCACAAAACGCCGGTAACGCTGTATATGGTGTGTTGTGTAGTAGCGGCGGGGTAATTTTAGCCACCACTAATACAATAGTTTTAGCTCCGTCCATGTTCGGAACCTATAAACAATTTGATTTTGCCACGCCTCCAACTTTAATTGCCAACAGTTTTTATTATGTAGGATTAGCGCAACCGGCCAATACAGTATCGGGATATTTCCCTTTGGCTACAATGCCTAGCGCTACTAATAATATGCCTTCGAATATATATGCAACTTCTGGAATCAACGGGGGATTTATAGGAACTATTACACCAACCTTGGGGTGGTTTGCTATTGAAAGTGTTTATGATAATGGAATTTCATTAACTGTAACCCCGCAAACGTCTACCATTTGTAGCGGAAATACATTGGCTATTACAGCTTCAGGTGCTAATAGCTATAGTTGGAGTAATGGAGCAAATACTGCTGCTATTTCTTTAACTCCGGCCGTTTATTCTGCTTATACATGCACAGGGAGTGCAGTAGTTGGAACTGTTGGTGCATGTGTAGTTGTTAAGTCAGCTGAAGTATTTGTGAATTTAACACCTACCATTAGTTGTCCTAATGGTGCAATTTGCCCTGTTGGTGGTTCATTTACATTAAATCCAAGCGGCGCCGCCACCTATACGATTTCTGGAGGATCAGCTGTTGTTAGTCCTACTACTACCAGTATGTATACTATAACCGGAGAATCTGGTGCGGGATGCCCATCTGCAAACACTGTAGTAACAACGGTATCTGTTTCAAATAACCCGCTTGTATCAATTAACGGCCCTTCTTTAATTTGTATTGGCGGAACGCCACTGTTAACTGCGTCCGGTGCGCTTACCTATTCTTGGAGTACCGGATCAACTTTCAGTGCGGTTATCGTTAATCCAACTATTGCCACAACTTATACCTTAACCGGATATTATGGAACTTGTACTGTTTCGGCAACTAAACAGGTGAGCGTAAGTCCTAATCCAACCTTGTCTGCTCAATCAAGTCATACTTTACTTTGTATTGGTGAAACAGCAACCTTAAGTGCATTTGGTGCAGGCACCTATACCTGGAGCACAGGCGGAAATGGCTTAACGGAAACTGTTTCTCCTACTTCTGAAACTACCTATACTTTAACAGGAGCTATCAATGGCATTTGTCAGCAAAGTGTTGCTATAACACAATCTGTTATTTCGTGTATTGGTATACAAGAAAACATTTCTTCGGCAGATCAAATTAATTTTTATCCTAACCCCAATAATGGCGAATTAAATATTTCGTTTAATTCTTTATCTCCAAAAATGAGTGTTGAAGTATTATCCATTACCGGGCAGATTTTATTAGAAGAACATCATTTGAACATGCAAACTAAATTAAATTTAAAACATTTAGCAAAGGGTGTGTATTTCATTCGAATTAAAGAGAATAACGCCATTATCCGAACATCAAAAATGGCAATTGAATAATTGAACTCGAAAATTATCTCGAAAAGCGGGGCCGATTGGTCTCGCTTTTTTGCTTTTGATTCCTTCTTAACAATCCGTATCATTTAGTATATTTGTGTCCCTTTTTAGGTTATTCATTTATTCATGAAACACATCCGTAACTTTTGTATCATCGCTCATATCGACCACGGTAAAAGCACTTTGGCCGACCGTTTATTAGAACACACTAAAACGATCAGTAGTCGTGAAATGCAAGCTCAGGTTTTGGATGATATGGATTTAGAGAAAGAAAGGGGCATTACTATAAAAAGTCATGCCATTCAGATGGAATATAATTATAAAGGAGAAAAATACGTTTTCAATTTAATTGATACTCCCGGCCACGTTGATTTTAGTTATGAAGTTTCGCGCTCAATTGCAGCATGCGAAGGGGCCTTATTAATTGTTGATGCTGCCCAGGGTATACAGGCGCAAACCATTTCGAACTTATATTTAGCACTGGAGAACGACCTGGAAATAATTCCCATTTTGAATAAAATGGATTTACCCAGCGCCGAACCTGAATTAGTAAAAGATCAAATTGTTGATTTAATTGGATGTAAGCGAGAAGATATAATTCCCGCAAGTGGCAAAACGGGAATGGGAGTTGATCAAATATTAGAGGCCATTGTAGAACGAATAAATCCTCCTGTTGGAGACCTTGAAGCTCCTCTACAAGCACTTATTTTCGACAGCGTGTTTAATAGCTTTAGAGGAATTATTGCCTATTACAAAATCATAAACGGAGTAGTTAAAAAAGGAGATAAAGTTAAGTTTGTGAATACCGGCGCTTCCTACTTTGCTGATGAAGTTGGTGTGTTAAAATTAAAACAGGAACCTCGTAATGAAGTTAGAACCGGAGATGTAGGTTATATTATTTCAGGAATTAAAGATGCGCGTGAAGTAAAGGTAGGTGATACCATTACGCATGTTGATCGTCCTTGTGAAAAAGGAATTGATGGATTTGAAGATGTGAAGCCCATGGTATTTGCAGGAATTTATCCGGTAGATACAGAGGATTTTGAAGAGCTTCGTTACAGCATGGAAAAATTGCAGTTAAATGATGCATCGTTAACCTGGGAGCCGGAAAGTTCGGCCGCTCTTGGTTTTGGTTTTCGCTGCGGATTTTTAGGCATGTTGCACATGGAAATTGTTCAGGAAAGACTTGAACGCGAATTTAACATGACGGTTATTACTACTGTTCCTAACGTTTCGTATAAGGCATACACTACCAGTAATGAATTGGTAACGGTTAATAATCCATCTGATTTACCCGATCCGGGGAAAATTGATTTTATTGAAGAACCATACATTAAAGCTAATATTATCACTAAATCTGAATACATTGGGCCGGTGATGAGTTTATGCATCGAAAAACGCGGCCAAATTGTAAATCAAAATTATTTAACTGCCGATCGTGTTGAATTAATTTTTCATATGCCATTAGCCGAAATTGTTTTTGATTTTTACGATCGTTTAAAGTCAATTTCCAAAGGATATGCCTCTTTCGATTATGCACCACTTGAAATGCGCCAGAGTGATTTGGTAAAAATGGATATTCTACTGAATTCGGAACCGGTGGATGCCTTATCTGCACTTGTGCACAGAAGCAACGCGCACAGCTTAGGAAAAAAAATGTGTGAGAAGTTAAAAGAATTAATTCCACGACAACAATTTGAAATACCTATTCAGGCCGCCATTGGAGCAAAAATTATCGCCAGAGAAACCATACGAGCCATGCGTAAAGATGTAACTGCAAAATGTTACGGAGGTGATATTTCCCGAAAAAGAAAATTACTTGAAAAACAAAAAGAAGGTAAAAAAAGAATGAAACAAGTGGGAAGTGTTGAAATTCCACAGAGTGCATTCATGGCTGTATTAAAACTAAATGATTAATGAAAAAAGTTTTAGTTATAATATTTTTTCTTTCAATTCTTACTCCGCTCTCTTCACAAATTATGTGGCAATTCAAAAAAGACACTTTAATCACCTGGCATTATTCGGGCGGTGATGAGTTTAATGGCGATAAAATAGATGAAGTAAAATGGAATTACAGTTACGGATGGGCCCGTTCTATTTTTACCAATAAGGAACAACAATATTATACCGAAGGACATAATCACAAAGTAAAAAACGGACAATTATCTATCCAGGCAATTCGTAAAGACACTGTTGCTAAAACGGTTGACTATATGAAAGACAGCGATTCATTGATAGACAACAAGCGTTTTTTTGGGCTCAATAAAAAAACATTTGCTTTTACCTCAGGGATGATTCAAAGTAAAGAAACTTTTTCGCATGGCTATTTTGAATGCAGATTAAAAATTCCGAAGCAAAAAGGGTATTGGCCGGCTTTCTGGTTATTCAGCGGCGACCCCTATGAAGAAATAGATATTTTTGAAGGAAAGAGCGAACGAACGTCACAGGTACATATTGATACACATTGTCGCGGTTGCGATAAAATCAGTTATTATTTATCGAAAAGAAGCTATGGAGGCTGGGCAAAAACCCGGGCCGATTTATCCGGTGAGTTCAATATCTTGTCTTGCGAATGGACCAACGATTATGTTCGTTATTATTTAAACGGGCAATTTATTGGCAACTCTAATGTAAATTTTAAAAACCCGAAGAATATTATTTTTAATCTGGCTATTCCGGCCGATGACGGTCCCTTTCATCCCGGTCCTGTAAAAAAAGACACCGGTAAAGTTGCTTTTGAAATTGATTACCTGAGAATTTGGGATAAAAGTCCTTCTCATCAGAAAAAAAATCCGGAATTAATTCAACGTCATGGTACTTATATTGCAAACGAAACTAATTTTATTGATAAAAAGTTTAACAAAAGAAAAAATAAATTGGTTTATGGTAAAAAATCTGCCGCCAAAAATGAAGGAATATTTATTTCCTTTTTTAATGATCCCGGTCAATTACAATTTACTGTGCTAGGTTCTTTTGGCAAACAATTTCCGTTATTGGAAATATTAGATGAAGAAAATAAAATTCTGGAAAGTAAATTGCTCACTCAAACCATTGTAAATATTAATTCCTGGCCCTTTAAACAAAAGTCAGTTACTATTAAAATATCGTACCAAAACAAAGTAGCAAGTTCTGTAATTGCGATTCCTTAGCCATTTGCGCTTGATTTTCCGTTTGCCAACAGAAAATTGTTCACAAAACCCGTATCCTTTCTCCGGCATTCCCGTTATGCAGGCTAAATTTACACTATGTATTATTCTCGCATTTTTATTCTGTCCTGCTTCTTCATTCAAACTATCGGTAAAAGTCAACTTAAAAAAGAATACTACGACGCTAAAGAGTCTCAATTAAAATCTGAAACAGATTACTATAAGGGAATGCCGCACGGTTCACATACTGAATTTTACAAATCAGGCAATGTGAGCAGAAAAGGAACCTATTATGAGGGAAAAGAAGACAAAATTTGGACATTTTTTTACGAAGATGGTACCAAAAAAGCAATTGAGTTCTATGAAAAAGGAAGAAAAGAAGGCACCAATGTTTACTACTTCAAATCGGGAAAAGTTGCTCAACTAACAAAATATGAAAATGATTTAGCCGACAGCATCTGGACTTCCTTTTTTGAAAACGGGAAAACAAAAAGTAAGGAGCCTTTTACTAAAGGAAAAAAAGAAGGTGAGTGGATTTATTACTTTGAAAACGGCCAAGTAGAAAGCAAAGGTTTTTTTGAAAAAGATAAACGAAGCGGCAAAGTTGAAACTTTTTTCAGCAACGGAAAAATTAAATCGATACAAAATTTTTGCGAAGGAAAACCTTGTGGTAAATGGGAAGAAAATTATGAAAATGGAAAACGCAAATTCGAAAAAGAATACAAAGATTCAACTTTGTATTTAATCAATTTGTGGAATAATAATGGCATACAACTCGTAAGTAACGGCCAAGGAAGTATAACCGCCAATTATGATAATGGAATTATTCGTGCCATGGGAAATTATAAAGATGGATTACAAGATGGCATATGGCGGTTTTTTCATCAAAATGGCGAACTAGATTACGAAGCTACTTACAAAGAAGGTGCGTTAAATGGATATTATTCCTCATATTTTCCGAATCACAAAATTAAAAGTGAGGGAGAATTTCAGGCCGGTAAAAAGAACGGGATTTGGAAATTTTATTTTCCGGAAGGCAATTTAGAAATGAGTGGAACATTAAAAGATAATTTACGGGAAGGGAAATGGACATATTATTATAAAAACGGGAAAATTGAAAGCGAAGGTAATTTCGCCAGTGATATGCAAAACGATACCTGGAATTATTTTTACCAGGGCGGCGAAAAATGGAGAAGAGGAAATTACCTAAATGGTATAAAAAATGGTATGTGGGTTACCTGGTTTGAAAACGGCAACAAATTACAAGAAGGTGCTTATTTAAACGGAAAAGAAAACGGTTTGTGGTTAAGCTGGTGGCAAAATGGAAAGAAAAAGGATGAAGGATCTTTTACTTTGGGTTTACTCACCGGAAACTGGCAAGGCTGGTATAGCAATAGTCAACTAAATTATACAGGCAAATACAACAAAAAAGGGAAAAAAACCGGAAAATGGAATTACTTCTTTGACAGTGGAAAACCAAGGGAGATTTCTAATTATGTAAATGGAATAAAACACGGCCAACACATAGAGTGGTTTGAAAGAGGCGGATTTGTTGATACCAAAGGAAAATATCGCAAAGGTCATCAACACGGCACCTGGGAATATTTTTTTGAAACCGGAGGATTAAATAAAACACAAAATTTTAATAAGGGTAAATTGCAAGGCAAAAGTGTAAGTTATTACAACAATGCCCGACTCCAATCCGTTTGTTATTATGCTGTTATTAAAGAACGTAGAAAGGGCAAATTACAGAGTGTGCCCGACGGAGAGTGGATTTTTTACGATAAAAACGGGAATGAAATAAACCGTGTCAGGTATGACAAGGGAATAAAAAAATAATATATATTTGTACTACTCGAATGAAAAAAAGTTTCAAATTCATCTTTTACCCGGTTATCATTTTAATGATAAATGCATGTGGCAGCGGTGAAAAAATTGATGATTCGTTAGATCACATGGATTCAACTAGAATTGCTGTTGAAGAAACTAAATTAAATGCGCAAAACGTGTTTAACACCATGCCGGATAGAAAAGAAATTTTGAAACTTATTGAATCTCACCAAATCGATTATAATGCCGATTTATTAAACGATCCTAACTTTGTAGATAAATACACCATAGAGTCTGCAAAAGCTGTAAATCTTGGGGTATATGGTTCAGATTTAAGTATTGCCAGTGCTTTTGAGCAAACACAAGAAAGTATAATTTTTCTGAAATGTGTAAATGTGCTTGCCGGTGATTTAGGTGTGAATAACGCTTTCGATCAAAGCATGTTTGACAGAATGGAAGCTAATAAATCCAGCAAAGATTCTACCTTGGAAATCATCACTAACGCCTTTAAATCGGCCGATCAAATATTAAAAACGAACAACAGACCGGCAACATCAGCCATCATTCTTTCCGGTGCGTGGATTGAAGGATTGTATGTTTCTTGCAAAATAACCGAGTCGCTAAATTCAGATGAAGTTGCAAAAAGTATTTTAAGTCAGGAAGAATCTTTAAAAAATCTGATTATTTTATTAGAAGCTTCCAAATTAAATGACCGTTCTGATTATATTTTACACGGATTAAAAAAACTCCACGATATTTTTGCGGCTTCTATGCAAACAGAAAAAACCGGATTTGAGGCTATTAAAGATATCAGTGAGGGAATAACCGCTTTACGTACAAAAGTGGTTTCGGGTATCTAATTTTTTGGAACTACTTTTCCGTTGTTTAAAGTAAAAGAATCGGCAACCCTTCCTATACTATCGTAGTAAATCCAAACGCTATCCTGAATGTCATTTTTATAATATCCTTCATAACGTATTTTACCGTCTTGATAATAGGCTACATTTTTACCTTGCTTGAGACCGTTATCAAAAGTAAGTTCACTCCATTTCATACCATTGGGATAAAAACTAAACCAATCGCCATGTCGTTGCCCAAATCTAAACATGCCTTTAAACTTTACTATTCCGGTAGGATACTTGTCAATATATTCGCCGGTATATTCACTGTCCGGAGGCATAATCAATAAAGGATTCGCCCTTTTCATGCTATCACTATACTCCCTTTGTTTTACTTTTCTTAAAGAATCATTTTCTCGCTTTTGGGCTTCGGTCATAACCGTTTCATTCACACAAGAAGAGAATACCGTGATAAATAATGCATACGTTAAACCCAGTATTTTACTTTTTTCTTTCAATGGCATATATCAATAAATTTTCTAAGCTTTTTCCGGCTTCATTTTCGGGCAATTGTTTTAAAATTTGCAAGGCTTTGTTTTTATACTCATGCATAATTTTTATGGCATATTCTATTCCGCCTTTTTCAATCACAAATTTAATAACCTCCTCCACTTTTTCACTTTCCTCGCTGTGATTTTTAATAATATTTATAATTTTCCTTTTTTCTGCAGATGAACAATTGTTTAAAGCATAAATGAGCGGCAATGTCATTTTTTTCTCTTTAATATCAATCCCCGTTGGTTTTCCGATCTCATCTCCACTGCCAAAATCAAACAAATCGTCTTTTATCTGAAAAGCAATGCCGGTTAATGTTCCAAATTCTGTAGCTAATTTGATTAATTTCTCATCTTGGCTAACCGAAGCTACTCCCGCAGCACAACAGGCCGCTAACAAGGCGGCCGTTTTTTTGGTAATAATTTCAAAATAAATTTCTTCCGATATATCTAAGCGCCGGGCTTTTTCTATCTGCAATAATTCTCCTTCACTCATTTCCTTTACAGCAATACTCATTATTTTTAGCAAGTGAAAATCGTTGTTTTCAATAGATAAAAGCAATCCTTTAGAAAGCAAAAAATCGCCAATTAACACGGCAATTTTATTTTTCCATAAAGCATTTACACTAAAAAATCCTCTCCTTTCATTACTATCATCCACCACATCATCATGCACTAAAGTTGCGGTATGCAACAACTCAATTAAGGCTGCCGCTCTATACGTACTTTCATTTATATCACCGGCATTTTGAGCGCTTAAAAAAACAAACATGGGCCTGATTTGTTTGCCTTTTCTTTTTACAATATAATTGGTGATTTTATCCAATAAAGGCACAGTACTTTTCATGGCTCCTCGGAATTTCTCCTCAAAGGCCTCCATGTGATCTTTAACCGGTGCTTTTATTTCTTCTACTTTTCTCGACACGAATCTAAATTAAACTTTATTTTAATTCATTTAACGCCAATTTGTTTTTGTTGGCTAATTGTCCGCAAGCCGCATCAATATCTTTTCCCCTACTCCTTCTTACATTACAAATAATGCCTCTTGATTCTAAATGATCGATAAAAGCATTTAATCTTGCCCTTGTGGTTTGTTTAAATTCTTCGTTATCAATTGGATTATATTCTATAATATTTACTTTCCCCTTTACTTTTTTACAAAATTGCACCAGTTCTTCGGCATCCGTTTCTGAATCATTAAAATCTTTAAAAACAATGTATTCAAAAGTAGGTCGCGTACCGGTTTTTTTAGTGAAATAAATGAGCGCCTCCTGCAAATTTTCCAAGTTATTGGTTTCGTTAATAGGCATTATTTCATTTCGTTTGGTATCATTAGCCGCGTGTAGCGAAATAGCTAAATTAAATTTGACTTCATCATCGCCCAATTTTTTTATCATTTTAGCTACGCCGGCAGTTGATACGGTGATACGTTTTGGCGACATGCCCAAACCTTTTGGCGAAGTAATTTTTTCGATTGAACTTAACACTTCTTGATAATTTAATAAGGGCTCGCCCATACCCATGTACACAATATTAGTTAAGGGACTATGGTATTTTTCTTCTGCGGTTTTTTTAACCAATACCACCTGATCATAAATTTCATCGGCATTTAAATTGCGCATGCGTTTTAATTTTCCGGTAGCACAAAATTTACAAGTTAAACTACAACCCACCTGCGATGAAATACAAGCCGTCATTCTACTCTCTAAAGGAATTAATACACTTTCTACTACGTAATTATCATGCAAGCGCATGGCGCATTTAATGGTTTTATCGCTGCTGATTTGCAATTCACTGATCTGAACCGCATTAATTACAAAGTTTTCATTTAAATAAGTTCTTAGTTTGAGGGAAAGATTCGACATTTTAGAAAAATCAATTTCGCTCTTACTCCACAACCACTCATACAATTGTTTGGCCCTAAAGGCAGGTTCGCCCAATTGCTGAAAAACTGCAGTTAGTTCTTCTAAGGTTAATGCCCGAATATCACGTTTTTGAATCAAGACAGTAAAGATACGGTTATTCTTCCTTGCCTCTCTAATATCTCCTGCCTTTCCCCTCCATTATCCCTTAAATTTCTTTAAATTTACTTGTGCGTTTTATAACAGCCGATCATATTTTTAACGGAGAAAAACTATTGGATGCGGGCTCCGTTCTGGTGCTTGAAAATAATGGCACAATCAGCGATATTTTAAGGGAAGGAACTATTGAAAATAACCGAGTAGAAAAATCAGCGGGTTGGCTTTGTCCGGGTTTTATAAACATTCACGCTCATTTAGAATTAAGTCATTTAAAAGATAAAATTCCACAGCAAACGGGCTTAGCGGGATTTGGAGAAAAAATAATTAGTATTCGACCGGGCTTTAAAAACGAAGAAATAAGAGAGGCTATGCAGCAAGCTGATGCCTTTATGTTTAATGAAGGGATAGTTGCTTGCGGAGATATTTGCAATACAGCCGATAGCCTAAAAATGAAAGAAGGTTCTTCTATTCATTATCATTCCTTTATTGAGTTGCTGGCTTTAAATCCCGACAGAGCAAATGACATGCTAACGGCCGGAAAATATTTATTTGATCAATTTGAAAACGCTCAACTGAGTTGCAGTTTGGCGCCTCATGCCGCATACAGTTCTTCTAAAAAACTAATAGCAGCCATTGCTCAGTTTAATATAGCAAGAGATTTACCGGCCAGCATTCATAACCAGGAAAGCGAAGAAGAAAATAAATTTTTTAATGGAGAGCCATCTGCATTTCACAATTTATACCGCTTTTTAAATATGGATATCTCTTGGTTTCTGGCCCCGGGTTGTAGCAGTTTAATGCATTACACCGATGCTTTAAGTACACAACAAACTATTTTAATTCATAATACTTTCACTAGTTCAGCTGATCTAAATTTTATGAATACTGAAAATATATATTTTGGGTTTTGTCCTAATGCCAATATTTACATTGAAAATCAATTACCAGATTTTAAAATATTTGAGTCCTATAAAACAAAAATTACTTTGGGTACCGATAGTTTGGCTTCTAATTATAAATTGTCATTAATAGATGAAGCTAATGTTGTATTGAAAAATTCAAATTTTACAGTGGAAGAGGTTTTGCGTTTTATGACTTTAAATGGAGCCCGGGCTTTAAAATTACCGGAACATTTTGGGAAAATTAGTATTGGAAAAACGGCAGGGCTTAATCTTTTACAAATAAAAAACAACCAAATTAATTTCACTAAACGAATCTGCTAAGTATCTTTGTTCATGCTTTATTTAAAATCTTTTGCCTTTAATGCTTTTCAGGAAAACACTTATGTTGTTTATGACGATAAAAATAACGCTATTATTTTTGATCCCGGAAATTCTAACACTTCCGAAAATTTAGTGTTAAAGCAATTTATTGCCGATAATCAATTAAACTTAACTCGCTTAATTTTAACTCATGCCCACTTAGATCATGTATTGGGAAATAAATTTATACAAGATACTTACGGATTGTTGCCGGAAGTGAATGCCGAAGATCTTTTTTTATTGGAAAACATGATGAATACGGCCAACATGTATGGTGTTCCCGCCGAAGAATCACCAATGCCCGAAAAATATATTTCAGAAGGAGACCAAATAATTTTGGGCGATTATACATTTGATTGCATACATGCGCCGGGGCATTCACCCGGAAGTATTTGCTTTTATAATGAACCAAACAAAATTATTATAGTTGGCGATGTTTTATTCAGAGGAAGTATTGGCAGAACAGATTTGCCCGGAGGAAATCACCAGCAATTATTAGACGCTATACAATCTAAATTATTTACATTGCCTGATGATGTTAAAGTATTTAACGGCCACGGCCCATCCACTACCATAGGCTTCGAAAAAAATAACAATCCGTTTTTTTAGTCCAATTATGTAATAAAACAAACCAATTATATAAATACTTAAAAAATTAATTTCATTTTTATTAATTTCCCTTATCAAAATTCTTAAACACATATTTATTTTCTTCATTTCATTTTCTTGTTTTGGTCAAAGCGACAGTTTAAAAACTGAAAAAGAAAAATATTACAGAAAAGAAGAAATCATATACGACGGCAAATTGTACAGAAAATACAATAACTATGCTACTTTTGGCGCAGGTTATTTGAGCAGTTCGCGCCGGTCTGATATTTCAAAAACGATTGGTATAGATTTTCAATTTCACATACGCCGAGAACAATTTCAGATTGGCATGAATATGAGTGGTCCCGAATTTTTATCCAATAATAATTTGCAAGGTCATTTCGGTTACGGGTGGCGAAAAGAAAAAAATAAAAGTAACATTGCCGTGTTTGGTGGTTTGTCTTATTATACCGGTGTATTAGCCATTGAAGATACGGCGCTTGGAATTATTCCTTATTATTATGAAGGATTTGGCCTTTATGCTTCCGCACAATTCATTACTAAATTCACCTATGATATTGGAATGGGCATAGAGGGGTTTGGCGAATTAAGCCCCGGCCAAAGTTCTATCGGAATAAAATTCATTCTGTTCTTTTCAGGTGCATATAGGGGGCCTAAGAAAAATTACAATGTAAACGTTCGATCAGAAAACAAACGATGAAGCCTTATCTTATTGTTGGACGTGGGTTATCTGCCTTTGTTTTAGCGCATCATCTTCATCAGCAAAAAATAAACTTTACTATTATCGGCAAAAAAAATTTAAGTAGGGCGTCCTTAGTTGCCGCCGGCATTTGGAATCCTGTAGTTTTGCACTCCTTAAGTAAAAGCTGGCAAGTTGATCTTTTTTTACCCTATCTGATTAATTTTTATCGAACACTCGAAAAATTATTAGGCACAGCACTTATTACCAATAGAACCATAATCAGGCCGTTTTCGGAAAAACAAGAAATAACCCTTTGGGAAAAAAAAGCACAAGGAGAAATGCGGGAATATTTAGACCCGGTGATTTATCAGCAAGAAAAAAATATTTCGGGCCTCTATTCTTTTCCACTTGGGACTGGAAAAATTAAAGGCGCCGGAAATTTAGACATTCCCTTCTTTATTCAACAAAGTGAAACTTTCTTTCAAAATAAAATGCTGGACGAAACATTTAATCACAATTCAATAAAAATTATAAACGAAGGCCTTGAATACAACAAACAATTTTATAGGGGTATAATTTTTTGTGAAGGTCATTTGATGAAAAATAATCCTTTTTTTAATTATCTCCCCTTGAAACCTGTAAAGGGAGAATTGATAAATTTTGTAGCCAAAAATTTAACTATGGGTGATTCTATCTTAAGCAAGGGGAAATTTATTTTAAAAATGGGTTCAGAATATAAAGCCGGCTCTACCTTTAATTGGAATACCATCAATGAAGAGCCCGAAACTGATAGCAAAATAGAAATAGAAAAAAAAATAAGTGAACTAATTGTAGGCCCGTTTAAAACCACGGCACACCGGGCCGGAATTAGGGCCTCGGTAAAGGACCGAAGACCATTGATTGGCGTACATCCGAAATGGCCTAATTTATTTTTGTTCAACGGATTCGGAAGTAAAGGTGTTTTATTAACGCCATACTTAGCCAATAATTTAGTAAATTTCATCGCCGGAAAAGAAAGCATTATGCAGGAAGCAGACATAGCCAGATTTAACTCTTATTATTTAACAAATAAAAAACCGTGAAAATAATAGGAAGAAGAGAATATGTGGATATACCTGAATTAGGTTTATTACAAGTAGAAGCCAAACTGGATACAGGCGCTTATACCTCATCCGTTCATTGTGAGGAAGTGTTGCTAAAAGAAGTATCCGGCATACCTACTTTGGTTGTATCCATCATCACTTCTGATTCCGAAACAAAAAAAGAATTCCATTTCAATACTTTTACGCTAAAAAAATTTAGGAATTCCTTTGGCGAAATGGAGGAACGATACGTTATAAAATCGATATTAAAAATTGGGAACAAACAAATTCTGGCTTCCTTTTCCTTGTCAAAGCGCGATAAAATGAAGTATCCCGTTTTATTGGGGAGGAGGCCTATTAAAGGTCGATTTTTAATTGATGTTAGCCATTTGCATTTGGGCGGAAAAAATGAACAGTAAAAGCCCTGAAATCGCATTTTTTATTTGCAAAAGAAGCTAATTTCATTGTTTAATTTAATTTTACTCTTTACCTTGTCTCTTCAATTTTAGACCTTCTTTTATCTAAACATTTCAATACACTTCAATACCATCTACTATGAGAATTGTTGTTCTTTCGCGAAACCGTCATTTGTATTCCACGCAGCGAATACTGGAAGCAGGCGCAGCCCGTGGACATGAAATGATTTTGGTAGATCACATGAAGTGTGTTCTAGTAATAGAGCAAGGGCAACCTCATGTGTATTATGGAGGCAAGCCCATTAAAAATATTCAAGCTGTTATTCCTCGTATTGGCGCAAGTGCCACGTTTTTTGGAACTTCAGTAGTACGTCAATTTGAAATGATGAGGATTTTTACAGCTATTGAATCACAGGCCTTGGTTCGATCCAGAGATAAATTAAGAAGTTTACAAATATTAGCGAGAGCCGGAATTGGAATACCCAAAACTGCATTTGCATCTTCACCAAAAGCAGAGGACATAGATAGTTTGGTGAACAGTATTGGCGGAGCACCCTGCGTTATTAAATTATTAGAAGGCACGCAGGGTATAGGCGTAATTTTAGCCGAAAACAAAAAATCGGCCAGTAGTGTAATTGAAGCATTTTTAAAACTAGATGCAAACATGTTGGTGCAGGAATTTATTAAAGAAGCAAAAGGTGCTGATTTGCGTGTATTTATTGTTGATGGTCAGGTTGTGGGAGCCATGAAAAGACAAGCCAAACCCGGAGAGTTCAGAAGTAATTTGCACAGAGGCGGAACAGCCAAAGTTATACGTTTAACCGACGAAGAAAGATCTACTGCCATAAAAGCTGCTAAAAAATTAGGATTAGGTATTGCCGGTGTTGATTTGTTACAATCTAGTAGAGGGCCTTTGGTTATGGAAGTTAACTCATCTCCCGGTCTGGAAGGAATCGAAGGGGCAACAAAGGTGGATATAGCCGGAAAAATAATTGAGTATGTTGAAAGAAATGAATTTAATAAGCCAGGAGAGTAAAATTTGCCAATAATAATAAATAAACAACACGTTGCGCCGGGAGAGCGAAAAACAGTAGTTCTGAATTCCTATGAGCTGCACACTAAAACTAACATTCAAATTCCGGTACAGGTAATTCGGGCAAAAAAACAGGGCCCAACCATGTTGTTAAGTGCGGGCATGCACGGAGAAGAAACCAATGGAATTGAAATAGTTCGTAAAATTTTAATTCGGGAAGAAGTTCAGGATTTAAAATGCGGTTCGCTGGTTGTTTTACCGGTAATTAATATTGTCTCTTTTTTATACGGAAGCAGGGATTTGCCCGATGGAAGAGATTTAAACCGTTGTTTTCCGGGCAGTAAAAAAGGCTCCTTTGGAAGCCGAATCGCTTACGACATTACAAATCATATTTTGCCCATCATTGATTTTGGTGTAGATTTTCATACCGGAGGAGCAAAAATTAATAATCATCCCCAATTGCGATGCGTTTTTGATGTTGGAAATAATTTAAAGTTGGCTGAAAGTTTTGCACCTCCTTTAATTATTGATAGTAATTATCGAGCTGGTGCTTTAAGACATGAAGCCGGCAAAAGAGGAAAACCCATTTTAGTTTATGAAGGCGGTGAAAGTATGCGTTTTGATTATTACGCGATTAATGAAGGTATAAACGGATGTTTGCGATTAATGAAGTCATTTGGCATGATTGATGCCGAACTTCCCAATAACTCTTCCATTAAAATAGGAAAAGATTTATGGGTAAGAGCCAACGATAGCGGACTTTTTCATATGTCGGTAAATAACGGCGCACATGTAATGAAGGGTGATTTACTTGGGTTTATTTGTAATCCTTTTGGGGATATTGAAAATAAAATAGTAAGTCCGGTTGATGGATATATTTTTGGTTTAAACAACCAACCTGTAGTTAATGAAGGAGATGCCTTAATACACATTGGAATTGAAATAGATTAATTAACTTTGTAAAATGAACCACTCAGCCGATTTTGGAGATTATTTAATTGCTTTATTTATTGGGGCCGTTTTTATCACCGGAATTATTGTAGTATTTAAATTTATGAGGGCCGGAAGAAAAAAATGAGTACTAGTTTATACATATTGTTCTTAAATTTAGGCGGAGGCGAAATTGTACTTATCGTTTTTGTTATTCTATTATTATTCGGGGGTAAAGGTATTCCGGGTATTGCCAAAACACTTGGCAAAGGAATCAGAGAATTTAAAGATGCCACGGATGGTATACAACGAGAAATTCAACAAGGTACCGGCGGAATTACCAAACAGGTAGAAGAACAAATTCAAGAAGTGAAGAAAGAACTAGACAAAGAGTAAGTTCATTTTTTTGCTACATTTTTTCGAAATTAAACACAAAAGCACATATTTAATTTATTTACTTTTTTATTGCTTGCCTTTAATTTCCCCGGCTCAATCCGCTTTTACTATTAAAAAAGAATCGGATATTATTTATTTTCAAAAAGGGAATAAAACAGATTCAATCACCAAAACAAAAGGCAGTGAGTTTTATTTTATTGTTCCCGAAAATAAAAAAAGTAAAATTGTGATTCAGATTGAAAACGGACATTTCACCGGTACAGAAAATGACAGCATCATAAAATTACATTATATGCCGGGTTTAAAATATGAATGTGTTTACGAATTAAAAGACGAACACGCACCAGTTCCCCACTTTGAGTTTAAAACCTTAATGAACGGAACCAGCACTACAAATGATTCGGCCATTCAAATTAAAATTTTTCAGAATTATGCTTTATTTACTGAAAACAAATACTACTTTAGTACTTCTTCAAAACAATAATTATTAAAAATCTAGCTAAATATTTTGTAGATGAAAATATTGCGGTAGCCCAAACTATTCATACGGATGTGTACAACAGTGCTGACGTATTTGAATATTTAAAAGAAACGCTTTTTTTCAACAGCTGGCAGTTGGTGGCTGACCAAGATAATTTTAGCGAAACTGAAACTATAATTCCTGTTACACTTTTAGAGGGATTTTTAAATGAGCATATTATCTTAATTAAAAGTAAAAGCGAAGAGTTAATGTGCTTAAGCAACGTGTGCACACATCGCGGAAATTTATTGGTGAAAGAAAAATGTAAACTGAATCAATTGGTTTGCAAATACCACGGAAGAAGGTTTGATCTAAAAGGCCAATTCATTTCTATGCCTGAATTTAAGGAAGTTTGCAACTTTCCTTCCGATGAAGATCACTTGAAAAAACTTGCGGTATTTACCTGGGGAAAATTAATATTTACCTCTTTGCATCCAAAAGTGGAAGCCAAAGAAATTTTTGGTGAAATACAGGAACGATTACATTGGTTTCCCATGGATAAGTTAATTCTTCAAAAATCCAAATGCAGAGATTACCCAATTGAAAGTAATTGGGCCCTGTATTGTGAAAACTATCTTGAAGGATTTCACATTCCTTTTGTTCATGCCGGACTAAATGACGTACTTGACTTTGGAGAATACACCACTGAATTATTCCCTTATTCTAATTTACAAATTGGTATAGCTAAAGACGGGGACGATTGTTTTGAACTGCCGGAAAGTTCCATTGACTATGGTAAAAAAATTGCCGGTTATTATTTTTGGGCCTACCCCAATTTAATGCTCAATTTTTACCCTTGGGGCTTATCGGTGAATATTGTTAAACCAACAGGCGTAAACCAATGTAAAGTGTGTTACCTGACTTATGTATTTGAAGAAAAAGAAAATTTTACCGGTGCAGGCGGCGACTTACATACCGTAGAAATGGAAGATGAAGAAATAGTTGAAAGCGTTCAGCTTGGAGTACAATCGAGGTTATATTCTCATGGACGATATTCGGTAAATCGGGAACAGGGGACGCATCATTTTCATCGCTTATTATCAGAAAGTTTAAAAGCTCTATAGTCTTTTAATCAGTTCCCTAACAATTAAACTCATTTTTGGCTCCTGCATTTTAGCAATATGCTGAACTTCTTCATGACTAACGGTTTGCACAATACCTTCAACACCTAAATCTGTAACTATGCTAATACCAAAGCATTCCATGCCGGAATGTTTAGCTACAATCACTTCCGGAACAGTACTCATACCAACAGCATCGGCACCAATTCTCCACAAATAGCGATATTCTGCAGGCGTTTCGAAGCAGGGCCCGGTTAAGCCGGCATACACACCTTCACTTACTTTTATATTATTTTCAATTGCGATTTGTTTTGCCAATTGTAAATACTCTTTTTTATAGGCCTCACTCATATCCGGAAAACGCGGTCCAAGACTGTCTTCATTTTTTCCAATCAAAGGATTAGTTGGAAACAAATTAATGTGATCATTAATGAACATGATTTCTCCCACTTCAAAATTAGGGTTCATGCCTCCACTGGCGTTACTAACAATTAATGTTTTTATCCCTAAAGCTTTCATCACCCGAACCGGAAAAGTAATTTGTTGCATGCTATAGCCCTCATAAAAATGAAAGCGGCCCTGCATGGCCATTACTTTTTTTCCTCCTAAATCCCCGAAAATTAATTTGCCGCTATGACCTTGAACTGTACTTACCGGAAAATTAGGAATTTCATTATAAGGAATAGCAAACTCTACAGTTATTTCCTTCACCAATCCCCCTAATCCGGTGCCTAAAATAATTCCAACACTTGGTTTAAAATTTTTGGTTTCTTCAAGTATACTTTTGGTGGTAAATTCTATTTGATCTAACATATTTTAATATTTCATTATTAAACTCTTCTTCCTTTTCTTTAAAGGTAATTTCAATTGGAAGCACAAAAATATTCATTCTTTTCGCAATATGACTCACACTTTCATCCATCAATCGCATCATGTCTTTTTCAGTAGTTACTATAATTTTATTTCCCCCTTCAAAACTATTATAATAACGCTCTATATCCTCCAGATCTTTCGGAATAAACTCATGGTGGTCATTAAATGGTAAGTGACTTACTTCGCTGGCATATTCACGTAAATAATTGATCATGGGTGTTGCATTTGCAATTCCTGTAAATGCAATGATCCGGAATCGGAATAAATCATTTAAGGTGTCAATTTTATTAAATGGATCGGTTAGAGAATACAGCTCTCCATATTTTATATAAGAAAAAAACACGCGTTGGTGCGCCATTGGTTTTACGTCCTTTAAAACATTTCTAATCTCAACGGGAGTGGTGTTATCCGGTGTTTTTGTAATTACTATAATATCTGCTCGTGCTATTCCTGATTTGTATTCGCGAAGTCTTCCTCCAGGCAAAATACTATCATTAAAATATAAATTGCCAAAATCGCTCACAACAATACTTAATCCAACTTTTATATATCTATGCTGAAAAACATCATCCAGTATAATTACTTTGGGCGGAAATTCTGTTGCCAATAATTGTTTAACTCCACTTACCCTTGAGGCATCAACGGCAACTGTAATTTGATGTTTCAATTTGTACATGAGGGGCTCGTCGCCAACATCTTTTACTCCGCTTTCATCATCAGCCAACACAAAACCTTTTGTTTTTCGTTTATATCCTCTGCTAAGTGCTGCGCATTTCACCCCTTCTTTTTTTACAAGAGTAATTAAATATTCAACTAAAGGCGTTTTGCCTGCTCCGCCAACGGCCAAATTACCTACGCCAATGGTATGTACGTCAAATTTTTTTTGAGTTAAAATTCCCCAATCAAAAAGTTTATTTCTGAAACCGGTTACAAGTCCATACAAAAATGAAAAAGGGAAAAGTATTATTTTATACCCATTCAATTTTCGCGTGTATAGAATTACAGATAGACAAAGTATAATTTATATTTAATCATCCGTGTTTTCGTCTTTCGAAATCTGAAATCCGAGTTGTGGTTTTGCAGGATCAATAATTAATTCCGTGAAGTTCAATCCCCTATTGTATTTGATTTCCAACGGGGCTGACTTATCCCAGTCTTTAATTGACGTTTTTGTCATATTGGTAATGCCTTTGGTACAAGATGAAATTGTTTTATGCTTCCACTTTGTTTTCATGGTTTTAATATTCCATTTCACAAAATACAATTTGGTTTCGTGTCCGGCTGCACATAGCTGATCGGCCGATTTATTAAAGGCATCGATATAAAGATATTGATAAAGTGTATCTCCAATCAACTTTTCCATTAACACTCTTGAAACTTCCGGATCCACACAAATCGTATCATTTACTTTATGAATCACAAAAGTGTCTTTGTATACAATGTTTATACATAGTTTCATTTTTTCAGGTTTTTTGGCCTTTGGATTTGGTCTTTGTGTCCAGGCCCTGAATGATAATCGCTCTTTCTTCAATCTATCTCTTAAATCCTTACGTAAAGAGTCATTTTTACGTTTAATTTCCGGATGTTTAATCTCTTTTCCTGTCATGGCGTCCAATTCCACTTCCAAGTCAAGGGTTTTCTCTAAGGCTTCCATCGGGTCCAATTCTTCTTCTTCTTCAACTACTGCGGTTGAATCTTCAACAACCACCGGTTTCTTTTTTCCTTTTGGTGTACCTTTTTTAGTTTGAGCGCTAACTGAAATAGCGAACATGCAAACAATAATTAGAATTTTTTTAACCATGCTATGAAGTTAAAGAATATTATTAATTTGGCAAAAATGAAAACTGCAAAAAATAAACAAATCGCTGTGAATTGGTTCGAGGCCTTTAACACTAAAAACCTCCAAAATTTGTTAAGTTTATACGATAACAACGCTATTCATTATAGTCCTAAATTAAAATTGGCGAAACCCGAAACAAAGGGATTTATTCAGGGTAAAAATGAATTAAAAGCCTGGTCGGGCCAAGCCTTTGAAAAATTACCGGATTTGCGCTATGAACCGGTTAAAATTATTGCCGACGAACACGGTGTTTTATGGAATATATTCGCAAAGTAAGTGGAGAAAGTGATTTATTGGTAGGGGAATTACTGGAAATAGAAAACGAATTAATCGTAAAATCAAAGGTGTTTCACGGGTAGCTAAATCTGTCCCGTTTCTACCAATTTAATCGCTCTTTCCACCATTATATCTTCTATGGGATCAAATTTTACTTTCATGTTGTTGCCAAACAAAGTGGCTAAAGCATTCCACATGGCCGCCTGAAATGAGCCTCGAAGTTGAGCAACAATTTCATAAGTAGTTTTTCCACTTTCCCGATCAATCAGCTTCATGAGAATTTTGCCTTGTGAAACGCTCATTTGTTTTAACTCATCTTCAAACTCTTTTCTTAAATCTCGTTCGCAACATTTCAAAAATACTTTTTTCATTTGCTCATCTTCAATTTTCGCCAGGGCCTTATCGTATTCTTTCAATTTTGCTGCGGCTAAAATGGCATAAGGATAAACTTTTTTTACGTTATGTTTGGTTCTGGTCCATTGTTCATAATGGTATTTCGTTTTATAAACGTAAGTAGTATAAATATCAATATCGGAAATATCGAACACAGGTATGGTATCCCCTTCTTCAACTACGGCTCTACAACGGTATCCATATTCCGGTGTACTAGTAATATCTGAAGCTATATTTTGTGCGTTAAAATTAGGACAAAGCAAAATCAAAAAAACAGGTATTGTTTTTAAACACGACTTAAAAATAGGTGAGCTTAACCACATCATACAACTATTTATACTATTATACGCTTGAAGTAACCTTTAAGTTACAACTCATTCTAAGCGTCTTTCTTTCCATTTGCTTTTTTTAACAGCCCCATTTTCAGCGAGGGCGGGTTTTTGAGTGCTTTGATTTTGAATGATGGATGCGGCGAGGGCTGCTACCAGATTTAACTCTTCCTGTTTTGGGTACAATAATTCGGGGGTGAAGAAATTTTTTATAAAGCCCGTATCAAAATCCCCGCTTATAAATGCTTTGTGATGTAAAACAAATTTGCAAAAATCAAGTGTAGTTTCTACGCCTATAATTTTATAATCGTTAATGGCGCGCAACATTTTATCAATCGCATCTTTTCTGTCTTTGCCATGCACTACCAATTTGGCTATCATGGGGTCGTAATAAATCGGAATATCCATACCTTCTTCAAAACCATCATCTACGCGAACTCCGGGCCCTGAAGGAGTTTTGTACACGACCAATTTTCCGATATCCGGTAAAAAATTGTTGGAAGGATCTTCCGCACAAACCCTCACTTCAATAGCATGCCCATTAATTTTGAGATCTTTTTGTGTAAAGCTTAATTTTTCATTGCGCGCCACTTTTATTTGTTCTTTCACCAGATCGAGTCCCGTAATCATTTCCGTTACCGGATGTTCAACCTGCAAACGGGTATTCATTTCTAAAAAATAAAAATTTAGTTTATCATCTACTAAAAATTCAACCGTTCCTGCACCGCTGTAGTTACAGGCTTTACACACATCCACAGCACATTTGCCCATTTTTTCTCTTAGCTCTTCCGTTAAAACCGAACTAGGTGCCTCTTCAATTACTTTTTGGTGACGTCGCTGTATGCTACACTCCCGTTCGAATAAATACACACAATTTCCGTGATTATCGGCCAGTACTTGTATTTCAATATGACGAGGTCCACTTGCATATCTTTCAATAAAAACGGCCCCATTGCCAAAAGCTGAAATAGCTTCACTTATGGCCAATTTCATTTGCTCTTCAATTTCGCTTTCTTTTTCTACTAAGCGCATGCCTTTTCCCCCTCCCCCGGCACTGGCTTTTATAAGTAGGGGAAAACCAACTTCTTTGGCAACTCGTACCGCTTCTTGTATATCACTAATTGCGCCATCTGAGCCGGGTATCATAGGAACATTCATTTTTTTAGCTGTTGCTTTTGCGCTTAATTTATCTCCCATCAAATCCATACTTTCTGCACTAGGGCCAATAAATGTAATTCCTGCTTTTTTTACTTTACGTGCAAAATCTGCATTCTCACTTAAAAAGCCGTAACCGGGATGTATAGCATCAACTCCCAATTCCTTGCAGATATCTATTATTTTATCCCCTTGAAGGTAGGACTGTGCGCTAGGAGGTGGACCAACACAAACGGCCTCATCGGCATAGCGCACAAATGGCGCATTACGATCGGCCTCCGAAAAAATGGCTACTGTTTTTATTCCCATTTCGCGAGCGCTTTTCATAATACGTAAAGCAATTTCGCCTCGGTTTGCTATTAAAATTTTCTTCATAAAATCTAGTTCAATTTAACGCTTAAATATAGCTAATTAACCTTGTTTTTTGGAGTAGAAATTCAAATTTCTGGAGCAATAATGAAGTAAAATAAATTGGCCGCTACCTCAAGCTAAAGTAAAAATTATAACTTTGGGTTTCATGTTCTTCTATGTTTCTAAAATACTGGCCTTTTTAATTTCCCCGTTAACCTGGGTTATTTTACTATTGCTGTATTCCTTTAAAACAAAAATTACAAGCAGAAAACCCAAATTAATTTTAGCTTCTTTATTAATTCTCTATTTGTGCAGTAATTCTTTTTTAGTGGATGAATTATTCAGAGCCTGGGAACCGGTAACAGAAGATTATGATTTACAAAAAAAAAAATACGACGGGGCCATTGTGCTAGGCGGAATTGGCTCCATTGATAAAAGATTGCAAAAAATAAATTTTGGAGAAAGTGCTGATCGTTTATTGCAGATACTCCCTTATTATTACAACGGAAGAATAAAGCGAATTATTTTTACAGGAGGATCAGGAAGCATAGAGTTTCCGGAAAACAAAGAAGCCCTTTATGTGAGAAATTATTTAAAACGCATTCGTTTTCCGGATTCGGCATTAGTGATAGAATATCAAAGTAAAAACACGTATGAAAATGCGGTGTTTACCAAAAAATTAATAGATAGTTTACAAATTGACGGTACTTATTTATTGGTAACCTCCGCCTATCACATGCCACGTTCCTTGGCGGTCTTTAAAAAAGCAGGTTACAAAAATATTATACCTTATATTACTAATAAAAACAGTGGGATAAGGCGGTACACCTTTGATCATTTATTTATACCTAATGCCGATGCTTTATTTAGCTTAAATTATTTAATACATGAATGGGTAGGATATGTAGTTTATAAAATGAAAGGATATGCGTGAAATTGATGAAGAAAAATTACAAAATATTTGGGAGCTAGGATTATTAAAACCGGGAACATACTATTCGGTGAATAATAAAGAAATTCGGATACTTAATCCGGGTGTGCGAAATAAGGACTCCGGGCCCGATTTTTTTAATGCAAAAATACAAGTAGATGGTATAACCCTGGTCGGGAATATTGAAATTCATGTGAACAGTAAAGATTGGTTGTATCATGGGCATGATGATGACCCTAGTTATGACAAATTAATTTTACATGTAGTTTATCATTGCAACGGCGAAATTCAACAGAATACCCAAAATCAAGTGGAAGTACTTGAAATAAAAAAATATTTGCCGGATATTGCGCAAAACACAAATCAAAATCGGGGACTAGCCTGTAGGAATTTTCAGCCCAATATTTCAGAAACGGAATCGAAAATATTTTTAAATGAATTATTAAGCACAAGATTTGAAGAGAAATTAAAAGAAACAAATCGTATTTTTTTAAGAACAGGGAAAAATACGGCAGAAACATTTTATATTTTACTGGTTAAAAACTTCGGTTGCAGAATTAATGATTTACCTTTTGAAATGATTGCCGATATTCTCCCGTTAAAACTAATGTTAAGGTATAGGACAGACTTTGTAAAAATTAAATCGCTTTTGTTTGGGGTGGCAGGTCTATTGCCGAACATGAAAGATGAAAAGGAAAGAAAAATATTAGAAAAAGAATTTTTTCATTTGAAACATAAACACCAATTGAATTCACTTCAACCCGGCATTTTAAAAACTGCGAGGTTTCGTCCTGGTAATTCTCCTTTAATAAAGTTGCATCAATTGGCGGTTTTAATACATCTACAAGAAGAATTATTTTTTAATCCCCAAAACCTAAACTCCATAGAAAAAATTACAGCGTGTTTAGGCACGCAAGAATTAAAACTCAGTAAAGATTTTATTGAAAATCTTATTATAAACAGCATCATTCCTTTTTTGTATTTTAAATTTTCAACCGGAAACAAAGATTTGACTTATGATCAGTTAATACAATTAATAAAAAGTTGCCGATTTGAGCAAAATCACAAAACAAAATTTTTCACTTTTTTGTCCGGACAAAGTGCGGCGGATAGTCAGGCTATGCTATTTCTTTATGATCATTTATGTTCCAAAAAAAAGTGCATGCAATGTAAGATTGGTAACTCCATTTTGAAGGAAGAGACAATAGTTTACCATTAAAAATTCCAATATTTTATTATATTTGTATATGATTGATAAAATTGTTCGCTGGTTTGAACAGCAAGCCTTTGGTGTTTGTGCATGGTGGGGAAAAAAACTTGGGATAAAGAGCACCACGGTGAGAATGTATTTTATTTATCTGTCATTTTTTACATTTGGGAGTCCGGTTATTATTTATTTTGTTATGGCTTTTATATTAGAACATAAAAATTATTTTAAGCCGTTTTATAAAAAGAAACGTCCTAGTGTTTGGGACATTGAGTAAATTGTATGAAGAATATTTTATTTATAGTATTTGGGCTTTTGGTCCTAAAAATGCAATCGCAGTCTATCAAAGTTAACGAGGGCAGTTCCAAATTCAGTGTTGGCTCACAAAACGCATTGAAATGTATGATTTATGAAAATAAGTTAGACGACGTGATGCATGAGTGGAAAAAAATAATGAAGGATTACAAACATGAAAAGGTAAAAGATCACAGCAGCGAAATTTTTGGGGATAATATAGTAGTGAAAGACTGGGGCAATAATCCGGTAGATGTTTATGCGTCGTTTGAAGAAAACGAAAAGGAAAAAAGTATATTAGTTTCAGTTGCTGTAGATTTAGGTGGCATTTACTTAAGTTCTAATAAGGACAAGGATAAATTTAAATACTTTGAAAAAGTAATTAAAGAGTTTTGTTTAAAAATGACTTTAGAGCCTATTGAAGCTGCCGTTAAAATGGCTGAAAAAAGTGAACATAAGCTGGAAGACAATCAAAAGGATTTAGAAAAGGAAAATAAAAACTTGAAAGATGATATTGAGAATTATAAAGAAAAAATTAAAAAAGCCGAAGACGGTATTAAAAAGAACGAAGAAGATCAAGTAAAGAAAAAAGCTGAAATTGAGGCGCAGAAAAAAGTAACTGAAGAATTGAAAAAGAAATTGAAAAAATTTGATTAATCTTTTATCGTTTTTATTTTCACCTGAACTTCACCAATCACAATTGGAGTTTTAATGAGTAATGGTATTTTTTTATCATCATCAGTCACCCAAACTTTCATTCCTTCCCCTCCCGAAAAAATCGTTCCCTTAATTAACAGGGGGCTAAATAATATGCATTGTTTTTCGCCCAGTGCAGTTTTAATCTTTTCTTTGCCCAAATAACGAATAAAAAGTGAGTCATGTATTTCACCGTCTAAATATAATGTGATGGGTATTTTTTCTCCCTTCATGCAATGACTGTAATCAATAGTTCGTGCATAATAAATCATGGTTAATACATCAAAGGTGCAGGGTAAAATCTTAACGGTGTCTTTTTCTACTTTAACTTTTTTATCAATTTTAAAACAGGTAGCTTCATTTTTTTTGTAATTAAAATAAGTATCGTTGTATACTTTTGTTCCGCCTTCGTATGTGTTGCGAATATATCGGTAAGGTTTGAAGCTTACCGTATCTATCCAGCTGTCGAAACGATCCCGTACCCGGTAAAACACATCGTAATTCTTGTAGGTTGCCCCTTCACCAATAATATGGAAACAATCTTTACCTCCCAATTTGTCGCGTTTCATTTCAAAAGTGGATAATCCGGCATTCATCCAAATTAATCCCCAGTGATAAAACACCTCGTAAACCAAAGTTTCGCCCGGTTTTATTTGTCTGTTTTTTATTTCACAACTAGGTTGCGCTTTAACTATATACGTATTGGCAAAATAACTGACTATAAAAGATAATATTACTAAGGATTTAGAAATTCGATTCTGAAGTTTTTCTATGCTAAATCCATCATATATTTGAAATAATTTCACCTGTACTTTTCTACTTTTTTTTTAGCTCCTTGTTCAAACTCAAATTTAAGCTTATTTATCACTAGCGTGCAATTCGGGCCTTTCATTGATTATGTATATTCTGAGAGCTTATTATTGTTAATTCAAAAAAAGTTCTACATTTGCCTACTCAAAATTGGGGGATTAGCTCAGCTGGCTAGAGCGCTACCATGGCATGGTAGAGGTCATCGGTTCGACTCCGATATTCTCCACAAAATCCCGTATTATTCAGGGATTTTTCATTTAATGTTTTTTGTATATATACTGTATTCTAAAAAATTAAATAAATATTACACCGGGCAGACTGACAACTTGCATACCCGGTTACTCTCTCATAAAAAAGGTATTTCAACTTACACTTCAAGCAGTGATGATTGGCAATTAGTTTACTCTGAATCCTTTCATACAAGAGCTGAGGCCATTAAAAGAGAGTCTCAAATCAAAAGAAAAAAAAGTAAAAAATACATTGAATTCTTAATTCAATCTTCTTAGTAGCTCAGCTGGTCCCGAAAACTTTCGGGACGCTACCATGGCATGGTAGAGGTCATCGGTTCGACTCCGATATTCTCCACAAAATCCCGGATTATTCAGGGATTTTTCATTTAATGTTTTTTGTATATATACTGTATTCTAAAAAATTAAATAAATATTACACCGGGCAGACTGACAACTTGCATACCCGGTTACGCTCTCATAAAAAAGGTATTTCAACTTACACTTCAAGCAGTGATGATTGGCAATTAGTTTACTCTGAATCCTTTCAGACAAGAGCTGAGGCCATTAAAAGAGAGTCTCAAATCAAAAGAAAAAAAAGTAAAAAATACATGGAGTTCTTAATTCAATCTTCTTAGTAGCTCAGCTGGTCCCAAAAACTTTCGGGACGCTACCTTGGCATGAAAGTGGTCATTGGTAAAGAATCCGGTAAAATTTCTTCCATTTCAACCCTTTCTGAATTCTGCCGTTTTCGAAGTATTAATTTGTAATTTTGAATAATGCATAAATTAAAAATATTCGGTTTTATATTATTTATTGGCTTTGGTTTTGCTTCTGCACAGAATTGTAAAATTGCCTATGAATACAGCAAACCGGAAATTTTAAGTAAAAACAAAGTAAAGGAAGTAAAGGTGTACAAAGGTTTAGACAGCGCACAAAAATTATTTTTCCATTTTTTTCTGAACGAATCAGGTTGTCCATACAAATTATTGCATTATGATTTATATAGTAAAGGAGTTGAACCGGTAATGACAGAATATAGCAGCAACGTGCAAGGTACTATCCAAACTTTTCAACGAGGAAGATTAATGAACAAGGCCTTAAAACTATATGAAAAGACAGAAGAGGTATATACCGAATCCAAAAAAATTATTTCGCGCAAAAAAATTGAAAGTATAGATTTTACAGTTGTTACCATTCAGAAATTTGACACACTGGATTATGAAAAAACATTTTCCCACGTACTCAGAATATTACCCAATGGCGGAGATACGCTTTCTTCCATCCTAAGTTCCTTTGATAAAGTAAAACGGATATATGTTTATCGCCTCAAAAATTCGATGGGCTGGATAGAAAGTGAAAAATTGATTACTTATTACGCAAAAGAAAAAATGATGAAACAAGAACGTTTTAAAGATGGAATTTTAACTCAAACATTAAACGAATCGGAATTAAATGAACAAAAAGTAGTGGAGCTTAACCATTCAAAAAATATGGAAAACCCCCTGCCCTATACCAACACTATAAAAATTGATACTTCTTATAGTGATACAGAAAAAATTGCATTGCAAATAAAGGACTTAAAAAATAAAAAAGGAAAATTTATGGTGATCCGTTTTGCTGAGACCAACGACAATTCTAAAGTTGAACATGCCGATTTAATTTTACAAAAAAACGGGTTAATTCAAAAAAGCATTCACAATTATGCAAGTGAAAGTCTACGCTTTGAATACATTCTGAAATAATTATTTCAAAATTCCCAATTGCATTTTTTTGGTTAATTGATAAATCAAACTTTCTGCATCACTGCTTTTTTTAATAAGTGATACTTCTTCTTTTTTGGCCTGATTTAATTTTCCTTTAAACATACTCCACTCCTGCAAAGTTGTTGGATTTCCGAACTGAATTGTTGTTTGCATATCTTTCTATTTTATAATTCAAAATTACTACGTTTTAAGGTAAAGCGTTGCTACGTTTTATAGTAAAATCAACGATTGGATATCTGGTTGATTATGTGCTAATTATGTTTATAAATCTGCTTTATTTATCAAACTAAAAAACATATTTTTAAGGCATGGCGAATGTATTTGAGTTTAATGGCTATAGGCCGGTAATTCACCCAAGTTCTTTTATTCACCCAAACGCAACAGTTACGGGCAATGTAATAATTGGTAAAAAAGTTTATGTTGGTCCGGGCGCTGCTATTCGTGGTGATTGGGGCGAAATCATTATTGAAGACGGATGTAATGTGCAAGAAAACTGTACCATTCATATGTTCCCGGGCACTACTGTGTTGTTGAAAGAAAATGCTCACATTGGCCATGGCGCAATAGTTCACGGCGCTACAATTGGGAAAAATGCACTAGTTGGTATGAATAGCGTAATAATGGACAATGCAATTATTGGAGATGAATGTATTGTTGGCGCGCTCAGTTTTGTTTCGGCTGACAGTGTTTATGAAAAAAGAAAAATAATTGTTGGGAATCCTGCAAAGGCCGTAAAAGAGGTGAGTGATGAAATGATAAAATGGAAAACAAAAGGAACACAATTATACCAACAGTTGCCTGCTGATTGTTTTTCGTCTTTAAAAGCGTGTGAGCCCCTAACCAGGGTGCCTCCATTTAGGATGAAACAACAAGATGAATATAAAACCTGGGGAGAGAACAAAAAGAAAAAATGATTATTTTGTTTAATTCAAAACGTACTCCCTTCGGTCATTTGCTATCCATACGCATTATGCATTTGTTGCTATGTGCAATAATTTTGTTTTTTAATCACACACTCATTGCACAAAATGAAAATAAACTAAACGCAGCAGTTGAAAGTATTTTTAATAAGAAGGATTACGCCTATCAAAAAAACAGATTTACTTCTATACACGACACTTTAAAAACTTTTAATGATTTAAAAAGTGAATTCTCCTTTCTTAAAATTACCGCAGAAATTGCCAAAGAAAGAAAAGAGTATTTAGTAGAAATGCTTGCGTTGAATTCACTTGGAATTTTATATAACCGCAACGGTAAATACCAAAATGCCATACAGGGTTTTGAAGAAGGTTTAAAGATTTCAAAAACCAACTTACCCGATACGCTTACCTCCAATTTAATTATTAGAAGTAATATTTACATGAATTTGGGAAATAGTTTTTATTACCTCCAAAGTCCGGAAAGAGAACTAAGCAGTTACAAAAATTCATTAGCTGAACTTGAAAAAATTAAAACTAAATCGAGTGAAATGAAAAGCCGATTTGCTTTAATTTATAATAATTTAGGCATTGGGTATTCCAATCTGGGCGACTACGAAACGGGCATACAATATTTTAATCAGGCTAAAGCATTAAATATCGAACTAAATGATAGTTTACGTTTAGCCAATGTTGATTTTAATATTGCTGAGTGTTATATTCAATTAAACAACAATGATAAAGCCTTACAAATATTGAAAGAGCTTCGTAATTATTATCTAAATGTTCGAATGTTCGAAGATGTTGCCCAAGTAAATATTCAGATTTCCAATATATATCGATTTGGCAACCACAATAATCAGGCGCTGACATATGCCCTTGAAGGATTAACATATTCCGATACCACTACTTTTTCGCCTGAGAATCAAACTTTATATAGGGCACTCTCAAGCTGCTATGAAATTAATGGCAATTATAAACAAGCTTTATATTATTCAAAAAAACGTCAGCAAACTGCAGATAGTTTAGATATTCAAAACGTACTTTATCAGGTTAAACAAAGCGAATTGCAAATGCAGTTTAACAATCTTCATATAACCGATAGTGTTACCGCAGCAAATAAAATACAATTACAAGGGGCAAAACTAGAGCAGCGCAAAAAACAAAACTATTTCCTTATCTCCATTATTTCTGTTGTAATTGCTGCTTTGCTTATCATTTATAATCGTTTAAGAATAATCAATAAACAGAAAAAAATTATCGAAGAAAAAGAAAGAATTACAAAAATTCAAAACCGGGAAATTAGTATACAAAAGAAAGTAATTGAAGAAAAACAGCAAGAACTTATTGAGTCTTTACATTATGCACAACGAATACAAAAGGCACAAATGCCCAGTGTAAAAAGAATGATAGCTTTATTTGAAAGAATTAAGCGTTAGATCAAATTTCCAAAGCATTAAAATCATCCCTTTACCCAATGAAATTCTGATAAATATACTTTTTTATCCCAATAATTTTGCTTTAATTTAAGTTTGTAAAAACCCATCCCATGTCAAGTAAAAACAAAAAAAAATCTAAGAGTATTTTGAATTCGAAATCCACTCAATTTTTATATAATTATCTCAATAATTCTTCACCAACCGGCTTTGAAAGTACAGGTCAAAAAATTTGGTTGGACTATTTAAAACCATACATAGATGATTATATGGTTGACACCTATGGTACAGCTGTTGGTATTATTAATCCGAAAGCTAATTATAAAGTAGTTATAGAAGCGCACGCAGACGAAATAAGCTGGTTTGTTCACTATATCACAAAAGACGGTTTTATTTATTTGTGCAGAAATGGCGGAAGCGATCATCAAATCGCTCCATCTAAGCGAGTAAACATTCATACGGATAAGGGCATTGTAAAAGCTGTGTTTGGCTGGCCTGCCATTCACGTTAGAGAGCCGGGCAAAGAGGAAACGCCTACCTTAAAAAATATCTTTTTGGATCTGGGCTGTAAATCTGATAAGGAAGTTGCTGAACTGGGTGTACATGTTGGATGTGTTGTAACTTATGAAGATGAATTGATGGAACTGAATAATCGTTATTACACTGGCCGGGCTCTTGATAACCGTATTGGTGGATTTATGATTGCTGAAGTAGCCCGTTTGTTAAAGGAAAATAAAGATAAATTGCCTTTTGGACTTTATATTGTTAATGCCGTTCAGGAAGAGGTGGGCTTAAACGGAGCTACAATGATTTCACGAACAATAAAACCGAATGTGGCTATTGTAACCGATGTTTGCCATGATACGCAAACACCTATGATGAATAAAATAAGCAGTGGTGATTTAAGTTGTGGTAAAGGTCCGGTTTTAAGTTACGCACCAGCTGTACAAAATAACTTACTCAAATTAATTATTACTGCCGCTAAAAAAAGTAAAATTGATTTTCAGCGCTTAGCTGCCGCACGTGTTACAGGAACAGATACCGACGCTTTTGCTTTTTCGGCTGAAGGAGTAGCCTCTGCATTAATTTCTCTTCCGCTTCGTTATATGCATACCACCGTGGAAAGTGTTGATAAAAACGATGTGGAAAATGTAATTAAACTGATTTATGCCTCCCTCAAAGAAATTAAAAATAATCAGGATTTCAGATACATCAAATAACATTTACTGAAATGGCCATCATCGGTTCCATCATAAAACAAATGATTAACGTAAGGGCAAAAATCCCCTCGCGTAGAAGTGTGTATAAATCTCAAATACGGGAACTGAGAAAGCTGATGTTGAAAGCGCAATTTACTTCGTTTGGAAAAAAATATGAATTCAATGAGCTGGTTCTTTTAGAAGACCCCATTAAAATTTTTCAAAGCAAAGTACCGTTACATGATTATCAAATAATTTTTGATGGTTGGTGGCACCGCGCACTTAAAGGAGAAAAAGATGTGTGTTGGCCCGGTAAAATAAAATACTTTGCTTTAAGCAGCGGCACAGCTGATTCTTCAAGTAAACATATTCCGGTTACCAAAAACTTAATTAAATCCATTCAAAAAGGAACACTTAAACAAATTTTATCTACTAAACATTTAAATTTATCTGAAAAACAGTATGAAACTGAAATTTTATTTGTTGGCGGAAGTACCAACTTAAGTTATAACGGAACTTACTTTTACGGAGATTTAAGCGGAATTACAACAGGCACGCAACCCAGGTGGTTTCAAAATTTTAGTTTGCCCGGACCCAATATCACCGCAATAGCAACTTGGGAAGAAAAAATACAAGAAATTGTTTTAAACGCTAAAAAATGGGACATCGGTTTTATATGTGGTGTTCCGGCCTGGATTCAAATATTATTTGAACGAATTATTAAGCATTATAACTTAAAAAACATTCATGATGTCTGGCCTAACTTGGCTATTTATGTTCATGGCGGAGTAGCTATTCATCCGTATAAAAAAAGCATCGATTCGCTTTGCGGAAAATCTATTATTTATTTAGATACTTACCTTGCGTCTGAAGGTTTTATTGCTTTTCAGGAAAGGCCTAACGAACATCAGGCTATGAAATTACTAACGGATAATAAAATGTTTTTTGAGTTTATTCCATTTAATGATAAATATTTTGATGCTGATGGTAATTTAAAACCGAACGCAACGGCCTTAAATATTACACAGGTTGAATTAAATACAGAATATGCTTTAGTCATAACAAAT
The DNA here is from genome assembly GCA_016715905.1 of Sphingobacteriaceae bacterium. Classification (NCBI taxonomy): domain Bacteria; kingdom Pseudomonadati; phylum Bacteroidota; class Sphingobacteriia; order Sphingobacteriales; family Sphingobacteriaceae; species Sphingobacteriaceae bacterium. The sequence goes on along the minus strand of JADJXI010000017.1, from coordinate 458,285 downwards.
TGTGCCGGTGCGTGGCGTTATTTAATTGGCGACACCATTAAATTTACCGACTTGCAACGATGTGAAATAATTATTACCGGAAGAACCAAACATTTTTTAAGTCTTTGTGGAGAACATGTTAGCGTTGATAATATGAATCAGGCCATAAAACTAGCTGCCGCAGATTTGAATATTATTATTAATGAATATTGTGTTGCCGGCATACCGTATGAAGGAATGTTTGCGCACCATTGGTATATCGGATCTGATAAAAAAATAGATGCTGAGTTAATTGCCGAAAGTATTGACACGCATCTTAAAAATTTAAATGACGACTATATAACGGAAAGAAAACACGCCCTAAAAAATGTAATTGTAACCGTATTACCCAATCAAACATTTATTGATTTTTTGGCCAGTAAAAACAAATTAGGCGGTCAAAGTAAATTCCCAAGAGTAATTAAAGGAAAACATCTAAACGAATGGTTGGCTTTTTTAGAAAATAATAAAACATTTTAATTTGCTATTAGCTCTTATATATCAAACTTTCCTTATTGTTCTATTTCTGACCTTTTCATTTGGTCCTGCCTTTTTCGCACTTATTAATACCGGCATTAAGCATGGTTACCGAGCGGGTTCATTACTGGCTATTGGTGTTGTAATCAGTGATTTTTTACTTTGCGTTTTAATGATTTTTTTAATTGATTACGGAGCCACCAACTATATTAAAGATGAGAAAACACAACGATTTATGGGCATTATTGCCGGCTTAATTTTAGTCACCTTTGGTGCATTTTATTTTAAAAAAACGGCGCCCGTAAAAAAAGATGCGGAAGTAAACGTATATGTTCCTTCAGGGTTAGCTATGTTGTTTAAAGGTTTTTTCTTAAACATTTTAAACCCGGCCGTTTGGTTTATTTGGCTTGGTAATGTTACGGCTGTAAGCAACACGTTAAAGTATAATACATTTAGTATGATTCTGTATTTCGGAATTACACTAGGCATAGTACTATTAGTAGAATTAGCCAAGGTTTCAGCAGCAGAAAAGCTGAAAAAGTTTTTAACTGAAAAAATAATGCGTGTAATTAATGTTTTAACAGGAATACTTTTAATAACGTTTGGTGTTATTTTGGTATACACACATTACTTTAATTGAAGTGAAAGAAGAAGACTTGGATAAATTTAAACAGCGTTTGGTGGAAACCACCTCTTTCCCTACAATTTATATGTTTAAATTCATTGTAGAAAGCAGCAACAGAAATATTGCTTTAGTTGAAAATTTATTTGATGAAGATGCCGATATACATATCAAAGAAAGCGAAAATGGTAAATATACCAGCATTACCGCCAAACAAGTTACTGTGGCAGTAGATGATATCATAAAAGTTTATCGAAAAGCCATGTTAATTAAAGGCATAATGTTTCTATAATGATTATAAAGTTAATTCCAAATATAATTTTTGTTCTTTGTTTGTTTCTTTATAACCAATCCTTATCGCAAACCAAAGAATTTACTATTACCATACCTGAATCCCGCGATTTTACATCACAGTACAAATCCATAGATTTACTTGACTTAAGATACGACACCCTTGATAACGGCTTTATTCTAAGCAATCGTAAAAAAACAAACATTGTTTTATCATTAAGTTTCAGAAATCAATTGAACAAAGCCCTTTACGCTTCTGACACGGCAAATGCAAAACACAAATTACTACTGGTGTTACGAAAATTTAAACTTGTTGAAAAAAACGATATTGATTTTGAATATGGTTTCTGCTTTATGAGAGCTATTATTTTTGCCAATATAAATGAAAAATATTATCGCTTACAAGATTTTGACACGCTTATTACACTCAATGGAACAGATGTAACAGATACTTTATTTCACGATGCTTCAACTAATTTTGTGCGTTTGATTGAAGCCGGAATCGAAATTAATCCGGTAGACAAAATTGCTTACGCTTATTCGGATATTGTACGAATTGAAAATGATGAAAAAAGAATAATTCCAGTTTATTCAACTGATAAATTCACTGATGGTGTTTATTTGTCGTTTCATTCATTTAAAAATCAAAAACCGGATTATGCAATTGAAAAAATTCAATATAAATGGAACACAAATCCCAGAATTAAAGTAAAAAACAAAGAAGGACGATTAATTACTTTAACCGGAAACGATGTTTTTGGATTTGTAGACAAAGGTGTTCCATACGCTTGTACCGATCATGGATCGTGCATTATCGAAAGAAAAAACAACGAATTGTTTTATGCTGCCAAATCCAAGGTAACAAACGATAATGCGGAGTATGAAATAAGCGTAGCTGTTGCAGAAAAGTTAGGCTCGGCCACAGAAAAGGCGTTATCCGCCGTAAAACCTCCTTACGGAATATTTGTTAGTCGAATAGATTATATCGACGGGAGTTTTATGCGCGTTAAAAAAATAAAATAATGTTTGTTGATCTCCATTCGGAATATTTAACCGTAAAACTAAATCATCAAGGCGCTGAAATTGTTAGCATAAAAAATACCCAACAACATGAATATATTTGGCAAGCCAACCCGGAAATATGGGGAAGGCACGCCCCTGTTTTATTTCCAATTGTTGGGAAATTATTTAATAACCATTACAGCGTTAACAATTGCAACTATACATTACCTCAGCACGGTTTTGCGCGAGATTCAACATTTGTTTTAATTCATTCCAATAATGAAGAATGCTTGTTTCAATTAAATCATTCAGATAAAAGCCTACAATCATTTCCCTTCTTTTTTGAGTTAAATATTAATTATAAGTTAAATAAAAATAAACTTCAAATAACCTATACCGTAGTCAACAAAGACACTCAAACAATCTATTTTTCCATTGGCGCACATCCCGGCTTTAATATACTGGATAAAAATGCAAAAAATTTGCAGAATCATTATTTGGAATTTGAAAAAAACGAACTAGAACTCTCTGAATTAAAAGATGGATTATTGGCTAACAACAAACGCATTCTACAGCTAGACAATCATAAACTTTGGTTAAACACAAATTTATTTGATAACGACGCATTGGTTTTAGAAAACAATCAAATTAATAAAATTAGTTTTGGATCAACAGAATCGGATCGGAAAATAATTATTGAATGTGAGCGCTGGCCTTATTTCGGAATTTGGAGCAAAAAAAACAACGATCAGTTTATTTGCTTAGAACCCTGGTACGGAATTACATCTTCTGTAAATAGAGATAGTGATTTTACAAATAAGAAAGGAATAATAAAATTAGAAATAAATTCATTCTTTGAATGTGTTCATTCCATTTCAATTCTTTAAATAGAATGATATTCCAGATTAACAAACTCCATTAACTCCTTTACATATTCCGGACTAAAATCAAATTTTATTCCGCCGGCAGCATATATATCAGGAATACTAGCCGTATATCCTAATGAAAGTGCTTTTTTATAATTTTCAATTCCTTTAACCGGATTTTCCTTGTACTGTCTCCACATAGCAATTGCTCCTAATTGAGCAAAACCATATTCAATATAATAAAAAGGTACCTCAAACAAGTGTAATTGCATTTGCCATTTCCTTTTTAAATTATTTTCCAAGCCAGAATAATTTACTACACTACTTCCAAACTCCTTCATAATTTCCAACCAGTTTTCATAGCGCTCTTCGGTATTGTGCATTGGATTTAGATAGATCCAATGCTGAAATTTATCTACAGCCGCAATCCAAGGCAATGCATCTATCACACTTTGTAATTGTTGTTGTTTAGCTTTTTTTAAATCGGATTCATTGGTAAAAAAAACATCCCAATGTTCCATACTTATCAGTTCCATGCTCATGCTTGCTAATTCTGCTACTTCACTTGGTGGCGATTTAAACTCCACTAATTCCAAACCTGCATTTAAAAAAGAATGTATGGCATGTCCTCCTTCGTGAACCATGGTTACTAAATCTCTGTGTAGTCCAACTGCATTCATAAAAATAAAAGGCACTTCAGTTTCATAAAGCGGATATTGATACCCTCCCGGGGCTTTACCAATTCTGCTGTCTAAATCAAGCCGTTTCATTTCATGCATTGTTTTAATGCATTCACCAAAAAAAGGATCAATTTTTTCGAAGCACATTATTGTTTTTTCAATCAAATCTAGTGACCCATTAAAGGGTTTCAGAGGAGCTTCTCCATCCTCATCCACCGAGGTATCCCAGGGCCTGTAATCAGATAGTTTTAATTTTTCTTTTCTTCGTAAATCATTTTGTACTATTAATGGCGCTACAAATTTTTTAACTGAATCGTGAAATGCCAAACAATCCTTCACTTGATAATCAAATCGAGCTAAAGCTTTATGTTTATAATCTCGGTAATTTTCGAATCCGGCATTATTTGCAATTTGATGTCTTAACGCAATTAATTTAGTGAATAAATCATTTAAGGCCGATTCATCGTCCATTCTTCTGTTTTGGATAAGGTGATAGACTTCTTCGCGTATATTTCTATTTAAATCTTTTAAATAAATTGAAGCTTTTTGAAGCGTTATTTTTTCGCCCTTATATTCTATACTTTGTTTCCCGGATATTGCTCCAAACTCCTGCTCTAGTTCTTGCATTTGGGTTTGCAAGGGAATATTTTCCGTTCGGAATAATTCTATTGCATTTTTAACGCCACGCAAATAAATAGCGTAGCCCTGTTTGGTTAATTTGCCGGCAAATTCACACTCATATAGTTTTTTATTGAGTTCATTAGATATTGGAGCAATGTTGGGTTCAATATTCTGAATAAAATCGTTAAAGCTATTGCGTAAACTTTCGTTATTGGTATCACAAGTCATCTTAATATAACGCCAGGCCATGTTTTCGCTTACTACTGCTGATAATTCAGAATTATCTTTAAGCCATTGCTCAAGTTCTGAAATTGAATTAATTTTTCTGCCCAACAATTCGTCGTAATAGGGTTTTAGTAATGCCCAGGTTGTAACGGAGAAATCTTTTTGAATGTATTTTCTAATCATAAACTAAATGTGAAAAGTGGATTTATTACCGATGTTATCATAATTTAATTTCACCCATTGATCGCAGGCCTGATATCCCAAATTTTTTAAATGCATTAAAAAATCCCAGTTGGTGTTTAATTTACTGGAAAGATTAAATTCTTCCAGATTTTTGTCTGCGCTTAAACAGTGTAAATTTATTTTTTTGAAATCTCCATCCGGATTAATTCCTTTTTCTATTAAATTATTTATAAAAGTAAGCTGTTTTATTTCGGAAGCTAATGACGAGTTAAAGCTTATTTCGTTTACCCGATCTTTAATTTCTTCCACATTCTCGGGAACTTTATTTATTTTAAAGGGATTAACTTTAACTAACAAGATGTCATCTGTTTCAACAGTTCCTTGTGTTAATGGCCAAAGTGGAGGATTGCCCATATAACCACCATCCCAATAATGCTCTCCATCAATTTCAACGGCTTTAAACAAATACGGTAAACACGCGCTGGCTAATATTGCTTTTGAAGTGATTTCAGTCGGGCCAAAAACTTTAGCTTCGCAAGTTTTTACGTTAGTTGCGCAAACAAAAAGTTTTGGCGGATTTAATTTTTGTAACTCTTCAAAATCTATTAAATCATTTAATATTTTTTCAAGTGGATTATAACCTAACGGATTGAATTGTGAAGGAGATAAAGTTTCGGCTGTTAAATTAAAAAATCGGTACATGGGAGAAAAGTCCATGTTTCCGGGGCTAACCATTTTATCTAACCAGGAAGGTTGTGGGGCGGATAATTTGCCAACTTCTGAAATGCGGTGCCAAAATTTTACCAATATATGCTTCGCTAAATTTTTGCCTCCTTTTTTAATTCCATATACAGTACATACGCCGTTCATTGCGCCAGCGCTAGTTCCGCAAACTCCATCTATTTCGATTCTTTCATCATCCAGCAATCTATCTATCACGCCCCAGGTATACGCACCGTGTGCGCCTCCTCCCTGAAGGGCAAGATCAATTTTTTTCACTTTACTCATTTTTTAAATTTAAGGAAAATACTTTTTTAAGATTAAAAAAACCCGCATCTGCGGGTTCCTTTCTTATTTTTCGACTTGTGTATCGCCAATGTATGCGCCGTTTTTATAAACAGCTATTCTCGTGAGTATGCCATTATCATTATAAAAGTAAGCTTTACCATCCATGAACGTATTATTCACAAAGTTTCCGTCTTTAGTAATCTGTTTGTTTTTATTATATAAGGTGTGCATTCCATTTAATACCATTGGGCCTTTCCCCTTTTTTTCCGCTTCATTTGGGGCTTCATCCTTACCCACCATAATTTTTGGCGCATTATCTAATGGTTTGTCCGTTTTTACTATTGGTTTTTTAGGCTCGTATGTTTTAATGGAAGCAACATCTACATCACCTTCAGCAAAATTCTTTTCCGCTTTTAAATCGCCGTTTTCATGAAATTCCTTAATTAATCCGTTTTCGCGTCCATTCACAAAATTACCTTCAATGGCCATTTGACCATTTTCATAAAAGTATTTTTGATTTCCTTCACGTTTACCGGATTGGTTAAACACAAACTCATGCTGAACTACACCATTTGGGTAATATAATTTATAATTACCTACCCATTTGCTAATTTTCCAATTACCTTCTTCAGAAATTTTTCCGTTTTCATGGTACATGATGGCATAACCATCAGGTCTGCCGTTTGCGAAAGTAAGTTTGTTCTTTAAATTGCCGTTGCAATAATATTCAACCCAAATGCCTGTTTTTCTGTTATCCAAATATTCTCCTTTTTCAATTTCTTGTTCGGGTTTAAAACACGTGGCGGATGGTTTATGTTTGCCTAACAATATCCATTTACCTTGCTTTTTACCGTCGGCATCAATTCTGTTGCATGTATCACCATTAATTATCTCTGATGTTTGTGATTGTGCAAACAAAGCAGACCCAATTAAAGTTATCAATATGCATAAAACTCTTTTCATGACTAATCAAAGTTAAAAATATAATACTCCCTTGATTCTGCTTTTAGATTACTCTTCTGTTTTTGTCGATTAACAGGTAGCCGAAATAGGGCGTATGTAATACTTTTACGCCCAATAAATTGAAAGGTTACACCTAAAGTGCCTTATTATTCGTTAAAATAAATTAAGCCCCTATTTCTTTAAAAACGGGATTTTAACAACTTTGGCCTTTATCGGTTTTTCGCGAATAATAACAAAGATTTCAGTATCAGGCTTTGATAATGAGGTAGTTACATATCCCATGCCTATGGCTTTATTTAAACTTGGAGATTGAGTACCGGAGGTAACTTTACCTATAATATTGCCACTTGCATCAGCGATAGGATAATCATGGCGAGGAATTCCTCTTTCAATCATTTCAAAACCAACCAGTTTTTTACTTACGCCATTCGTTTTTTGTGATTCTATAGCGGCTCTATTCGTGAAGTCCTTGGTAAACTTGGTTATCCAACCTAAACCAGCCTCTATAGGAGATGTGGTATCATCAATATCATTTCCGTACAAGCAAAATCCCATTTCAAGTCTTAGCGTATCTCTTGCTCCAAGCCCGATTGGTTTAATATTAAATTCTTTTCCAGCTTCAAAAATTGCGTCCCACATTTTCTCTGCATCTTTATTCAAAATATAAATTTCAAATCCACCCGCTCCGGTGTAACCGGTATTTGAAATAATAACATCATTTACTCCGGCCATTTGTCCAACTTTAAAAGTGTAATATTCCATTTGCGATAAATCCACTTGGGTTAACTTTTGTAAAGTTTTTATAGCATTTGGACCTTGCACTGCAAGTAAACTCATCTCTTCAGAAAGGTTAGTCATTTCCACACCAAAAGAGTTAAACTTAGAAATCCAGTTCCAATCTTTTTCAATATTAGATGCATTTACTACTAAATAATACTCGTCTTCCTTAAAACGATAAACTAATAAATCATCTACAATGCCGCCATTTTCGTTAGGCAGGCATGAATATTGAACTTTTCCATCCTCTAATTTAGCCGCATCGTTTGACGTTACCTTTTGGATTAAATCCAATGCTTTACTTCCCTTAAGTCGAAATTCTCCCATATGACTAACATCAAACACACCAACACCTCCGCGAACCGTTAGATGTTCTTCATTTAATCCTGCGTAAGAAACCGGCATATTATATCCGGCGAACGGAACCATTTTTGCACCCAATGCAATGTGTTTATTAGTTAGCGCCGTTGTTTTCATTGTTTCTGCTGATGTTGTCATATTTTAATATTTTAATTACATAATTCAATTACCATTGCACTGGCACCACCACCCCCATTGCAAATACCCGCCGCACCATATTTGGCTTTATTTTGTTGAAGAACATGGATTAAAGTTACAATAATTCTGGCACCGCTGGCTCCTAATGGATGACCAAGAGAAACGGCGCCTCCGTTTACATTCACTTTAGCCGCATCGAGTTTCATTAGTTTAGTATTTGCAATACCAACCACACTAAACGCTTCGTTTAATTCAAAATAAGAAATGTCTTCCATCTTTAAACCCGCTTTAGCAACGGCTTTTGGAACAGCAAGACTCGGCGTTGTGGTAAACCATTCAGGGGCTTGTTCAGCATCGGCAAAGCTCTTTATTTTAGCTAAAGGTTTAATGCTTAATGCATCTGCTTTTTCTTTGCTCATAAGAATAACAGCGGCAGCACCATCATTCATTGTACTGGCGTTGGCTGCTGTAACGGTTCCGTCTTTTTGAAACACAGGTTTTAATCCCGGAATTTTTTCAAAGTTTACACTTTTATATTCTTCATCCTCTGCAAAAACAACATCACCTTTTTTTGTTTTAATAGTTACCGGAATTACTTCGTCTTTAAATTTTCCTGCACTCCACGCTGCTGCGGATCTTTTATACGATTCAATGGCAAAAGCATCTTGATCTTCTCTTGAAATTTTATGTTCCTTAGCACACAGTTCAGCGCAGTTTCCCATAGGAACATTACCATATACATCTATTAGTCCATCTTTCGCTAAGCCGTCCGTTAATGTTACATTTCCGTATTTTGCTCCCCATCTTGTGCTATCCGAATAAAAAGGAACCGAACTCATGTTCTCCATTCCTCCTGCAACAACGCAATCATTATCTCCTAACATAATACTTTGTGCCGCTAGCGCAATTGATTTCATACCGCTCGCGCAAACTTTATTTACAGTTGTGCAATTAACATTGTCCGGTAATCCTGCAAATTTAGCAGCTTGCCGGGCCGGGGCCTGACCAAGATTTGCCTGTAAAACCGACCCCATAAATACTTCTGTAACCTCATTTGGGTTTAATTTAATTTTATCGAGAGCGCCTTTAATGGCAGCTGCTCCTAATTGTGTGGCTGAGGTAGCAGCAAGAGTTCCACCAAACGAGCCCATAGCTGTTCTAACAGCTGAAACTATATATACTTCTTTCATATCTTTTCATTTTTGAACGGCCTAATTTAGTATTTTAATTATAAGAACGGCGTTAAATGTTTTAAACAGTTTTTTTTTCGCTTTAACCATTAAAATTACTTTTTATAGAATAAAAATAGAGTTTTTTTGCTATTTTTATGTTATCAAACACTTTTTCTAAAATATTATCATCTTATGTTGTTTCATTTTAGGAAAATAAAATTGATCTTTTTTTTAATTATCCAATTTTCCACAACCCACTATACTATCGCGCAAAAGGGGAAAGATGGGCCCAATGTAATTAATCTCAACGGTGTAATTTATAATAGATATACCAACCTTGCAATCAGTGCTATTAGTGGTGGCACATCTATCGTTATTACAAACGTTAATGATTTAGATGGCGCTGCTATTCCTGGTCCACAAAACAATCCTTATGGCGAAAGTGCTTTGGCGAATTGTGATTTATTAATGATTATCAAATGTCAAGGTGCAGGAATGTCAAGTTTTAATATTAATTCTTACGGAACAATATTTTCTTATAATGGTGTTGGTGATTATGAGTTAATTGAAACAGGATCAATTAACGGCAACACTATAACTTTAGCTAATCAATGCCAACTTGTAAACAATTACATTGTAAGTAACACACAAAGAGTTCAAGTAGTCCGAATTCCAAGATTCACAAATCTTACTATTAATGCAGGAGCATCGCTAACATCAAGGCCATGGGGTCAAGTAGCAAATAATGGGGGTATAGTTGCCATAGAAACATCAGGTACAGTAATAATAAACGGAACTGTTTCTGCAACGGGACAAGGTTTCAGAGGCGGTTCAGCTGTAACAAACTCCTCCCTTTCTTCAGTTTTTAATTTTGTAAGCCCATTTGGAAACAACGGTGGCGAAAAAGGTGAAAGTGTAGTTGGAAATCAATCCGATTATGATTTGTTAGGAGGGAGATATGCGCGGGGTGCGCCTGCAAACGGCGGAGGTGGAGGAAATTCTAATAATTCCGGGGGCGGGGGTGGTTCTAATGCCGGACTACTTTTAGGTTATACTGGCAACGGAATTCCAAATAATGCTATTCCGGCTTGGACAAATTGTTGGAATTTAGAATCGCCTGGTTTTGCAGGAAGTTCATCGCCCGGGGGCGGACGTGGCGGATACTCCCAATCTACAGCAAACGGTGATGCAACAGCACAAGGCCCGGGTAATGTAGCCTGGTTAGGTGATAATAGAAATAATATTGGTGGATATGGGGGAAAACCATTGGACTTCGCCGGGAATTCAAAACTTTTCATGGGTGGCGGAGGTGGTGCCGGACATAGCGACGATGGATTTAGTCAAAATGCAGCTAATGGAGGCGGAATAATTTATTTTACATCAGATGGAGGAATTACGGGAAGTGGCATAATTGAAGCGAACGGCGATAATGGCTTACCTACTATCTCCCCTTTTACAGATGGTGCCGGTGGCGGTGGCGGTGGCGGGTCTGTCATTTTATATTCCGGCGCTTCAATTTCTGGAATAACTGTTAATGCAAATGGAGGAACGGGAGGAAATCATCCTGCAACAGCTGCAGAAACTAACGGTCCTGGTGGTGGTGGTGGTGGTGGATATATTTTAACTACCACAACCGGAGTAAGCAGAAATGTAAATGGTGGAACAAACGGAACAACTACTTCTCCAAGCTTAAGTGAATTCATTCCCAATGGAGCTACGCAAGGCGCAAACGGAACAATAATAAATAATGTTGTTTATCCAAACAATTCAGCTAAAGTAAATTTGGCGTTAAGTATTTCAGGTAATTCGCCGCCAATTTGCTTAGGGGGCTTAAAAACATACACTGTTGTTATTTCAAATATGTCTTGCAATGCGGCTAGTAATGTAAGTGTAAATATTCCCACTCCATCCGGTGTTAATTTCACACTTACTAATCCCAGTTCGGGCACTTTTATTTCTCCTCTTTGGACTATTCCTTCGCTGAATCCTTTTGGAAGCGCAACCCTTACTATATCAGGAATTATTACCTTAACAAACATATCGGCTTTTTCGGGTACTGCTACTTCCCAATCGATGGAATGCGCAATTGCCAATAACACCGCCGCTGCCTCTTCGGCAACCGTTATAGAGGTATTATTAGGCGCAGAGGCAACCCCTTCTGTAATTTGCATAGGAAATACCGCTGTGCTTACAGCAACCGGCGCAAACACTTACACCTGGCAACCCGGAAATTTATTAGGTCCCGTGCAAACCGTTACACCGGGTGCAACTATTGTTTATACTGTTTCAGGTAATATTCAGGTATGTTCTGCGTCAAAAACGGTGATGGTTGTAGTAAATCCATTACCTACACTCACTGCAGTTTCGGGTCCAACGTTAATATGTGCCGGAGGCACCGGAACGGTTAGTGCAAGTGGCGCATTATCTTATACTTGGTTTCCAGGAGGGCTTGTCGGTCCAACACACACCGTTACCCCTTTTGGAACAACTATTTACACCGTTATTGGCACCAATGCTTTTGGCTGTACAAATTCGGTTGTAACCGTACTTTCTGTGTTTATTCCCACAATCACTGCGTTCCCTTCTATTGTTTGTTTAGGCCAAAGCAGTACACTCACCGCATTTGGAGGGGTTTCTTATACATGGACCCCCGGAAATATTGTGAGTCCCACTGTAGCAATTACACCCTCTGTTTCTACATGTTTTAATGTTGCCGGAACGCATATATCCGGTTGTGTCGGTTTCACTAATGTCTGCGTATCAGTGGTTCCTAATCCAACCATTACTGCTATTGCCTCCCCTACAGGCATTTGTCCGGGAAGCGTAAGTACATTAACAGCATTCGGGGCTTCGGGATATTATTGGTTACCTCCTTTAAATATTGCTGACTTTACTGTTACTGTTTCTCCAAGCGTTACCACTATTTACACTGTGGTTGGCTATAATATTGCCGGATGTACTGACACTACAACTGTTCAGGTTACGGTTTATCCTGTACCAACCATTACGGCAGTTGCAAACCCAAGTGCAATTTGTAGAGGAAGTACAAGCACCTTATCAGCCGGAGGTGCCAGCACTTATGTTTGGTTTCCTACGGGTCAATCTGGCTCTACTATTGTTGTTTCACCAAGCGTTACTACACTTTATACAGTTGTTGGTACAAATTCATTTGGTTGTTCAAATTTTACTACTGTATTGGTTCTTGTTGGGCCTGATATAAGTGTTGTAGCTAATCCTTCAGTATTATGTGATGGACAATCTAGCACTCTAACTGCATTGGGTGGGGTCACTTATACTTGGTCACCGGGTGGGCAAAATGGTTCAACACTAGTCGTCAGCCCCCCTGTTGGAAACGCGATTTATACAGTTAGCGGTACTGATGCTATTGGCTGTGTTGGTACAGCTACAGTTGAAATAATTGTTCATCCCAACCCAACAATAACAGCCGGCGCAACACCCAGTGTGATCTGCTCAGGAGCTCCCGTCACATTTACTGCATCTGGAGGAACTACATACAACTGGAGTCCGTTAGTATTAGGTGGAAGTAGCGTGACTGCTTTCATATTGTCTGGCGGAATTTATACAGTTACAGGATACAATATATTTGGTTGTTCAGACTCCAAAACTTTAGAAATTATTGTGAATAATTGTACGCTAACTATACCCGTAGGTTTATCTAAAAAAGCATCAGAACCGCTGATATTGCCCGGTGAAGATTATGCCGTAGATTTTAAATTTACAGTTAAAAACTTTGCCACTTTTAATATTTATAATATTCAAGTTTTTGATACGTTAGATAAAGTCTTTCCACTTCCGTCTACATACACATTAATTTCGCCTCCCATTTGTTTAGCCAATATTCTTACTCCTAATCCGAATTTCAGTGGGAATGGAAACAATACCGAGTTATTAATAAGCTCTACTAGTTCGTTGTTGCCGGGGCAAAGTGATACTATTTCATTACGTATTAAATTTTCTCCAAATGGAATTGAGTCTTACACAAATTCTGCCATTGCCTATGCAACTTCTCAACCTACAGGTGGATTTTCAGGAACAGATATTTCAACAAACGGAGATGATCCGGATCCAGATGGAGATGGCAATCCTCAAGAAATAAATGAAAGTATTCCCACCGTATTTCAAGTATTAATTGATTTCTTCATCCCTCAAGGGTTTTCTCCGAATGCAGATAACGTAAACGACTTGTTTGTGATAAGGGGAATTCAATTTTATCCTGATAATGAATTTATCGTATTAAATCGTTGGGGAAATAAAGTGTATTCAAAAATAAGTTACGATAATTCGTGGGACGGAAAAACAGTTGAAGGAATATTGTTGGGAGGAAACGATTTGCCGGAGGGGACATATTATTACATTTTACACTTGAAAAAAGTAAATAAAACTTTTAAAGGATTTTTATATTTAAATAGGGGTTTAACCAAATGATTAAAAAGTTTATTTTAGTTATTGTTCTTGTTTCATTTCGATTGGTAATGGTTTCACAACAAGACCCCATGTTTACCCATTATATGTTTAATACATTATGGTTAAATCCAGCTTATGCCGGAACAAGAAACAATCTTACATTTACCGGCATACATCGTTCACAGTGGGTAAGCTTTGAAGGGGCGCCAATAGATCAATCGTTTACTTTACATAGCCCAATTCATTCTGAAAAATTGGGTATGGGATTGAGTATTATTAATGATCAAATTGGTCCTACAAAAAGCAGTTGGATTGCTCTTGATGCTGCTTATCATTTAAAACTCAATAAAAAAGCTAAACTTTCCGTAGGACTAAAAGGGATGGTTAACATTTTCAGAAACAATGTCTCTTCACTTAAATTAGATGTTCAAAACGATCAGGCTTTTTCTAATAATGTTCAGTCCATCCTTCCTAATGCCGGTACAGGAATTTATTATTCTACCAAAAAATTCTATGTTGGAATTTCATCTCCACGTTTAATAGAAAACAAATTAGGCACTTCTTCAGCTGTTCTCTCGAAAGAGCAAAGGCATTATTTTCTGATTACAGGATATGTATTAGATATCAATAAAAGTATTTTGCTGAAGCAAACAGCATTTGTAAAAACAACATTTGGCGCACCGGTAGAAGCAGATCTTACCTCTGTATTTATTATAAATGATAAATTGCATTTAGGCTTAATGTACAGAACCGGAGATGCGCTGGGGGCTTTGTTAGGAATTCAGGCTCACAAACAGTTTTTCATTGGCTATTCTTTTGACTGGTCATTTGCAAATACTACCGGCCGATATAATTCCGGAAGTCACGAAATAGTTCTTCGATATGATGTGATAAAAAAACCAGAGGGAAAAATTAAATCTCCAAGATATTTCTAAATTGAAAAGTTTTATTTATATTATTATAATCATTCCATTTTTTTCAGCACACACTGTTGCTCAACCCAATATTAAAAAAGCAAAACGATTTCATACAGAATATGATTATCAATCTGTCATTACAGAGATTACTTCTACTGAAGGACTTGATGCAGATATGCTAAGAAGATTAGGTGAAAGTTATAAAATGTCAAGTGAATTTCAAAAGGCGGAATTGGTTTATTCAGTATTGGCAGAAAACGATAATCGAACAAATGAAGATCTATTTCAGTATACACAATTATTAAAAATGAATAAAAAATTAGATGATTTTGTTGTGCACATGAAAGAATTCAGTAAAACTTATCCAAATGAAATTAGATCACAATTGTTTTTGAATAACCCTCATTATTACAGTGAATTGCAAAAAGATCAAAAACAATTTGTAATCCATAAAATAAAAGGCAATAATTACAATCAAGATTTTGGAGTAGCTTTTTATAAAAACAAACTTGTATTTGCTTCTACTCGCCAACCTTTGGGCCCATTGACTAAACTTTGGATTGGTAACCGTTTGCCCTATTTAGATATATATACGGCAAAAGTAAATCCTAAATATGATTTAAAATCAATTTCCAAATTTCCTGTATTTAATAATAAATATCATGAAGGTCCTGCTTGTTTTAATAAAAAAGGAAAGCATCTGTTTTTCACATCAGACAATTATCATGGAAAAAGTAATGAAGGTATTCGTAAACTTAAAATCTATGAAGCTAAAATAGAAAAGGGCGGAAAATGGGGTTCAAAAACGGAATTGCCTTTTAATAGCGACGAATACTCTTGCGGTCATCCCTCTTTAAGTTCCGATGAGCTAACTCTTTACTTTGTTAGTGATATGCCCGGTGGGTTTGGGGGAACTGATATTTACAAAGTGAGCAAATCTGTAAAAGGTCATTGGGGAGAGCCGGTTAATTTAGGAGAAAAGATTAATACGGAAGGAAATGAAAGCTTTCCGTTTATTCATGAATCCGGTTTGCTTTTTTACGCAAGCGACGGTAAGCCCGGATTAGGAGGATTGGATATTTTTGTAAATAAAATAATTGACGACTTTATAAGTAAGTCCATCAATATTGGGGCACCAATTAATGGTAACGCTGACGATTATAATATGATACTGGATGCTGAACAAAAAAAGGGATACTATTCTTCGAATAATATTTCAGGAGAGGGGAGTGATGATATTTATGCATACGATTTATTAAAACCTTTCCGGTTTGGAAAAATTATTAAAGGCAAAGTTCAAGACGAAAATGGATTGCCTATGCATGATGTTGCTATTTATTTGATGGACAAGCGTGGAAAAATTGGCGATAAGGTTTGCACAAAAAAAGACGGTTCGTATTTACTATTTGTTGATGAAGGAAAACAATTTAAATTATTAGCAAAGACAGAAGATTATTATGATTCCAGAAAATTAGTTAGCACTTCTGTTAATGGAGATGAAATAACGGCTAATATAACCATGGAAAAAGATCCTGGATTTATTTTGTGTGCATTAATTACCAACACAAAGGATAAAAAACCGTTAGCCGGTGTTCAACTAATACTTACTGATAGAACCGGCAAAATAATGAAAACGCACACTCCAATTAATGGAGAATATAGACTTCCACTACCCAATAATAAATTAGGAGATACCTTAAAATATAATATTGAAATAAGTAAACCCGGTTTTGTATCAAAAAGTATTCAATTAAAATGGCCCTTGTTAAAACGTGGAGAACAAAAAATTCATGAAAAGTTGAATATAAGTTTGGGGAAAGTTGAATTAGGGGGGGATTTAGCTAAATTAACTAATTTGCATTCTATTTATTTTGATTTTGGAAAGTCGGCAATTCGTTTAGATGCTGCAATAGAATTAGATAAAATTGTAAAGATTATGAATGAGAATCCGGATATGGTTGTTGAACTTGGTTCTCATACAGATTGCAGAAGCAGCAAAGCCTACAATTTAAAATTATCCGAACAACGAGCAAAAGCAAGTGCCTCATATATTAAAAAAAGAATTAGTAAACCTCAACGGATTACCGGCAAAGGTTACGGTGAAAGTAAATTATTAAATAATTGTGCCTGTGAAGGCAAAAAACAATCCACTTGCACTGAAGAGGAACATCAAAAAAACAGAAGAACAGAATTTATCATTATTAAATTTTAATTTGCAAAATATTTTTCGTGAGCGTAGAACTAAAAGGCCTTGTAATAAAATCAACCGGTAACAATTATAAAGTTAAAACTGATACTGAAATTCTGATATGCAGATTAAAGGGTAAATTACGATTGGAAGGTAGGAAAACCACTAATCCGGTTGCAGTTGGAGATATTGTGGATATTGAAAAAGAAGAAAACGGTGAAGCCTGTATTGTACACATACATCAACGCAAAAATTATATTATCCGCAAATCTATTAATCTTAGCAAACAAGCACATATTTTAGCAAGTAACTTAGATCAAGCGGTATTAATTGCAACATTGGTTGCTCCCAGAACAAGCCTGGGTTTTATTGACCGATTTTTAATTACAGCTGAAGCTTATCAGATTCCTGCTAAAATTATTTTTAATAAATGTGATTTGTTAGTGCCGGAATTATTAGAAATACAAAGTGAAATCATAAAAATTTATACTGACGTTGGATATCCTTGCTATTGTATAAGTGCTCAAAATAAAAATGACGTTGAACAATTAAAAACAATTTTTAAGGACAAGACAACCTTAATTGCCGGACATTCTGGCGTGGGAAAAAGCACTTTTATTAATTCTCTTGAGCCCGGCCTTAACATTAAAACTTCTGAAATTTCAACTGCACATTTAAAAGGAACACATACTACAACTTTTGCAGAATTATTTCCATTAAGTTTTGGTGGAAATATTATTGATAGTCCGGGCATAAAGGAATTAGGATTACTTGAAATGAAAAAAGAAGAAGTGGGCCATTTTTTTCCGGAAATACGAGAGCGAATGAATAACTGCAAGTTTAATAACTGTTTACACATCAACGAGCCCGGTTGTGATGTAAGGCTAGCGGCTGAAAATGGAGAAATTAGTGCAGAGCGTTATGAGAGTTATTTAAAAATACTTGATGGAGAAGAAATGGACTGGAAAGAATGGGAAGTGAACTAATTATTTAAATACGCTAATAATTTATTTACGGCCATAGCACGATGACTGATTTCACTTTTTACTTTCTCTCCTAACTCTGCAAAAGTGCTTCGGTATCCTTGTGGAATAAATAACGGATCATATCCGAAACCGTGTTCTCCTTTAGGCACAAAGGCAATCGTTCCTTTCACCTCACCTTTAAAAATCAATTGCTTGTTTTTTTCAACTAAAGCAATTATCGTAACAAATTTTGCCTTGCGATTTGTTTTATTTTGAAGTTCATCCAATAATTTTTTATTGTTTTCCTTATCGTTTTTTTCTTCGCCGGCATATCTCGCGCTATAAACGCCCGGCTTTCCATCCAACGCCTCTACCTCTAATCCACTGTCATCTGCTATAACTATCGCATCCGAATTATTGATTACACTTTGTAAATAATTTGCTTTTAATAGGGCATTTTCCTCAAGTGTTTTTCCGGTTTCAGGAATGTCTACTTCAATTTCTAAATCTTTTAATCCTTTTAATAAAAAATCAGCAGGCAATATGGATTGTATTTCCTCTAGTTTATGAGCGTTAGTTGAGGCAATATAAATGGTTTTCAAAGAGGACACTATTTTCTTAATTCAAAGTTTTGGCCTAAGTATACCTTTCTAACCTGTTCATCATTTGCTAAATCTTCCGCTGATCCGGATTTAATTACACTTCCCGAATATAAAAGATAAGAACGATCCGTTATACTTAATGTTTCATGTACATTATGATCGGTAATTAATATCCCTATATTTTTATCTTTTAGTTTGCGCACAACAGCCTGTATATCTTCAACAGCAATGGGATCTACGCCGGCAAAGGGCTCATCTAATAAAATAAATTTTGGGTCAGTGGCCAACGCTCTTGCAATTTCAGTTCTTCTTCTCTCACCTCCACTTAATTGATCACCTAAATTTTTTCGTACATGTTGTAATCCAAATTCATCTAAAAGAGTTTCTACTTTATTTTCCTGTTCAGCTTTTGTTAGTTTAGTCATCTCCAGAACTGCGCGTAGGTTATCCTCAATACTTAATTTTCTGAAGACAGAAGCTTCTTGTGGTAAATAACCAACACCAAGTTGCGCTCTCCTATACATAGGTTCCTTAGTGATATCAACATCATCTAAAAATATTTTTCCGCTGTTAGGCTTCACCATGCCAACTATCATATAAAACGAAGTTGTTTTACCCGCACCGTTAGGTCCAAGTAATCCAACAATTTCTCCTTGTTTTACCTGAATAGAAACGTTATTGGCCACAGTTCGGCTTTTATATTTTTTGACCAGGTTTTCGCTTCTTAGTATCATTTACATCAAAGTTAAAGTTTTTTCATGTTTAGCGAATATCATTTTCTGAAAAATAGAAATCAGAATGATAAATAAAGTTAAGGCTATAATTAAATTAAAGGGCCAATTGAAATCCAAACTTGAATCCGAAATTATCAATCGCCCTGGGTAATTGATAATTTAAACGCCAAAATGCATCTACTCTGAAGATTTTAAAAATATTCTCTATACCAACGCTAGCTTCCAAATAAGGTCCTTTATCTAATGATTTTAAGGTGGAGGGGAAAAGCAAGGTTTTTCTGTTGACTTCATTTACTATTCCCCACACTCCTTTAACCGTTGCCACTTCACGCCATTTTAATTTGCGTAATAATGGTATTTTATTCAGAAACAAACCTTCAAAATGATGAAACATAGCTGCAGAAACAAACTGATCGCTGGCAAACTCATAATAGTCCATCATATTAAAGGCCAAATAATCGTAAATATAAGTTTCATTACCGCCATGAAGTTCCATTAACGGATAGGGAACCGCTCCCCAAATTTTCCCGGCCTCAATCGTATAATCTGTATATCCTAAAATTGGGGTGATTCTAAATCTATCACTTATATTCATAACTAATTTATGATAATCATATTCCCCTTTAAACGCGTTGGCTAATGATTTTGCATAAGTCATTTGAATAACCGGATAGGTTGTTCCCAAGTATACTCTGGTAAATCCTGTACCCACATACTTTTCTTTCCAGGCAAAACGGATTTGTTGTCGCACTTCTGTATTGGTGATATTTTCTTTTTCTGACCGCGTGCCGTCTTTTTTTAAATACTCATATTTATTTGTGCCTAATGGAGTGAATTGTCTGCCCGCTAAAAAAGTTTTGGTAATAAGTCCGGGAAACCATTCTCGCTCATAATACGCTTCCGTTTTGTCAACACGGGTTAAATTAGTTAACGGGTTTGCCCGGAAGAATGACGCTAATACGTTGTCTTGTGAAAATCCATTTGAACTTTGCCCTAAAATTTCGTAATCACTTTTATAATTTACACCTATGAGTTGCCGGACGGGTTTTTTGGATAAAAAACTTTTGAAGCCGATATAATACTTCCACTTTTCATCCAGAACGCCATAAGCAACATATCCTGACAACTCATACCATTTACTGAATATTTCGCTGGTTCTTCCTCCGAAACGCAATCGAAGGCCTTCAACTTTATTATAAGATACTAAATTAGAATATGGGCCAATTTCGAAATTGTTGAATTTTTTATACCCCGCCACCAATAAATAAAAAACATCAACCCAAGTGGTATAAATTGGTAAGGATTGAATAGTGTCGATCATTTTAAATATCTTTTTCTCACGTATCGTTAAACTATCGTGTCTGTTTTGCGCCCAAAATTCATCCGAGCGGTTAGAAACGCTATCGTCTACTACTATGCGATCGCCAAACTCATAAAACTTATCCGGTTTAGGTTCATTAAACTTTATTTTTTTGTATGAAGTTGTTTTACGTCCGTAAAATCCAATTGCTTTTTTGGTAGGTGCAAAATCAATAACAAGCCTATCTTTTTGTAAAAACCAAATGCTATCGAAATAATTATACTCTTGTATAACATTAACGCTATTAATAAAATTTATGTTGGCTTCTTTAGGCATACTCATCTCCAAACGTTTGATGCCCCAGGTAGTATCGGCAATCCACATATTTCCGGTAAAACTTAATTCTTGAGTTCGTTTAGGTTTAAACCGAATGTGATAGATGTATTGATTCCCTTCAAAAGCGCTGTCTTCCAAATAATATTTATAATAAAACAAACCGTTATCGCTAATAGGGCTTGGCATTTGTTTATTAAATACAAGAATATTGTTGTCGTAAACATTAATATTCTGATACATGTCTCCGAGAACCTGTGAAACGCTCGAATTTTCCATTCCGGTAATTTTGGAAGCAATTACCACTTCTTTTTTTCGGGTTGGGTTTTTTTTATAATAAAATTGAGAAAGGTTTTCTACGATAAAAAAGGGAAGGGAAGGTTTTTCGCCACTAAATGCACTATCCACATTATCAAAAATAAAACTAATGGGTTTGAGTAATTTTTTCTCTCGCATTTCTTTTGGAATTCTATTTAAATCAAACTCCAGCTTATTATAGGTTTCGTATTCAAAAGATTCCAAACTAGTTCGATTGTTTACATCTTTTCTCTTTACACAGTTTCTCACAATTCGGTGTGCTGGATTTTCACCGGCCTTTACAACAACCTCATCCAACGATAAACCACCCACATCTTCCATTGGAATATTGATAACTTGCTGTTGTAGGTTTTTATTTATTGCCCGCGCTGATCTTTTATAGCCAACGTATGATGCAATGATAGAATCACCCAATTTAGAACAATTGATTACAAAATTTCCGTCAAAATCTGATTGAGCGCCTTGCGTTGTGCCTTTAATAATTACCGGCACAAAGGGTAAAGCTTCTTTATTAGTGTTCGAATAAATTTTACCGGTAATTTTATATTGACCCAATGCTTTGAAACCACCAAATAAAACACACAACAAAAATATTTGTTTTTTAAAAGCCAATAAACATGCGTTAGGTTGGTTATACAAATTATTTGTCATTGGCATTTAAATAAAAAATATGCCGAACGACGTTATTGTTTGGGCTCATCCACTATATCTACTTGCGTAAAATCATAAAAACGCAATGCATTAGTATAAAAATTTTTAATTCGGAAATTAATCAATCGGCAATTACTATCATACCACAACGGAATAAGTGGGGCATCGTCAATTAATATTTGCTCGGCAATTAAAAAATATTTTGTTGCTGAATCGGTATTCACTGCATCTCTCCCCATTTTATAATACCGATCAAACTCTAAGTTTTTATATTTTGTTGTGTTTGGAAATGCCATTTGGCTTGTGTCGTTAGTAACGGGCTCTCCATAAAACACGGAAAGAAAGGATTCCGGGCTAGGATAATCGGCAACCCATCCTTCACGAAACATTTCTGCTTTTCCTTTAACTTCTAAATAAAACTTTTCTGAAATTGGAATAGATTCAAATCCAATATTTACATTTATATTATTCTTAAGTTGCTTTTGAATTTCAACAGCAACTGAATTATTTATTGAGTTTCCTGAATTTACAAGTAATTGAATCTCCGGTAAACCTTTTCCTTCCGGATAACCGGCTTCTTTTAAGAGTGCTTTTGCTTTTTCAACATCAAACGTGTATCCTTTAATGGTATGAGAAGGATAATAAGAAAATGAAGGAGGAACAATTCCGTTTTCAGCCGGACCATGAGCCTGGCCAAACAATACTTTTTCAATGATTCGGTTTCTGTCTATTGCATAATTAAAGGCCTGTCTTAATTTTAAGTTATTAAACGGCTCCTTATTCACATTAAAAGCATAAAAAGAACTAAGCATTTCCGGTTTTTGTTCAATAATATATCTAGGAGATTTACCTTTAAAATCTCCAATATTTTCTTCTACCAAACTTTTTAATTGATTACTTGGAACGGATGTGATTAAATCAAACTTTTCGCTTTTAAATCCTTGTAATGCCTCTTCAGAAGAAGCAACCACATCAATAATTAACGAGTCAATTAAAGGCAACGATTCACCTTTAGCGTTTTTTGCGTAATAATTCTTATTTCTGTATAATACATGTCTTTTTTTGTTTGAAGCTTTATAATCATAAATAAATGGCCCCAAGCCTGTATTTAAACTATCCTTTCTGCGATCATATACTTTTTTATTGATGATTGAAGCCACCGGATTTGCAAGTATCTGTAAAAAGATTTGAGGAGAATTCAATAACTCAACGGAAAAAGTATAATCATCAATTATTTTTAAACCTTTAATTTCATTTTTTTCTGCTTTATCGCTATTTACATAGTAATCATTTGCGCCCACTAGCCTGTCCTTGCATACTGTTTGAAAATGATAATTATCCTTTCTATTTGTACATAATAATTCAAATGTGAACTTTACATCCTTTGATGTAACCTTATAATTCGAGCCTTTTACCTTCTCATCTTCCTGAAATTGAGCGTCTTTCCTTAAAAAGAAGGTGATTGTTTTGCCATCCGGGCCAATTTCCCATTTTTCGGCAATTCCGGGCATAATGCTCAAATCTTTAGGGTTTATTTTAACTAATCCTTCGTGGATTTGAGAGGCAATAAGCGCTTCTACGTTGTTAGTTAACTTATGAGGGAAAATACTTATTGGCGCATTCACTTCAGCAATTCTAAGCACCTTATTGCCACTTAAACGCTCGTTACTCCCCTTGTCCTGATCTCCTCCGCAAGCAGTAATCACCATAATACTAATCGTGGAAACAAGAAATAGACCGAAAATCCTCATAAATACTTAGTTTTTAGTAAACAAAACTATACATTTTACTCTAATATTAGTGAAATATTCATGAAAATATATTTTGATATTCAAAAATAACGTTATAATATTGCAACGCTAACTTCTTTAGTTTAGTCGATGAAAAATTTTGTTTTGTCTCTTCTTTTCCTTTCAGTAGGGTTTCACCAAGCTAAGGCTCAGGGTGGAGTAATAATTCTTGAGGGTAACTATCAGGGAAAGAATTTATATGTTCAAAATCCTTATGCCAGTAGTAGCGGAGTAGGTTTTTGTGTTACTGAAGTAAAGGTAAATGGGAACATTACCACCGATGAGGTGAACTCAAGTGCATTTGAAGTTGACTTTAAACCTTGGAAATTAAACATTGGTGATAAAGTAGAAATTAAACTCATTCATAAAGAAGACTGTAAACCAAAAATATTAAATCCGGAAGTTTTAAAACCAAAAAGTACATATGAAGTAGTAAGTATGACCGCTGATTTAGATGGAACCATTAAGTGGACAACTAAATCAGAAACAGGTAAACTTGCTTTTTCAGTTGAACAGTTTCGCTGGAATAAATGGGTAAAAGTTGGTGAAGTTGACGGAGTAGGTACGCCAACCAGCAATCAATATTCCTTTAAAGTAGTTCCTCATAGCGGAAAAAATCAAGTGCGTGTTCGTCAAACGGATTATAGCGGACAGCCTCGTTTAAGTAAGCCGGTAGATTTTGTAAGTGACGTTTCGGAAATTGAATTTGCTCCGATTAAGGCCAGCAAAAACGTTAACTTCTTTTTGAAAGGTAAATCTGATAAGCCTATGGAAACTTTATATGAAATTTATGATCAATACGGTAATGTGGTTAAAAAAGGATTTGGAAGTATAGTAGAAGTTCAAAATTTACCTAAAGGCGGATACTTTTTGAATTATGATAATAAAATGGGTGAATTTATTAAAAAATAAATTTTTCACTTAATATTTTTTTAAAACCCTCTTCAATTGAAGAGGGTTTTTTGTTTTAATGAATTAAATTTGTAAAACATGTATAATATAATCATTAACAGCCAAACCTCTATTAAAACCAACATCCAAATTAATGGAGATGCTTTTCAAGGAGACATTCAGGATTTATTTTTAAAGGGGTCTTTCATTAAAATAAATAACAATCAATTTCATTTGATTTATAATAACCAATCATTTAATGTTGATTTATTGAAGTTAAATGCTGAAGAAAAAAGCATGGTTTTAAAAATAAACAACACTAAATTCAATATTCAGTTACAAGACAAGTACGATTTATTATTGAAAAATTTAGGGATGGATAATTTATCAACCAAAAAAATAAGTGATATAAAAGCGCCAATGCCCGGAATGGTTCTTAGTATTTTGGTGAAAGAAGGAGAAGAAGTTAAAAAAGGAGATGCTTTAATTATTCTTGAAGCCATGAAAATGGAAAATATACTTAAAAGTCCAAGCGACGGCTTGGTTAAAAAAGTTGTTGCCAACAAAGGGAAAGCTGTTGAAAAAAACGAAGTACTTATTCAATTTTAAAAATGAATAGCAGAAGATTATTTCTTAAAAAAAGTGGGTTATTAACCTTAAGCCTAATTATTTCTAAGACTTGGGGTGCAAAAAACTTTTATGTGGCACATCAAAATGCTAATCTTTCCAATTCCCCATTTCAATTACCCGAATTACCTTATGCGTATGATGCTTTAGAGCCATTTATTGATAAAGAAACTATGCAAATTCATTATACTAAGCACCATCAATCCTACGTAAACAAATTAAATGATACTTCTTCAACAAATATAGATTACCAATCAAGCGACGAAGTAAAATGTACGCATATTGATAAATTCACAAGTCCTGTTATCCGGAATAATTTAGGAGGGCATTATAATCACTCCTTATTTTGGACCTTATTAAAATCAAACCCTGAGAAAAAAGACAATAGTCCTAGCGGGAAAATATTAAAAGGTATCATCGCAAGCTTTGGCAGCTATGAAAATTTTAAAACTGAATTTGCAAAAAATGCATTATCACAATTTGGGAGCGGTTGGTGTTGGTTAATCTTAACGTCCGAAGCGCAATTAAAAATTACAACAACCCCCAATCAGGATAATCCACTTATGAAATTAGAGGGCGTACAGGGCAAACCTTTATTAGCTTTAGATGTTTGGGAACATGCTTATTATTTAAAATATCAGAATAAACGCGCTGAATATATTGAAAACTGGTGGAATGTGGTAAATTGGGATGAGGTCAATACTAGATACTCGAATATTTCTACCCGGTAATTTTTTTTAAACTAAACAATATTCCCCCGGTTAAAAACATGCAACACAAAAACTTCAAAAATATAGATAAGGTAACATACGGAAGAGGTTCTTTCTCACAATTAGCAGAAACCATAGCCCCTGTTAGAAAAGAAAACAAACAATATTTTGTTTACCTAATAGATCATTTTTTTAAAGACAAGCCGTTGTCCGAAAAGCTGCAAAACAAAAAAGAAGATTTAATTTATTTTATTGATGTTGACCCTTATGAACCCACTACGCAGCAAGTTGACAGCTTACGCGATGAAATTTTAAATAAGAAAGGTTTGCCAAGTGGTGTAATTGGAATAGGTGGTGGAAGTATTATGGATATAGCCAAGGCCTTATCTTTAATGTTAACCAATGAAGGATCTTCAGTTTTATATCAGGGTTTGAATTTGATAAAAAAACCAGGTGTTTATCATTTGGGCATCCCTACAATAAGCGGAACAGGGGCTGAAGTTTCAATGACTGCAGTACTCACCGGGCCTGAAAAAAAATTAGGTTTAAAATGCGATTGGACGGTGTTTAATCAGGTTATTTTAGATCCGGAGTTAATAGCCACGGTACCTACTAATTGGTGGTTTTATACAGGAATGGACACTTATATACACTGTATTGAATCCCACGGTGGAATCAGAAATAATGCCTTTAGTATTGCATATGGAGATCAAGCTTTATCCTTATGTCGTGAGGTATATCTGAATGATTCCGCCGGACAAACAGAAGAAAATAATAACAAATTAATGGTGGCTTCATTAATGGGCGGTTTAAGTTTAACATACAGCGAGGTTGGTGTTTGCCATGCCCTAAGTTATGGTCTTTCAAAAATTCATGGTACCAGACATTGTTTTGCTAATTGCGTATTATTTCAACATTTGCAAGACATTTATCCACAAGGTGTAAAAGAATTTAAGGAAATGATCAAAAAACATAAAATAGTTTTGCCACAAAATTTGAGCCAAAATTGGGATGAAAATACTTTAAACAAAATGGTTGACGTTAGCATTAATCTACCATTTATGTGGAATCATGCATTTGGTGACAATTATAAGGAAATTGCAACGCGTGATTTTATTAAAAACCTTTTTCTACGCTTGTAAAATAAGTTGGCTAATCAAATTTGAGAATAGATTTCTTTTATTTCGCCCAAAGTATCCAAAATCTCTTCATGTTTATTTAATGTCACCAATTTCGTTCTCATTTCTTTGAAATTCGGAATCCCTTTAAAGTAGTTTGCATAATGGTTTCGCATTTCCAATACGCCTAACTTGTCACCCTTCCATTCTACCGATTTTAGCAGATGTTGCTGACAAACTTCTACTCTATTTTCAATAGTCGGCTTTGGTAAATTTTGACCAGTTTTATTAAAATGTTTTATTTCATTAAATATCCATGGATATCCAATTGCTGCTCTTCCAATCATTATTCCGTCTACACCGTATTTATTCTTATAAGCAATCGCTTTTTCAGGTGAATCAATATCACCATTGCCAAATATTGGAATTTTTATTTTAGGATTACTTTTTACCTCTGCAATTTTTTCCCAATTCGCTTCGCCCTTATACATTTGTGCCCGGGTCCTTCCGTGAATAGTTAATGCTTTTATGCCTTCGTCTTGCAACCTTTCTGCAACTTCTAAAATATTAATGCTTTTCTCATCCCAGCCTAAACGGGTTTTCACCGTAACCGGCAACGAAGTTGACTTAACAACAGCCCGGGTTAACCTAACCATTAAATCAACATCTTTTAATACCCCGGCGCCGGCGCCTTTACAAACTACTTTTTTTACCGGACAACCAAAATTAATATCCAACAAATCTGGTTGCGTTGCGTCAACAATTTTAGCAGAAAGCGCCATAGCCTCTTCATCTCCTCCAAAAATTTGAATGCCTATTGGTTTTTCATATTCAAAAATATCAAGCTTTTTTCTGCTTTTTATCGCATCGCGTATTAAACCTTCGCTACTGATAAACTCGGTATACATTAAATCAGCGCCATATTTTTTACAAACGTATCGGAAAGGCGGATCGCTAACGTCCTCCATTGGTGCGAGCAATAACGGAAAATCGGGTAGTTGAATATTTCCGATATTAACCAAAATAAAAAAATCAGGAATTTACTTTATCACCATCATAGGCCCATTTCACATAAATGGCACCCCAGGTGAATCCGCCGCCGAAGGCGGAAAATATTAAATTATCACCCTTTCTCAGTTGTTTTTCATAATCCCAGAGAAGTAATGGAATAGTTCCTGCCGTGGTGTTTCCATAACGTTCAATGTTCATCATTACTTTTTCTGAACCTATCCCCATTCTGGAGGCTGTGGCATCAATTATTCGTTTATTGGCCTGATGAGCCACCAGCCAATTCACATCATTGGAAGAAAGTTTGTTTTTCTCCATAATGTTTGCGCTTACTTCTGCCATATTATAAACCGCATGTTTAAATACGGTTTGACCTTCCTGATGTACATAATGCATTTTATTAGTCACCGTGTCCATCGAAGCGGGATTTAAAGATCCTCCGGCCTTCATGTGTAAGTGTACAGCTCCATTTCCATCATTGTGTAATACAAAATCTTGAATGCCGTTATCGTCAACAGATGGTTCTAAAAGTACTCCTCCTGCCCCATCTCCAAAAATTACGCAAGTTGTTCGGTCTTCAAAATCTATAATTCTACTCATCATGTCGGCACCGATTATTAAAACCTTTTTATATCTGCCGGATTCAATAAACTGTGTACCTGTTGCTAATCCGTAAATAAACCCACTACAGGCCGCCGACAAATCGTAGCCCCAGGCTTTTGTTAAACCGGCCTTTGCGCAAACTACATTTGCGGTTGAAGGAAAAACCATATCCGGAGTCACTGTACCGCAAATCAACAAATCAATTTCATCGGGCGTTATTCTTCGCTTCTTACAAATCATTTTTACAACTTCAACACACATATCTGAAGTTGCCTTTTTGGGGTCCTTTTCAATATGTCTTTGCTTTATGCCGGTTCGCGTGGTAATCCACTCATCTGTTGTATCTATAATTTTTTCTAAGTCTGCGTTAGTTACAATATTGTCAGGTAAGTATCCGGCTACGGTGGTAATTGCTGCTCTAATCATTATTGAAAAACTTGCTTTATTTTTTCTTCGAGTTTAGTATTTACCATTTCTTTCGCCAGAATTAACGCGTTTTTTATGGCAACAGGACTTGAATGACCATGACAAATAATTACGTTCGAGTTTATTCCTAAAATTGGCGTGCCGCCATACAATTCATAATTAAATCGATCAAAATACTCATCGCTTCTGTTTCTCTTTTTTATAAGTTTATAAAATGACTCAGCGTTTTTTAATAAAACGTTTCCAACAAAGCCTTCACAAACGATTACATCTGCTTTATCAGAATATACGTCATTCCCTTCAATATTGCCTATAAAATTATACTCTTTTGTATCCTTCATTAAATTGAAAGCTACTTGAGAAACTAAATTTCCCTTTTCAGGTTCTTCTCCGATATTCAACAGTCCAACTTTTGGATTTGGTATTTTATTTATTTCTTTGGCCCAAATAGAACCTAAAAGTCCAAATTGATAAAGCACATCAGGTTTACAGTCAGCATTCGTGCCCACGTCTAATAATATACCGTAACCTCCGTTTTCTTTCGGTACAACACCGGTAATACAAGGCCTAATAACACCCGGTACAGATTTTACGGTAAACATGGAACCAACTAACATTGCGCCTGTATTTCCCGCACTTGTAAATGCATTAATTTTACCTTCCTTCAGGTGTTTAAAGCCTAAAAAAATACTGCTATTCGGTTTTTGAGAAAAAGCTTTTGTGGGATGCTCCCCCATTTCAATATTTTCGGTTGTGTGTACGTAATCAAATAAATCTGCATTTATTCCTTTATTTTTAAAATACGCTTTAGCATATGATTCATCGCCAAATAAAACCAGCTTTACATCATTGGCTAATTCTTTTGATGCAAGAATAACTCCATCCAGGCAATGGTCGGGAGCGTGATCACCGCCTAATATATCAAAGCCTAATCTCATACCTAAAATTCGTTAAAATTCAAGGCTACAATAATACAATTTTAAATTCTGAATAGGTAGCATTATTTGCCTGAATATTTAAATATTTACAGTGAAAATGTTGAAAATAATTTATTAAGAACCGTAGTAAACTCTTAAGGGCAAAGTGTCATTATGCGATTTAATAATTAAAACCACCCCTTTTATCCCTTCAGCCCCCCCAGCGTTTAAATACATATTTTTAGCTATTTTGTTTAGTATTTCGAAGTTCTTGTCTTTTTGACTATTTCCGTTGTTTATTCCAAGAGCATACGCATTCCTTTCAAATACTGTTGCGGCATTAGTAAGTGCCAAAACCGACGATTCTTGGTCAAAAATTAAATTTTTACCAAAGCCGGAAACGTAATAATCATTTAGACTTTCGATTTTTCCGTTAGTTAAAATCAATTTTACTTCATAATTGTTTTTCGGAGGGGGAACAAATAACCTCCAGTATTGGTGAAATAAAGGATATATATAGTTTTGAGATATAGGGTTGGGTCTAAGGTCATACGTTATAATCATTAAAAAATGAAAGGCCAAGCCGCTTAATAAAAAATAAAAAAAAGCTTTTCGCATAACGTTGAATTAGTTTTAAAATTAAAAAAAAATTACTTTTATACGCTTAAGCTTTGCTGAATTATGAAATTAATTGTTATTACCCCTTCTAAAGACAAAGAAAATGAAATTGGTTTTATAATTAAAATGTTTGAGTCGGGGCTTAAAACACTACATATTCGTAAACCTCGTTATTCCACAAATCAACTAAGCAATTACATTAAAGAGATTCCTGAAATTTATCACAACAGAATTGTTATACACTCTCACCATAAATTAGCTTTAAAATTTAATCTTAAAGGTATTCATTTAACAAGTGTGCATTTGGTTAAAAAGTGGAAATATTGGTTTGTTCGACAACGCTTAAAACTAAAATTTCAAACCACGCTTAAGTCTAGATCTTATTCCCGACTTCAATATGTTTATACAGAGGAAGATTACAATTTTAATTATTATTTCTTAGGAACCATGTATAACAGCATTACCGGCGGATTTTACAGTGGTTATTACGAAGAGGGTGTTGTAGCTGCAATAAAAAACAGTAATAAAAAGCTAATTGCCAGAGGAGGAACTACCAGTGATACCGTAACAAAAACATTTGATTTGGGCTTTGATGGTATTGCGTTCAACTCGTATATTTGGGAAAGTGAAAACGCATATGATACTTTTATAAAAATTTTAAGGGTTTTTAAAGAAAACAATATCCCGCTGGATTAAAACAAAAAGAATCATTTTTACTGGTTTCTTAGCACAACTTCATTTTGCTTTTTTATACCTATTTTTTGTTGATTCTTTTTAGCAATCCAAAGTACTAAGCCGGGAAAATAATGTGTTAAGAAAAACATGAATTTACCGGTTATGCCTAAGATCATTTTTGATCTTCGAAATTGAACCATTTTAATTATTGAACCGGCCACTTTTTTCTGTGGCTGTTGAAGAAATTTATTTCGGTTTGGTACAGCCACTTGCATTCCCGTTCCATTAAATGTCGTTTTATTTTTATCATTTTCTATAAAGCCAAGGTAAATTATACCTAAGTGCAGGTCATACATACTTAATTCTGCAGAAATTGACTGATATAAGGATGTAAGTGCCATTTTCCCAACACAATATGCAGAAGCCGTTGGTAAACCATGTAATGCAGCTACTGAACTTATAATGATAAAACTTCCTGATGTTTTTTTAAGGTGGGGTAAAAAAGTAAAAAGTGGCATTATTACGCTATAAATATTACTATCTATTGTTTCTTTAAAGACATGAGGGCTTGAATCTTCAAACCCCGCGTTCATACTATAACTTGCGTTGGCTATAACGATATCAATTTTACCGAATGTATCTAATACGAAATTGGTTAATTTACAACAGTCTTCATATATAGAACAGTTGGCTACAAAATAATTCGCTTCAAATCCGAGCATTTTAAAATCGTTTTGCGCTTTTTTGAGCTTGTTCTCGTTTCTGCCATTAAGGATTACCTTAGCCCCCTTAGCGCAAAATTCCAAAGCCGTTACTTTTCCCAAACCAGCGCTTGACCCAGTTATTAATACTACTTTGTTTTTAAATTTGTCGCCCATTTTTTGATTTTAGTTTTATTTATGATAACACAAACTTCACCATTTCAAAAGGGCTTCATTTATCGAATATTACAATTAAGTTTTTGGCATTGGGATAAAATAATAAAACAATTTTTTTGCCTATTAAAAAACATCTGCTTAAGCCTAATTTACTTTTTTGTGTGGCTAATTTGGTTTTATTGCAAATATTTAATGAATTAGGAATAGAAAAACATAAAAGTATTCCGAATTAAATTAATTAGTACTGATTCATGCATAAAATAAATATTCTGCTTGTTTTTTTACAAGAAGTAATTTTCAAAGATTTGACAGTAAAAGCAGATTGACTAATTTCTAGTTCAGCCTAACAAATAATCCTGTTTTATTCATATTTAGAATACGAATTTATTTAATTCATCAAAGTTATTTTACCACTAAATTCTTTGGCTTTTCCTATAACGCTCATGAGTTTAATGCATAGAAAAAAGATGTAATTCATAATTAAATTGAAAAATCATCAAAAATAAATAACTTCAAGTATAGCACTCAATAACAAAAAACTTGTCGATGTTTTGGCTTAAATTGTCGATTAAAAAGAAAGGGCTTTTTGACAATGACGTTTAAGCTGAAGTATAGCATATTACTTTTACTTAAATTAGTGAAGGTTTGTTATTAAACCGATCGTTATTTTTATTTAAGTAACCAAAACGTTCATTTTTTAAGCCTTGTGCACTGCGCCAGTTCGCAAATTATAGTATATTCCTCAGGAGCAACGTCGCTAACGCTTAATCTTGAAATTTTTACAAGTTTCATGCTTTTTAATAAGGGGTGAGATTTGATTTCGTTTAAACCAATTGGTTTTTTAAAAACACTGTGTGGTTTAAATTCAACAGCAACCCAGGCTTCTTCTAGAGTGGTAGGATCCTGAAAGCTTGCTTTGGTAACTTCCGCTACCCCAACTATATTCAATCCAATGTTACTGTGATAAAACAAAGCCAAGTCGCCCCTTTTCATTGCCTTTAGGTTATTTCTGGCCGCGTAATTTCTGACTCCGTCCCAAACCACTTTTTTATCCTTCACAAAGGTATCCCAGCTATATACATTAGGTTCAGATTTTATTAACCAATAATTCATGTTTTTCCTTATTTAAAGAGTGGTTTTCCGGTTTAAAAATTAGGTAAAAGATTGGAACAGTTTAACTTATAAAAGAGGCGAATTAAACTTAGTTTTCAACAGAACGCGATGATTAATATCACCTGTATTATTCTTTAAAAAATTCTTTTAAAATACTTTAAAATGCATACATTTGCACCCGAAAAAAGTAGCATTGTATAATGAGTTCGATTGGCAGTACATTTTGGAAAATTAAAAGCGTTTATCTGTTAATTCTATGTTTATTAGCAGCGCCTACATTTTCATCTGAGCCGGACGAAGTTGAACACGCCGCTATTGCCCACACCGAACACAATGATGAGGAAAAAGTAAATATAACCAAAGTAGCTTTTGAACACATTTTGGATTCGCACTCTTGGCACTTGTGGGGAGAAGGACACGATGCCGTTGCTATCCCACTTCCGTGTATAATTTATTCTAACACCAAAGGTCTTCAGTTTTTTTCATCTTCGGTTTTTGAGCATGGACATGCAGAATATAACGGTTACCGGTTAGTGGAAGAGGAAATTGTATCAAATGATGAAGCTGAAAAAATTTATGATTTTTCGATTACAAAAAATGCTGCGCAATTACTTATTTCGGCCTTTGTCATGTTTTTACTTTTCACATCCATTGCCCGCGCTTATCAAAAAACCGGCGTTACCTCCGCTCCTAAAGGAAAGCAGTCTTTTTTCGAGCCTTTAATTACTTTTGTTAGAGATGATATTGCGCAAACCAATATTGGTCACGGATATGAAAAATACGTTCCCTACCTGTTAACGGTTTTCTTTTTAATATTGATAAACAACGTATTCGGAATGCTTCCTATTGGCGCCAACTTAACCGGTAATATTGCATTTACTTTCGTGATGGCTTTAATTACTTTATTGGTAACCAATTTAGGGGCCAACAAATATTATTGGGGACATATTTTTATGCCACCTACACCCAAAGCGCTATGGCCCATGATGATCCCTTTAGAAATTGTAGGTATCTTCACAAAGCCCTTTGCTTTAATGATACGTTTATTCGCTAACATGACAGCCGGGCACATCATCATAATTAGTTTAGTTGGCCTGATATTTATTTTTAAAACTTTATGGATTTCTCCTTTGTCCATCGCATTTGGATTGTTTATTGACGTATTAGAATGCTTAGTTGCGCTTTTACAGGCTTATATTTTTACATTATTAACCGCATTATTTATTGGTTCCGCAAGGGTTGAACATCACCATGAAGAATCAGGAGAAAAACATTAACACAAATAAAAACAAATAAAAAACAAAAAAAATGACTGGAAGTATCGCAGCAATCGGTGCAGGTTTATCGGTGATAGGAGCCGGAATCGGTATCGGACAAATCGGAGGTCATGCAGTAGAAGCTATTGCACGTCAACCTGAGATGTACAACAAAATTCAAACAACAATGATTATTGCAGCAGCTCTTATCGAGGGTGTTGCTTTATTCGGTGTAGTTGTAGCCTTAATGCAAGGCGGAAACTAAAAAAATTGCTCCGTGCGGTTGGCGCGGAGCTTTTTTTAAAATTAAATTAAATACTAAAACATGAATAATCTTTTAATACTAAGTTCGCTTACAACTCCCGGAATAGGGTTAATATTTTGGACAACCATTGTATTTATTTTATTGGTTGTATTGTTAAGCAAATATGCATGGAAACCTATATTAAGCGCAATAAAAACGCGCGAAGAAGGAATTGAAAAAGCTTTAGCGAGTGCGCAAAGTGCTTTAAATGACATGCGTGAGTTAAAAGAAAACAATGAAAAGATATTGGCACAGGCCAGAGAAGAGCGTGATAATATGTTGAAAGAGGCCAGAGACACCAAAGAAGCTATTATTGCCGAAGCTAAAACTAAAGCTTCTAAAGAAAGCGAAAGAATAGTAGCAGCTGCAAGAGAACAAATAAATAACGAAAAAAATGCAGCGATTACAGAATTAAAAAATCAAGTGGCTACTTTATCTATTGAAATAGCTGAGAAAATATTAAAGTCAGAACTGTCGAGCGACGAAAAACAAAAAACGTTGGTAAACAGTTTTATGAAAGACATAAATATGAATTAATATGATTGTTGCTTCACGATACGCTAAATCCCTTCTCGATCTTTCCATCGAAAACAAACAACTGGAAGTTGTCAGAAAGGACATGCAAATCATTGACTCTTTATGTAAGTCTAATCGTGAGTTTGTTTTGTTGTTAGAAAGTCCGGTAGTAAATACCGATAAAAAAATAGCCATCTTAAAATCTATCTTTGAAAAAAATATTTCCACCCTTTCTTTAAGTTTTTTAAACCTAATCGCCTCCAAGCGCAGAGAAAATTATATTTCACACATTGCTTCATCATTCGACGCTCAATATAAAATTTATAAAAATATCACAACAGTTAAAATTGAAAGTGCTATTGCTTTGGACGCGAAACTAAAAGAAAGTGTTTTAAGTTTAGTAAAACAAAATGTAAAGGGAGAAATTGAATTAATGGAAAAAGTAAATCCTTCCTTAATTGGCGGCTTTATTTTAACTATTAACGATAAACAAATTGATCAAAGCATTGCAAGCAAATTAAATAAATTAAAAAAAGATTTTTCAGGGAACCTATTTGTTCCTAGTATGAATTAATAATAAAGGATAATTACAATAAAATGGCTGATATAAAACCCGCAGAAGTATCTGCAATACTTAGACAACAATTAAGCGGCTTCAAAAGCGAAGCTGAATTGGAAGAAGTTGGTTCTGTTTTACAAGTAGGAGACGGAATTGCTCGTATTTATGGATTGTCTAAAGTACAGTCCGGTGAATTAATTGAATTTGAAACAGGATTGCAAGCAATTGTATTAAACCTGGAAGAAGATAATATTGGAGCTGTATTATTAGGACCAAGCGAAGGAATTAAAGAAGGAAGTTCTGTAAAAAGAACCGGAAGAATTGCCTCCTTAAATGTGGGTGAAGGTATGTTGGGCCGTGTTGTGGATACATTAGGAAATCCGATTGATGGAAAAGGCCCTATTCAAGGAAAAACATACGAAATGCCTTTGGAAAGAAAAGCCCCGGGTGTAATTTATCGTCAACCGGTTACTGAGCCTCTACAAACCGGAATTAAAGCCATTGATGCCATGATTCCAATTGGTCGCGGACAACGTGAGTTGGTAATTGGCGATCGTCAAACCGGAAAAACAGCAGTTTGTATTGATACCATTATTAATCAAAAAGAGTTTTTTGAAGCGGGTAAGCCGGTATTTTGTATTTATGTTGCCATTGGTCAAAAAGGATCTACCGTTGCAAACATCGTGCGTGTATTAGAAGAAAACGGAGCTATGGCTTATACCGTTGTTGTTGCAGCTAACGCTTCTGACCCTGCACCATTACAATTTTACGCTCCATTTGCCGGCGCTGCTATTGGAGAATTTTTCAGAGATACCGGAAGACCTGCATTAATTGTATTTGATGACCTTTCCAAACAAGCAGTAGCTTATCGTGAGGTTTCCTTATTATTACGCCGACCTCCCGGACGTGAAGCTTATCCCGGTGACGTGTTTTACTTACACAGCCGTTTATTAGAAAGAGCTGCAAAAATTAATGCATCTGATGTAATTGCTAAAAGCATGAATGATTTACCTGAATCTATCAAAGATTTGGTGAAAGGCGGAGGATCATTAACCGCATTACCAATTATTGAAACACAAGCGGGCGACGTATCTGCATATATTCCAACCAACGTAATTTCTATTACCGATGGACAAATATTTTTAGAAGGTAATTTATTTAACTCCGGTGTTAGACCGGCCATTAACGTAGGTATTTCCGTATCTCGTGTAGGTGGAAATGCACAAATCAAATCAATGAAAAAAGTTGCCGGAACTCTTAAATTAGATCAGGCACAATACCGCGAATTAGAAGCCTTTGCTAAATTTGGTTCAGACCTGGATGCGGCTACTAAATCTATCTTAGATAAAGGCGCACGAAATGTTGAAATTTTAAAACAAGGTCAATTTTCGCCTTTGCGCGTAGAACAGCAAATTGCTATTATTTATTTAGGAACTAAAAATTTATTAAGAGCAGTGCCTGTAAATAAAGTGAGAGAGTTTGAAAAAGAATTTTTAGATGTTTTGGAACGTAAGCACAAATCAACTTTAGACGAATTAAAAGCCGGAAAATATACAGACGAAATAACGAATGTATTGGAGGCAGTTGCTAAAGATTTAACAGGTAAATATAATTAATATTGAATATCCGGTTTTAAAATGCCAAGTTTAAAGGAAGTCCGAAATAGAATTGTCTCAGTTGGTAGCACCATGCAAATTACCAGCGCCATGAAAATGGTTAGTGCTGCTAAACTTAAGAGAGCCCAGGATGCGGTTACTCAAATGCGTCCTTATGCAAATAAATTAAAAGAGATTCTAGAAAACGTAAGCGGCAATTCTGATAATAATGAAAATGTTTATTCTTCATCTAGAACCGGGAAAAACACGTTAATCATTGCGCTCTCATCCAATAGAGGATTAGCCGGTGCATTTAATTCCAATATTATTAAACGCGTAAATTCATTAATTAAAAATGAATTAAACGGTCATACTATAACAGTTCTTCCGGTTGGTAAAAAAGTAAACGATGCTTTTCGAAAAACCAGTTATATCGTAAACGGCTCTGATATGCCTCACAATGGTAATCATTTGTACGATAAACTAACTTTTGAGGCCGCCTCTGCGGTGATGCAACAAGTAATGGATGCTTACAAAAACAATCAGTTTGATAAAGTGATATTGGTTTACAACCAATTTAAAAATGCGGCTGTTCAATCTACAATTGAGGAAACGATGCTTCCTATTCAACCGGGTAATGCTGAACAAAAAATCGCAGATTATATTTTTGAACCCAGTGAAGCCGAAATATTAAATAACTTAATTCCCCTAAGTTTAAAAACTCAATTTTATAAAGCTTTATTAGATAGTGTGGCTAGTGAACACGGCGCACGTATGACAGCCATGCACAAAGCAACCGATAATGCTATGGCCATGCAAAAAGAATTAAAAATTACTTATAACAAAGCCCGCCAAGCTTCCATTACCAAAGAAATATTGGAAATTGTGGGTGGTGCCGAAGCTTTAAAAAATTAAAATAAATTTTTAAAAATAAATAAAGGAGGGCGATTGCTCTCCTTTTTTTTATTTGGGCGGCTTACGGGCTCTCACTACTCGCCCCGCTGAAAAAGCGGGGGCTCAAACAAACCGTTCGATCCCTGCCGCGAATCCTCAATTCTCTTTTAGCTCCCTTAACATCTCGCCAAAATTTTGTTTTTTATACATGGCATTTATCACATTTACTAATCTGTTTGCTTTGGTATCGGCACCTTTCGCCGAATAAATATATCGGTGAAAATAATTTCGATGCGATAAGGGTAAACTTTCAAATTGCTTTTGTGCCACTTTATCTTCCTTCAAACAATCTAATAATTCCGGAGATTGTAATGCAGCACTTTTATCTAAAGTAAATTTAATACTTACCTGATCCCCTTCACTCTTTTTTATTTTTTTTCTAACTTCCGCATTTAACGCAATGATGTAGGTTCCGTTTTTAACCGGGTAACAAACTAATCTTTTAATTTGCGCATCATCAATCCAGCCTTTTATTTTAAATTCTCTTCTGTTTTTTAATTTCAATTGGCTGATAATATCCAAAGGCATTTCAACAAATGTCCAACCGGTTTTATCTCCCTTTTTACCGTATTTGTATACTGTAGCAATAAATTGAGGCATTGATCTATACTTCTTTTCGCATTCTGCCAACCGGTATATCCAGTTGTTCGCGGTATTTAGCAACGGTTCGGCGGGCAATGGAATACCCTTTCTCTTTTAATTTATCGCACAATTCATCATCCGTTAAGGGCTTACTTTTATCTTCGGCCGCTACAATATCCTGCAAAATCTTTTTAATCTCTCGTGTACTAACTTCTTCTCCACTATCGGTACTCATGCTTTCGCTAAAAAATGTTTTGAGTAAAAAGGTACCATAAGGAGTTTGCACATATTTGCTGTTGGCCACCCGTGAAATGGTAGAGAGATCGAGTCCAACACGATTAGAAATATCTTTTAAAATCATAGGTCTGATTTTGCTTTCGTCACCGGTTAAAAAATATTCCTCCTGATATTCCATAATGCATTGCATGGTTAATAACAAGGTTGTATAGCGTTGCTGAAGCGCTTCAATAAACCAGCTTGCATTTTCAATTTTACCTTTAATAAATCCGGTTGCTTCTTTGCCACTTTTGTCTTTGCTTTTTGAATATTCTTTGAGCATTTCAATATACTCTTTGCTGATTTTTAAATCAGGCATATTTCTGCTGTTTAAATTGAGCTCTACTTTTCCGTCGCTTACCGAAACGATGAAATCAGGAACCACTTCACTTACCCCTAAATCTTTTGAATCGGAATTTCCTGGACGAGGATTTAAATGTTTGATTACATCAATAATTTCTTTCAGTTCTTCATTATCAATTTGTAGTTTCTTTAAAATTTTATCGTAATGTTTTTTTGAAAACTCTTCCATGTAGTTTTTAACTACATCTATTGCCTGTAAAACATCCTTCGTTTTTTCAGGTTTTCTTTCCAGTTGAATTAATAGACATTCTTGTAAATTGGTGGCCGCAATTCCGGGAGGATCTAATTCCTGAAGAATACCCAATACTTTTTTAACTTCAGTAATGTCGGTTTTTACATTGTAATTAAATGCAATATCATCACTTATTAATTCTACTTCTCTTCTAATATATCCATCCTCATCAATACACCCAAT
Source organism: Sphingobacteriaceae bacterium (assembly GCA_016715905.1). NCBI lineage: Bacteria > Pseudomonadati > Bacteroidota > Sphingobacteriia > Sphingobacteriales > Sphingobacteriaceae > Sphingobacteriaceae bacterium. The sequence continues at coordinate 418,255 of JADJXI010000017.1, read as the reverse complement.
TAAATAATTACCTATAATAAATTCCTGGTCGCTTAAGTTCCGCATAGCTAATTGTTGTTCCATCAACTCTCTGAATCCCGGACCTTCAACAACTACGTATTCTCTTTGGTCATCATCTTTTCCTTTGTTAACCACCTCATATTTATACGAATCTAACTCTTCAGCATCCATATAATCTTCCATCTCCACATCATTTACTTGTTCCTGTTCCTTTAAATCTCCGTTTTCATCAAATTCCTCTTCTGCTACTTCTTCGTTATCAAATTCTTCTGATTCTACCTGTTCAGCTTCTTCCTCCAGGGCCGGATTTGTTTCGAGCTCTTCTTTAATTCGTTCTTCTAAGGCTATAGTAGGTAATTGCAATAATTTCATCAGCAAAATTTGTTGCGGTAACAGCTTTTGAGAAAGCTTTAATTGCTGTGAATGTTTAAGTGCCATTGCTAATTTATATTACACAAATAATAATTTTTTTTACCTTTTTGGATTAACAAATATTTATTCTTTATTAATGATTTTGCGTTCACTATGTGTTCAGGCGCGTTTATTTTTTCCTTATTAATACTTACCCCGCCTCCTTGTATCATTTTTCGGGCTTCTCCTTTACTGCTAAATATATTTGTTTTTTCAGCTAATAAATCTAATACACCAATTCCGTTTTCCAATTCAGATATAGAAATATTGAAAACCGGCACACCTTCAAGCACATCATTAAATGTTTCTTCATCTAAGTTACTTAAATCAACAATTGTGCCATTAAATAAAATCTGGCTGGCTGCAAGGGCTGAATTGTAATCCGCCTCAGAATGAACCATTACCGTTAACTCCTTAGCCAGGGCTTTTTGCAAAACTCTTTTTCCGGGGTCAGTATTGTGGTCCTGAATCAATTTTTCAATTTCAGTTTGGCTTAAAAAAGTAAAAGTTTTAATAAAATTTGCGGCATCATCGTCTGCGGTATTAATCCAGAATTGATAAAATTTAAAAGGCGAGGTTTTTGATTTATCCAACCAAATATTTCCGCTTTCGGATTTTCCGAATTTACTCCCATCTGCCTTTTTTATTAATTGCGTAGTGAGCGCATAGGCTTCTCCCCCACACTTTCTACGAATTAATTCAGTGCCTCCGGTTATATTTCCCCATTGATCTGAGCCGCCTAATTGTAATTTACAATTTTGATTTTCATACAAATAAAAAAAATCATAGGCCTGTAACAATTGGTAACTAAATTCAGTGAAGCTCATTCCGTTTTCAAGTCGGTTTTTTACAGAGTCTTTGGCAAGCATATAACTAACGGTTAAGTGTTTGCCTGCATCTCGTATAAAATCCAGAAAAGAATAATTTTTCATCCAATCGAAATTATTCACAAAAACTACACTGTTTTTTTCGTTTCCTGATTTTAAAAAATGTTTTAGTTGCTTTTGAATGCCTTCAATATTTTTTGATAAAGTAGTCGAGTCTAATAAATTTCTTTCTGCCGATTTTCCGCTTGGGTCGCCAACCATACCTGTAGCCCCGCCAATGAGGGCAATGGGTTTGTGCCCGGCATTTTGTAATCGAATTAATGTAATGATTTGTGTAAGGCTTCCCACATGCAAGGAATCAGCGGTAGGGTCAAAGCCAATATAACCGGTAACCATTTCTTGAGCCAGTAATTCTTCCGTGCCCGGCATGATATCGTGTATTACTCCGCGCCAGCGAAGTTCATTAACAAAAGTGCTGTACATATAGCCTTAAAGTTACAAATATTCTTTATTTAATATTACTAATTAGGCCTTTAAGCCGAAGGAACATGCAAGTAATTATTTATAATTTTTTACTTTAGTCGAATGTTTATTTACAATGTAACCATCAATATTACCCATGATGTGCATGAAGATTGGCTTGACTGGATGAAGCATGTGCACATACCCGATGTTTTAAAAACCGGTTGTTTTATTGAGGCTAAAATTCATGAAGTAATGTATGTTGAAGATGAGGGTAAAACCTATTCCGTACAGTATAAATTTCAAAGTATTGAGGATATAGAAAAATATCAAAAGGATTTTGCGCCCGGTTTACAAAAAGAACACTCGGAGCGTTATAAGGATAAATATGCCACATTTCGCACTTTACTGCGGCAGGTAGATTAATACCACAAAAAATGCCGGTAATTAACCGGCATTTTCTGAACCAAAGCAAACAATTGCTAACCCTTAATTAATCAATTGAAGCTTACTATTTTTAATTCATTTTGAAAGGAGGGATTTTACCATCTTTCATCATTTGAACACTCTTTTTCTTATGCTCTTCAAAACTTCCAAACGCTAAAGCGTCTAACATTTCCTGACGAGTCATATCCGGATTTCCGAATTGCTTTTTTATATCCTCTCCGCAACGATCAACGTATTTTTCAAAATTTAAAGGCGCCCAAACATATTCCTTTTTGGTAACATCTTTTTTTATGGCAAACTCTTTAGGTAATTGACCTTCGATTTTTGCTTTAATTTCTAAACCCTCATAGGTTTTAGGAAGCTGTCGATTGTCAAACATAAATGGCTTACTAACCATGATTACGTGTTTTTTTCTTTTCGGATCAATCATTGATAATCCTTCAATGCGCAAACCTTTCTTTTTCAGGCTTCCGTACTTACTTTCAAAGTGTTTTAAAATTTCGAACATGGTTAAAAAATTGGGACTATAAAGGTACTGAGAAATCTGTTAATAACTTTATTTTTTTCGACGAACAGAAAAGCTTAAATGCCCAGAACTGGATTTATTTCAAATAAGGCCGGTTAATAATCTAGTTGAAATAGCGTTAATTAATTGTTAACTTTATACGCTTCAGATAGTTATAGGAGTGCCGGATTGTTCATTTAGTCGGAAATAAATGAACGTTAAAATTTGATTTTAATCGTCTAAATTATTCGGCCTTATATACCAATACATTAAAAATGTATGGGTTCATTCGTTTAAGCTGCTCGGCTCTTTTAATGCCTTTTAATCCGGATTTTTTTATTGAATTTATAATGATAGTATCTGCGCTTAATTCACGAATAGACTGCAAAATTTTTGCTGATTTAATGGCAAAACTTGTTCCTTCCGCGCCGGTAATTTTACCACGAATAACACCAACTATATTTCCATTCTCATCACATAGTGGCCCACCACTATTACCCGGATTCACCGGAATAGAAACCTGATACATACACGTATCGTTATTATAACCCGAATTTGAGCTTAATGATCCCTCGCCATACACAATGTCTTTACGAGGGAAACCAAGTGTAAATACTTTTTCACCTACTTCAATGTTTTTTTCCGAAAAATTAAATGGCACTTGCCAATTAGCAAAAACCTCGGGCCTTTCAATTTTTAAAACGGCCAAATCTAATTTTGCGTCGGTAAATAAAACTTTAGTATTAGTTCTAGATATTAATTTGTTTTCTACAAAAACACTATCTGCCCCTTTAATCATGTGCAGGCTGGTAACAATGTAACCGGAGTTATTTAAAGCAAATGCACTTCCTTCTAAGTTAGCAGGTGCATAAGTGGTTTTTTGTGTGTTACGCGTAAGGCCCTCAACAATTCCCTCGTTAGTAGCTTTAAGCTTTAATCCCAGCTCTGTAATTTGATTACTTTGCTGCTTAAAAAAATAACCACCTGTACTCAATATTGTTATGGTACTTAAAACTGCAATTATTGCGGCACTGGCCGCCACCATAGCCGTACGACCTGCTCTTTTTCCAAATGTTTCAGGCTGATGATGAATTGAAATTATTTTTGCTTGACCGGCATACTCCTTTTCGTGAATAGACTTTAAAAGTGATTTAAAGATTTTTGATTTGCCGTGACTTTTTAAAGTGTTGATTAATGATGCGTGCTCGCGAAAAGCCTTAGAAAATATTTCATCATGCTGTAATCTTTCTTCAAACTGTTCTTGTTCTTCGGAGTTGAGTTTTCCCTGCAGATACTTATCAAATATGTTGCTATTTCTCATTAATTTTCTTTCTCTTCGTTTTCAAAAAAATATTTTTTTAACCGCTGTAAACATTTATATTTTTGATTTTTAGCATTATCGGCATTGGTATAACCAAACTTTTCCGCAATTTCTTCCATAGTTAATTGATCAATATAAAAATCTTTAATTAAGGTGGCGCATGGTTCTCCTAATGCCTCAAGACTTTTTTCAATTCGCATAAAATCATTTTCCTTTTTTATATGAAGGGATATATCCTCATTTACATCTACAATGTTATTTTCATCGTTTTCCTTCATTAAAAATGATTTTCCTTTTTTCTTCAGTTGTTTTAACCAAAGTCGTTTAGCAACGGAATAGATATAGGTTTGCAGCTGGCATTTAAGTTCAAAGTCCGGTTTACAGGCATTTTCATATAAAACGATAATGCTTTCCTGATAAATATCCGCGGCTTCATCAGAAGATCCGCTATTGTTTACAACAAGTTTAAGAACGATATTATAATGTTTCTTATACAAAGCGCTCAATACTTCACTATCTCCCTCCCGCATTCCAACTAAAATTTGCTGGTCGGTTAATAGGGAGTAAGCTTTTGATGTTTGCCCTTTGTTGCTGTTAATACTCATGTACAACAAAGGTAACCTCTTTAATACAATAATTTCCTACACTGCAACGATTATATGGGTTTTTTATAAAAATAATTCAAATTTAATGTACTGATAATCATGTAGTTAGTTCGTGGTTTTTGTTTTTCTAAGAAAAAAGGGGGTTACATTTTTAAGGAAGCGGTATAAACGTAAAATTAAAACAAACCTACAATGAAAAAAGTTATGTCAATTATCGCAGTAGCATTATTTGCTGTTGCAACTGTTGCTTGCGGACCATCTGCTGAAGAAAAAGCTAAAATGGAAGAGCGTGCAAAACAAGTTACTGATTCAATTGCAAATGCAATTTCTGAATCTATGGCTGCTCCAACTGAAGAAGCTGCTCCTGCAACTGATTCTGCTGCTGCATCTACAGAAGCTGCTCCTGCTGCTGAAGCGGGACACTAAAAAAATTGTGTTTAGTTAGCTGATTAGCCCCATTACCTTTGGTATGGGGCTTTTCTGTTTTTTATGTACTTTAGCTATCTGATTAATTCGTTATGAAAAAAAGTTCATTTATTTTTTTAGTTATTATAGCTATAATTTTTTCTTTTTGTGGTCCGCCCGCTGAAAGCAGAGAGGTGATGCATTCCCGAGCAAAAACTATTGCCGACTCTATGGCTAATCTTATTCGCACAGCATTGGATGAGGCTAAAATGCCAGTTACAACCCAAACCATGATGTTGGGTGAGCCGGCATCGACACCCTCAAACAACCCTGCACCTCCGCAGCAAGGTGCCGGAACTTCAAGTATTAAATAATTTACAAAACAAATTCGAATGGCTATTACTTCTGAACAGGTTATTGATGCGCTGAGATATGTTGATGATCCGGATTTGAAAAAAGATCTGGTAACTCTTAACATGATTAAAGATGTTGTTGTGAATGGAAAAGAAGTTTCCTTTACTGTGGTTTTAACTACACCTGCATGTCCATTAAAAGAAATGATACACAATGCCTGTGTAAATGCGATTTTACATTATGTAGATAAAGAAGCAAAGGTTAAAATAAACATGACCGCTAATGTTACTACCAAAAAAGGAAAAGATGAAACTACGCTGAAAGATGTAAAAAATATTATTGCGGTAGCCAGCGGAAAAGGTGGTGTGGGTAAAAGTACGGTTGCTGCAAATTTAGCTTTAGCACTTACAAAACAAGGCGCAAAAGTAGGAATTGTGGATGCCGATATTTATGGCCCCTCGCAACACATCATGTTTGGAGTTGAAAATGATGCGCCCGGACCCGGAGAATTTAATGGGCAAAAAAAGATGGCGCCGGTTGAAAGCTACGGGGTAAAAATAAATTCTATTGGATTTTTAGCTGGCCCTAATCAAGCCGTTGCGTTAAGAGGCCCTATGGCCACCAAAGCGCTTACCCAATTATTTTACGATACAGTTTGGGGAGAATTAGATTATTTAATAGTTGACCTGCCGCCCGGTACAGGTGACATTCAAATTAGCCTGTGTAGCCAGATTCCATTAACCGGCGCATTGATTGTCTGCACTCCGCAGAACGTTGCCATATCCGACGCAAGAAAAGGAATTGCCTTATTTCAATTAGAATCATTAAACATTCCTATTTTAGGATTGGTAGAAAACATGGCTTGGTTTACGCCGGAGGAACTTCCTCAAAACAAATATTATATTTTTGGAAAAGATGGGGTAAAAAAATTAGCCGAAGAGTTAGATTTACCTTTGTTAGGTCAGTTGCCTTTAGTTCAAAGCATACGCGAATCTTCAGATGAAGGAAAACCCAGTGTGTTGAATGAAAATACCGAAGAGGCGGCGCGATTTACAGAATTAGCACAAAATGTAGCACAACAAATAGCCATTAAAAACGCAAAAGAGGTTTTGGTTAGTTAAACTTAATTTTATTAAAATGAAAAAGCCGTGAACAATAATTTACGGCTTTTTGTTTTTATATTTTATTTTTAAGATTGCTCAACATGTTATCGGTTAGCCCGGCTAAATCATATTTTTCTTTCCATCCCCAATCCTTCCTGGCTTGTTCGTCGTTTATACTCTTGGGCCAGCTATCAGCTATTGCTTGCCTGAAGTCGGGCTTATAAGTGATATTAAACGAAGGTAGGTGTTTTTTTATCTCCAGTGCAATTTCTTTCGGGCTAAAACTAATGCCTGAAAGGTTATAACTACCCCTAATTTTAATATTTTCTGAGGGGGCATGCATTATTTCAATTGTTGCGCGGATGGCATCATCCATATGCATCATGGGTAAAGTGGTATTCTCAGATAAGAAACACTCATAGGTTCCGTTTTTTAATGCTTCATGAAAAATATGTACTGCATAATCAGTTGTTCCTCCTCCCGGTGCGCTTTTCCACCCTATTAATCCCGGATATCGTAAGCTTCTGACATCAACCCCGTACTTTTTATTGTACCACTCACACCAACGTTCTCCGGCTTGTTTACTGATTCCATACACTGTTGAAGGTTCCATAACCGTATATTGAGGCGTGTTGATCACAGGCGTTGTTGGACCAAACACAGCTATTGAACTTGGCCAATATATTTTTGAAATGTATTTTTCTTTGGCCAAATCTAAAACATGAAATAAACTTTCCATGTTCAGTTTCCAAGCAAACATCGGATTCTGCTCACCGGTTGCAGATAAAAGAGCGGCCAAGTGATAAATTTGAGTAATGCCATGCTTTTTAACAATATCAAAAAGTTTGTTTCTATCCAACACATCCAGTTCCTCAAAAGGGTTATTCATAAAAGCGTTTGAATTTTTTAAATCCGAAGCAATTACATTGCTGCTTCCATATAATTCAGAAAGTTTAGCAGTTAGTTCTACGCCAATTTGGCCCCCTGCCCCGATAATCAAAATTTTTTGATTTTCTTCTTGCATAATACCTTAATTTGAATGCTAATTTGTACCTTTGCAAACGTAAACAATATTTTTGAGTTGTTGTATGATTACCCCGGTAATTCAAAACTTAACTCAAAAGATAAATAGTATAACCTGCAATTATAACTATTATGTCATTATTAGTAAATCGTATAGACAAAAACGTTTTAAAACAGCGTTTAAAAGAAGAAAAAACTGAGCGTAAAACCATTTCGTTTTATCGTTACGTTAACATTGAAATGCCTCAGAAACTGCGGGATGAATTATTTATTGCCTGGACAACTTTAGGTTGCTTCGGGCGAATTTATTTGGCCGACGAGGGGATTAACGCTCAAATGAGTGTGCCGGCCCAGCATTGGGATAATTTTGTTAAACACCTATATGCTATTCCGTATTTTACTGACGTGCCTTTTAAACACGCAGTTGACGGTAACGGTAAATCGTTTTACAAATTAATTGTAAAGGTTCGTCCAAAAATTGTTGCCGATGGCATAAACGATCCAACATTTAATCCATCAAACACCGGAAACTATTTAAACGCAATAGAATTTAACAAAGCCTTAGAGGATGAAAACACCATAGTAATTGATATGAGAAATCATTATGAGAGTGAAGTGGGTAGATTTGAAAAAGCTTTTTGTCCCGATGCCGACACTTTCAGAGAGGAGTTGCCCTTGGTAATTGAGCATTTAAAAGGTAAAGAAGATAAAAAGGTGTTAATGTATTGCACCGGAGGAATACGTTGTGAAAAGGCCAGCGCTTATTTTAAACACAAAGGATTTAAGGATGTAAATCATTTAAAAGGCGGAATCATTCAATATGCCAAAGAAGTAAAAGAGCAAAACCTGGAAAGTAAATTCAAGGGGATAAATTTTGTATTTGATGAGCGTATTGGCGAAAGGATTACTTCCGATGTTTTATCTAAATGTCATCAGTGCGGCCAAAATTGTGATACGCATGTTAATTGTAAAAACGACGACTGTCATTTATTATTTATTCAATGCGACCAGTGCGCTGAAAAAATGAAAGGCTGTTGCACACCCGAATGCGTTCGCATTTCACAACTCCCTATTGAAGAACAAAGAAAATTAAGAAAAGGAAGAATTAAAAATGGTCCCGAATGTTTATCCGTTTATAAAAGTCGATTAAGGCCGAATTTAGCGGAAATATTAAAAAATGACTTATCTTTATTTACAAAAAATGAATAAAACCTTAACCATATGTTTCTTGACTCTTGTCCTTTTTGTTTTTAATGGTTGTAAAAAAACAAAAGAAGAGGTTGATGAAATAACTGAATTTGACATCAATTATTCTAGTAGTGTATCCGTACCATCTAACACCATTAGTTTAAACACGCCTGTAAATTTCACAACTCCTGAAATTCCAACTGCATCGGCCGGTCATCTGGCAACCAACAAAACAACGCAAAGTTTGGTAGAATCCATTAAACTAACCCTGTTTAATGTTTCGGTTGGAACAGACAATCTTGATTTTTTAAAATCTCTTACTATATATATAAAAGCATCGGGAATGAGCGAAACGTTAGTTGCATCAAAAAACAACATCCCTTCCGGCATTACCTCAATTGCGCTTGATTTAAACGATGTGAACATTAAAGAATATATTTTTCAACCCGGCATTCAATTTAGAGTTGCACTCGAAATTGACGCCAGTACTTTAAACGGACAAACTTTAATTTTAGATCAAACGGTGCATGTTAAAGCCACCATAATAAAATAAAAACTATGCCTATCTACCATAAACTTGGAAAATTCCCGCAAAAAAGACATGTTGTTTTTCAAAGCGATAATAAACAACATTACTATGAACAGCTTTTTGGCACCGAAGGTTTTAGTGGCATGTCGTCTTTATTGTATCATGTGCACCGACCAACTCAGGTAAAAGAAATTATCAAAAGTTACTCCCTAGCTCCGGAAGTAGCTATTGAAAATAATATTAAATCTTTGCTGTTAAAGGGTTTTGAATTAAAACCTACTGATGATGTATTAGAGAGTCGTAAAATATTATTATTCAATAATGACTGTAACATTGCGCTTGCGGCTCCTAAAAAAAGTCAAACCGAATACTTTTATAAAAACGCCGATGCCGACGAGATGATTTTTGTTCATAAAGGAAGTGGCACGCTTAAAACCTTTATGGGAAATATTTCATTTGTGAGTGGTGATTATTTAATTATTCCGCGCGGCATGATTTATCAGATGCACTTTGATAACAGCGATAATAGATTATTATACTGTGAAAGTTATGCACCTTATTATACGCCAAAGCGATATAAAAATTCACAAGGACAATTGCTTGAACATTCACCTTTTTGTGAGCGTGATTTTAAATTGCCCACCGAATTAGAAACACATGATAAAAAAGGAGACTTTCTGATTAAAATTAAAAAAGAAGGCATCTTGCATGAAATCATTTATGCTACACACCCTTTTGATGTGATTGGCTGGGACGGATATAATTTCCCTTGGGGCTTCTCTATTCATAACTTTGAGCCCATAACGGGCCGCGTACATCAGCCCCCTCCGGTACATCAAACTTTTGAAACTTCAACTTTTGTAGTTTGTAGTTTTTGTCCGCGCTTATATGATTATCACCCACAGGCCGTGCCGGCACCTTATAACCACAGCAACATAGACAGTGATGAAGTATTATATTACGTTGACGGAGATTTTATGAGCCGCAATAATATCAAGCCCGGACACATAACTTTACATCCAAAAGGCATACCTCACGGTCCTGCTCCCGGCGCCATGGAAAGAAGCATAGGACAAAAAGAAACCGTTGAGTTGGCTGTAATGATAGATACATTTAGGCCACTTAAGGTTACTAAAGAGGCCATGCAAATTGATGATGGGGTATATTATAAAAGCTGGGTAGAGTAATTAATAAGCTGAATAAATCAATCCTCCTTTAGTTTTTTATAAACTTTATCTGACGGATTGATTCATTTCCCTGGAGCCTAACAAAATAAAGTCCTTTGTTAAGTGTGGTTAAATCAAGTTCGTGAAAATTATTTCCCGAAACAATTTCAATTTCCTTTTTAAACACAAGTTTATTAAGTATATCATATACTTCTAAAATAGAAATCAAATTGTTATTTGAATTAAAAGTAACAGCAATTTTATCCTCAGCCGGATTAGGCATAACGTTTAATTCTAATAGCGCTTCGTCTGAATTTACTGCCTGAATATTAGAATAAGAAAATGAATTATTAAAATCGGTTTGTTTTAATCTATAATAAGAAACGCCTTTGTGCGGGTTAATATCCGATGTTTGATAGGACTGATTAAATTTGCCTTTGGAGTTTATTGTGTTTAGCTTTTCGAAATTAATTCCATCAATTGATCGCTCAACCGTAAAAAAATTATTATCTGTTTCAGATGCGGTTGTCCAATTTAGGTTAACAATATCATTCGAAAATACGGCGGAAAAATTCAACAAATGAATTGGTAAAATAACTGGACAAGTTGTGCTATTCGGAGCACAGGTTGGGGGTAGGCCTGCAGCCACAGGGGCAATCCAAACATTATCTACCAAATAATAAGCTGCAGCGTTTGCTAAAGCACAGCTACTTGCAGAGCTACCAAAATTAAATATGGTTAAACTGGCATTATTATAGTTTACGCCAATAGTTACATAATTTTCTCCGCCGGCGGCAACAAATGTTCCGCTAACCTGAGTCCAGTTTACTTTGTCAGTTATTAAACCGGCTTCTATTTGAGGCGTGACAAGGATGGGTTGATTAGAACTGGGTTGCGCTAAAGAGGTAGTTGCAACATGCATCCCCATTCTATTTACCCCATAACGCGCATAAGGTGCCAACTTGGTATGAAATGATAAAAAATAAGTTGTACCCGCTACCAATGGTGAAACTAATTGTCGCCTTAAATATTCTCTGCAATTTGTACATGCAGTATAATACGCAATTTGGCCGGTATACTTATCTCCTGTACAGGGGTTGGAGCAGCCGGCCATACTTCCTGCTGTATTAAAATTTGAACAAGTTACTCCTGTACTGGCGCAAGGAGTATATAAGTCTGCAATGGTAATTCCGCCAGGAGGCGCACTCCACCCGGTGGCTTGTGGCATTTGTCCATTACCCCCACAACCTGATGTTGTTTCAAAACTTGGATTACCCACTAAATTTTGAGCATTGGTAAACGAATACAGAAAAAACAAGAATATAACAATAAGCTTTTTCACTATAAAAATCTTACTTAAAATTACGATAAAAGAAGATTAAATGAATAGTTTCCTAAAAATATTCCCAACTAAATGATAAAAAATATGAAAGGCAAGAAGTTGATTTAAGCGGAGCCGCTTAGTATCCAATTAAACTTCTAATTAGTTTTAGTTTGGCGTTTGCTATATCATTAGCTTTTTGTTCACCAATTAAAAGCGCATTTTCTAAAAGTTCCGTTTTACTCATTAAGCGATTATACTCTTCTCTTTCTTTAGAAAACTTATTTAAAATTAATTCGAAAAGCGCTGTTTTTGCATGACCGTAACCATATCCGCCCTTTAAATAATTTTCTCGCATTTCACTGGTTTGTTCCTTTGTTGCTAAAAGCGAAAACAATTTAAAAGTATTATCTGTATCCGGATCTTTAGGGTCCTCCAAACTTTTACTATCGCTAACAACGCTCATAATAATTTTTTTAAGTTCCTTTTCCGGAAGGAAGATATTAATAAAATTATTGTAAGATTTACTCATTTTCTGACCGTCTGTTCCGGGCACAACCATTACGCGTTCATCTGTTTTAGCCTGAGGAATAACAAATACTTCAGTGCCTACTTTTCTGTTAAAGGCCCCGGCTATATCGGCTGTCATTTCCAAATGTTGTACCTGGTCTTTTCCCACGGGAACAAAGTGAGCATCATACAACAAAATGTCAGCGGCCATCAATACGGGATAAGTAAATAATCCGGCATTCACATCTGACAGCTTTGAACTTTTGTCTTTAAACGAATGAGCGTTTGCTAACATGGGGTACGGCGTAAAACAGTTTAAATACCAAGTTAGTTCTGTTACTTGCGGAACTTTGCTTTGCCTATAGAAAACAGTTTTGGAAACATCCAGACCACAGGCCAACCAAACAGCCGCTGTAGCGTAAGTACTGTTTCTAATAAACTGAGGATCTTTTTGAGATGTGAGTGTATGCAAATCCGCAATAAATAAAAAACTTTCCGTTTCTTTTTCGTTGCTCATTGCTATTGCAGGAAGTATTGCGCCCAACACATTTCCCAAATGCGGCACGTTGGTGCTTTGAATTCCCGTAAGTACTCTTTTCATAATTTCAAACAAAAATACAAAATAAAAAGATGTGGCCGCAATAACAAAAAAAGCCCGACTCAACCAACCGCAAGAAGCGCGCTGTTTAAGTCGGACTTTAATAACATTAAAAAACTATTGTAAAATTAATGTATTTACTATTCCTAATGCTCACCCTATATACGTGAAAAAATCATTAAATGTATTTGCTTTTTTTAGCCTTTTCGATGGCTTCTGCCTTTGAGTGTACTTCCAGTTTTAAATAAATATTTTTAATGTGTGACTTAATAGTTTCTTTATCTACAAAAAGTTGATCGGCAATTGTTGAATAACTTTTTCCGCTGGACAATAATTCCAGCACTTCCAACTCTCGATTGGAAAGAGGCGATTGGCGATTTTTATGAAAAGACTGTACCACCATACGGGCCACGTTAGTGCTCATGGGGGCGCCACCGTTTTCTAATTCCTGCAATGAATCTATTAATTTATTAAGCGGCATGTTTTTTGTTAGATAGCCCGAAGCCCCTTCGCAAAGTGCCTTAAAAACTAAATCGTCATTTTCATATACAGTTACTACCACTACTTGCGTTTGTGGCCGTATAGCTTTAATTTTAGAAATAGCTACTATTCCATTCATGCCGGGAAGCTCAATATCCATCAAACAAATATCCGGCTCGTCGGTTTTAATATTCTTAATAGCAGACTCAGCGTCTGAATACGCGTTAATTACCTCGTATTTCTTATCTTGTTTAATTAAGGTGACAAAAGCATTTCTAATAATGCTATCGTCTTCTACTATTGTAATTCGTTTAGTCATGGCTTTCGTTATTTGTTGCGTTAATATTAATAATTACTGTTGTTTTTGTTCCTTTTGTTAGTACAGAATCTATTTTAAGTTCGGCTGATGATCTCATGGCTCTTTGATACATATTGCTTATACCGAAACTATTTTTATAATCTTTCATTTCAAAGCCCACCCCATTATCTTCTAAAATTAGTTTTACGCGATCGCTTTCTTTTTGAATACTAAATGAAATTTCGTTTGCCTTTGCGTGTTTTAAAATGTTTGAAAGACATTCCTTAAAAATCATGGTAATGTTTCTACCGGCTGTGGGAGTTTGCCTAATATTTTTATATTCATCAAGCAAGCCTTCCTGTTTAAAATTAATATTTGTGCCGTACAAAACCTCATCGGCATAATCTTTTATACGGATTACAATTTCATAAATATTATCTTTTCCCGGGTTAATCGACCAAATAAAATCTTTAGTGCCCTGATATAATCTTCCGGTGTTTTGAGAAATAACTTCTAAAAGTTTATTTGCTTCGCCGTTTTCTTTATTCATTTGAAGCTTTATCATTTCAATAAGCATGGATATTCTGGTAAGACCGTTTCCAAACTCATCATGCAAATCCAGCGCGGCGGCTTTTCTTACTTTTTCGCTTTCCTCTTTTCGTATAATTTCTATTTGTTGAATATATTCTATTTTACGACGTAATCTTGTTCGGTAAATAAGCCAACTTAATATAACGGTGAATGCTACCAGTATCAAATAAAACCACCAGGTTGACCAAAAGGGCTCTGAAACCGAAAAACTATAATTAAAAGGAGCAGACTTGGCGCCCTCTTTGTTTATGGCAATAACTTCGAGGTTATAACTTCCGGGCGCTATGTTAATAAAAGAAAGTGTAAATAATTTAGAAGTATTGACCTTAATTAAATTTGTATCTCTATTTTTAAATCGATAGTACAAATCAATATTATTTTCGCCTGAAAAATCAGGTATAGAAAATTCAAAATAAATATCATTTTGCCAATAGGGAATATTCAATTTAACACCGGGATCAACGTTTTGAAATGCCGGAGTGCTAATTCTTCTTAAAATGATTGATGAAACATTTTTATTTAATACCTGTTTTTGAGGATAAACACTTACTATCCCGCCTAATCCGCCGAACAACAATTCTCCATCTTCTGCCTTATAAAATCCATTAGAGTTAAATTCGTTAATAAAAATACCATCGGACGCGGAATAACTTTTAAATTTTTCAGTTGTTGGGTTGTAAACAGAAAGTCCGTAGTTTGTGCTCAGCCAAAATTTTCCGGAATCATCATTTAAAATCCCGTAAATAAAATTATTGCTCAGGTTTTTATCCGAAAATATGTTTTTAATTTTTTCCCCTTTAGAATTAATTACACTTAACCCTTTTGTTGTAGCTAAAACTATATTTCCATCAGCAGATTCTTTTATATCTAAAACCCGATTTGAAAGAATGCTATTTGAGTCGCTATTATTATGGCGTAAAATAAATGTGCCACCGTCTTTTCTTATGCAATAAACGCCTGCTGCTCCTCCGAACCACCAATTTTCTTTTGAATCAGATAAAAAAGAAATCACGTTTTCGATTTTTACCGGATTATCGGCAACAATTACTTCGTCAGTTATTTTTGTTTCATTGGATTTAATATTATACTTAACCAATCCTTTTGCAGTACAAATTAACAGCTCGTTTTCATTGAGCACGCTAATTTTAGAAACCTGATTATTTTTGCCAGGAATAAGTTGTTCTATTTTTTGAATATAAATATTATTCTGTTTGTCCATCAAATACAAACTATTACCATAGCCAAACCAAACTCTATTTTCTTTATCGGTACACAATGCTTCTACCGGCCTGTTTAATCTTTTGAGTGGCTCTGATAACGAAATAAGTGAGTAGGCCTTCTTTTCTCGGTTAAGCTTTAATATCCCTGAATTATATCCGGCCCAAATTATTCCATCTTTATCTTTGGTTATTCCAAAAAAGTTTGGGTCGGACGTGTTTACAAATGATGTTGGAATGGAGAATGAATTTTTTGAATAGCTGTAATTAAAAGCGCCGGCGTCTCTGGTTCCAATCCACACCACATCGCTGTTATTTTTGCTATTTTGATATAAGCTTGTAATTTGATTGCTTTGTAGGCCAAACCTTGAGTTTGTTTTACTAAAATGTCGGTCAATGCTTAATGAGTCATTTAATCCGTCCTTAATAAGAAAAAGGCCGTGGAGTGAAGTTCCCAACCAAATATTATTTCTTTTATCAACCGTAATGCAAGAAATAGAGTTGTACGCTTCCAGGCTTAAGCTGGTGATTGAATTTTTAGTTTCGTTTAAACAGAATAATTGTTTTGCGTTGGCAAAAAGTATTTTATTTTGGGAAGAAGTAAGACAGGAGTAAATTTCGTCGTGTGAAGCTTTAGGTAATAAGGGATTTGCTATTTTCTTAAACAACTTTGTTCCTTTCTTATTAATAAATAATCCACGGTTGGTTGAGGCGTAGGTGTTTCCGCTTTCAGTTTGACAAATGGAAAGCACAAATGGATGTACTATTTCAACTGAATCTTTAAACTCCAGCGGCTTAGTAATAAAAGTGGTGTCTTTTATTTCGCAGGTAAATAAACCTTCGCGATTGGATAAATAGATTTGATCATTAATATTCCATATCCTAAAATAAACCGGCTGGTTATTGATTTGAGAATTTTTGTAATTTATTATTTTAAGATTTATTTGGTTAATAGCATCCAGCCCCTTATCATTTAATAAAAACAATTGGTCTCCTCTTTGACACATTGAAAAAACATCGTCGCCGGAAATAGATTCTTTTGCAAAAGGTTTAAAGTTGAAATGATCGATAACCCTTCCATCGTATCGATTTAAACCATCTTGTGTGGCGAACCATACAAAACCATTTTTATCCTGAAGTATAGAATTTATACTACTTTGAGAAAGGCCCTCCTCAAGCCAAACTTGATTAAAAAATCCATGATCTTGGGCTTGTGTACCATTATAGTATAACAAGAATAATATATACAGCCAGAATCTATTAATCATCTTACTCACCATCTAATACAAAGTTCTAATAATTTCATGGATTAACTTAACGTAAATTGGGGTATTTTTTTTTGTAATAGTTTATAAACTCAGGTTTTAATAACGGCTCGATGTTAAAGTTTACTAAGGCTTTTACATATTCAAATTCGTTTTCTTCTTTTAAAACGATTAATTGATTTATATCACGTATATTCTTTTTGGATAGCTTATTTAAGTTTATACAGAAATAAATGAGTGAAGACCATTGAGCATAAGCATTCTTGTTTCCTCTTTGGTTAATACCCGCTTGATTTAGTTTTGTGTTAATTTCAGCACTTGCATTTTGTCTGTCTCCTTTAAACTGAGATGTAATTTGCATTGTAATATAATTACTAAACACAATTGGATTTAATGTAATTTGATCGTTCTTTAATTGAACATAAATATTGGACTTAGTAAATGCTTTTAATGTACTTTTTGAAGATCTATATCCTTTTACTGTAAAAATTTTATTTGCTTCTTCTTCGGCCAATTTTTTTAGTTGGAGATTAACGGGTTTAAAGCCGAATTTATAATAGAACCAAAACGCTCCGGAATTTATTCCTTCGGGGTTTCCTTTTCCAAACTGATAAGGTTCAACCTCAAAATAGCTTGCGCCAAAAACCTGATGATAGGACCGAATTAACTGAGCAAATAAGAATGCCGACTCGCCCCCACGAAACCATTCAAAAATATTAATTCCAATTAAGGCTCTTTTTCCAAACAACCAAGCGCCACCATATGAAATCGGATAACCATTTTTATACATCATAAATCCGATGTAAGATTCATAGGGCAGCCTTCTTGAGGGCTCAGCGCTGAAAAAAGCAATACTCAAACCCCGATTTAATTCCACAAGTTGGAGTTGGTGTTTTTCATTAGTATCACAATATGTTATTGGATCTGTTTCTCTGTTTAATAATAGTAAAATAGCCCTTGATACATTTACAACATGCCATTTTTCCTTATCGTTTAGGGTTTTGCTGTGCTTTATTTTTTCTTTAATAATCTTATTAAAATCTATTTTTTTCAGCAATTCCTCTTTGTGATAAAAAAATTTTTTTTTGTTTAATTTGCAGCCGGCCAAAGAAAAAAGCGGATTTGAAGATTTTACTTCAATAAAGAGCTGCATGGATTCAAACAAATTATCGCGGATTAAGGAAGTACATTTTAACGCGTTAAAATTTGATATTAACCACTGTATCTGTTCGCTTTTGTTCTTTTTTCCACTTGCCACTTCAATCCATTTTTCTGCAGTTAGTTTTTCATTTAAGCTTAATTCAAATTCAGTTGGAAAAAGATTGTTCTTTATAATTTCTCTTGGATGAACTCCATTACCGAAAGAATATAAATAAATGTCGTCAGGAAAATTATTTAATAACCAGCACACCAAAGTATAACTAAACGCACCCCTAACCGGGCTGTTTAAAATACCCGAACCGCTTACTTTTTCAAGAAAACCTTCTTTTTCGGCTATTGCTATTTCAATTCTGTTTATTTCTGCAACTGCTTCTTTATGTGCTTTATCATTGTTGGCGTGCGCCGCCATAAAAATTAAAGTTTCATAATACAGTTTTGCGTCTGTTTTCAGAAGTATTTTAGACTTAGCAATTCTCTTCAGTAATGCCGATTTCTTTTTAATGGACTCTTCGGTAAAAACCGAAAGGGTTGATTTAAGTTCTGATATAGCTTGACTTACATTCATTTTTTTATTTCAAAATTTAATATTGCATCAGCACATCTTTCCCCGTCCATTGCAGCACTAACTATTCCGCCTGCAAACCCGGCGCCTTCCCCACATGGATATAAATTTCTAATCTGAGGGTGTGCGCACAGTTCTTTATCGCGTGGAATTCGAACCGGAGTTGAAGTGCGTGACTCAACGCCAACAATTACAGCCTCATTGGTTACGTAATTTCTCATTTTTTTATCAAAACTTTTAAATCCAAGCTTAAGCGCATTGCTTAGTTCTTTTTCTAACAATTCGTGCATGTCAACACTTTTTACTCCCGGCACGTAGCTGCATGTAGGCAAAACTGAACTTTGTTTTTGCTGAACAAAATCCGCCAAAGCTTGTGCGGGAGCAGTTTGTGTTTTACCCCCAAATATCCAGGCCTTGTGTTCAAAATATTTTTGAAATTCTAATCCCGCAAGCGCACCGTATTCTTTATAGGGTTCAAAATCTTTTTCATTTACCCCAACTACAATACCGCTATTGGCATAGGGATTGTTTCTTTTACTGGGACTCCATCCGTTTGTAACAATTTCTTCTTGAGCTGTTGCGCAGGGTGCAATAATACCGCCGGGACACATACAAAAGGAATACACCCCTCTTCCATTTACCTGCTCCACTAACGAGTAAGAAGCGGCAGGCAAATATTCACGAATATCTTTAAGTTCATTTTCTGAATTACAGTGGTATTGTATCGCGTCTACATAAGATTGACTATGTTCTACCCGCACGCCAATGGCAAAAGGCTTCATTTCCAACAAAACTCCTTTTTTATTTAATAGCTCATAAATGTCTCTAGCCGAATGACCGGTGGCTAAAATTAATTGTTGGATGGCATGTTGTTTTATTTCAAATTGATCCTTTATCTGTATAGCGTGTATGATATTATTTTTAATCTCAATATCCTCGAGTTTGGAATTAAAATAAATTTCTCCACCAAAATCTAAAATAGTTTTTCTGATATTCTCAATTAGTGCAGGAAGTTTATTGGTTCCGATGTGGGGATGTGCATCTATTAATATTTCTTGACTTGCTCCGTGATAAACAAATAATTTTAATATTTTCTCTATACTTCCCCTTTTGCCTGAACGCGTGTAAAGTTTACCATCGCTGTAAGTTCCGGCACCGCCCTCTCCAAAACAATAATTACTTTCAGGATTAATAAGATGTTCCTTATTGATGGCCGCTAAATCTCTTCTTCGATCTTTTACCGTTTTCCCTCTTTCGAATAATATAGGTTTTATGCCGTTTTCTAAACAACGTAAAGCCGCAAATAATCCGGCGGGCCCTGCCCCAATTATGTGACAGTTTTTTTTAGCACTAGAAACATCTTTAAAAATTGGCGTGAATTCGAATTCCGAAAGCGCCTCATCCACCGCCGCTTCAATGCTCAAATTAATTTTTATTTTCCTCCCTCTTGCGTCAACACTTCGTTTAGAAATTTTGATGGATAAATCAATTTCTTCATCAAGTCCCAATTCATTTCTGACTTGTTGTTTGATTAAACTTTCGTTAATTGCGTTTTGCGGTGAAGTTTGTATTTGAATTTTATGAATCATACGGGCGGAAGATTTTTATTCTTCAATGGTTTGAATTTACAAAATAATCTCTTTGGTTTTTAACCCTCAAAAGTTATGGTAAAAGCTACCATGCGAGAGCGTACTTTTTCCAGACTATTTGAAAAAACGCTGTTTTCGGGCCTCAGTAAGTTTTTAGTCCCAATGAGTAATTTAATTTCAAGTCCTAATTTAAAATATTCCAGATAAAAATCAACGCCAGCGCCAGCGCTATAAAAAAAGTCATCTCTTTTTAGTTTTACATTATTATCTAACTGATTAGCCCCGCCTGTAGTTCCGGCCGTTTTCTTTTTCGCATTTAAATCGAGCATATATCCTCCGCCGCCAATTGCATACGCGCTAAAATTATCTAATCGTTTAGATTGAACTTTTACTTCCAGCGGGAAAATTAAAAAAGTGGATTCTACAGTTTTTTGATATTTACGGATCGTATCGCGGGTTTTGTTAGCCAGAGTATATTCAATTTTACGAGAGCCAAAACTTATGCTGGGTGTAAATCGCAGCCGAATATATTCGTGCAAGCGAAAATCGCTAACTAAGCCAATAGCAAAACCCGGTGCCGGATCAGAAAAAACAGTTATTACTTTTAAACGCGTAGTATCTTTATTACTGATGAGTACCGTATCCGGAAATTGTGAAGTAGGAACGGGATTAAGTCGGAAATCGGTACTATTACCCGCAATGGTAAAACCAAAATGTAATTTAGATTTATAAAATTTGGGCAAATTAACTCCATAACCTTCGCCTTGCTGCGAAAAGCAACCGGAATAAATCAGGATAAAAAAGAGTATGAAATTGTACCTAATCAGGAGTATATAAATAACGTAAAATTTGGTTTAAAATTGCCTAAAGTTATTTATTTTTAACGGCATTTGTACTCGTAAGTAACAATAAAAAAGGCTAAATTTGCCCCGCTATGGAAATTCAAGTAATGAAATCTAAACTTCATGGTGTAACCGTAACTCAGGCTGAGTTAGATTACATTGGAAGTATTACGATTGACGAAGATTTAATGGACGCAGTTAACTTGATTGAAAATGAAATGGTTCATGTATTAGACAAAAATAACGGTGAGCGCTTAGTAACTTATGTACTAAAGGGGGAAAGAGGAAGTGGTGTAATTTGCATGAATGGACCCGCGGCGTTAAAAGTTAAACCTGGGCATGTTGTTATTGTTATTTCTTATGCAAACATGGCTTTTGAAAAAGCTAAAACTTTTAAGCCCTGGGTTGTTTTTCCGGATGTAACTACCAATAAATTAAAATAAGTGCAGGGCAGTAAAACCAAGTCGGTTATACAATTTATTATTCTGCTTTCAATAGGAGTTTTATTGATTTGGCTTTCGTTAAGGCAAGTTGCTCCTGAAAAAGACAATATCCTTAAAGCATTTTCAGAGGCTAATTACTTTTGGGTTTTTGTTTCTCTCTTGATTGCTTTTTTTAGTCATTTTTTAAGAGCTTATCGGTGGAATTATTTATTGGAGCCTTTAGGATATAAAACCAAATTACTAAATGCTAATTGCCATGTTATGGTGGGTTATTTTGCTAATTACGGCATTCCCCGCATGGGAGAAATTACACGCTGTACGTTGGCTGCAAAATATGATAAGGTGCCTTTTGAAGTGGCCTTGGGTACGGTTATTACTGAGCGAATTGTAGATTTTTTCATTTTCATTATCATTTTTGTAGTCACCCTATTTGTTCAGTTTAATGAGTTAATAGGTTTAGCCAATGAACTAATTTTTGATAAAATATCTTCATCGTTTTCCGGGCTAATGAATAAGCCCATTTTATTAGGCTTAATTTTATTTTTTGGAATTGGGCTTGTGGCTGTTTTCTTTTTATTTCGAAAAAAAATTGCAGCTAAGTTGAAAGGAAAATTTGGCAAAGTAATTTTAGGTATGCTAAACGGATTGAGCTCCGTACGTAAAACTAAAAACCCAATTCAATTTATTATTTTGAGTTTACTCATTTGGGCCAGTTATTTTTATTCGCTTTACTTTTGTTTTTTTGCGATTGACGGCACTTCTCACCTCGGGCAAAAAGAATGTTTATCGCTTTTATTATTTGGAACGCTGGGTGTAATTTTTGCGCCGGGAGGATTAGGAGCATATCCCTTTATTTTGTATACCATACTTTCCGGAACCTACGGCGTAGAAGACGCGCCTGCGTTTGCCTTACCTTGGCTTTCGTGGACCGGTCAATTCGTATTAATTTTGGTGTTAGGAATTCTAAGTTTATTAATTTTACCTTTATATAACAAAAATAAAGATGTCGTTCAATAAACGTTTAAAAACTAAAATTCAAGACCTGGATAATGCGGTAAGAATTATAAACGGACTTCGATTAAAAGGTAAAAAAATTGTTTTTACCAATGGTTGTTTTGATATTTTGCACAAAGGGCATGTAACACTTTTGGCAAAGGCGCGGGATTTGGGAGATATTTTAGTTTTAGGATTGAATACTGACGAATCTGTGAAAAAGCAAGGTAAAGGAGAAAACAGACCGGTAAATGATCAAAATGCGAGAGCATGTGTTTTGGCCTCATTGGAGTTTGTTGATTACATAGTGTTGTTTAACGAAGATACGCCCCTGGAATTAATCAAAACATTAAGACCGAATGTTCTTGTGAAAGGCGGTGATTACGAGAAAGAAATTGTAGTTGGCTATTCGGAAGTTAAAAGTTTTGGTGGTGAAACGGTGATCATTCCTCTAGTGGAAGGTTATTCAACAACTTCTACCATTGAGAAAATGAAAAAATAATCTTTTAACTTGTATTTGTTTTTTTGAACATGAAAAAAACCCTTTTTTCCGAAGGGATTTGCGCCATTTGAATTCGCCGCGCATAATGAATTGAATCTAGTATTTCATTTTGTTTCACTTCAACCAAATGTTTTTGCTTTTCCACTTCAGATTTTTGGAGCTCTATAATCTTACGTTGTCTCTGGCTTGTTTTATACCTTTTGAAAAGCAATACAGAAAAAAACATCACAAGTATAAGTACAGTGCAAACTGAACCTATGATAATATTTTGTCGTTTTTTTTCAGCCATAGACTTTTCCGTTTGAAGTAATAGATCGGAAGCATACTTTTCTTGTGCTATGGCCTGTTTTTTTTCATAAATAAGTTTTTCTTGTTGTTGAATGCTTGATTTTTGAACATCAATATTACTTAGACTATCACGCATCTTTATGTAAATTTTAAAATATTCAAAAGCCTTTTTGGAATTGCCTTTGAATTCATATAAATCAGACAACAACTGGGCAGAATTTCTTATATTTTCAGGATATCCAAGTTCCTTAGCTATTTCAAGAGATTTAATTGTGTATGTAATGGCCTTATCAAACTCCTTTTGTTCTTTATATAAACCTCCAATATTGCTATAAGAGAAAGTTAGTCCGTTCTTGTCCTGAATCTTTAATTGAATATCCATACTCTTGTGGTAATACTCTAACGCCTTTAGTTTGTTTCCGATTAATCTATTTAGTTGTCCTAGGTTATTATATGTAACCGCTAAGTTTGGAAGATCATTAATTTTTTTTTGGATTTCCAACGCTTTATTATAATAGCTAAATGCTTTATCATAGTCAGATTTTTTTTTCATAACCTTACCAAGAGCTATGTAGCTTTCACCAAGCCCAAATTGGTCGTTAAACTTTATTCTATTAGTCAAAGCGCGCTGATAATACTCCTCTGCTCTTTCAAGATCATTCAGAGCTTCATAAACCGCACCAATATTGTGTGTTACCCCTGCAAGAAGCCTTAAATTATTTGATTTTTCACTGTATCTTAAAGCCTCAAAGTAAATTTCTAACGCCTTAGCATAGTTGCCTTGATAATCATATGTTACTGCCAAAATATTATATGATACTGTCAGATAATAATTACTATTTATCTTCTTGAAAAGCAAAATGGCTTTTTTTAAATAATAATTTGTGCTGTCTGCTTTGCCGATCATTTGAAACAACTGAGCTTTGTTAGAGTATGCCACGCCAATTCCTTGATCGTCATTTAATTTAGAAAGCACCCCTAATCCTTCATTTGTCCTCTTAAAGGCCTCATCAATTTCGCCCTTATACATGCTAACATAGCCTAAAGAAATAAGTAGGTTCCCGGTGTACTTTTTAAAAACATTTTTCACTTGTAGATTTGAATTATTCTTATTTGATTCTTTTTCACAAATTTGAGCGCCAATCATTAAAGTTCGTTCAGCGGAATCTGGGTTCTGATAAATCAGATGTTCTGTTATATTCAACAATAAACGAACTCGAATGGAGTCATGATTAACAGTGTAAAACAAATTAGTTAACGAATCTATGTTTTGTGAATTAAGAGAATAATTAAATAAAAACAAGAAAAAAATTGATAAATACATTTGAAGATCTCTTTTCGTCATAAAGTAAATATACCAAATTAAATTTTATTCGTTTTTGGATAAAAAAATTTTGTTTGATGAGGACGCGCCTATTGAATTAATTAAAAAAATCAAGCCAGACTTTTTGGTTAAGGGCGGAGACTATAAAGCAGAAAACGTGATTGGATATAATGAAGTAAAATCTTATGGCGGAAAAACTGTAATTATTCCCTTAGTCCCAAATTTTTCTACAACAGCCTTGCTCAAAAAAATCAATTCTTAGTTTGCTTTGATATATTCATGAGAGAAATTAATTGTTTATCGTTGGGCAGTTGCGCTTTTTGTATTCGTTGTGCGTAATGAATGCTTGCTAAAATTTCCTTTTGTTTTTCTTCAACTATTGTTTTTTGGTGTTGCGCTTCTTTTTCCTTTGATTCAATTATTCCCTTTTGCTTTTTAATAATTAAAAGACGGTTAAAAATAATTATTGAAAAAACCACAACTAAAAGCAACCCGATAAACAGAGCCTTTTGTTGGTTTTTCTTTACTTGAATTTCTGCTTTTTGTTTATTTAATTCTGCATTTTTTATTTTGGTGGCGTTTACATAAGCGACGCTATCTGCTGCTGCCTTTTTTTCGTATTCAAATTTTACGGCAGCCTGCATGGCTGCTTTTTGAGTTGACAAGCTTTGTAAGCTGTCTCTCAAATTAAAATACAGTTTATACATTTTTAGTGCCTCCATTCCCTTGTTTTGTTTCTCATATATACTTCCAAGTAATTTAGATGCGTTTTTAATTTGTTCGGGATATTTTATTTCTTGGGCTTTTTTAAATAATAAGTTTGCTGTTTTTAATGCGTCTTCCGTTTTACCGGTTACTAAATAGATTTGCCCAATGTTTTGTAGGGCATTATTAGAACCTACTATGTCATTCACTTGTTTTTTTAAATCAAAACTTTTTAGAAAATATTTTAGAGCTTCCGTATATTGCTTTTTAGAATAATATACTCCACCCAAATTATTAATGGTTGAAGACTGACCCTTTAAATCATTAATTTCTTCCTGAATTTTTAATGCCTCTTCAAAAAATGACACGCTTTTATCGGTTAAGTCATTTCTGTAATTCAATAAACCAATATTATTTAAACTTCTGGCCTCGCCCACTCTGTTCTTCATTTTTTTATAAAGGGATAGTGCCTTCGTATAAAACTCCAAGGCTCTTTTAATATCGTGCTGACCTTCATAAATTATTCCTACGTCATTATAAATGTTAGCTAACTCTCCACTTTCGCCGAAACCCTCTCTTATTTTTAATGCTGCGTGATAATAGATTAAACCTTTCTCTACATAACCCAAATTATAATACATGCTTCCCGCATTTCTTAGGGCCGAGGACTCTAAAAATTTTTCGTCAGCTTGCTTATGATATTTGTGACTTTTAAGATAGTGAGCTAATGCGTCGTTGGCTTTGCCTTCATTTTCTTTCAGAAAACCAAAATTATTTTCGGCTTCACCTAAAAATTTATAATAATACTTTTTTTGTTTGTCGGTTTTTGCATCTTTTATTTTTTCAGATGCCAAGGAATACATTTGACTATTAAATTCCGGCCATTCAGCTTCAGAAGCGTTCATGGACAATTGATACAATGTCTCACACTTTATAGAATCATTTTTTATAATGGATAGAACTTTTTTTAAAGAATCAATGTTAATTGAATTTACAGCAAGACAATTTATTAATATTAAAATAAAAAATAATAGTTTCTTCATTTAGTCCAGTTTAATTCCAATTAAACAAACATCGTCTGTTTGTTCATGATTGCCCTTCCAGTTAGCAAAATCTTGTTTTAGTATTTCGTGTTGTTGATCCATTGATATATCTGACAAGGCTTCTAATACCGTTTTAAGCTGACTTGTTTTGTATTTTTTAGTTTCGGGTCCACCGAACTGATCAGGAAATCCATCACTCGTTAAATAAATCGTATCTCCTTTTTGTAATTGAATAGTTTGTCCTACAAATGGAACCCGGTCGTTAATGTGTGTGCCAATTGGTATTTTATTTCCTGCATAAGCCTGAACTTTAGCATTTCGCATTAATAATAAACCGTTGTTAGCACCGGCAAAGTCCAATGAGTTATCCATTTTGTTCCAAACACATAATGCGATATCCATTCCATCATGTGTATCACCAATCCCTTTCTGCTCAAGAGATTTTATAACTTTTTCTCTTAGCTTATTTAAAATAATTGCCGCATTAAATATTTTATTTTCAACAACAATTTCATTTAAAAAACTATTCCCCAGCATGCTCATTAATCCACCAGGCACTCCGTGTCCCGTACAATCGGCAACTGCAAACACAGCTCTTCCATTTTGTAAAACATGGGCCCAATAAAAATCTCCGCTAATAATATCTTTAGGCTGATAAAAAATAAAGTAACTTTTTGAGATTCTTTTCCAAACTTCTTCGCCGGTTAATATTGCCGATTGAATTCTTTGCGCATAGTTTATGCTTGAAATCATTTCGTTTTGTTTTTCAACCACTAATTTTTTTTGTCTTTGTATTTCATTGTTTTTAATACTCAATTGCCTTCTTGCTTTTTGAGAATTTTTTAGGTTAATATAAATTAAAATGGATAATATGAGCAGAAATGCAGAACCGGCAATTAAAAAGTTTTTAATGAATTTTTGATTGTTTATCTCCGTTTCGTGTTGCGCTTGTTTTAAAAGGTATTCTGCCTCTTTTTTATCAAAATCAAGTTGAAGTTCTAAATTTAAAAGAGAATTATTTAATTGGCTTTTGTATAAATTTTCTTTTAAATCGAAAAGCTTTTGTAAATATTTGTTACTGTTTTTATAGTCGTTTAAGCTATCACAATTCACTTTCATGAGTTCAACAGTAGTGCGCAATCCTTGTAAATCATTTATTGAATCAAAAATCTGATAAGAGCGATTAAAATAGTTTGAGGCCAATTTATAATCTCCTTTTTTGTGTTGCATATAACCATAAGCATAATAGCCTGACGCTAAAATTGGAAAATTGTTTTGGCTCAGTGCTAATTGAATTGTTTTGTCAATGTAAACAGATGCGCTGTCTGGATTGTTTGTGTTGATAAAAACCAGCCCAATTGCATCATAAGCGTCTAATTTTTTATGCTCTAAATTTGTTGAATCAGCCAGCAACAAGGCCTTTCTAATATAATAAATTGCGTTCTTGTTGTTTTTTGAGTTGTAATAGGAAGTGCTTAGATTAATATACGTTGAAAACAGCGCTTCCGGATTATTAATTTCTTCGTAGCATTTTATAGATTTTTCATAATATTCAAGTGCTTTTTTAGAATTTGAAAGGTTATCATAAATGGTTGCTAAATTATTTAATATAACAGCTCTCACTTCAGGATTCGGAAATCGATCTTCTTCCTTTATGGCTAATAAATAATTATCTATTGCCTTATTCAGTCTCCCTAGATTCTCCATGGCGGCCCCTGCGTTTGAATAGATGTCGGCTAGTCCTTTATGAATATTATATTCTTTTCTGATTTCAATAGCATTTTTAAAAATGTTATTCGCTTCATATATTTTATTTTCTTGTAATAAAATATATCCCTCGTTGTTAAGTGCTTTTGCATAAATATCAGCCACAATCGCAATGCTTTGTGTTCTGTTGTTTTTTAATAATTTTTCGCTTTCGCTTAGTGCCAAAGCATTGTATTTTTTCCACTCTGCATCATCGGCGCTGTTTTCGGCAATAAATAAATAAAGACTTGCCCGCTCGATTTCGGACTTAGTATTGTGAATTTGTGAAATAGCCGAATCAATGTTTGCTTGCGAAAAAATAATTAAGGGTAAAAATATTATACTAAAAACAAGCCTAATCATTTTTTATCCAAACAATAAATTAAACGCTTCTTCTATTTTGGTAACAGGTAAAACTTTTATTTTACTGTTTTTTAAATTCAAGCCCTTCATGTTAAAAGAACTGATAATAATTTTTTCAAATCCAAGTTTTTCCGCTTCACTAATTCGCTGATCTATTTTATTCACCGGCCTTATTTCCCCGGTAAGTCCAACTTCAGCAGCAAAACAAGTGTTTTGTGGAATTGGTAAATCTTCATTGCTGCTTAGCACCGCGCACATTAATGCTAAATCTATTCCGGGATCTTCTACCCGAATTCCACCTGCAATATTTATAAATACGTCTTTAATACCAATTCTAAACCCACAACGCTTTTCAAGCACAGCCAGCAGCATATTCAGTCGGCGTAAATCATATCCTGTGGAGCTTCTTTGTGGTGTGCCATATGCAGCAGTACTAACCAGCGCCTGCGTTTCAATTAACATTGCTCTATTGCCTTCTAAAGTGGATGCAATAGCTACTCCGCTTGTAGGGTTCTCGCGATTCGTAATTAATATTTCTGACGGGTTGTTAACTTCTCTCAACCCCTCGCCTTGCATTTCATAGATTCCAATTTCATTAGTACTTCCAAATCTATTTTTAGTGGCGCGTAGCAAACGGTAAATGTGATTTCGGTCTCCTTCAAACTGAAGTACGGTATCTACCATATGCTCTAATACTTTTGGTCCGGCTAAACTTCCCTCTTTGGTAATGTGTCCTATCATAAAAACAGGCGTGTTAGTTTCCTTTGCAAACCGCAAAAATTCTGCGGCACATTCGCGCACTTGGCTTACCGAGCCGGGGCTACTTTCAATAAAGTTTGAATGAATAGTTTGAATAGAATCGATTATAACCAAATTTGGTTGAATTTCTTTAATCTGAAGAAAAATATTCTGCGTGTTTGTTTCTTGCAATATAAAACAGGATTCGGTTGTAATTCCGAGCCGGTCGGCGCGCATTTTTATTTGTTGTTCACTTTCTTCGCCACTGACATATAATACTTTTAAATTTTTTAAACGAAGCGCTAATTGCAGCATTAGTGTTGATTTACCTATTCCGGGCTCCCCGCCAAACAAAACGATGCTGCCCGGAACAATACCACCTCCTAAAACCCTTGCCAGCTCTTTACCCGGCACTTGAATTCGCGGATAATCCTGCGTACCCACTTCTTGCAATAATATTGGCTTATTGGATTCTCCTTTTTTGTTTGCTGAAAAAATATGAAGTTTATCGTTTTTCCCTTCTTTATGCACAACTTCCTCCACATAAGTGTTCCATTCGCCACACGAGGAGCACTTGCCCACCCACTTTGCAGATTGCGCTCCACAATTTTGACAAAAAAAAGTTGTTTTAGTTTTAGCCATAAGAAGTAGTGCTAAAATAAACCTTAAGCTCGAGAAACGCTAATGAGAAAAATAAAACAAATGAATAATTTTCAAATAAAACGGAGGGATAAAATTAAAGTAAATTTAATTTTGCCATCAACTCTTCTCTATATGAACCTCCAACAGGAATAGTTTTCTTTTCATTTTCGAGAACAACATTTTGTGAATCTATGCTTTGAATTTTATCCAAACGGGCAATAAAAGAGCGATGTACTCGAGCGAAATCAGTATTTCCCAATTTCTTTTCTATATCTTTCATTGTACTATGTACTGTATAGCGGGCGTATTGTGTATTGATGATCACATAATCTTTTAAGGCCTCAACATAATAAATATCCTTAAGTAAAACTTTTACCAAACGGCTGTTTGCCTTTACAAACAATATATCTTTAGAAGCATCGTCTTTAGATTCAACCAAAGAATATAAAAAATCGCGTTCTTTTTGAAGGGCCGCGTCTTTTTTGTGTTTATACACCGCCATTTCAATAGTAGAGTGTAAATCAATTTCTTTAAACGGCTTTAATATATATCCATATGGTTCTGTAATCTTTGCTTTAGCTAAAGTTCCCTCATCGGCGTAGGCTGTTAAAAATATTACCGGTGCAGATACGGTTTCTCTAATTTTTTCACTTACATCTATACCTGTTAAATCGCCCTTAATCATGATGTCCATTAAAATCAAATCGGGCTGCAATTCTGTTATTTTTTCTATAGCTTCTTTTCCGTTGTTTGCAATTCCTAAAACATTATAACCTAATTTAATTAGGCTGTTTTGAATGTCTTTAGCCACAATACTTTCGTCTTCAACAATAAAAATATTCAATTTTTCCATGTATACACTTACATTTTAAATACAACAACAACGCTGGTTCCCTTGCCCGGTACTGAATTAAATTTTATAGATGCACTCATTTGATCAACCAGTGCATTTACAAGCTGCAACCCCAACGAATTAGTGTTGCTTAAATCCAATTTAGGATCAATCCCTTTGCCGTCGTCTTTAACTTCTAAATATACAGTGTTATTTTCAGATTTCAAACTTATAATTATAAGCCCTTTTTGGGCGTTTTTAAACCCATGTTTCAGTGAGTTTGTAACCAGTTCATTAATAATTAATCCTGCAGGAATTGAGTTATCTAGACTTAAGTTGATTTTTTCAATATTTAATTCCAGCTTTATTCTTTCCCGATCAGCCACATAAGACTGAATAATATTATTAGTAAGCGTAGTTATATAGGATGAAAAATTTACGGAAGTAAATGATTTATTTTGATATAAACTTTCGTGAATATAAGCCATTGTTTTAATGCGATTTTGACTTTCTTTTAATAGTGCCAGCGTATATTCGTCGGTTACATAAGAGGATTGTAGGTTTAAAATGCTACTGATTACCTGCATGTTATTTTTTACCCGGTGGTGTACTTCTTTGAGCAGAACTTCTTTTTCTTTTAAAGACTGCTCCATTCGTTGTTGCGCCGTTTTCTTTTCTGTAATGTCATGGGCTATTCCGCTCACTTCTATAACCCGGTTTTCTTCCATAATCGGATTTAAAAAAACATCCAAATAAATTCTGTTATAATTTTTATCTACTGTTTCTAATTCAAAATTGGCGGGTTTACCGGCAAAAGCTTTTGCGTAATTTATTTGTAAAATATCATTATAATTCGCATCGTTTGACAGCACCCCTCTGTTAAGTTCAAGCCCAACATGAGGCTGTGTGTTGTATAACATAGCCACCAAATCACTATAATTTTTATTGAAAGAGGTTAATTTTTGTTTTAAATCAACCGCCCAAATATAATGGTGACTGCTCTCAAAAATAGCGTTTAGTTTTGCTGATTGAGCCTGTAGCTTTTGCTCATATACTTTAGCTGCCGTAATGTTGTGCCCAATACATGAAGCTTCGGTAACCACGCCCTTTGCATCATATATTGGATTTATAAAAATTTGACGATAGGTGGTGTTTTTTTTGGAAGTTTCTACTCGTTCAAACTCTAAACTTTCACCATTAAACGCTTTTTCATACTGTAATTTCCAAAATTTCATTAATCCCTTATCCATTAATTTCATTATGTCGTTAAGACTATCGCCCTCCTTAATTTTTGTTTTATACTTTTTTAAAATTTGATTTTGATAGTTTTTATTAAAAGACACAATTTTTCTTTCGCGATTAACGGACCATATGAGGTGATTTGAGTTTTCAAGAATTGCAGTAAGTTGTGCGGTTTTAGTTAACAATGTTTTTTCGGCAATTTCTTTTTCTTTAATTTCTTTTTGTAATAATGCATTGGTTTGTTCGGTAATTTCATTGCGAACCCTGTCTCTTTCCATTTGTCTTTGATGGCCAACATTAATTACAGAAGACAGAATGCACAAGGTGTTGTTGTATTTTGTAAGAGAAGAGCGTATTTCAACCTCGGCCTTTTTACCGTTACTTTTCAGTAAAAAATAAGTATTGGGCTCGTTTAATTTTTTTCTATTGTAAACATCTTTTATCCGATTAATTACTTTTTTCCTTTGTTCCGGAATAAAAAAGTCGACGGCAAATTTACCCAGGACGCTTTTTTTATCCTTATACCCTAATATTTTTAATAATTCGTCATTACAGTGAATGATTATTCCCTGGTTGTGAATAACGTATGCAATTTGTGCGTTATCTATCAGGTTTTCATAGTTTTCGTTTTGTGTTTGAATTAATAACTCCTTTTCTTTTCTTTCTGTAATATCTTTAATTACGTTTAAGATAAACTCTACTTTACCTTCTTTATTCGCAATAGGCGTTAAGTTATTTTCAAGCCAAATTTCTTCCTTTTTCTTTTTTAAAATTTTAAATGTATAGGAGTAATTTTCGGTGCTGTTTCTTTTTTGAATATCTTTAATTACGCCGTCTAATTTTAAAAATTCTCTTTTATTAAAAATAACTCTTTTATTAAAGAAATTATGATCGCGCAGAAGTTCTTCCGGTTTAAAACCTAATATTCTTTCAATATTTGGACTAACATATAAATAACGCTCGGGTTCAATATAGCTATAAAAGCATATAATTTCATTTGTGTTGTTTGTAATTAATTCAAACTTGGTTTTAATTTCGTTTAAAAACTGAAATTCGTTATTCAATTCTGTTTGATTAATAAATGTAGCCTGAATTGCTTTTTTTTCGTTATGAAAAACTATTGAATAAATAACCTTAACAAATAGTTTTTTGCTTTTTTTAATTTGGAAAAAATAATTCTGTTCGGTTGTTTTTTCGCTTTGAATTATTTTTTTATGAAGGCTTGTGGCCTTTTTTTTATCACTCTCTGATAAATACTTAAATACATTAAATAGTTTGGTCGATTTATTTTTTACTATAGGTAAATTAAATAATGTCGCCGCCTCTTTATTAATTAGGTATATATTTTTTAAATCAAAAACTATTGTAGCTAGAGGTAAAGCGGATAGTGTATTAAAATCCACATTTGTTTGTTTTATTTTTTTACTAAACATTGCCTCTATTCCAAACTATACGGCTCTAAGGTATTATTTTCTGATGGTTTGTGTTCTGTTTTCGTCGATTTTGATATTATACGTCCGTAAACTTTCTTCGTAGGTGGGTTTAATTTTTACACCTTGCCATTTTATTTCAATATCGTTTTTATAAAATATCGTTAAATAATTCATGCCATATTCGTCGTAATATTTCCAATCCCCTTCTTTCATGCCGCTTACATATTCGCCTGATTCCATTTTTTTTCCATTGGGATAATACATCGTGTGGATCCCAACCGGATCTCCTGCGCTATATTTTCCTTCATATCTTTTTATTTTAGAGGGCATGTACCAACTTCTCCACAGGCTGTCTCTTTGATCGTTACTGTATTTCCCTTTTTCCATATAATCCGGTGTTTCATATATCCAAATACCTTCTTTATTGTTATCTACAAAATTTCCTTGTAAAATAATTTTTCCTGATTCATCTTTATCCGTTAATAAACCTTCCCTTCTTCCATTTATATAATTTTCTTCACGCATAATGG
This sequence comes from Sphingobacteriaceae bacterium, assembly GCA_016715905.1. Lineage (NCBI taxonomy): Bacteria > Pseudomonadati > Bacteroidota > Sphingobacteriia > Sphingobacteriales > Sphingobacteriaceae > Sphingobacteriaceae bacterium. The sequence continues at coordinate 384,651 of JADJXI010000017.1, read as the reverse complement.
TACCTGATTCATAATACCATTTCCAAACACCTTGCGCTCTTCCTTTTTTATCGTACTTACCTTTTTGTTCAAGCTTGCCCGATGAGTAATAAAACTCCCACTCCCCTATTCTATGATCATTTTTGTAAACTCCTTTCCCTTTAAATTCACCGGTATAATGAAACTCATTCCAAAAACCAATTCTGTTTCTGGCGCTATCACACGCGCCTTTAGCCACAATAACACCATCAAAATATTCAATACAACTATCTGGCACAGGTACGTTTCGGCAAACCAAGCGGTTTATATATACCGGTATTTTACTGGTATCATCTCTTAAAAATAAACTGCTATCGCATTCATATTTTTGTTTGTATTTATAGTGAGAACCAATTGCAACACCGTCGCTATAAACACCTTCATATTTTAAAGTACCATCTTGAAAAACCTCTCGATACACTTCCACTTGTGCAATTTCGGGAGCATTTAATATTTGTTTTCCGTTGTTGTATTTTTTGGTCGCAATTAAATTTCCTTTTTTATCATATTCTTTCACATACCCATCCAAAGAATCATCGTAAAATTTCATTTCTTTTTTAACTTCTAAGTTATCATGAAACTCTTTCCATATACCTTGCTTTTTATTATTTAGATCCTTTTGATTTATACGTTCATAACTTTGTAAAATTCCTCCTTTATACAGCATAAATGCTGTAATTAATGAGTCGTTGCTATATTCATATCCTGCGCCTTCTTGTAAACCTCTATCGTATAAAACAAAAGATTTTGTTTTTCCGTTTGAATGAAATGTTTTTGCAAACCCTTGTTTAATGTCATTACTATATGATTCAATACTTGTTATTTTTTGTGCCGTATCATAAATAACAATTAATCCATTTTTCTTTCCTTCTCTGTATTCAATCGTACGAGTAATTTTTCCGCGTTGATCATAAAATTTCCAAACACTATCTAATAAATAATTTTTTCGGTTTCCTTCTATTTTTAATTTTCCGTTCTCGTAATAATTTTTCCAATATCCATCTGCTTTACCGTTTTTCATTGTTCCTTCACTACTTATCTTTCCGTTTTCATAATAAAATTTATTATAGCCGTTTTGATTTATGGTTTGAGAAAAACCTAAATTAACTGAAAATAAAAAAAATAATATTTTTAAAAAGTATTTCAAATTATAATCCAAATTTAGCACTTAATTCCATCATTTTAAGAATAGGGTTTTTTGCTTTGTTTAATAAATCATCACTCATATGTAGTTCGGGTTGTTCATGTTTTAAGGTTAAATATATTTTTTCGAGTGTATTCAATTTCATGTGCGGACAATCATTGCACGCACAGTTGTTTTCGGGTGGAGCGGGTATAAATGTTTTATTAGGACTATTCTTTTGCATTTGATGCAATATTCCGGTTTCCGTTAAAACGATAAATTCATTAGCCTTATTGCTTTTGGTATAATTTAATAATGCAGTAGTACTTCCAATAAAATCAGCATAATTTAAAATTTCTTCTTCACATTCCGGGTGAGCAATAATTTGAGCATTGGGATTATTTAATTTTAACTCCAATAATTTTTTTAAGCTAAATATTTCATGAACCATACATGCTCCGTCCCATAAAACCATATTTCTTCCGGTTTTTTTATTGATATATGCTCCCAAATTTTTATCAGGAGCAAATATTATTTTTTGATCTTTTGGAAATGATTCAACAATTTGAACCGCATTAGTTGAAGTTACAATTACATCTGATAATGCTTTTATTTCGGCAGTACAGTTAATATAAGTGATAACAATATGATCAGGATGAGCTTTTTTGAATTCACTAAAAATTGTTGGCGGACAAGAATCTGCTAAACTGCAACCTGCATTTAAATCAGGAATAAGAACTTTTTTTTTAGGGTTTAAAATTTTTGCGGTTTCTGCCATAAAATGTACCCCGGCAAATAAAATTATTTCTGCATTAGTTTTTGCTGCTTGTTGCGCTAAGCCTAAACTATCACCAATATAATCTGCTATATCCTGGATATCTGCATTCTGGTAGTAATGCGCTAAAATCACCGCATTTTTTTCTTTTTTCAGTAAATTTACTTCATTAAATAGATTAATCGAAGGGTTAATTTCAGCTTCAACGTATCCGTTCTTTAATAACATATAATATTTTTAAATTTTTAAATATTTTATTTGTATTATATATATAGCTTGTTAGTTCTGTTCATTAACCAGCCTAAATAAATTAGGTTTTAAAGCAACACACACATCATTAACAGCCTATTAACAAATGTAAGGCTTTAATTAATTGAATTTGATGTATATAATTACTATTAACAATTGTTAGAATTAATGAGTATGGATAAAAAGTTTGTTATTTTACTTGTCAATAATTCAGTATGGATGTATAAAATTAAATGTAAAATTAAGGAATAAGGCTTGTTTCTTAGTTAAAGAGGCTGGTATATGAATTTATTTGAATTAATCTTAAAAAAACTATAGAAACAAATGAGTAGGATAAATTCTAAAATACTCAAAACATGTTTATAAGTTGACTTTTAATATTGTTCATTTACAGTTAGTTAATTTTTGAGTGTTAATTAACGAGTATTACTATTTTTGAACAATGACTTTAAACCCTCAAGCCTTACTTATTGCCATTGGAAGTGATCATGCCGGATATGATTTAAAAGCACACTTAGTTGGCTATATAAATGAACTAGATATTAAGTGTATTGATAAGGGGTGTTTTAGTTCTGAAAGAGCCGATTATTCGGATTACGGTCACGCGGTTTCATTGGGAATATTAAATAAAGAGGCAGATTTAGGCATATTAATTTGTGGTAGTGGTAATGGAATAGCAATGACCGCAAACAAACATAAAGGAATAAGAGCAGCCGTATGTTGGAATAATGAAGTGGCGGCTTTAGCGAAACAACACAACAATGCTAATATATTAGTATTACCGGCCAGGTTTATAAGCTTAGAAGAGGCCCAAAAATGTGTTGACCGCTTTTTGAACGAAACGTTTGAAGGAGGAAGACACGAACAAAGGGTACAAAAAATAGACATAAAATAAACACATATGAAAAATATATTATTAATCGCAGGGCTTTTAATTTCAGGAATTATTTCAGCACAAAAAGGAAAAATGTTTCCCCCTATTGAGGGCGTAGATTTAAATGGTAAAACCATTAAAATTCCTATTCCAAACGGAAAAGAAACTGTTGTGGCTATGGTATTTCAAAGAAGCGCGGAAGACGATCAAAAAAAGTGGTTAAACCCACTTCATTCCACTTTTAGCGCACCGGATAAAAAAAGCTCACAATTTGATATGACTAATTCATACGACGTTAATTTTGTTTACATTCCTGTAATAGGGGGAATAAAAAAGGTAAAATCTGAATATATGGAAAGTACGGATAAGGGCTTTTGGCCATTTATTATGGATACGGATAAAACAGATATGAAGCTATTAGCAAAAAATATGGGAATAAGCGATCGCGAGCAGCCTTATATTTTTGTTTTAGATAAATCAGGTAAAATTCTGGAAGTTCAAAGCGGAAAATTTTCTGAAGATAAAATGGACAAGATTGAAGAAGCTTGCGGAGGAGATTAATTATAGTTTAAAAGCAAGGAAAGTAACGTCATCGGTTTGTTTTAACCGACCCCTCCAACCCTCAAAAGAGGAAATAATTTGTTTTTTAATTACACTCGTCTCTTCTGAAGCGTTAGTTTTTAAACATTGTTCTAATCTACCGGAAAGAAACTTTTTATTTTGTGGTCCGCCAAATTGATCACTAATCCCGTCGCTAAATAAAAAGAAAGTGAGGTCTTTTTGATAGGGTATAATTTCAGGAGTAATAATTTCGTTAGGTAATAAATCAAATACACCATTAATGGAATTAATTTGCGGTTCTATTTTGTTTAATTCACCATTATTATTTAACACGTATAGCGCTTGATTAACACCAATAAAATGTAACTCTTTATTGGGTAAAATACAGCAAATAGAAATTTCCATGCCATCTGTATAAAAACCATCGTCGTTTTTTTTGAAGGCTGTTTTTAGATTGTTTGAAAAGGAAAGTAAAATTTGTTTAATGTCAGCTGTTTTTTTATACAACACTATTTCATTAATTATACTAATTCCAATCATACTTAATAATGCACCAGGCACGCCGTGGCCGGTACAGTCTGCTAATAACACAACGACTGTGCCATCTTCGAGTTTATGAAACCAATAAAAATCGCCGCTAATAATATCTTTTGGTTTAAAATATAAAACCGAATCAGGCAAAATATTTTTAAAATCAGCTTCGTCTTTAATTAAAGAACGTTGAATGTTTTGGGCATAATTCATGCCATCAATCAACTGCTGTTGTTTTTGCTCAATAATAAGTGCCTGCTTTTCAGCGTTTAATTTTTGATCAACTATAATTTTCATGGCGCGTTTTTTCTGACGCAACGCCTTGTAAATAAAAAAAGCTCCTGTGGTTACTAAAACAAAACCTAAAATAAAAAAGTTCTTAAAAATTTTTTGTTTTTCCAGGTCTTTTGTTTTTTCTTTTTCTTTTTGGTGCATGAGCTGTTTTTGCTCAAGGGTTTTTTTATCAAACTCGTATTTTAGAATAGAGTTTGCTCCTGATAAACTTGTTCCATTTAATAAGGTGTCGTTATATTTATCATAAATGAGGTAATAATCATAGGCGCCTTTATAATTTCCTTTTATTCTTTCCAATTCAGAGAAGCCAAAGTTGGCCCTTTTTAAAACAGCCCGCTTATTATAAATTTTTCCAACATGTTCCACATTTTTATATTGTGCATAAGACAAGTCTAGGTATTTATTTTTTTGTGCCGGCGATTTTTCTGATTGTGCTTTTTTCAAATATATTTCCGCCATGATAATATCTTCAAGTGCCGGATTATCTAAGTCTACTATTCCCCCACTAAGGTCTTTAGCCATTCGGGCGTAACTTAAAGATTGGTCAATATTAATATTTTGATAATAGATTGCCAGGTTAGCGTAAGCAGCCCTCAATCCATTATTATGATTTATTTTTTTAAAGCAGCCCGCGGCACTTAAACAATAAGCTATTGCCGATTTATTATCACCAAGCGCCGAGTGGATTCCATACAAGTTTAAATAACTTGCGCCAATTAAAAGCGTGTCGCCCGTTTGTTCCGTCTCTTTATGTCCCCGGCTATAAAAAGTTAATGATTGTTCATAATTATTAAATGAGTAATAAATAAATGCTATTTCATTTAAAATTACAGCTAAACGCCTATGATCACCGTGTTTTTCTTCTTCTTTTAGTAGCGCAAACGACAGCGCCAAAGCATCGTTGTAATTTTCGTTTCGCTCTAAAATGTATATTCTGTTTAATACTGTGTTATAATTCGCATTTCTTAAGTAAATACTGTCTTTACTGTATTGTTTTATTTTTAAATAATATAAATTTTGAATTTTATTATAATGCAACGCTTTCGCAATTTTATTTTCTTCTAAAAACGCTTTACTTGCTTTAGCGCTTAAATTAAACATAAGCGTGTCGGCACCTAAACCTTCTCTTTTTAATTCGTATTGTCTTTTGTGTTCAAGCGCTAATGAATCAGGATTGTGTGCTTGAATAGTTTGTAGAAGGAAAACGAATAAGTATATAAAGTAAGGTTTTACCACTGTAACTACCCTCTAAGTTACTGAAATTTGTTATAGATAGTACTTTATGTTTCTATTCGGGAGTTAGTCTAACTTTTAATTATCTTTGTTCTTCGTGAATGAAGTGTACGATATTATAGTAGTTGGGGCAGGTCATGCGGGTTGTGAAGCCGCCGCTGCCGCAGCCAATATGGGATCTAAAGTCCTACTGGTTACCATGAACATGCAAACCATTGCACAAATGAGTTGTAATCCGGCTATGGGCGGTATTGCTAAAGGACAAATTGTAAGGGAGATTGATGCGATGGGAGGATATAGCGGAATTGTTTCTGATAAATCAAGCATTCAGTTCAGAATGCTTAATCGCAGTAAAGGACCCGCTATGTGGAGCCCGCGTAGTCAAAACGATAGGGCTTTGTTTGCCGCGTTGTGGAGAGAAATGTTAGAAAAAACGAGTAATGTAGATTTTTGGCAAGATGCGGTAAAGGAATTGATATTATCGGAAGACGGCGGTTCTGTTGTTGGTGTAATTACCGGGCTTGGATCTAAATTCTATTCCAAGGCCGTGGTTCTTACAAACGGCACATTTTTAAATGGAGTTATTCATATTGGTGAAAAACAATTGGGCGGCGGAAGAACCGGCGAGCCGGCCGCAAAAGGAATTACAGAACAATTAGTGCAACTTGGTTTTATAAGCGGAAGAATGAAAACCGGAACTCCCCCGCGAATTGATGGAAGAAGTTTGGATTATTCAAAAATGGAAGTTCAGGAAGGAGATGAGGTTGTAGATAAATTTTCTTACTTAGCAAATACCTCCCCTTTTATTGGAGAAAATGCTAAAAAACAAATTCCATGTCATGTTAGTTATACCAACGATAAAGTTCATGATATATTAAGGACGGGCTTTGAAAAATCACCCATGTTTCAAGGAAGAATTCAGGGACTTGGCCCAAGATATTGTCCAAGTATTGAAGATAAAATTACCAGGTTTAGTGAAAGAGAAAGACATCAACTTTTTGTGGAACCCGAAGGGTGGAATACCGTAGAAATATACGTGAATGGATTTTCAACCTCTTTGCCCGAGGACGTTCAGCTGAAAGCATTGCGATTAATTCCCGGATTTGACAAAGCCAAAATGTTCAGGCCAGGTTATGCAATCGAGTATGATTATTTCCCGCCAACGCAATTAAAATTAACTTTAGAAACACAACTTATTCAAGGATTGTATTTTGCCGGCCAAATAAACGGAACTACCGGATACGAAGAGGCGGCATGTCAAGGCTTAATGGCAGGTATAAATGCGCATTTGAAAGTGCAGGAAAAAAATCCGCTCATTTTAAATCGCTTTGATGCTTATATAGGAGTTTTAATTGATGATTTAGTGATGAAGGGTACTGATGAACCTTATAGAATGTTTACTTCCAGGGCGGAATATAGATTGCTTTTGAGACAAGATAATTGCGACGTGCGTTTAACCAACCTTTCAAATAAAATAGGATTAGCAAATCAAGAAAGGGTTGATGCGGTAGACCAAAAAGTTAAAAATTATAATCAAATTATCGATTATTTTAGAGCCACTAGCGTTTCACCCGAAAGCGTAAATCCATTTTTAGAAAGCATTGGCTCTGCCCCCATTTCGCAAAAAGTAAAATACGCATCAATAATTTCAAGGCCTAATATCGGCATAATAGATTTATATAGGAACGAACGTTCCGTTTCGGAATTTCTATCACGTTTTACAAAAGAAGAAATAGAGCAAGCTGAAATTTTAATGAAGTATGAAGGCTATATTGAAAAGGAAAAAGATAATGCCTCAAAACTTCAAAGGCTTGAAGAGTTAAAAATACATGATGCTTTCAATTATGATGAAATTGCTAGTTTAGGATTGGAGGCCAAAGAAAAGCTTAAAAAGTTCCGTCCGGGTACAATAGGCCAAGCTAGTCGAATTTCAGGTATTAATCCGGCTGATATTTCAGTATTGTTAGTTAGTTTGGGTAGATGAGAAAAGTTGTTTTTTTAAAATTGTTGTTAGCTTGTTTTATTGCGTTCGGTCAAGTTCGAAGCACCGAAGAATTAAGAGAAATTCTTAACGCGGAGCCAAAAGACTCGATTAAATGTCTTTTACTAATTGAGCTAATTGAGGGAGAATCAAACGATAATATCTGGCCCAAATACAATCAACAACTGTTTGATATTTCTTCAAAGTATATACACGATAAAAATAATATTACACGTTTATATTATTTAAAGGTTTATTCTGATGCAATAGTGAACACGGGCTTTCACATGCAAAGAAACAACAAGGCACAAGAAGCATTAAAAAAGTATCACGAAGCCTTAAGCATTAAATTAGATATAGGCGACCGCCGCGGCGTTTCTACTTCTTTAATTAATATTGGTTTTCTCTTTCAAGACGCACAAAATTTCAAGAAAGCAATTTATTATTATAATCGCGCTTTAAGCGTTCAAAATGAAATTGGAGATAGTTCAAGCGCGGCCATAACTATGATTAACATTGCCAATATTGCCATTCGACAAAAAGATACCACCACATTTAAATCCTTAACCAAAAAATCGTTGGAGTATAGGATCGCGATTAATGATGAAAGAGGGGTTGCTAAATGCTATAATGGATTAGGCGTTTTAGCGCTTAGAGAAGGTAATTTTAAAATGGCTAAAGATTATTTGCAAATGGCAATTCAACTTTCAAAGAAATCACAGGACCAAGAGGGCTTAGGTAATTCTTATAATAATTTTGGCGGTTTGTTTGTTAAACAAAATCTATACGATTCAGCTATTCATTATTTTAATATGGCCCTAACCTTAAACAGTAGTTTAGGACACCTAAGAAAGGAGAGTGTAACTTATAATTTAATGGCCGGGTGTTATAACGCAATGGGTGATTATAAAAACGGCTTGAGCTGCGCAAATAAATCATACCAATCGGCCATTAGTAATGGTAATTTAGAAGAACAAAATAATGCCGCCGTTTCTTTAATTGAAGCATATCGCGGACTTGGTGATCAAAAGAAAGCAGACTTATATGGTGATATTGTAAAGAAGATAAAGGATAGTTTAGGGTCTTTTGTGCCTGTTAGACTTGAGGATATTTCACTAGATACCGTTGCCGCTTCTAAGCCTACACTTATAGCGGAGGCCTCAGATCCGTCCACAGAATCGCCGGTTATTAAGTACACGCTTGGACTTTTAGCCCTTTTGATCATTGTTGTAGTTTGGTTTTTATTGAAGTTAAAGAGAAAATAGTTCCACGTGAAACATTAGTTTATATGCATTCTATACAAAGCTGTCCTGTTTGTCATAATAATGACTTTAAAGAAGTAATCACCTGTAAGGATTATACCGTATCCGGTGAGTTATTTAATATCGTTGCTTGTGCTAAATGTGATTTCAGATTTACTAACCCGCGACCGGAAAATGAAGTGCTGGGGGAATATTATAAATCGGAAGATTATATTTCTCATTCCGATACTAAGAAGGGAATTGTATCGAAGCTATATCATCTCGTAAGGGATTATACCTTAAAAAAGAAAGAAGGCCTTTTAAGAGAGTATGTTTCACGTGGAACTTTATTAGACTATGGCTGTGGTACAGGAATGTTTTTACAAACTTGTAAAAAAATGTCGTGGAAAGTTTATGGGTTGGAGCCTGACTCCGGGGCCCGAAAATTGGCCGAAAAACATGGTCTGGAAATAAAACAAAACCTTAATGAATTAAACCAAACTATACCGGAAAGAAGTTTGAATGCAATTACATTATGGCACGTTTTAGAACATGTTACCGAGCTTGATCAAACCTTATCCTTCTTTCACAAAAGCTTAAACTCGGACGGGGTATTGGTTATTGCCGTGCCCAATTACTGTAGTTACGATGCGAAATATTATGGAGAATATTGGGCGGCATATGATGTGCCACGACACCTTTATCATTTCAATTTAAACTCTATTTCAAACCTACTTGCTAATCACGGCTTCAAATTGCTTCAAACAAAACCCATGAAGTTTGATAGTTATTACGTAAGTCTTTTATCTGAGAAATATAAGTCAGGAAGGCCCTCGCTTATAAAGGCTTTTTTAAGGGGCTTTATTTCCAATCTAAAAGCAAAATCAGCCTCAGACTACTCTAGTGTAATTTACACCTTCAAAAAGGCTTAGATTGCCTCAATTTCTATAAATATTTTATAGAATAACTATGCTTATTCACTAGGAGTATCTCTTCTATTATTATTTATTCCACAAATAACTTAAGGTTTCCCGATTTTGTCATGGCAGTTATGCAATTACTAATTGTAAAAGCTTATTAGCTCATCAAATTCAAAAACAATGTAGTGTTACTATATCTTTAGTTATATTATTGATTCTACTGCATCAACAGATTAATAATGTTACAAATTGTAAATTCAATAATATTGAATATTTGCGATACTAAGCAAAAGCTTTCCGGGCCTAAGCAAGGAAGTTTTAGTAAATCCTTAACTTAAGTGTTGATTAAATCGTGGAATTAAAACTAAATAACCAATGCTTTTATTCCAGAAACGTGTTTCAAAACAAAACAAGCGCATCATAAAAGCGATTTAAGGCGGTTTAATATAATAGAATGATGAAAAGCACTTACTAAACTTAATGCGCGTTAAAAGCGCGGTTTAATGAAGTATAAGAAGCTTTAATTGGCGCTGAGTTTGGCCTTCGACTATTTTAAGAAAATAAATTCCCGGCTGAATATCAGATGTTGAAATAGAGTCAAACGGACCCGCAATAAATTTGACAACCTTTCCGTTTAGATCTATAATTTCTAAAAAAGAAGGGTTGGCTCCCAATATGCAAAAATGCTCATTTGCCGGATTCGGGTAAATGTTAACCTGATTATTGCGGAATGAGCGTTCCAAATAAGAAGTGGTTAGGTAATTATTGAGAAAATTATTCAGGTTTAGCTTATGAATTTTTTGGGATGTATTAATTGGGCCATTAACGAATTTTTCGTTAGTAACAATAAATCTTTCTCCACCTGTATAAGCAATTCCTTCAATTTGGTGGAAGGGTAAGTTGAGGTTTAATTTTCTTTTGTTTCCGCTGCCAAAATTATTTCCAGTATAATCGTATAATAAAAAAAGAAATGGTTGTAAGGTATTGTTATATCCGCAAAGCACAATAGCAGATTTGTTTTCTATTTGAACCGCACCCGTGATTAGCCCCTGAACATTGATTGTTCCCCTCAAATTAGCCGTATAAGTTCCCGGATTTTTTGATAAAGAATAAAAAGAGGTGTTGTTGCTTCCCCACTGTTTGGTAAATAGATAAATGCTGTCGGAGCCCACTATAAATGCTTCGCAATCAAAATCGGTGCTGTTAGGAGGTGGATTAAAGTTTACTTGATTACTATAAGAAAATTGAATGCTGTCAACAATAATATTGTTCTGCAAAAGAGCCGCCTTATTAAACCGAAAAATTTTTAAATTGGTTCGATTGCCAGCATTATTACCAAAATCACCAACGTAAATATAATTTGCATCCTGCGAAACTTCTTCCCAATCAATATTTCTTACCGTTAAGTTTATTGTGTTTATTTTAACACCACTAAGCGTATCTAATTGATAAAGTAGCTTATCGGTATTGTCATTATGGGTAAATAAATTTCCGTTCCAAAAGATTAAACCCGATGTCTCAATAATACTATCGCTAATGCTATACGAAGAATATGGTGTAATTGAACTTGCTGAATAAAGGCAGCTGCCATCATTTAAAGTTGCCAGTGAATTAAAGTTGGTTGCCAAGGGATCGGTGCAACCGCTTATTTGTGCATAAAAAGAAAAATGAAAAAAAAAGCAAAAGGGCGGAAGTATTTTTTTAAAAAACCTCAAGAGCAATTTAAAGTTTTGCCTTTATTTCGACCATATCATAACCTTCAATAATATCTCCAACTTCAATATTATCAAAACCATCAATATTTAATCCGCACTCATAGCCCGTAGCCACTTCTTTTACATCATCTTTAAATCGCTTAAGCGACCCTAAAGTTCCTGTATGAATTACAATTCCATTTCGAATAACTCTTACTTTGGTATTGCGGCCAACTTTTCCGTCAAGCACATAACAACCGGCAACGGTTCCAACCTTAGTAATTTTAAACACCTCTCTAATTTCAATATTACATACAATTTTTTCTTCAAATTCAGGAGCCAACATGCCTTCCATGGCCGCTTTAATTTCATTAATTGCATCATAAATGATAGAGTAGAGGCGTATATCAATTTCTTCCGACTCAGCTAATTTTCTGGCACTGGTTGTAGGTCTAACCTGGAAGCCAATAATGATAGCGTTGGATGCTGAGGCTAATAAAACATCGCTTTCGCTAATTGCACCAACTGATTTGTGAATGATATTAATCGCAATTTTTTCAGTAGACAATTTTAATAAGGAATCAGAAAGAGCCTCGATCGATCCGTCCACATCACCTTTTACAATTACGTTTAATTCTTTAAAATCACCAATAGCCAGTCTTCTTCCAATTTCATCAAGGGTGATGTGTTTATGTGTACGAATACCTTGTTCACGTTGTAACTGAAGACGTTTATTGGCAATTTCTCTGGCCTCTCGTTCATCTTCCATCACATTAAATTTGTCGCCGGCGGTAGGGGCACCACTTAAACCTAAAACTTTTACCGGATGAGAAGGTTCGGCAAAATCTACTTTTTGACCGCGCTCATTAAACATGGCTCTTACTCTTCCGCTAAATGAACCCGCCAAAATTATGTCACCAATTTTTAAGGTTCCTGTTTGTACTAAAATAGTAGAAACATAACCTCTTCCTTCTTCCATACTGGCTTCAATCACACTACCCTGAGCTTTTCTTTTTGGATTTGCTTTTAAATCCATCATTTCTGCTTCGAGAAGAACTTTTTCCAATAATAAATCAATGTTTAATCCTTTTTTAGCAGACACTTCCTGACATTGAAATTTGCCGCCCCACTCTTCCACTAAAATATTCATAGCCGATAAGCCTTCACGTATTTTATCGGGATTTGCACCGGGCTTATCAATTTTATTAATTGCAAAAATCATGGGTACTCCGGCAGCCTGTGCGTGATTTATGGCTTCTTTAGTTTGAGGCATTATCGAATCATCGGCAGCCACAACAATAATAGCAATGTCGGTAACCTTAGCTCCACGCGCACGCATTGCGGTAAACGCTTCGTGACCTGGAGTATCTAAAAAGGTTAAACTTTTTCCATTCGGAAGACCAACATTATAAGCCCCGATGTGTTGGGTAATTCCTCCAGCCTCACCGGCAACTACATTGGCTTTACGTATAAAGTCAAGCAAAGAAGTTTTACCATGATCAACGTGACCCATTACGGTTACAATAGGAGGACGAGAAATTAAGTCTTCGGGTTTATCCGTTTCTTCTATTACTGTTTCAACATCTTCTGCCGAAGCAAATTCTACTTTATAACCAAACTCTTCAGCCACAATAGCTATTGTTTCAGCATCTAATCGCTGATTAATAGACACAAATAAGCCCAATGACATACAAGCTGAAATAATTTGTGTTACAGGCACACTCATCATTTGAGCCATTTGATTAGCGCTTACAAATTCAGCCACGCGAAGTACTTTTTTGTCAGCCTCCATCATTTCGGCTTCTTTATCTAAACGCTCTCTTACCTCATCTCTTTTTTCTCTTCTGTATTTAGAGGTTTTAGATTTTGAACCTTTTTCGCTTAAGCGCGCTAAAGTATCTTTAATTTGTTTTTGAATTTCTTCGTCAGTTAATTCGTGTCGCGGTTTATTTTGATTTTGATTTGTTCCGCTGCCACTATTACTTTTTTGTCTTGCCCTTGGGTCACCGTATTTTTCTTTAGCTCTTTCTTTGGCAATTTTTGCTTGTTCGGTACCTACTTTTTTAATTTCCTCTTCTGATAAACCGCCCTTACGAATACGCTTACGTTTTTTCTTCTCGGCCGAGTCATCTCCTCCTTTTTTAGCCGGCTCTTTAGCCACAGGTAATTCAACCTTTCCTAAAATTTTTGGCCCTTCTAGTTTTTCAAATTTTGTCTCGATGTGTTCGGGCGCTATTTCTTCCGTAGTTTCAACTACACGCTCTTCTTTTATATCCTGAATTTTATTTATTTCTTTTTCATCTTCTTTTTTAGAAACGGCGTCTTCTTTCTTCTTTTTTGATGATTTAGAGTTAATAGAATCAAGATTAACCTTACCTACAACTTTAGGGCCATCTAAGTTTTCAATATCTTGCTTAATGAGTTCGGGCTCCGCTTTTTCCTTAATTGCAGGTTCTGATTCTGTTTTTGGTATAGTCAGATCTTTAATTACCACTTCGTCGGCAATTTCTTCTTCCTTAGTTTTCTTCGCTTTTATTTCATCTAAAATAATAGTTTCGCGTTTAACTTTGCTGATGTTTTGAGAAACACTTTCTGCCTCTTCTTTAGCAGACTTATCGCCCGAAAACTCTTTTAATAAAAGTTTATACTCATCATCGCCAATTTTTGCATTGGGATTACTTTCAATTTCGCGACCCTTCGAGGCCAAAAATTCCACAATCTTACCTAACGAAAGATTGAATTCTTTAGCCACTTTGCTTAATCGAAGTGTTTTACCTGCTTCTGACATATTTTATTATTCTCTTGTTATAAAGTTGACGGCAAGTGCCGCCAACAAAATTTTATCTGTACAAATTAATCTTCAAATTCCGATTGAAGAATTTCTCTAACGCTTGCTAAAGTGTCTTCATTAATTCCTGTTCTGCGAACTAATTCTTCATCACTTAATTCAAGAACCGCTTTTGCAGTATCACAGCCAATTGACTTTAACTGATCAATTACAGCACTTTCAATCTCGTCTGAAAACTCATCCAGATCTACGTCTTCGGTTTCAACTTCAGCGCCTGTATCTCTAAACACATCGATTTCATACCCGGTTAATTTGCCGGCTAATTTTATATTATACCCGCCTTTTCCAATAGCTAAACTAATTTGATCAGGTTTTAAAAACACTTCGGCGCGCTTAGTATCTTCATCAATTTTAATAGAAGTAATTTTGGCCGGACTCAAAGCGCGTTGAATTAACAGCGTTGAGTTTGCGGTAAAATTAATTACATCAATATTTTCATTTTTTAATTCACGCACAATGCCATGTATACGAGAGCCCTTCATTCCTACACAAGCGCCTACAGGATCAATTCGATCATCATAGCTTTCTACTGCTACTTTAGCTCGCTCACCGGGCTCTCGAACAATTTTTTTAATGGTGATGAGTCCATCAAAAATTTCAGGAACTTCATTTTCGAATAATCTTTCTAAGAAAACAGGAGAGGTACGGGAAACAATAATGCTTGGTGTTCCGTTTTTTAGATCTACTTTAGAAACAACAGCTTTAACCGTATCGCCTTTTTTAAAGAAGTCAGAAGGAATTTGTTCGGTTTTAGGCAACAACAATTCGTTACCCTCATCATCAACCAACATGATTTCTTTTTTCCAAACCTGATATACTTCGGCGGTGATTACATCGCCAACTTTTTCTTTGTATTTATTATAAATTTCGCTCTTTTCAAGCTCAAGAATTTTTTGTACTAAATTCTGACGCACAGAAAGCACGGCTCTTCTGCCGAAATCTTCTAATTTAACTTTTTCAGAAACCTCTTCGCCAATTTCAAAATCCGGCTCAATTTTTTGAGCGTCGGTATAGCTAATGTGTTTGTTTTCGTCAAAATCAAATGAGTCCTCAGCAAACTCATCATCTACTATTTTTCTGTTTTTATATATTTCAACATCTCCTTTATCGGGGTTAACAATGATATCAAAATTTTTATCGCTGCCAAATCTTTTAATCAGCATGCTTCTGAAAACATCTTCAATAATACTCATCAACGTAGCGCGGTCGATGTTTTTGATGTCTTTAAATTCTGAAAACGATTCAATAAGGTTTACGCTTTCCATGTTTTTTAGTTTTAAAATTTAAGTTTAATTTTTGATTCTTTTATTTGTTCGAATTTTAATTGTATTTCTTTTTCTACTGTAATTTTACCTTTTCCAATGGGCTTATTTTCGCGAACGCTGTATTTTAAGTGTAACCCCTCCTCGTTGCAATTGACAAGCTCTGCAGAAATTTTTGACCCGTCGTTTAATTTAATATCAAACTCCCTGCCCACGTGCCGTTTATATTGACGAGGAAATATTAGCGGTGCGCTTGCCCCATGTGAACTCACATCAATGCTATAATTTTCATCATCTCCCAGTTCGGATTCAATATAACGGCTCAAAGCCACGCAATCGGCAATTTTTACGCCCTCGTCTCCATCTAAAAAAACGGTAATATTGTTGTTATCGGAAATTCTGATTCCGGTTACATAAATTACCTTATCTTTCAGATACTCTGTAGTTATAGCTTCTATTTTATCTGTTGTTATCAAAAAAATTTCAATAAAATAGGGGACTCTTGTCCCCTTCCTTAATTTCTATTTTACCCCACAAAGGTAGATATTTATTTTGAAAGAAAAAAATTATTTCAAATGAAAAAATAAGTTAAAACGCCAACCTTAGGCACGGTTATTGCGTTCTAGTAATAAACAAGCATTAATTAATTCGTAAAACCTAAATACTATGAAAACATTATTAAACAATAAAGCAGTTTTGTTCCTGGTGGGAACAATGCTTTTATCGACACAAAGAGCAAGCGCAGGGATAGTTGAAAAATTTCAAACCTTTATAGGTAATGAATTTTCAAGCTTTGAAGGTTTGTATATTATGGCAGGAGTGATAATTGGCGGTTTGGTTTTCTATATCGTTTCAAATCACTTTGTAAAAGAAGAGAAAAAAGAGAGCAGGCCCAACTTGAGCGTAGCCCGCGAACGCCGAAACCACCACCAAAGAGTCATTAAAAAGACCGCCTAAGCTTTTAATACGGCAGTAAAAAAGCGTCTAGCCCTAATAATCAGTGGGTTAGGCGCTTTTTGCGTTTATTCTGATGGTATTATTCACTTTTGAAAAAGAAAATTGCTCTAAAAATTTTGATTTAGCTATGATTTATTATTTTTGTGCCAAATTTAAATTAAACTATAATGTCTGACATTGCAAACAAAGTAAAATCGATCATCGTTGATAAATTAGGAGTTGACGAAAAAGAAGTATCTGCTACGGCTAGTTTTACAAACGACTTAGGAGCTGACTCTTTAGATACTGTTGAGTTAATTATGGAATTCGAAAAGGAATTCAACATTGCTATACCTGATGAGCAGGCTGAAAAAATTAGCACTGTAGGTGATGCAATTGCTTATATCGAAGCAAACGCTAAAAAGTAAAATTCAATGCAATTAAAACGTGTAGTAGTTACCGGACTTGGTGCCGTAACCCCATTAGGCAATAATGTAAACGATTATTGGAATAATCTAATTGTAGGGGTTAGCGGTGCGGCGCCTATTACACGTTTTGATGCGTCTAAATTTAAAACCCGATTTGCCTGTGAAGTAAAGGGGTTTAATCCTGAAGAATATTTTGACCGTAAGGAAGCAAGAAAACTTGATACCTATACTTGGTATGGCATTGCCGCAAGCGTGCAAGCTATTGCTGATAGCGGAATAGATTCTGAAAAAGTGGACAAAAATGAAGTTGGTGTAATTTGGGGCAGTGGAATTGGCGGTTTAGATACATTTCAAACGGAAACCTTTGCATTCGCAAAGGGCGACGGAACACCTAGATTTAATCCTTTTTTTATTCCTAAAATGATTGCGGATATATGTAGTGGCCATATATCCATGCGATTTGGATTACGCGGCCCAAATTTTACAACGGTTTCGGCTTGTGCTTCGTCAACAAACGCTTTAATTGATGCTTTCAATTATATTCGAATGGGAAAAGCAGTAGCCATTGTTAGTGGCGGAAGTGAAGCTGCAATTAATGAAAGCGGAATTGGTGGATTTAATGCCTGCCAGGCCATGAGTACTAGAAACGACAATCCAACTAAAGCATCACGCCCATATGATAAAGACCGAGATGGTTTTGTTTTAGGTGAAGGTGGAGCAGCCATAATACTTGAAGAACTTGAACACGCTCTGGCACGAGGTGCAAAAATTTATGCTGAAATTATTGGTGGAGGAATGAGCGCAGATGCTCATCATATTACAGCACCTCACCCGGAAGGATTAGGCGCAACTTTAGTAATGACAAGAGCCTTAAAAGATGCCGGAATTACTCCGGATCAAATTGACTATATCAACACACATGGAACTAGCACACCGTTAGGCGACTTAGCAGAATTAAAAGCAATTAAAAATGTTTTTGGAGAAAGCGCATATAAAATGAACATAAGCTCAACCAAAAGTATGACCGGCCACTTATTAGGAGCGGCAGGGGCCATTGAAGGTATTGCTACTATTCTCGCCATAAAAAACGGAATTATTCCTCCAACTATTAATAATGAAAACCCCGATCCAGAACTGGATCCAAAATTAAATCTTACGTTTAATACAAAACAAACCAGAGAAGTAAGAGCTGCTATCAGTAACACTTTTGGTTTTGGCGGACATAATGCCGCAGTGGTTTTCAAAAAATACAACTAACATTGGCATTAAAAAGTTTTTTGTCGCGACTGAACTTTAAAAATTCTGCAAGCGATAAGGAATTTAAAAGTTGGATAAAAAACACTTGCGGTTTTGTTCCTAAAAATCTTAGTTTATATGTGCAAGCCTTATCACACAGTAGTGTAACAACAAAAAAAGGCAATTATCAAACCAGTAACGAGCGTTTAGAGTTTTTAGGTGATGCGGTACTAGGTGCAATTATAGCAGAACATTTATTTAAAAAGTATCCATATAAAGATGAAGGGTTTTTAACGCAATTGCGCAGTAAAATTGTTAATGGGCAAAACCTTAAAAACCTGGCCTTAAAATTTGGCTTTAATAAATTTTTAAAAACCAGCTTGAATAAAGAGGAAAAAACAAAATCAAGCGCGTATGGCGATGCATTTGAGGCTTTTATTGGAGCGGTTTATTTAGACAAAGGGTATAATGCAACTAAAAAGTTTGTACTTGAAAAAATTATTAAGTTTCACATAGATTTAGATGAGCTTGTAAATACAAATGAGGATTATAAAAGCCAGTTGCAAATATGGTGTCAAAAAAATAAGGTTTCACTGGAATATAAATTAGTTAGTGAAAAGAGAGTGGGGGCAAATAAAATTTATGCAGTTCAGGTTTACGTTGACAATAAAGCCGGGGTGATTTTTGAAAATCACAGTAAAAAAAATGCAGAACAAAGGGCCGCACAATTAACATTGGAAGATATTGAAAATGGCAAAATACGTATTAAATAATAGTGAGGAGAATTTTAATTTTTTGCTTTTTGGAATAATCAGCGAAGAGAATCAGTATAGCATTGTTTCAAAAATTAACAGGACTTTGGTAATTGATTTGGCGCTGAGTGATAATATTTCTTACAATTTAAAACCGGGTAACGTTTTTAGTTTTTCGCTGTTCAAATATTTTGATGAGGAATTAGGCTTGGAAATTAATTTAATAGCTAACGTTAGTAATTTAGAAACTCAAAAATCACAAGAGGGAAAAGCAGATGATTTATTTTCAGGAACCGCTGTGGAAGAAAGTGCTAAATTAATTAAAGAGTTACCTAAAATAAATTATTTTATTTTAATTAAGGGAGAAGATTTGCATTTGTATAAGTTTAAAATAGCAGATAAGTTAAAGTCAATCAAAGAAATTTTACAAATTCAGCACATTGAACCACAGCAATTAAGCAGCCGCTCAAATCTTGTTTTTTAGTATTTATCACTACCTTTACTTGCTATGTTAATTAGTACTAGGTCGATAATATTATTTATATGTGGTTTAATTCAAACCCTTACCTTTTTGATTAACGCACAAACAAAATTTGAATTGGAAGGAACCTGGCTAATTACCGATAAAAACATTTGTGTAAACCTGATAAAAAGTGGCAATGATTATTTAGTAAAAGGTTGTGAAGATAAAGAAGCACAAAACAAGTATAATCATATAGCTAAAAATAAATACAAAAAAGACGAATTCGAATTTGTGGCAACAAGCGAATCGCAAATTATTTTTATAAATGGATCAAAAGAAGTTTGGACAAGACAAAGCCAAATTAAACCTGTGCGCCGCGCACCTCCAATTTTAAGTATTGAAGAAATCACACTTTCTAAAAATAGATTACAAGGAGGAGAAACTATTCAGTTGTCGGTGAAAGTGAAAAATTCGGGAGAAGGAGACGCAACGGATGCGCAATTGAATTTATATTCAGTAACCAAAGAAATTGAATTTATATCGCCAACAAAATTTAAGAATATTAAAAAAAGCGGAGGGGTTGAAATACTTACCGTTGATATTAATGGCGGACTGCTTTTAAAGGCCGGAGAAGCAGAGTTAAAATTGGAAGTGACAGAATTAACGCATAAAATCAAAATCATAGGCCAATCGGTTAAAATAAAAACAGATGAGTACGTTAAACCCGAATTGCTATTGGCAAAATTTGCAGTTCTTGAAAACTTATCGCCAAACCCAAATAATAGAATTGATTTAAATGAACAGATAGATGTTTTGTTTATAGTACAAAATGTGGGGGCGGGGAGAGCTGAGAATATTCAAATTAAAGTAGACAACAATCAAAAAGGTGTTGTTTTGCTGGGAGCTATTGATGAAGAGGGAAAATTAATAAGAACAGATAAACGAATTAGCGAATTAAATTCAGGCAAACATCAAACCGTTGCCTACCGTTATTTTATTAATAGCGAGCTTCAAAGTAGTAAATTATCATTTAGTATTACTGCAAAAGAAAAGCATGGTAAATTCGGATTCTCTCAAGCCAAAACGGTTGACATAAACAGTAAATTAACGGAAGAAGGATATATACGAACGCTTGAAAATGTTCAACCAAACCTGGTTAAGAAGTCTGAAAAAGAAAAATTGCCCGACCTTGTTTCTGATGTGGATGTAGAAATTCCGATCACCGGAAAATCAAATGAAAAAACCTTTGCACTGATTATAGGCAATGAAAAATATTTGAATGAAACACAAGTTGAGTTTGCTTTAAATGATGCTTTAATATTCAATTCTTACCTTGAAAAAACGATGGGGATTCCAGCCAAAAATATACGGCTTTTGAAAAATGCAACCTATGGGCAGATGCTGGATGGTATTAAGTGGCTAAGCGACGTTGCTAAAGCTTTTGATCAAGACGCTAAATTTATAGTATACTATGCGGGACATGGATTACCTGATGAACAAAGCAAACAATCTTTTATCTTGCCCACAGACGGAAACGCGGAAAATATTTTAACCGCAATTAATTTATCAGATTATTTGAATTCAATTCAAAAAGCAACAGAGCAACCTATATTTGTTTTTATTGATGCATGCTTTAGTGGCAACGCGAGATCTGAAGGAGCCGACATGTTAGTTCAAGCAAGGGGAGTAAAGATAAAACCCAAAGGACTTGCTGTTTTTGGAAAAACAGTTTTGTTTAGTGCCAGTACAGGCGACGAAACTGCCTTTCCTTTTTCTGAAAAAAAACATGGCATGTTCACTTATTTTTTACTTAAAAAAATTAAAGAATCAAAAGGGGAGTTTAGGATAGGGGAGTTGTCGGATTATATTCAAACTAATGTTTCGCAACAATCCATTTTGATTAATAAAAAATCTCAGTCGCCGCAAACCCTTGTTGGAAAAGATATTATTGATAACTGGAAAGATATGGGACTATAGGCTTAATTTGGAATTACTTTAACCTAGTTCTTTTTAATTGAAGTTCCACTCTGTTTTCATTAGGAATTTGAGCCATTTGAATTCTTCGAGCGTACTGCATAGAATCTAATATCTCCTTTTGTTTTTCTTCAATTATTTTATTTTTATGTTCGAGTTCGGCTTTCTTTTTCTTTACAAGCATTAATGATCGATAAATGAACAAAACAAAAATGGAGATTAAGGCAAGAACAATGATTACACCCGTTAGGATAATTTGCTGTTTTTGAAGTGCGGCATTGTGTTTTTCTTTGGCTGCAATTTCTTCCAATTCTTTTAACTTTTCATTTTTTTGTTTTTCATAAAATAATTTTAGTTCTGAAATTTTATTTAAATTATAAGCACTATTTAAAGAATCATTTAATGAATGATAGGCTTTATTGAAATGATAAGCCTTTTCAATATTTCCGGTAGCTTTGTATAAAAGTTCCTGAACCATATAACAAGTCTTGAGAAGTTCGGTCCAGTTGTCTTTGGTTGCGAAGGTGTATACCGTGTCAATAAATCTTTCAGCGTTATTATAGTTTTTTTGATGAACCAAGATTTCGGCTAGGCCGGCATAATGCCATATAACACCACCTCTTGAATGATTTTCTCTAAACAAATCAATAGCCTTTTTTCGATATTTTAATGATTCGTTATATTCACCTATGTTGGTATATATTTCAGAAATATTTCCATAGACACGTGCAAGCTTGGACCAATTATTTTCTTGCAAAGCAAGTGCTGCGGCCATTTTATAACATTTTATACTTTTAGAGTAATCTTTTAAGGATGAATAGATACCGCCTAAATTATTATAGCAATTACTTTTTACTTTATCTATTCTGTTTTTTTCAGCCAGATCAAGCGCTTTTAAGGTATAAACAAGGGCTTCTTCATTGTTTCCGGAAAGATGATAAAACCAGCCCATCAACTGATAGGAAGTCGAAATTCCTTTTATGTCTTTTAGCTCCTCATAGCATGCAAGCGCCTTGTAACCCATTTCAATTCCTTCGTAAGGATTAGGACTTTCAGAGTTTAAAATGTGTTTGCCTTTTAGCAAGTATAAAAAACCTTTACCTTTTAAGTTATTGGTACTATCGGCGTAGTGAATGGCCAAGTCATTTAACACATGCGCTTCTTCATCGCTAATTTTTATAGATTGATGAGCAATAAGACGACCAATCATTTCAAAGCGCAGCGAATCGTTTTTTTCATTGTAAAATACGCGAAAAAGTGAATCAATCCGATTACTCCATATATTTAATGTTAGAAGAAGGAAAGATATAAAAAGTAACGGCCTATTCATTTTTGTATGGAACAATATTACATTATTTATTTAGGGTAAAAAAGTATAACGTGCATTTTAAGAAATTAAAATTTCGCTAATGCCTCGATGTGGTTTTGTTTAAGTGTGCTAAAACTCTTTTTTCACTTGGTATTTGCGCCATTTGAATTCTGCGAGCATAGTGAATGGAATCTAAAATCTCTTTTTGTTTTTCTTCCACTAATATTTTTTGTTGTTCTACTATTTCTTTCTGTTTTGAAATTATATCATTGTCTTTTTTCTTATTAGTATAACTTTTGTAGGATACAAGTCCAAGTACAAAGAGCAGCAACATGCCACTGTAAAGGGCATATTTTTGTACACGATCTTTCTCTAATTGCGCTTGTTGCTCATTAATTTTCATGGCACTTAGCGCATTTTTTTGTGCAAATTCCAAACTATCTTTTAGCTTGGCTTTTGTAAAATTAAAATTCATTATTTTTCGTACAGCTTCTTTTTTGTTTTCTTCATTGGAAATAGAATCTCTTAATAAAATGGACTTTTTATGAAAATGCAAAGCTTTTTCAAAATCTTTAGTGTTTTCGTAAGCAGCACTTAAACACTCACAATTGAATCTTTGCCCATCTAATTGGCCGGTGCTTAAGGAAACTTCAAGGCCTTCCGAACAAAGTTTAATGGCTTCTTTGTTATTTTGTTTTCTAATATGCAATTTGCCATAGGCCCCCAGAAATCTTGCCAAACCATATTTATATCCCGCCTCTTTGGCAGTTTCTATTCCTAATTTATAATATTCTTCTGCCGTATCAAATTTTCTCATCGTTAAGTAAATTGTACCTAAACTAGAGTACGTAATGGCCAAATTGGATGTATTCTTGTATTTTTTGTAAACTTCTAGGGAATTTTTTAATAAGGAAATTGCGGTATCAAACTTTCTTTCAGTTTCAAAATAATTTGAAAGATTACTTTGACAAATGGCTATTCCCAATTCATCCTTCAATTTTATTTTAATAAAATAAGCTCTTTCATAATACTCTTTCGACATATCTATATCTCCTAAGTCTTCATAACAACCGGCAATGTTAATGTATGAAACAGAAATGCCTTTCTGGTTGTTTGTTGATTCAAATACTTTTAGCGCTTTAAAATAATAGTCGAGGGCTAACATAATGTTGCCTTCTTCCTGATTAATTAAGGCCAATTGATTAAGCGAACGGCCTATATTTTCTTTGTCGCTCTTTTTTTCAAAATAATCTAAGGCCAAGTTGTAAAAGTATTTTGCCGAATCATATTTAGCTATTTTATAATAACCAAAAGCAATATTATTTAAAGCATTAGCGTAATTACCTTTTTTCCTTATACTATAAAGTGTAAGTGCTTTTTTGTAGCTTTTGATCGCCTCTTGGTGATTGTCTTTCATTATTTGAGTGAAACCGTGATTAAAAAAAGAATAAGCAATCCAAGAAGTGTCTTTACTTGAAAGCGCAAGTTCAACTTGTTGCTCTGATAACCAAACGGCTGTATCTATTTTATATGTATTTTGGTAATGTCTAAGCAACACTTCATTGGCTAAAAGTCTAGTGGTATCGGTCAAGTGTAAGTTGTTATGAACTTTCCATAAACTATCCAAATTTTGTGAAAAACAACTGAATGGCAAAGAAACTTGAGCAATTAAAAATGTGAGCAAAATATTTTTCATATTGTTTACTATGGTAAAAGCTAAATAGAGATTAATATTAATCATAATTAGAGGAAATACCATAGAAAATGTTAGTTTTAACGGCATCAGTTTCAGTTTTTAGACAAATTAGAGAATATCTAAAAAGGAAAAAACAATTTTGAAGGATGCTTTGAATAAAAAAATTATTTAAGCGGAATTAATATATGCTTCAAGATTTTAATTTGGCTAATATCCTCTCTACTACTTTTTCACTTGGTATCTGCGCCATTTGAATTCTTCGCGCATAATGTATGGAATCCAACACTTCCTTTTGCTTTTCTTCCACTATTTTCTTTTGACTTTCTACTTCTGACTTTTGACTTTCAATTATTCCTTTTTGTTTTTGAGTTACTTTAAAGCGATTGAACATGACTCCAGCGAAAATTAACACTAAGCCCAAACCGCTAAACAATGCGTATTGCTGATTTTTTTTGGCTTTAATCTCGGCTGTTTGTTTGGCAAGTTCGGCATTTTTTATTTCAGAGTCTTTGGCGTGCGCAACAGAATCGGCGGCGGCCTGTTTATCGTACTCGTATTTAAGCTGGTTTTTTATACTCGCTTTGCGAGTTGATTCGTTGTTAATGCTATCACGCATTTTTATGTAAAGTTCGTAATTTTCTAAAGCGAGTTTGTAATTGCCGGTGGCTTTGTAGATTTGATTGAGTCGTTCGGATGCGTCTCTAATATATTGAGGAAAACCAATTTCTCTGCTGGCCTTCATGGATCGTGTACAAAAATCAAGAGCTTTACTGTATTTCTTTTGTTTTATGTAAATAACCCCTATGTTATTTAAAGTAGCAGCTATTGCTTCTTTATCTCCGATTTCCTCTCGTATTTTTAAACTCTTACCGTAATACTCCAAAGCTTTAGTGAAACCGGCACTAAGCGCATCTTCCTTAGAAGATGTAACCGAAGGATCACCATGCTCGGAGTAAATAACTCCAATGTTGTTTAACAAATTAGCGGTTCCTAATTTATCACCAATCTCTTCCTTAATTTTTAAACTCCTGTCAAAATACTCCAAAGCCTTAGTGAAACCAGCACTGAGCGCATCTTGCTTAAAAGATGTATTCAAAGGATCACCTTGATCATAGTAAATAGCCCCTATGTTGTTTAAAACAGTGGCTATTCCTTTTTTATCTCCAATTTCCTCTCGCATTTTTAAACTCATACTAAAGTATTTCAAGGCATTTGGGATATCGTCTTGTTTTTGGTAAATAAACGCAAGATTATTTAAAGAAAAAGCGATTCCGCTCTTATCTCCTATCTCTTCTCTTATTTTTAAACTTCTGGCATATTGTTCTAAAGCTTTTTGGATATCACCTTGATAAAAGTAAATAACTCCCAAGTTGTTTAATAAAGTGGCGATTTCTTTTTTATCTCCTATCTCTTCACATATTTTTAAACTATTATTGAAATTTTCTAAAGCCTTTGGAATATCACCTTGACTTTTGTATGTATGCCCGATTCTATGAAGAGCTACGGCCAAATGCTTATTAAAAATTTTGTACACCGGGTGGGTTTGTGGAGTTTTTTTGAGATTTGTTTCTGCAATTCCCTTTAATTGATCATTGTATTTAGGCCACACCGCATCATCATTTTCTGATTCAATTATTGCGTTTAGAATATTGCAACGCGTTGTATCATGCTTAGCATTTTGAAGAGCGAGTTTTAAAGAATCAATTACATGGTCTTGCGCATTAACTTGTAGATGCTGAAACAAGTTCAGCATGACCATCAATAAAAATATTAATCGGAAATGTTTCAAAACATAAAGCTATAAGAAAAATTCAATTCCTCAAACGATTCAAGGTACTTTCTACCCTCTTTTCAGACGGTATCTGCGCCATTTGAATTCTTCGCGCATAATGTATGGAATCCAACACTTCCTTTTGCTTTTCTTCCACTATTTTCTTTTGACTTTCTACTTCTAACTTTTGACTTTCAATTATTCCTTTTTGTTTTTGAGTTACTTTAAAGCGATTGAACATGACTCCCGCGAAAATTAACACTAAGCCCAAACCGCCAAACAATGCGTATTGCTGATTTTTTTTGGCTTTGATCTCGGCTGTTTGTTTGGCTATTTCAGCGTTTTTAACTTCTGATTCTTTTGCGTGTGCCACTGAATCGGCTGCAGCTTGTTTTTCGTATTCGTATTTGAGTTGATTTTTTATACTCGCTTTACGGGTTGATTCGCTGTTTATTGAATCGCGCATTTTTATTTCTAATTCATACATCTGCAAAGCTTCTTTGTATTTGTTTTGTTTTCGGAAAATTGATTTTAGGAGCTCAGACGAATTTTGAATATTTTTCGGAAATCCCAATTCCATGGCTAATCGCATACTTTTATTGGCATAAGTAAGTCCATCTTTTAGATTGCCTTGACTATAATAAATATTCCCAATATTGTGTAAAGAACTTGCGATTCCATTTTTATCTCCAATTTGCTCTTGAATTTTCAAACTTTTATGAAAATACTCTAAAGCTTTAATGTTTTCGCCTTGGCGCTTATAAAGTATTCCGATGTTGTTTAATGAAGCTGCCAATTCATGTTTATTCCCGACCTCTTCTCTAATCTTTAAACTTCTTTGAAAATAAACCATTGCGTTGGAAGTGTCGCGATTAGAATAATAAACTCCTCCAATGTTGTTCAAACAAATTGCTACTCCACTTTTTTCCCCGATCTCCTCCATAAAAATTAAACTCTTCTGATAATATTCTATTGCTTTAGAATGATCGCCCTGATCTTTATAAATATTCCCGATGTTGTTTAAAGAACCTGCTATTCCTATTTTATCCATAATCAGCTCATGCATCTTTAAACTCTTGTGGTAATAATCCAATGCTTTTGGGATATCGCCTTGCATAAAATAAACAGTCCCAATGTTATTTAAAGAAATTGATATTCCAATTTTATTCCCAATCTCCTCAGAAACCTTTAAGCTCTTGTGATGATAGTTTAAAGCCTTAGATATATCGCCTTGTTCTTTATAAATAAGTCCAAATTGGTTAAAGCAGGCACCTTTTTGTTTTAGAAAAAAGTTATGGTCTGTATTGTTATTCTTAGCAAGATTTAATTCTGCAATCTGTAACCTTTCTTTGGTCAGTTCCATTTTAACTTTGTTATCACTCTCTGCATAATACAAGGACTTAAGTATTAAGCATTTTGTACTATCATGCTTTGCATTATTAAGAGCGAGTTTAAGGGAGTCGATGTTCTGCCCAATTGTATTGAGTTGAAACTGAAGAATTAATAATAGCGCAAAGTTTCTCATCCCCCTTTCAACAATTTATTGAACATAAAAGAAACCCTCTTTTCAGAAGGTATCTGCGCCATTTGAATTCTTCTTGCGTAATGGCCAACTTCAATGAGTCAATCGTTTTGTTCTGCGAAAAGAGATTGCTCCAAATGAAAAAAAGAACTACAAAAGTTTTTAAAAATAAAATTTTTATTTGTGAAATCAGTGGCATTTACCTTCACAAAATACCAAAATTTATACAATAAAAAAACCCCGCCCTAAAGCGAGGTTTTTAAAATGTCATTCCGACGTAAGGAGGAATCGGAGCTATATAATTCTAAAGAACAGATGCTTCGTTCCCATCGACAAGCTCAGGGTTTCACCTCAGCATGACATTTGAAATTTAGTATCTATAAGCATCCGTCTTATACGGACCCTCTACTTTTACACCAATATAATCGGCTTGTTCTTTGTTTAAGGTATCTAATTCCACACCAATTTTTGCTAAATGTAAACGAGCAACTTTCTCATCTAATATTTTTGGCAATACGTATACTTTTTTCTCGTAAGCTGCTGTATTAGTCCACAATTCTAATTGTGCTAAAGTTTGATTTGTAAATGAATTACTCATTACAAAACTTGGATGTCCGGTTGCGCAACCCAAGTTCACTAAACGACCTTCTGCCAATACAATAATATCCTTTCCGTTAATAGTGTATTTATCCACCTGAGGTTTAATGGTGTCTTTGGTTTTACCGTATTTACTATTTAACCAAGCCATATCAATTTCAGTATCGAAGTGACCAATGTTACAAACAATAGCACCGTGCTTCATGGATTCAAAATGACGACCAACAACGATGTCTTTATTTCCTGTTGTAGTTACAATGATATCTGCATTCTTCACAGCATCATCCATCTTCTTCACCTCATATCCATCCATTGCAGCTTGTAATGCACAAATAGGATCAATTTCAGTTACTGTAACACGAACACCTTGTGATGATAATGATTCAGCACTTCCTTTACCAACATCACCATATCCGGCAACAACAGCAATTTTACCTGCCATCATTACATCGGTAGCACGACGAATAGCATCCACTAAACTTTCTCTGCAACCGTATTTGTTATCGAATTTTGATTTGGTTACAGAGTCGTTGATGTTGATAGCCGGAACCAACAAAGTTCCCTTAGCCATACGCTCATGTAAACGATGTACACCTGTTGTAGTTTCTTCTGAAAGTCCTTTTATGCCTGCGGCTAATTCAGGGTATTTATCAAATACCATATTAGTTAAATCTCCACCGTCATCTAAAATCATATTTAAAGGTTTACGATCTTCCCCAAACCATAATGTTTGTTCTATACACCAGTCAAATTCTTCAGCAGTCATACCTTTCCAGGCATAAACCTGAATTCCTGCAGCGGCGATTGCGGCGGCAGCATGATCTTGCGTAGAGAAAATATTACATGAGCTCCAGGTAACTTCTGCACCTAAAGCAGTAAGTGTCTCAATAAGTACCGCTGTTTGTATGGTCATGTGTAAGCAACCTGCAATACGTGCACCTTTTAATGGTTTGCTCGCTCCGTATTCTTTACGAAGACTCATTAATCCAGGCATTTCTTCCTCGGCTAATTTTATTTCTTTTCTACCCCATTCTGCAAGGCTCATGTCTTTAACCTTACTTTTGATAAATTTTGTTGCTGTTACTGCCATTTTATTTTAGTTTAATTATTTTATTTTTAAAGGATTACAAAGATATTCATAAGTTTGTAATCAACAAAGCATACATTGGTTAAAATTGACAAAATAAATGAAAAATTAAGTTTAGGAATACTTGATTTGCAGCAATTTATAGAGGAGGGGAAAATATTAACGAAAAGGGAGGCTGAAAAAAAGGGGGTACAGTTTTTATTGAGTAAAATGCTTGATAATCGACTTTTTGAACTGTGTTATACGCCGGAGAAAAAACCGTATTTGGCAGGAGAAAATATTCATATTTCTATTTCACACTCACACGATAAGTTAGTTATTTTAACAAATAATAATGAAAGTACGGGCGTGGATATTGAATTACTGAGAGATAAAGTGATTAATATTCAATCCAAATTTTTAAATGAAGAAGAGTTGGCTTGCTGTAAAAATAACATTGAAATGTTAACCTTGTTTTGGTCAGTGAAAGAATCAGTTTATAAGGCTTATGGAAGAAAAATGCTTGACTTTATCAGACATATCCGTGTAAAAAAACCAATGCCTGAAAAAAATCAAATTGAGGCTGCTTTAATTTTACCCAATTACCACAAGGAATATTTGTTACATTACGAAAAGAGAGAAAATTATATCTTGACCTATATTTTGAATGAAATTTAAAAAATTCATAACGCAATTAAATTTTAAAAAAGCACAGTTGGCCGTGTTAATTGATCCGGATAAATTTAATCCGCAATTAATCAAAATGGCTGAACTAAACAGCGCCTCTTGCTTTTTGGTGGGAGGAAGTAAACTGAAGTCAGATAATTTTAAATCTACTATTCAAAAAATTAAAAAAATAACAAAGTTGCCGGTTATTATTTTTCCCGGCGACGAAAAGCAATTATGTAAAGAAGCCGACGGAATTTTTATTTTAAGTTTAATTTCAGGCAGAAATCCGGAGTACTTAATAAATAAGCATATTAAAGCTGCACCTTATATTTTAAAATATAAATTACCTTCTATTCCGGTAGCGTATGTGATGATTGATGGGGGCAACAAAAGCACCACGTCTAAAGTGACGAAAACAAATCCTTTAAAAAACAATCAAATAAATTTAATAAAAAACACCTGTATTGCGGGAGAGCTATTAGGTTTTAAGGCTATATATTTGGAAGCCGGAAGCGGCGCGAAAAACACAATTAAAGCCCAAACAATAAAAAAAATTAAAAAAAATATAAATATTCCTTTAATTGTAGGCGGAGGCATCAGCTCATTCAACTCTGCAAAGCAAATAATAAAAGCCGGCGCCAATTTGGTGGTGGTGGGTAACGCACTTGAAAAAAATAGTAATTTAATAATTGAAATAGGTAAAGCATTTAATTAATATGAAAAAAACAGCATTATTAATATTTTTAGTATTAAACGCCTCCGTTTTTTTGGCACAACAGAAGTTATTGACAGTGAAAGAAGCGGTATTGAAAGGCAGAACAAGTTTAGCTCCGGCCCGATTAAAAAATTTTCAATTTATACCGGGCACTCAACAATATGCTTACGTTGAAAACACTTCACTTTCCATCTATGATAATGGTTCGGCCAAAAAAGTAAATGAAATTAAATTGAATGATATCAATGCTGCACTAAAAGGAAAGTCAGATTCATTAAGTGATTTTCCTAATATAGCTTGGATAGACGCAACCCGGTTTTTTTTCCCGAATAATAAAGGAGAATTTTTTACCTACAACATAAAATCAAAACAAACCGGCATTAAAGAGTTTCCGTTTTTTTCAGAAGAGAATAGGGAAGAATCACCGGATAAAAAACAAGTGGCTTTTACCAGAGAGAATAATTTGTTCATAGGGAAAGAAAAGGAAGAAATCCAAATCACAAAGGATGGTAGCTATAATGTAGTTTATGGAACTAGTGTGCACCGAGACGAGTTTGGCATTCACAAAGGAACCTATTGGTCGCCTAAAAGTAATTTTCTGGCTTTTTACCGAATGGATCAATCAGACGTAACAGATTATCCCATTATAGATTGGACCACTTACCCCGCTCAGAATAAAAACATGAAATACCCCATGGCCGGTAATAAAAGTCATTACGTAACCTTAGGTGTTTATAATCTTACCACTAAAACTACAATTTACCTGCAAACAGAAGGCCCTAAAGACCAGTATTTAACTAACGTTTCTTGGAGTCCCGATGAAACAAAAATATATATCGCTGTTTTAAATCGAGAACAAAATCATTTTAAATTAAATGAGTATAATGTGAGCGACGGCAAATATGTTAAAACCCTATTTGAAGAAAAGGATGATAAATACGTTGAGCCACAAAAACCTATGTTTTTTTTAAAGAATAATTCCTCACAATTTATATGGCATAGCCGGAAAGATGGGTACAACCACTTATATTTATACGACAGAAATGGAAAGGAGTTAAAACAACTTACCAAAGGAAACTGGGAAGTAAAAGAATTTAATGGTTTCGATGAGAAAGGTGAATGGGCCTTTTTTCACGCAAATGAACAATCGCCGGTGAATCAAGATTTTTACAGCGTAAATATTAAAAGCGGACAAGTAAAACGCCTTACCTCAGGAAACGGCTTTCATTCATGTTTTTTAAACGAAAACAAAACTTTTATAATTGACAACTTCACGTCGTGTAATATTCCACGCGAATACAATGTAATTCAGGTAAAAAACGCAAGCTCAAAAAATATTTTTAAGGCAGATAATCCGGTAAACGAGTATCAATTGGGCAAGTGGAAAATGTTTACCTTAAAGAATAAAGAAAACGTAGATTTATACAGTAGAATGTTTTGGCCGGTCAATTTTGACAGCACAAAAAAATATCCGGTTTTAGTGTATTTGTATAATGGTCCCCATTCACAACAGGTAACCAATACCTGGATGGCGGGAGGAGAATTATGGTATCAATACATGGCGCAAAAAGGATTTATAGTTTTTACTTTAGATGGAAGAGGAACTTCTTATAGAGGTAAAGCTTGGGAGCAGGCAATTCACCGACAAATTGGAACTTGCGAAATGGAAGACCAGTTAAAAGGAGTTGAATATCTCAAATCGTTACCCTATGTTGATGCAAACAGAATTGGCGTGCATGGCTGGAGTTATGGGGGGTTTATGACCACTTCGTTAATGACCCGTAATCCGGGAGTATATAAAGTAGGCGTGGCCGGCGGTCCGGTGATCGACTGGAGTTATTATGAAATCATGTATGGAGAACGTTATATGGATACGCCGCAGGAGAATAAAGAGGGCTATGAAAAAAATAATTTATTAAATCATGTTCAAAACCTGAAAGGTAAATTATTAATGATTCACGGTGCCCAAGATAATGTGGTAGTTTGGCAACACAGCATTTTATATCAGAAAAAGGCAGTTGAAAAGGGGGTACAACTTGATTATTATGTTTATCCCGGCCATGAGCATAATGTGCTTGGCAAGGACAGGGTACATTTAATGGAAAAAGTTTGCAATTATTTTATTGATAATTTGTAAATAAATGATCATAGTAAGATTACAAGGAGGATTAGGGAATCAAATGTTTCAATATGCGTTTGGTAAAACACTTGCACTCAAAAACAACACTGTTTTAAAATTAGACCTTACCTTATTAAACTCTTCCAATAATGCTGACAATGCCATAAAAAGAGATTTTGAACTGGATATTTTCAATTTTAAATATGAATTAGCTAATGAAAATGAAATTGCTTTTTATAATGGGTATCCTAATGGTAATATTTTTCAAAGATTACTTTACAAATTTCAAAAATTCGTTCATCCCAGAAATTTGATTATTCAAGAGGGGAATCTTTTTAATCCAGTCTATTTAGAAACTTCAGATAATGCCTGTGTTGTTGGGCGTTGGCAAAGCGAAAAGTATTTTGAAGCATGTAGAGGAGAAATTATAAATGAATTGACTATAAAGGAAGAATTGCTTACTAATTCTAATTACGAACGGGAAATTTTAAATAGTAATTATGCGGTTTCTTTGCATGTTCGCAGGGAAGACGTTGTATTGGACAATCAAAAAAAGGTTAAGCGAGTGCATTTGGGTTATAATACACTGAGTATTGAATATTATCAAAAAGCGATTAATTATTTTATTAACGAAAATAAAAATTGTAAATTTTTTATTTTTTCAGAAGATTTAGATTGGTGTAAAAAGAATTTGGACTTCATTACTAATGCCGTTTTTGTTGAAACCGAAAAATCTAAAAAAGGAATGGCTGCTGATTTGCATTTAATGAGTATATGTAAAAGTTATATTACCTCAAACAGCACTTTTTCTTGGTGGGGGGCGTATTTAGGAAAGCACCAAGACAAAAAAATAATAGCTCCAATAGAATGGGTTAATTCTACTTTCGAATTGTCACCTCGAAATATATTCCCGGAAAGCTGGATTAAAATTTAAAGATTCAAATTTCAAAACGAATCCTCATTACTTTACACCAATTAATCGGGCGTTACCAAATCCTAAAATTTTATCTATAAATTCGTAAGGTTTGTATTGGTTGATTGCTGCCTGATGAAAGATGCAGGTTGCAGGCGTCATGCCGGGTAAAGAATTTACTTCAATAAAAATTACTTCTGTTTTGCAGTTTTCAAAAATTCTTACAAAAGCATCAATTCTGCAATAACCCGTTACACCAAGTACTTTTGCGGCAGCACCAAGTTGTTTTTTAACTTCATCACTGATTTTCTGACGCTCAAAAGAGTTTTTTGAATAACGTGCCGGAGTAATATTTTGTCCTTGTCCGGCTAAAAACTTTTCTTCCAAACTTAAAACATCTCCGTCAGCCAATGCTTCTGAAGCTTCAAAAACTTCATATTCAATTTGATGTTTCTCGTTAAATCTCGTTAGCATTCCGCCGGTAATTTCTAAAAAGTGTGTGGCGTCTTTTTTGCTAATTAATTCTTCAACCAGTATTACATTTTTTTGAGGGAATTCTTCTTTTGCTTTTATGTGTAGGAGCTCAGAAGCTGCCGCATCCAACAAATCATCACTTCGAAATATAAGTTTACAAAATGCCTCAAACTCAGCAAAGGTTTTAATTTTTTTCACCGCGCTACTACACCCATCATCAACAGGTTTGGCGATAAAAGGATATTTAATGGTGTTATTTAAAAGAGTTTCTACTTCTGTTTTATTTTTCTCCCACATTACTTTACTTACCAGGGCGTGTTCGGCGACCAAAAATCCATTTGCTTTTAAAATTTCGTTTGTTTTATATTTATCAATGGTTAATGATGAACTTTCCCTGTCAGATCCGTTGTAAGGCAGGCCAATTACTTCAAGCTTTTCCTGCACG
Organism: Sphingobacteriaceae bacterium; assembly: GCA_016715905.1. Lineage (NCBI taxonomy): Bacteria > Pseudomonadati > Bacteroidota > Sphingobacteriia > Sphingobacteriales > Sphingobacteriaceae > Sphingobacteriaceae bacterium. The sequence continues at coordinate 349,962 of JADJXI010000017.1, read as the reverse complement.
GCTCCGTCTTCTCCCGGCCTGCCATGTAGGGCAATAAATACTTGTTGAGCTTTATCTTTTAGGTTTTGATAGGTTATTTTTTCAGGTGCTGATATTAAATTAGCGGCCGCATATTTTTGAGTAATGGATTCACATTGCTTTCGGATATTTTCTATCACAGGATGAATTTTGAAGTTTTCTACTTTTTCTTTTATGTCATCTGCGTTGTCTTTTAATAATAAATTGATAGGGAGCTGATACATTTGATGGTCTTCCGCATTTCCCGTAAGAAAAACCGGGATTGGAAAATATTTTTCGGAAGAAGCTAATTTCTCAAATACATTTCTTCCGCTTTCAACAGAAATATGTCGTTCAGATGAATAACCACCTAAAATTACCGCAACATTAATTTTATTAGATAAGGCGTTTTTATCACTAAAAATTAAAGCATCCAGCTGTGATAACAGATTCTGAAAGTGCGTATTACCTTTAGACTGTAAAAATCTTTTAGCTAAAGAAGTTCGAATAATGAAGGTTAAAAACTGTGAAGGATTTAATCCTATTTCGGCAGCCTGATGAAAAAAGAAAGAGGACGGCATCATTCCGCTGGTGGTGTTTGGATCATTTAAAAATATTTTACCCGATTTACTTAGAAATCCATCAATTCGGGCATATACATCAAAATGCAATTCACCAAATAGTTTTTCGCACTCCATTCGTATAGCTTCAATCTGCGTATCCGGTAAATCAATTGGAGTTATTTTTCGGGATAATCCCGGTAAGTATTTACTGCGGTAATCAAATAATTCTTTTCCTTTTCTGATTTCTGTTGGTGGTAGTGCTATGGCCTTTCCCTCTTCATTTTCCAATACAATACAACTAAACTCTTTTCCATCTATAAACTCTTCAATTAGCACCGTACTTTCTCCGTCTAAACTTTCCAGCACAAATCCATTTTCTTTTGTGGGAAGTAATTCAGCTTTTAGATGAGCATCTAAATACTCTATTAATTTATTGGGATCATACAGTACAGGTGAATTTAATTCTTTTGGAAATGTAATTTGAATGGGCATTCCAATTCCCTCTCTGATATCACTCAGCGTTTTAATAAAATTTATTTTCTGCTCAGATGTTAATGTTTCCCACGCTTTGGCGTCCATCCATTTAGTGAACAAAGCTTTTTCGATGGCGCTCATTAATTCTAGCTCATTGGGATTATTTAAAATACTTACCCCAATACTGGAACCCTGATTAGCCGGTTTTATCACACATGGAAAACCCACTTTGCTTTTAACCAGCTCTACAATATTTTTTATTTTTCCTTCAATCCAATCTTTTTTAGCAATGGTTAAATATTTAGGGCTATTAAATCCCTTGTTTACCATTAATTCTTTTTGTACACTTTTATCAATTCCTATAGCAGAGGCTAATATTCCGGAGCCGCTGTAGGGTATTTGTACATATTCAAACAAACCTTGTATTCTTCCGTCTTCACCGTAAGGCCCGTGTAAACACAAAAATGCGAAGTCAATTTTTTGTTTTAATTCTACTATAGAAAGTCTTTTTCCGATTTTAGAAATGAGTGCATTTTGTTGTTCTTGACTCAGAGCACCTAAATTTTCAGCATAAAGTTGAAATGGCGAACCGCCGGGTAAAAAATCTACCGGGGGGTAAAAGTCACGAATAGTACCTTTATAAACAAACTCCCAGTTTAATTCTATAAAATTTCCGAAGCTGTCAATAAAAATAGGGGTTGCCTCAAATATAGATTTATTGAGATTGTCGTAAACAGTTCTTCCACCGGCAAATGAAATTTCACGTTCCTTACTTTGCCCACCAAATACAATGCCTACTTTAAGTTTTTTGCTCATACAATCAAAGGTCTATAATCATTCAAAGATAAAAGAATGCCCGGTGTTGAAACAGGGCTATTTTGGAAATAATTAACATTGGTTTGTAGAATAAGAATGTTTGTAAAAAAAGGAATAATTACATTTGTTTTCCTATCATGTTTGGGAGTAGTATACTTATATTTTTAGTTGTAGCCGTAATAGAATTTTACTTTTTACAGGCCGTGAAAACCTTTGTTATTGACCTAACGGGGATTAAAAGGGACCTTATTTTATATACCGCCTATGGGTTTACGGCCCTGAGTTTTTTAATTGGAATTGCGGCCTTTATTTACCCCCCTCCCAATTGGAATGGTTTTTTTAGAATGGTAATGGCCATTAGCCTTATTTTATTTGTTTGTAAGCTGATAGGATGTAATTTTTTATTGATAGATGACATCATTCGTTTTTTCAGGTGGTTGTTTAAATTGATAACAGTTAAAAAGGAAGTGGTAGAAGAAGGTGTTTATAAAATTTCCCGATTAAAGTTTATGAGTCAGTTGGCTGTTACATTTACGGTTATACCCGCTGTTGGTTTTTTATATGGAATTTTTAAAGGAGCCTATAAATATAAAATTCATCAGGTAAAGGTGCCCTCTTCAAAAATTCCTGATTCTTTCGATGGATTTAAAATTGTACAGATTTCCGATATTCACACGGGTTCTTTCTTAAATAATTCAGCGCTTCAAGAAGCATTTGATATTGTTATGAAGCAAGGGGCTGATTTGATTTTATTTACCGGGGATTTAGTTAATAATAAAGCGGAGGAGACGCAAGGATTTGAAGAGATTTATGCGAAATTAAAAGCTCCGCATGGGGTGTTTTCGGTACTTGGCAATCACGATTATGGAGATTATGTACAATGGGAGAGTGCTGAAGCGAAGCGTAAAAATCTGGAAAACTTAATGGCTGTTCACGCTAATGCAGGCTGGAAATTATTAATGAATGAACATGTGGCCTTAGAGAAGAATGGTGAAAAAATAGCTTTGTTAGGTATTGAGAACTGGGGAGGAAACATGCACTTTCCTAAATACGGGAAAATGGAAGATGCGCACAAAGGAACAGAATCGTACCCGTTTAAAATTTTGATGAGTCATGACCCAAGCCATTGGGAAAAACAGGTACAAGCCGATTACCGCGATGTTGATTTGACTTTAAGCGGACATACTCACGGTATGCAATTTGGCATAGAAATTCCGGGATTTAAATGGAGTCCCGTAAAATATTTTTATAAGCAATGGGCCGGTTTATACAAAAGTGGGGAGCAGTTTTTATATGTAAACCGAGGTTTGGGATTTTTGGGTTACCCGGGGAGATTGGGTATTTGGCCCGAGATTACCGTTATGGAATTAAAAAAAGTTTAATCTTTTTCTTTAGTTTTATCTATCATTTTTTCAACTCTTTTTTCAGAAGGGATTTGTGCTAGTTGAATTCGACGTGCGTAATAGATAGAGTCAGTTATCTCTTTGTTTTTAACTTCAAGTGTGTTTTTTTGTTTTTCGTTTTCAATATTTTTTTCTTCTATAATTTTTTTAGCCTTTTTATTTTGCATTAAACTTCTAAAAATTAACATGGATAAAAAAAGAATTAAAACAAATCCAATTGTGAATATATTTTTTATTTTCTTTTGTAAACTAATTTCTAACGCTTGTTTATTTTTATCATTTTCAAGCTGTTCTTTATTTAATTCAAGCTCCATTGAAGCAAAGGCCTCCAATTGTTCTTTTTTGTGAATATCGTTTTGTACGGCAGTAAATTGTTCAAACCAATAAAGGGCGTTTTTGGTATCTCCGATTTCTTTATAATAATAATATTTTAACTGATGCGATTTACTTATTTCGCTTTCTCTATTAATTTTATTGCTAATTTTTTCATGAAGAGTAATATATTTTAATGCACTGTCTTTATTTTTTAAATGAATGTAAAATTTAGCAATGGAGTATTGACTGGAAATAACATGAAATGCTAAATTTCTTTTTTTTGCGAAGGCCAACGATTGGTTAAAATATTCGATAGCACTATCCTGTAAATTCATTTTAAGATATAATTCAGCTATATTTTGTAATCCCATGCTGATTCGTAAATCAATGCCGGTTTTATTAGCAATAGCTATTGATCGCCGGATGTATTCCAAGGCCATTGGATAATCATTTTCCATCCTGTAGACTTTAGAAAGCTGCGAATAGCAATAAGATTCGTATCCAAGATTTTTTGCTTTAATAGCATTTACCAAAGCACTATCATAGTTTATTTTAGCCGGTTTGGGTTCATTCCTTTCCATTTGAATATCGGCCAGCGCAAAAAGTGCAAAGGCAATGGTGTTATAGTCACCAACCTGCCTGCTTAAATCCAGGGCTTCCTGAAAATTTTTATAAGCCTTGCCGTGTGTTTGAAGTCCTTGTAAAAGGTTTCCATAAAATGCCAAGGTTTGTGCTTTTTGCTTTTTCAAACCGAATTCGTCCGCTACCTTAATGCTCTCTTTAAAATATTCAAACGATTCGGTTGTTTTTCCCATGCGATGTGCGGCTGTACCCATTCTGCAAAGCGCTTCACTTTCGCCAGAGGCAAAACCAATTTTTTTGCTTTGTAAATAAGCTTGCTCTCCTAAATATAAACTGGACTCATTTAACCAACGAAAAGAAAGCTCAATGGCAATTTTTATGGCGCTTGAGTCCGTTTTTGCGGAAAGGAATTCTTTTTTTAGAGAATCAACAAGTGGGTTTACCTTGGAGGTGTCTTTTAGGAGTTGCATAAATTTTTCTTCCCAGATGAGCACCTTTTCGTTTTTATTATTATTAATTTCATTATTACATTGTAACAAGAAAATGCAAGCACTTAGAAGAAAAGTTTTTATGTAGTATTTAAAATGCAAAATTTATTTTTTTATGCAACGATTGATACTTAATTCTACTTGGAGGTTATTAGGAATTTGTGCCATTTGAATTTTACGCGCGTAATGGATAGAATCCAATACTTCTTTTTGTTTTTCTTCAACTAGTTTCTTTTGTTCTTCAACAATTTCTTTTTGATTTTCTATAATTTCCTTTTGTTTTTGTGTTACTTTAAAACGGTTAAACATAAAGCCCGCAAAAACCATAACTAATCCCAGGCCTCCGAACAAAGCATACTGTTGATTTTTTTTGGCTTTTATTTCTGCACTTTGTTTCGCCAGTTCTGCATTTTTAACCTCACTTTCTTTGGCATGAGATACTGAATCAGCTGCAGCCTGTTTTTCGTATTCGTATTTGAGTTGTGATTTAATAGAAGCTTTGCGACTTGCTTCATTAATTAAACTATCATTCATTTTGACCTCTAACTCATACATTTCTAATGCCAATTTGTAATTTTTTTCTCTTTTATAAATTTCTTTAAGCGTATAAGCTGCGCTTTTAATATTGTAAGGGTATCCTAATTTATAGGACATCTCAAGACTTTCATTGATGAAAGAAAAAGCTTTATCTTTTTGCCCAAGTTTATAATAAGAAGCGCCAAGGTTTAATAATGTTATCGGTAAGTCTTCAATAAGATTATTTTCCCGTTTTATTTCTAGGCTTTTTAAATAGTATTCTATGGCTGTTTTTTGATCTTGCTTAATAACGGAATCTTTATTCTTTATTGTAGGATCGCCATAATTTCCGTAAAGAAAACCAAGGTTATTGTATAAATTGGCCATTACTTTTTTATCGTTAATTTGAATGGCTATATTTAAGGCTTCATTGAAATATTTATAGGAGTTAAAATAATCTTTTAAGCTGGAATAAATTAATCCGATATTAATTAAGGTAGCGGTATAAAAAGGCTTTGTTTTGTAACTTTCTTCAACGTCTATTGATTTTAAAAAGTATTCAAGGCCCTTGGAGTTTTCTCCTTGTCTAACATAAACACTGCCAATATTATTTAAGCAGTTATTTCGACCTTCTATGTGATTTGTTTTTTCATAAATAACCAAAGAAGCATGAAAGTTTTGAATAGCTAATTCAAGATTTCCCTGGTTAAGCATAACGCCACCAATATTGTTGTACGATAAGGCCATTCCCAATTGATCGTTTGTTTTTTCTTGAATATTCAAGGATAACTTCCAATACTTTAAAGCCTCTGTCATTTTTCCTTCCTGAAGCATAATAAAGGCCAAATTGTTTAATAAAGTTCCTTTTTGCTTTAAGAATTTTTCTTCTTGGGATTTCTCTTCTAAGTTTTTATCTACAATCCGCAGTGATTCTTCCCAAATTGTTTTTGCTTTTTTTGGATTTTGATTAAGGATTAATTCGCCATAAAGAATAGCTGCATTTACCTTAGAAGTATCATTGTGAGCTTGCGTAATCTCTTTGTACAGGGAATCAATGGAATTTGATTGCCCATGTATTTGAACGAATGGCAAAGCTAAAGTAATAAGTAGAATAAAAAATTTAATATTCATATACTCTATTAATGAGCATCCAGCCAGTTTTTACCTACACCCATTCCTACTTCTATAGGCACATTTAAGGGTAACGCGGTTTTCATTAAATCTTCAACTATTGGTTTTATTGTATTTAATTCGGGTTTATACACATCAAAAATTAATTCATCGTGTACTTGTAATATCATTTTTGATTTAAAGTTTTCCTTTTTAAATCGATTGTGGATATTAATCATAGCTACTTTGATCATGTCTGCTGCCGAACCTTGAATAGGTGTATTAATTGCATTTCTTTCGGCAAAACTGCGTACGTTAGCGTTTTGAGAATTAATGTCTCTTAACCAGCGTTTTCTTCCTAAAAGAGTTTTAACATAACCATTTTCTCTAGCGAAATTAATTTCATTATCCATATAATTTTTAATTCCGCCGTATTCTTTAAAATAATTCTGAATGAGTTCCTGCGCTTCAGCACGTGAAATGTTTAAATTATCTGCCAGGCCAAAGGGCCCTTGACCATAAATAATCCCAAAGTTTACACTTTTTGCTTTGTAGCGCATTTCTTTAGTGACTTCACATTCGGGAATTCCATAAACTTTAGCTGCAGTTGCTGTATGAATATCTTTATTAGAATTGAATGCTTCGCACATATTTGGATCTCCACTTATACTGGCTACAATGCGTAATTCAATTTGTGAATAATCGGCGCTTAATAAAGTGTATTCTTCATTTCTAGGAATAAATGCTTTTCTAATTTGTCTACCTCGTTCTGTACGAATGGGTATGTTTTGTAAATTGGGGTGATCACTGCTCAATCTTCCGGTAACAGCTACCACTTGATTGTAGGAAGTATGTATATGTTTGGTTTGTGCATTAACTAATTCAGGCAAAGTATCTACATAGGTGTTTTTGAGTTTTACCAATTCCCGATAATCTAATATTTTGGACACAATGGGATGAACATTTTCCAACTTATTCAATATTTCCTCGCCGGTTGCATACTGTCCGGTTTTTGTTTTTTTAGGTTTGTCTACAATTTTTAAATATTCAAATAAAATTTCACCTACTTGTTTTGGGGAAGAAATGTTAAACTTTGTTCCTGCTAAATTTTGTATTTCAGCATCCACACTATTTATGTCGGTTTCAAGCTGAACAGAAAACTCTTTTAAGCCATCAACATCAAGTCGAATTCCCTCACGTTCCATATCTGCTAAAACTTTTACAAGAGGAACCTCTACCGTGTTGAAAAGGTCAAGCACTTCTTTTTCCTTTAACTCGGGAGCAAATTTTTCTTTTAGTTGTAAAGTGATATCTGCATCCTCAGCGGCATATTCTTTAATTTCATCAATTGCTACATCACGCATACTTCTTTGTTCTTTTCCTTTTTTACCAATTAGCGTTTCAATACTCACCGGAGCGTAATTCAAATAAGTTTCGGCAAGCACATCCATATTATGTCGCATATCGGGCATAATTAAAAAGTGTGCAATCATGGTGTCGAATAATTTATTTTTTATTTCGATGCCGTAATTTTGAAGTATGTGATAATCGTATTTAATATTTTGACCGATTAATGTTTTATTTTCATTCTGTAATATGTGTTTAAATACATTAACTTGTTCTAATGCTTTTGATTTGTCGGCATCAATGGGTACATACCAAGCCTGATGTTTTTGAATAGAAAATGACAGGCCCACTAACTCCGCAAGTAAGGAATCTAACCCGGTTGTTTCGGTATCAAAACAAAACTCATTAGCAGATTCCAGAGATTTTATTAAGTCTTGCATTTTCTCGGGCGAGTCCACCAGTTCATAATGGTGGGTGGTATTTTGAATGTTTTGAAACGAAATGTTTTCTTCAACAAAAACATCTGGCTGAGATTCTGTTGCCGTTTTGGCATTACCGTTTTTTCCGTTAAAAAATTCAGCAGTACTGAATAATCCCATTTGCCCTTCAGCGGATTTAGCTTTATAATTTTCTTCGGCTAATTTTTCCGTGCCACCAATATCTTCACCTAAAATATTTTGAGCAATTCTTCTGAATTCAAGTTCTTTAAATAATTCTCGAAGGGCTTCTTTGTTATAATCTTTAACGGCCAGTAAATTTTCATCCAGTTCTATTGGACAATCCAGAATGATAGTTGCCAGTTTTTTAGATTGAATTGCAAGGTCTTTATTGGCCTCCACTTTTTCTTTCATTTTACCTTTTAACTTATCCGTGTTTTGTAAAAGATTTTCTACACTTCCAAATTCTTTAATAAACTTAATGGCGGTTTTTTCACCTACGCCGGGAATACCCGGAATATTATCAGAAGCATCTCCCATTAGGCCTAAAATATCTACTAATTCTGAAACACTTCTAATGTCCCATTTTTTACAAATTTCTTCTTGGCCCAATATTTCTACACCATTTCCGAGTCGAGCTGGTTTATAAATAAAAGTATTAGCATCTACCAACTGACCATAATCCTTGTCGGGAGTCATCATATAAGTAGTAAAGCCGGCTAATTCGGCTTTACGCGCTAAAGTTCCAATAACATCATCGGCTTCAAATCCGGGAATACCAATAACTTCTATATTGAACGCATGAATTAAGTCAATAATTAAAGGGATAGAAACCCTTAAGTCTTCGGGCATTTCATCTCGATTGGCTTTGTAAGCTTCAAATTCGATATGACGTTGAGTAGGAGCATCGGTGTCAAAAACTACAGCGATATGCGTAGGCTTTTCTTTTTTTAATATTTCTACAAGCGTATTAGTAAAACCGAAAATGGCTGAAGTATTAAAACCTTTGGAGTTGATTCGAGGGCTACTGCTAAAGGCAAAATAAGATCTATAAATTAATGCAAAGGCATCTAATAAGAATAATTTTTTGGGCGTGTCTTTTGTAATCATGGTTTAATTTTGGCTTTTCCACTCATTGTATTTGTTAATAATTTCAATTGCAGAAGCTTCATTAAACTTTTTTCCATCTTCATAATCATTAGCTAAACCGGCAGAGCCGCTCATCCATTCCATAATTTGTTTTTTAAATTTACTTTCTTTTACTTCTGTTAGTTTTTTATCTCCGTCTTTGTACAAGTAGTAAATTAATTCTTTAGTAGTTTCGCCGGCACTTCCGGCTTCAAAAGAAGATTTATACAATATGATAGCACCACTGGTTAATCTTTCACAGAACATGGACTCATCTTTTTCTGTATAAGAAACGAAATGTCGGCCGTTAAAACCATAACCTTTTACTTTGTTTGGTTTATAATTTTTTTGAATATTGTTGGCGTCTTTAAAAAAGATTTTCGAATAATTATCGATGTCTTTTTTTGGATTAATTTTAACTTCTCCCTGTAAAGTGTCGCCTTTTGCGTTAATTAAATAACCCACAGTAAAGGTTACTTGTGCCTTAACTGTACCACAAAACAAGGCGAATAGAATTAAATAGGTATACTTTTTCATATAGAACGATTGAACTTTAAAGATGATGAAATAAAAGGGAAATTAAAAGGGAAATAATGAATTTTCCCAATAAATTTAGCAATTTGTTAATGCGGAAAATTGATTTGATATAGAGTGGGCCACATTTTACCGGTAATCAATATTTTATCAGTAATAGAATCATAAGCAATTCCATTCATTTCCAGGGAGCCTTTATATCTTTTTTTGGCTTCAGCTGCAAAACTTCCTAAATCCATCTGACCCACAACATTTCCCGTTTCCGGGTCAATTTTCACTATTCGAGTGGTCATCCAAATATTAGCATACAAATAGCCCTTGATGTATTCTAATTCATTTAAATAATCAACCGCATAATTATTTTCGGATACAAGTAATGTTTTTGTGATTTGAAATGTTTCCGGATCAATAAAGGTTAAAGTGTTTGTTCCATCGCTCATAATTAATTCTTTTCCATTTGTGGTTAAACCCCAACCTTCTTTACTCATGTACGAGAAAGTGCCTAATTTTTTAAAATTATCAGCATTATAAATAAACCCTGTTTGTCCTTGCCAGGTTAACTGATATAATTTATTATTTAGCGCTACAATACCTTCACCAAAATATTTATTTCTATCCAGCTCACCTTTCACTGCTATTTTTCCGGTTTGTATATCAACAATTCCAAAGAGCGATCGGGTAGTGGGGATATTATCCGGCGCTCCTGAACTTTCAAATAATTTACCCTGGTGAAAAAATAATCCTTCAGTGAAACATGTACTGTCGTGGGGGTAAGTGCTAATTAAGGAATATGAAATTGCTGGTGTTTTAGGAACTGCCAGTGAAATTACACGGTTGTTTTGTTCATTTGGTTTTGGCTTTTCTTCATCACATGAAAATAATAAAATTGCTACGCAACATAAATAAATGAGACGCAGCGTATTTAAGAAAAGTATTTTCTTTAAACTTTCCAAGTAGTTCCTTCCTTGCTATCTTTCATTTGTATCCCGGCTTCGGTAAGTTTATTTCTGATTTGGTCACTCAATTCAAAGTTTTTTTCGATTTTGGCTTTATTTCTGATTTCGATTAGAATATTCATAACCGTGTCTAACGCATTATTTAATTTAGAAGAGCCTTCTTCGGGTTTTAAACCCAATACACCAAATACAAAATTGGAATACAGTTTATTTAAAAGTAAAACATCATCAGCTGTTAATTTTGTTTTATTGTCATGAGCAGAATTTATAATTCTAACGGCGTCGAAAAGTTGTGCGATTAAAACGGGCGTGTTAAAATCATCGTTCATAGCGCTAAAACAGTTTTTTTCAAGTTCTGCTATATTTTCACTGGAGGATGGTGAAGGTGAAATGGATTGTAGTGTTTTATAGGCATCCATTAATCTTTCAAATCCTTTTTCGCTGGCCTGTAAAGCTTCATTACTAAAATCAAGCGTGCTGCGGTAATGCGTTTGTAGCATAAAGAATCTAACCGGCATTGCACCATAAGCTTTTTCAAGCAATGGATGATTTCCACTTAATAATTCTTTCGGAAGAAAACTATTTCCCAAACTCTTGCTCATTTTTTGACCACTAACGGTTAGCATATTGGTATGTATCCAATAATTACATGGCGCTTTTCCGCAAAACGCAATATTTTGAGCTATTTCATTGGTGTGATGTGTAGGTTGCAGATCCATTCCGCCGCCATGTATGTCAAATTGTTCTCCAAGATATTTTGTGCTCATGGCGCTGCATTCAATATGCCAGCCGGGAAAACCTGTACCCCACGGACTTTGCCACTTCATTAAGTGTTCGGGTTTTGCTTTAATCCAAAGAGCAAAATCTAATCGCCCTCTTTTTTCATCCTGCCCATCTAATTCTCTTGTGTTTTCTAATAATTCTTCAAGCTTTCTACCTGTTAATTGGGTATAGTTATATTCTTTCGCATATTTTTCAACGTCAAAATACACAGTGCCATTTACCTCGTAGGCATACCCTTTGCGAATAATTTCTTGTGCAATTTGTTGTTGCTCGATGATGTGCCCTGTTGCTGTTGGTTCAATATTAGGAGGAAGTACATTAAACAAGCGCATTACTTCTTTAAAATCTACGGTATATGTTTGCACAATTTCCATAGGTTCTAATTGTTGTAATTTTGCTTTTTTAGATATTTTATCTTCTCCCGTATCCGCATCGCTTTCTAAATGTCCCGCATCCGTTATATTACGCACATAGCGTACTTTATACCCCAGTAAGGTTAAATAGCGATAAATTATATCGAAGGAAATAAATGTTCGGCAATTGCCTAAATGTACATCACTATAAACGGTAGGTCCGCAAACATACATACCTACATAAGGAGGATTAATCGGTTTAAAAACTTCTTTTGTTCGGGTTAAGGTATTGTATATCTGAAGTGATTCCATAGGAACCCAAAATTAAGGATAAAAAAAAGACGGAATAAAAAATTCCGTCTTAAAATAGTGAAATAAAAAAAATTATTTCTCAATAACGCCATCACCTACATAAACACCGTTTTTGTAAATGAGTACTCGTTTTAAAATACCATTTTCGTTATATAAATAGGCTTTACCATCCATAAATGTATTGTTACTGAAAATGCCATCTTTAGTTACGTTTTTATTTTTATCGTACAAGGTATGTTTTCCGTTTAAGACTGTTGGTTTAACCTCTGTTACCGCCTCGTTTGGTTTTTCGTCGGCTTTCACTGTTAGTTTAGGAACAACTGCATCTGGCGGAACATCGGTTTTTACAGGGGTTTCTTTAACTGAAAAAGTTTTTATTGAGGCCACGTCTACAACTCCATTGTTAAAAGTTTTCTCAGCCTTTAATTGACCATTTTCGGCATATTCTTTTATTACACCTGTTTCCTTACCATTTGCGAAATTACCTTGTATGGCCACTTGTCCGTTTTCGTATTTATAAACTTGTTCACCTTCGCGTTTTCCGGCTTCGTTGTATTTAAAATCGTGCTGCACTTCTCCATTTTCATAATATTGTTTTAATGCACCAACCCAACGATTATTTTTCCATTCTCCTTCTTCCTGAATTTTTCCATTATCATAATATAAAACAGCATGGCCGTTAGCACGTCCATTCATAAAAGTTACTTTGCTTTTAGTTTGACCGTTGCAATAATATTCCTGCCAAATACCCGTTTTTCTATTTTCGGCGTAATCTCCTTCTTCTACTTTTTGTGCAATAGTATAACACGTATTAGGTTTATGCTTACCATACAAAATCCAATGTTTTTGTTTTTTACCGGCAACATCAACATAATTTATTGTGTCCTTGGTTCCTGGGGCAAACTCAAAAGTTTGTGCTACTGTTTGCGAAAACAGAGAACTACATCCTACGAAACCTGCTGTTATGAATAATCTACAATTCATATTTGTGTGTGTTTAAAGGTAATTATACCATATTACTTATACTAATTTAAGAAAAGAAAATAATTTTTGAAATTTCTCATGACCCTTATTACCAACAATTTAAGGATTTTAGACCAGCGAAACTTTTTAAGCGACGAAGTACAACAAAAAAAAGGCAGTCATCTTATAACTGCCTTTTATTAACAAGTAATTAAGATTATTTTCCGCCTGTTTTGGCCGGAGGGCTTGATTTTACAGGGCTTTTAGGCTCTTTAGTGGTATTATTTGCGCCTGGAATTGCAGCCTGAGGCATAGAATCTAACTTTTTCTTTACTGCATTAAAAATGTCGTCAGAAGGCTCAAAATATAAAACATTGCCAACGCTGGTATCAAAAACATATTTATAACCGGCCTCTTTAGCCACGGCTTCAATTCCTTTTTTCGCTTTATCCATTATTGGCGCAGTTAACTCACCATATTTACGCTGGTAGTCCTGACTAGCCTGATTACGAAAATCTTCTATGCGTTTATTTAGTTGTTGTAAATCCTGTTGTTTATTTTGCTTAATGGTTTCGCTCATTGTTGCTTCTTTTTCCAAAAAATCCTTGTATTTGCTTTCAAATTCAGACTGCATGGTTAGCATTTCCTGATCAAGTGATTTCAGATAGTTTTGAGCAACTTCTTTAGCAATATTTGTTTCCGGCATTACGGTAACCAGAGAGTCTAGACTAATATGAGCTATTTTTTGTGCGTGGGAGTAAGAAATGAACGCAAGGCAAATTGCAAATGCCATTAATTTTTGAATAGAAAGTTTTTTCATTTTTTTATTTATTTACAAAGTTAAATTATTTTTTGTAACCCAAGTGAATAAGTACATCATCACTAATATCATATTTATGGTTCGCATACAGAATGGATACTTGACCACTTTTATCCAATATAAAACCTATTCCTTTTTTTTCTGCTACCACTTTAATTGCGTTATAAACTTTATCCTGAAGAGGTTTCACCAATTCCTGCCTTTTTTTAAATAACTCACCATCTACACCAAATTTTTGTTTTTGCAAATCCTTAGCCTCTTTCTCTTTATTTAATATTTCATTTTCTCTTTTTTTCTTCATGTCATCGGTTAATAAAATGGCATCAGCCTGATAAGCCTTATACAATTTATCAATTTCGCCAAACCGACCTTCAATTTCTTTTTGCCATTGAATACTTGTTTTATCCAATTCGCTTTGCGCAGCTTTGTATTCCGGAATTTGGTCGAGAATATAATCTGTATCAACATATCCAAATTTGGCTGCAGCCTGAGAAAAACCATTGATGGAGAAAAGAATAAAAAGCGGAATAATGAATTTTTTAATCATAATAAACCTCTAAAATTACTTATAAAACGTTATTTATTAAATTATAATACACAATTAACAAAATTTATTCCATTTTTTATAATTCTCCCAGTTGTCCACCAATGGTGAAGTGAAATTGGCCCTTTCCGTTTCCAATTGATGGATTTCCGGGAATATTATCAAAGCCCCACCCATAATCTATTCCTAATAATCCAAACATAGGTAAAAACACCCTTAATCCTACGCCTGCACTTCTTTTAACCTGAAATGGATTGAATTTTTTATAATCGGTCCATGTGTTTCCGGCTTCGGCAAAACCCAATACAAAGATTGTTGCCTGCGGATTCAAACTGATAGGATAGCGTACCTCCATTGTATATCGTGCACAAATAGGATCGCCGAAATTAGAAGATAATGAATTATCCGGATAACCGCGAAGCGCAATAATCTCTCTAGCTACAAAGTTCTGAAATCCGCTAATACCACTTCCGCCCATATAAAATCTTTCAAAGGGTGAAAAGCCTACATCTTTATTATAATAAGCTAAAAATCCGTAACCCACCTTGGTACGTAACACTAAATTTCTGGCATCTTTTCCCTCAGCCGCTTTTTTGTTAGTTAACTGAGTAAACCATTCAGCCGTAATTTTGAACTTTTGATATTCGATGTATTTATAGCGTTCTGTCAGAGTAAGATCGGCATAGTTTTTATTGTTATATAATGAATATGGGGGGGTAAATTGAGAATGAAAAACAAAATTTGAACCCGATTTTGGATAAATGGGCTGATCAGTTGAATTACGAGAAATGTTTAATCCTAAATTTAAATCGTTAGCAAAACCGGTTCCAAAAATAAATGCCCCATATTTATATAAATCATAATAGTTGTAACTGATGTTTGAATACATACTAAAATAATTATCAGGCCATTTTAATCTTTTACCAAATCCAACAGAACCTCCAATTATACTCATGCTGTTTCGGTTGGTGTTATAAATTTTTTGACCATCTTGTTCAACATATTTTTTTAATCCATTACTGAATAAAGAATGGAAGGCACTAACGGTTAGCGAGTTTGGCTTTTTGCCTCCAAACCAGGGTTCGGTAAATGAAAAATTATAAGATTGATAATAAATTCCATTGGTTTGCGCTCTTAAACTAAGCCTCTGGCCATCTCCACTTGGCAACGGACGCCAAGCATCTTTTTTAAAAAAGTTTTTAGTGGAAAAATTATTGAAAGTAACGCCAAGAGTTCCTATTACCCCTAAACCGCCATTGCTGGTTGCCCTGTTTCTTCCGCCCCAGCCACCGCTTAATTCAATTTGATCGCTCGGTTTTTCCTCAACTATGTATTCAATATCTACTGTTCCGTCTGCAGGATTTGGATTAGGTTTTACGTCTAATTTTTCCGGATCAAAATAACCTAATTGAGCCAATTCTCTTTGCGTACGAATAATGTCTGACCTTCTAAATAATTGACCGGGTTTGGTCATAATTTCCCTATAAACCACATGATCATTGGTTTTATCATTTCCTTTTAATGTTACTTTGTTAATGGTGGCCTGCTTGCCTTCATAAATCAAAATGTCAAAGTCAATGGTGTCGTTATGTACATTATTTTCCTGTTGATTAACCTGGAAAAATAAATATCCGTCGTCCATATATAAACTTGAAATATCGAATCCGTTTGGATTCATAAATAATTTTTGTTCTAATTTACTTTGATCGTAAATATCTCCTGGATGAATATTTAATATGGTATCTAACTGTCCGCTTCGGTATTTGCTATTACCAAACCATTTAAACTTACCAAAATAATATTTATTTCCTTCGTCAACTGTTATGTCAATATTTACCCGATTTGGTGAAACAAAGTAAACCGTGTCTTTGGCAATCCGTGCATCTCTATATCCTTTTGCGTTGTATTTTTCTACAATGGCAGGTAAATCTTTTTCTAAATTATCTTCAAGATATTTGGCTGAATTAAAAATGTTATACCAGCGATATCTTTTCGAGTCTTCCAATTTTCTGCGCAACTTCCAGCTCTGAAGTACTGTATTGCCGGTTATATTTACTTCTTTAATTCTAACTTTTTTACCTTTATCTACTTTAATGGTTAGTAAGATATGCGGGGTTTTAGCGGTGGTATCTTTCTTTTGAATTATTTCTACTTTATTAAAATAAAAACCCTTATTTAAATAATGATCGCGTACCGTATTCTTAATTGATCCAATCATATAATCAGTCACCACACGTTCTTTCAGGAGTCTTATTCTTGCACGAATATCATCGGCGTCACTTTTTCTTACATCGCCTTCAAATTTAAATTTCGAAAGCCTTGGGCGTTCAACCACTTTTATTACTATAAAAGCGTCGTTACCTACCGTTTTTTCTAATGCAATATCAATATTTTCGAAAATACCTTGTTTCCATAGTTTTTTGATAGCGTCGGTAATTTGTTCGCCCGGCATTGGAATTTCTTCCCCCTCACTAATTCCGGAAAGTAATTTTACAACACTAGGGTCGGTATATTTTGCCCCTTCAATACGAATGGAGGCGACACGATATTTTTTAGCATTTCTAAAGCTTTCTAAAAGTAAACTGTCTTTGTTTTGTCCTTTTGATAGGCCGCAAATAAAAATGAATGATATGTAAATGAAATATCTGATAATATTAGTTTTTCGAAATTTGCTCGCTGGTTTTCCCAAACCTTCTTTCGCGATTTTGATAGGATAATATAGCTTGAAAGAATTGTGGTTTTCTAAAATCAGGCCAAAGGATGTCGGTAAAATAAAATTCAGCGTAAGCTAATTGCCACAATAAAAAATTACTGATTCGATGTTCTCCGCTTGTACGAATCATTAATTCCGGTTCCGGATAATCTTTTGTAGCAAGAAAGGAATCTATAAGTTTAGCGTTAATTTCATCTGGGTTTAGTTTCCCTTCTTTTACCTTATTTGAAATAATTTTAACAGCATTGGTAATTTCCCATCTGCTCGAATAACTTAAGGCGAGAATCAAAGTAACAGTAGAGTTATTTTCGGTCATTTTGATTGATTCTGCCAGTTCTTTCTGACAAGAGTCGGGTAAGCTGGCAATATCTCCTATTACTTGCAGCCGAACGCCTTTTTTATGAAGGGATTCTGTCTCTAAACTAATTGTTGATACCAATAGCTCCATAAGCGCATCAACTTCTTCTTTCGGTCGGTTCCAGTTTTCAGTGCTGAACGCATAAAGCGTTAAGAATTTAACTCCTATTTCTCCGCAAGCCTCAACTATTTCGCGTACTGAGTTAACACCCTCATGATGACCAAAAATTCGATCTTCCCCATGTTTTTTTGCCCATCTTCCATTGCCATCCATAATAATGGCTATGTGTTTTGGAACGTTGTTTGGGTTTATGGCCGATTTATAATCCATTTACAATGCGGACAAAGATAACAAAATAGAAACAAGCGCTTTTTGGCTTTAGCTTTAATTAAGGGCTTTTAATATTTTTAACACGAGCATAATAAGTCGTTTAATTTAAACCCATGCCGTGGCACTCTCTGTTTTTTGAGGGGAGGCGCATTTGCAAGGTAAATCCATAATAGAAATACCAATCTTTTGATCGTGGATTACCACGTATAGTGCCGGGATCACCGGTACCAAAAGAATGTGCATTATTTCCACTACCCGAAAGCGGGAATGTTGAACTTACATCATCCAAGTAATCTGTAAATAATTTTCTTGGCCCCCACTCAAATCCAAATCCAAAAATATCCGTAGCATTCCATTTAATGCCTATACCAAATGGCAAACAAATTTGATATTTGGAGTAGGATTTGCCTTGAGCTTCGGTATTTAATTCGCTCAAATTAACCGTGCCGTAACCCAAATCAGCTCTGGGATTCATGTAATAACCACCAATTCCACCAAATAAAAAAACAGAGAAATAATATTTATCCTTTCCAATTCGATAATCTAAAAAGTTAAATTCATAAAGCGCATGTCCTTCGTATATATCAGAGCTAAAATGTAAGTTTCTTTCAATCTGATTAGCCTCGCCACTTTTATTATCATTACCCCATACACTTCCATAATTGAAACCAAATCTAAATGCGTAACGATAAGTCATTGCAACGCGGTAAAGAACACCAAACGCCGGTTTTGAAAAAATAAAGTGTTTTCGAGGATTAATATCTCCTAAATAGTAACTGGCACCTCCAAATACACCAATTTCATGCTGCGTGTAAGTTCGCTTCTTTGTTTGCGAACTGGCTATTAATGAGGATATTACAAATATGAAAAGAAGTTTTTTGTGCACGGTTTTATATAACGCTAAAGCTAGGTTTTTATTGTATAAATTAATTTATCTATTTTCCGCATATTCAGCAAGATGCTGTTCATTTCTTAAAGTAGGGAGAATGAATAATGAACAAAAATTCGCACTTTTGCTCTAATGTTGCGATTAGTAATAATATTATTTTTAGGAGCTCAGTTTGCAACATATGCACAAGAAAAAGAATCAAACACATTAATTCCTAAAGTGATTGTGGGCGCCGATTCAAATACCATATTTGAAACCAAAAAGGGCGTACATGAAGCCAATCAAGATTATGCCATATTAAAAATTGGCGCATACGTTAGCGCGTATTATGCCTATTATGATGATGAAACTGTAAATAACGGATATGTTCAAATTCCAACAATGGCCGCGCGAAATAAGGAATTGGGTTTGAATATGGCTCAAATGAGCATGAAGTATACCGCAAAAAATTTGCGTGGAAACTTAGGACTACATTTTGGAGATATACCTTCAACTGTTTGGCCTCAGCAATACAACATGATTCAAGAAGCTAATGCAGGCGTGAAACTTTTTAAAAAACTCTGGCTTGATGCCGGTTTTTTTAAATCACATGTAGGTGTAGAAAGCACAGAACCCAGAGAAAATATTACATCAAGCATGGCTTTGGCTGATAATTTTGAACCGTACTTTTTTGCCGGTGCCAAATTAACCTATGAATTCAATGAAAAACTATTGGTTCAATTAAACACCTTTAATAGTTATGCCTCATTTGTAGATAATAATAAAAATAAATTAGTTGGTTTAAGCATTGTTTACAATCCAAATGAAAAGTGGAGCTTTACTTATAATTTTTTAAATGGAACAGAAAGTCCTGATTCTATTACTAAAAAACAAATGCGGAACTACAATAATTTTTATTTTACCTACACCCATAAAAAATGGATTTTGGCATTAGAGGGAAATTACGGATGGCAAACAAATTCATTGTTAGTCGATTCATCAAAAAGTGCCATTGTTTATAGTGGATTAATTGTGGCACGGTATCAGGTTTTGCAAAGCACCGGACTTTATGCAAGGCAAGAGTTTTTAAGTGATGAGAATAGAATTTTAACCGGTGATGTTGATTTTGGTAAATCAGTATATGGAACAACATTTGGTTTGGAATATAAACCTATAAAAAATGCAGCCCTTAATTTGCAATGGAGAAATTTAAATTGCGAAAAATTGATTTTCAAACAAGGCAATAAAATTGTAAATCAAAGAAATGAATTTATTATTTGTTTAGACGTTTGGTTTTGAGTAAAGAAAAAAAACATATGCCCATTGGGGTTTTTGACAGCGGTTTTGGAGGATTAACCGTATTGAAAGAAATAGTTAAAGAACTTCCGCAATATGATTTTATTTATTTGGGCGATAATGCTAGGGCACCTTACGGTTCAAGAAGTTTTGAAACGGTTTATGAATATACGCTGGAATGTGTAAAGGAATTACTGAGTAAGGGATGTCATTTAGTTATTTTAGCTTGCAACACAGCATCTGCTAAAGCACTAAGGACAATACAACAAAAGGATTTACCGGTTTTAGCCCCAAACAAACGGGTGTTGGGCGTTATTCGGCCTACCGCTGAAATAGTTGGCGCCTTAAGTAAAACCAAGCATGTTGGTATATTAGGTACTACCGGAACCGTTAGTTCGGGATCTTACAAAACCGAAATTTTAAATTTTTTTTCTGACATTCATGTTTTTCAGGAAGCGTGCCCGATGTGGGTGCCCTTAATAGAAAATGGTGAATTTGAAAGCGAAGCTGCATCTATGTTTATTGAAAAGAATGTAAAAGCGCTGATGCAACAGTCAAATAAAATTGACACCATCATTTTAGGATGTACGCATTATCCATTAATTGAGAAACAAATTAAAAAGTTTATTCCTGAGCAAGTAAGATTGCTTTCGCAGGGAGAAATTGTTGCCAAGAGTTTAAAAAACTATTTATTCAGACACCCCGAAATTGATGAGGTGTGTTCGAAAAACGCCACAATCACATTTTATACAACTGATTTGCCTGAATCATTTGATGCGCAAGCTACTCGTTTTTACGGTAAGGCCATTAAATCAGAACATTTGAACTTGTAAATTATTTTTCTAAAATCTTAAATTCTGTTCTTCTGTTATTTTGACGGCCCTCATCGCTATCGTTTGTATCAATAGGTTTGGTTTCACCATAACCCTTTGCCACTAATCTGGCTGCTGAAATACCTTTGCCAATTAAATATTCCACAACAGACTTTGAGCGATTATCGCTTAATTTCATGTTGTACTCATCTGAGCCCTTACTATCTGTGTGACTTCCTAATTCAATTTTAATAGAAGGATTATCGTTCAATAATTTAATTAATCGCTCTAACTCATTTGCTGATTCTTTTCGAATTGTAGCTTTATCAAAATCAAAGAAAATATTTTTTAATACAATAACACTTCCAACCTCTATTTTCTTTAACGCAATGTTTTTTTCTACTTCTTGATAATCGGAACCATCCGGTAAATTGAAATTTTCAGAATGGAATAAATAACCATCACATTTAACGGCAATACCATAATTTTTTCCGCTTGGAAGTGTCACTAAATATTTTCCGGTTGCGCTATTTGATTTAAAAGTAGCCAACACAATGTTGAGGTCGTTATCAATTAATTCTAAAGTAGCCGAAAGTGGTTCAAAGGTTTTGGCTGAAGTGATTAATCCTTTTAAAATGGCAACTTTAGCTAAACGCACATCTGCGGCGCTTTCGGTTTTTAAGTTACTTACCGGATTCGCTCTTACAGCCAATAGCTGATCGGATGTGTTTAATAAAGGTTGTTTTTCGGGACCCAAAAAAGTTATTTTATAAATATCTTTTTCTCCAAAGCCTCCGGTTTTCGCAGATGCAAAATATCCGCGACTTCCACTTCCGTTTACCACAAAAAACACATCGTCATCAGGGCCATTAATGGGGTAACCTAAATTTTCAGGCTCAGACCATATCCCGTTTTTAAGCGTGGTTTTAAAAATATCATATCCGCCCATGGTTTTGTGACCCTTGCTGCTAAAATACATGGTAACTCCGTCAGGGTGCATAAATACAGCTTCTTCGGCATATTTGGTATTGATAACCGGACCAATGTTTTTTGCAGGTCCCCATTCTCCTTTTACATCCAAATCACTGTAATAAATATCTCTGTCGCCTAAGCCGTGTTCTTTGTCGCTTACAAAATAAATTCGCTTGCCATCATAACTTAAACTCACACTAGATTCATGATATCTGGTATTAATATTTTTGTTCATGTGCACAGGAGCTTCCCAATCCGCACCAAACAAGGTGCTTTCGTATAAGTCGCCTCCATCTCTACCGGAGTGCCTGTAAACATATAGTTTAGACCCATCAGGGGCTAAACCTGCTGCGGCATCGTGCCCTTCGGTGTTCACATTTTTACTTAATTGAACCGATGGGCCCCATTTGCCGGCTTTTTTGGCCGACACATATACATCTTCAAACCAACCATTGTCGTTTTGATCACGCTTAGCACCGGTAGAATTATCTCTACGGGCTGTAAAAATTATAGTTTCTTCGTCTGTAGTAATAGAGGGTCCATATTCCGGAAAAGAAGTATTGATTGAAGACCCTAAATTATCCACAAAAACTCTCACCGGATTTGCACTCAGCTCTTTTCCTACTGTACACTCACTTATTTTTTTCTTGGTATCTTCTATTTCAGCTAAGTGCCCCTTTTTTTGTCCGGCTTTCGTAAGAAATTCATTATAGTATTTAATAGCCATATCCCACTTATCATGCATTTGTTCACACCATCCCAGCCAAAACAAGATATCAAATTCAACTTCCGGATCTAAGGAATGAGCAATTTCAAAATGTTTCAAAGCTTCAGCACTTTCCGCATCAGAGATAAACCAAACAAACCCGAGCATGTAATTTAAACGAGCGTTTTTCGGATTAAATTTATTGGCTTCGTTAAGAGGAGCCAATGCTTTTTTAAAACTTTCAATACCTGTTTTTTGATAATCAAAAATGCTTACCGGCATATATTTTTTTTCAGAGTAATACCCGCGCTTATATTCATCGAACTCTTTTCTTCCAATCATGAAATTTTCTATTCCGATTTCTAATTTTCTGCGGGCTTCGCGCAATTCATCTTTTCTTCCCGGAAAATTGTCTTTTTCAAATTCAACGGATTGAGAATAACTAGAAAGAGATAAAATAACTGATAATGTAAAAAATAATTTTTTCATACAAAATAACTTCATAGAATGATTTAATCGCAAGACATATTTAAGAAAGTTTTAGCTCCGGTAACGCCAAGCTCTAGGGCTTTTTTCCAATCCGAACAGCAACCGTTTTCATCGTGTAGCATTTGGCAGGCTATCCCCCGGTTATAATAAGCAGGCCCGTTTTTTGCATCCAATTCGATGGATTTGGAGGACATTGATTTAGCCTTATTATAATCTTTGTTCTTGAGGGCAATAGAAGCTAAATTATTATATGCCGATGTGTTTTTAGGATCGCGTTTTAATACTTCTTCAAAATCTTTTTGGGCAGCCGTTAAGTTGTTATTCTCAAAATGAGCGGAACCCCGATTGTTTACCGCTATGAAATACGAAGGGTTAACTTCTATTGCCTTAGAATAAGCCTCAATCGCTTTGGAATAATTTTTATTGGCCCGATGCGCAGAACCCAAATTATTATAAATAAAAAATTGTTTATTATCAATGGAAACAGCCTTTTCATAATCCGCTATTGCGCCCGCCAAATCATTTTTTTTTCTTTTCACGCTTCCTCTGTCATTGTAAGCATAAGCATAATTTGGATTGGATTGGATTGCCAAGCTGTAATATTCGAGTGCCTTATCTGGATCATTTTTTTCATAATACATTAAACCGAGATAATATGCTGCTTCAGCATGATCTTTTTTTAAACTTAAACATCTTTCTAACGAAACCTGTTCACTATCACTTTTATTCATCTGAAAATAAATCATACTCTTATTAAAGTACGATTCAGCATTTTGCCCATTTAAACGAATTGCATTATTGATGTCGGCAATAGCCTCGTTGTATTTTTTTAATGAAGTGTAGGCAACTGCACGATTAGTTAAGGCCTTATCATAATTTGGATTTACGCCTAAACTTTTGGTAAAAAAATCTACAGCAGTTTGGTGGTCATTTTTTTTAAGCGCTTCTAAACCGCTGTTGTAATCCAATTCCACCATTTGTTCTGGGGTTAAATTGGTTGCTACTTTCACGGTGTCCTGCGCCTTAGTTAAAAAACTTCCGGAAAGCAAAAAAATAAAACTTAATTTTTTCATCAATAGAAATGTTAAGAGTTTAAATATATAAAAATTTGATTAAAAGGTATTCCCTTATTACAAATTGTTCACAATATAAATAAACAAATTATGCATTTGTGCATATAAATTAATTTAGAAATTCTCCAAAATATAAAAAACCCTAAATAATTAAAACAGAGTAGACTTATGATTCAGATAATCAGTTCCGAATTTTTTAATACTAAACTTTAAATCGTCAATATAACACGCTTGGTTTTTAGGGTTCCATAGAAAAAAGGTGGCTTCGGTTGAATCTGTTAATTTACAAGGCTCGTTAAAAGTAAATACATAGTGAAGTTTATTCCAGCCGTTTTTGTTTGGAATTAAATTTCCATGGTTGGTTTGATAAATTTCGCCACATTTTTTTCCAACGGTGGAAAGAATAACCTGACAGTCTTCTCCTTTTTGCCAAGCGCTTACTTCTATTAGATCTCCTTGTGTAATATTTTTAAATTTATAAGTAAAACAAAAAGGTGAAGCCGGCGAAAGTTTAGCACAGTATTTACCGCTAAATGATATTGAGTCGCAGCGTGAAGGAGTTCCTTGCACAAAAACACTATCATCACTAGTAGCTAATAAATCGTTAGAAGTTTTTTCTAGATCACAAATCCACTCTAAATTACTTATAAATGTTTTTTTCACATAACGATTATAAATGATTTTGAATGAAGAAAGGTTTATTAAAAGAACAAACAATAAAATAGGGATGAAAAAGAGACGAGTTTCATTTTTTCTTACCCCACTTATAAAAATAAAAATGGCCGGAAATAATGGAATTAAGTAGCGTCCCTGCAATACATCTACTATTCCTTCACCAACACAATCCCAGGTTAAGTGTTGTGATAAGAGTAGCGTGAGAAAGGAGGCAAGGCTTGCCCCAATCAATATCAGTTTTTGCTTTATACTTAATTTAAACTCATTTTGCTCTTTATAGGCAACCCATAAAATAAACAAGTATGCAAAATAAAATATACCTCTTGGCAATGGAATATCGTTATTCCCAAAAGTACCGATGTATCCGGCAAGGTAGGTATAAGGGTGCTTAAACAAACTGCGGTAAACCACTTTTGGAAAGTAAGTGACATCAGATAATATTATTTCTTTTTGGGCTTCAAAATTTGCGCAATGCGAAAGGCAGCAATTGTCTTTGTAAGCCGCGTTATAATCTGCATACGCTATCAGATTAGATTTCACGTGCAATGACCACAAGGCGCTGGCCATTAAACAAACAATGAGTATAAAAAGAAACAGACTTATTTTTTGCCTGATATTATTAAATCGTTCAACAGGAATAATTAAGAAGGATACAATCAACCAAACATAAACTACTTTGGCTAAAGCCAATCCTAATCCAATAAAAAGTAAAATGTAAAGACGCTTTGCGGTAAATTTTCTTCCGTCGAAGGCATAATTTAAACTTAGTCCAAGAAATGAAAAGGAAAATAAGTTTGTCATTGTGTCCGCGCTAAACGAGTTGCTCAAATACAAATTCATGGGTAATAAAAGCAAAACGCTAAATAACCATTTACAAACCGGCAGTTTTTTGATTAACATAAACATGCAAACTGTCCATACCAGATAACTAAAAATTCTTCCGAACTCATATAAAATCCAAGGTTTTGCATTAAGATTTTTCCCAATGAAAAGAGCAATGGTTTGTGGTAGATAAGAAACAACATTATAGTTAGACGTATTTGGGAAATCATCAAAGGCCATTTCGTCTTTATAAAGTGAAGCAGCTTTGGCTTGTTTGTAATGCGTGTTATCTAAAGTATATTTTAAATTGGTGGCCGCAAACCGAAACGGTTGAACATATTCTTTAAATGAAATGGGCATTTTTCCGCCTAATCTGTTATTTTCTTTTTGAGGAAGAAAATGCCCATCGGCTAAATGATATGCCCTTCTAAAATGATCATGCTCATCCGGTACCTGTAAAGGAGGTACAAAGTATAAATAGAATCCGCCAAATAAAAGGGCCGAGATCAGGAAAAAATAATGCGGAGTTATTTTTTGAAGAAATGTTTTCAATTAATATTTATATTTTGAGAGAAATTTGTCCAATATATTGTGTTGGCGGACGAACATCTCCGGGTCTTGATTGATACTCAACATTAGTGATGTTATTTACTATGAACGAAAACTTTAATTGTTTGTTGAGGTTAAATGAAATACGCGCATCATGTATCCATACGTCTTTTTGAAAGTCATTTAAATTCTCCCGCAATCCGGGTAAAATATAAGTTGAAGGGATTTCATCCCAATTAACCCCATTGGCAATATCATTATATTCATGTAAAACACTTATTACAAATCTTCTATCTATATTTTCAATCTTACTTTGATAACGTACGCTATAACCAATTGAAATAAATTTATAATCTAATTGAATATCATTTTTCAATAAATGTCGGTTTCGGTATTTTAAAGTTTTAATGCCTGGCAAACCTAAGGTGTCGGTTAAAGGATTGTAATTTGGAGAAACGGGATTGATAAAGGTATAACCTCCGAAAAGCGTTAGATTAACGGGGCCAATTTTTCCTGTTCCCGTTAAGCTTATTTCGCCACCGCTAATAACTGCTTTTCCAATGTTTTGAGATTTAAATCCCGCAAAGGGCTGATCGAGATAAAAAATTCCTGTTTTTCCTCCGGGTTTATAGATATCAAAAACAAATTCAATCATATCACTATATTCTGTATAGAATCCGGCCAAATCTAAAAAGCCTTTAAAATTGGATATTTTGAAACCCTGTTTTATTCCTAATTCTGCACTAAAAGCTCTTTCGGGTTGTAGCGAAGCGTTAGGATATATTTTTAAAGCACTTACCGCAGTACTGATATACTTTTCGGCTACACTCGGAAACCGGTACCCTTGTCCAAACGAAGTCCGTATAAAAGTATATTCAAAAAGTTGATAATTTAAACCTAAACGGGCCACGGGCTGAAATGGTAAACTTACTTTACTCGTTTTAGGCAATAAATAACCGTTTGTTTTTGCCGTATCCACTTTATAAAATTCTCCTCGTAAACCAAATGAAATATTTAGTTTTTGAAAGATCTTTTTATCAGCTTGTACGTAGGCTGCAATATTTTGGCCGGTGTGTTTTCCATACAAGGAGTCGCCTAAAATCATTTGTTCCATATAAACAGCACCGGAAGTTATATTAAGTTGTTTGGTAAAGTGAACCTGGTGTTGGAATTCTGAATAATACAATTCGGCCGTGCTTCCCTGTCCTTTATCATTTGTGTTTTCAGTTTTAAAATAGCGGTTTCTCAATGAAAACTTATTTGCTCCTTTATAGTATGTGATGTACGGGTCTACATTAATTCTATTGTTATTATATCTTTGAATATCTCTGCCTTGCGGAACATAGGCCGAATCATAATTTTGCCAAAGAAAAAACAGTCCGCCCTTGGTGTTCATCATATTGGTATTTAATCCCAAGGACAAACCGGCCACTTTTTTAAAGTTATAGCGCAAATTCACATTAAATCGTTCTCTTTCTTCGGTTTCCAGCATTCGGAAGCCATCGTCGCTGAATTTATGACCGGCAAAAACCAAATCCAGATTATTTATTTTTTGACAATGCGAAAAATTAACTCCTCTTTGTGCTTGAGAACTTCCTTTCCACCATTTGTAAGTTTTACGGGGGGCATCAAAACTTCCGTAAAACATTGTCAATTTTGTAATGGGTTTATCCCGGGCGTATAAGGTTCGTAAATTCACAACGCCATTTAAAGCACTGGAACCAAACAGGGCAGAGGATGCACCCTTTATTACTTCAACTTGTTCTAAATTCTCTAGTGGCAAATAGTTCCATTTAATATCTCCTGCATCAGCACTTATCATGGGCATTTCATCAACCAGCATTAAAACTCTGCTTCCGGCCCCATAACTAAAACCGCTTCCTCCTCTTATACTGGCTTGTCCATCGGCCATAGTAACACCTGAAACTTGACCTAAAATTTGATCAAGCGATGTCACATTTTTATTTTCAATTAAAGTTGGTTTTAATATTTCCATACTCACCGAAACATCACTTAATTTTTGTTCGTATTTACCGGCGCTTATCACCACTTCATCTAACGCTGTATTGGCATCACTTAAATAAAAATCGTATGTGGCGGCGTCACCCTCTTTAAAATTTACATTAATGGTTTTGGTTGAGTAGCCAAACATTTGACAAGAAATAGTGTGACTTCCCGGAATGGTGTATCCTTCATAATATCCACCACCGTTACTAACCGCAAACATTTTACCGTCAATATTAATTATTGCCCCTTCTAACGAGTCATTGGTTTTTTCCTCATATACATGGCCTTTTAAGAAATAAGTATTCTGTGCATTCAAAATGCTACAAAACAGAGCAATCAATAGCGTAGAGATATACGTAAATTTGACCAAGGCCTTTAATAAAATTACAAGGTAATGATAGTTGTTTAAAATTGAAAAAAGAAATGGATGGCGAGGATTTAATTTATCAAATAGGTTTAACACTTATTGATGGGGTTGGCGATATAAATGCCAAGAATTTACTGGCTTATTGTGGAAGTCCCAGGGAAGTGTTTAAGCAGAAAAAGACTAGTTTAACCAAAGTGCCGGGGATAGGGGAGCGCTTGGCCTTATCTATATCAAATCACAAAAAACTTTTAAAGAGAGCCGAAGAAGAAGTAAGATTTATTGAAAAATATAAAATTAAACCATTGTTTTTTACCGATGAAGAGTATCCAAATCGTTTAAAATATTGCAGCGATAGTCCTATTATGCTATTTTATAAAGGGAATGCTAATTTAAATAAATCTAAAGTTATAAGTGTGGTTGGGAGCCGTAAACCTAGTGAATATGGTAGGCAGATGACTCAAAATTTCATTCAGGAATTGCAAGGCAGCGATGTGTTGGTGGTGAGCGGCCTGGCTTACGGTATTGATATTTGTGCCCATAGAGCTTCATTGGACAATCAATTACAAACCGTGGGCGTTTTGGCTCACGGCTTAGACCGTATTTATCCGCAAACCCACGATAAGACTGCCAAAAAAATGATAAGTAATGGGGGCTTATTGACTGATTTTATGAGCGGAACAAATCCGGATGCTGTTAATTTTCCGAAAAGAAACCGGATAGTGGCGGGAATGTGCGATGCGTTAGTTGTGGTGGAAAGTAAAAGACAAGGCGGAAGTTTAATAACGGCCACCATTGCTAACAGTTATAATAAGGATGTTTTTGCTTTTCCCGGAAGAGCGGGTGAAGCTTTAGCAGAAGGGGGAAACGGACTCATTAAACAAAATAAAGCTGTATTGATTGAAAACGCAGCTGATTTATTTTATGCCATGCAGTGGGAAGAAAAAGAAAGCAAGAAAAAAGCCGGACAAATTCCGCTTTTATTAAACCTAACTGATGAAGAAAAAAGAATTATCAATGCCTTTGGCTCTAAAAAGGAAATGCACATGGATGAAATCTGTTATATCAGCGGAATGACCATAAGTAAAGTAGCCGCACTATTATTACAAATGGAATTTAATTATATCATCAAAAGTAAACCGGGTAAAATGTTTGAAGTACTTTAGAGTAAATTAAAATTTTTCTCTTAGATTTATATTGTGAGAAAAAGGTTTTTTTGTGGGATATTAATTTTTTGTGCTTTGGGAGGCATTGGAACTTTAATGGCTCAAAAAGCCTTGGTGGATTCACTTAAACTTTCTTTAATAAACGCAAAACACGACACAACGCGTTTTAACATCAGGTTCATGATTGGAGAGTTAACGCCAATTCATCGAATGGGATACTGGGATTCGTTGAAAAACGATTGTGAAACGGCACTTAAGGTTTTTGACGGAAAATCAAATTCAAAAATGAGTCCGGAGCAAAAAGTATTTTATACACTCGAAGCCGGTGCTATTGGAAATATGGCTTTTATTGCGCAGCGTACAGGTGATGTTGCTCAGTCGCTCATTTTGCAGGAACGTAGTTTGCGTATGAGGGAACTAATTGGAGACAAGTTAGGCCAGGCTAATTCCCTTCATAACATAATTCAAATTTATAAAGGTCAGGGACAATGGCCCATGGCGCTTGAATATTCAAAGAAGGTGCTGAAAATTGGGGAGGAAACAAAAAACAAATTTATATTGGGAGTTGCCTATAATGGTATTGGCCATATTTATTTAAAAACGGAAATAACAGATAGTGCAATGAAATATTTTGATCAAAGTTTAACAGTACGTAAGGAAATTAATGATATATCCGGTATTGCAGACTGTTATTATTGTATGGGCTTGCTTTATCAAAAGAGAGGTGATATTAATCAAGCATTGAAAAATTTTAATGAAACTGTACACATTTATGAAAAAATGGGCGACGAAGGCTCGAAAGCGGCCACACTTTGTCATGTTGGAAAAATGCACCTTCAGTTAAAAAACTATTCAATGGCTTTTAAGTGCTTAAACGAAAGTTCAGATATCAGCAACAAATTGGGATATCCCGAATTAATAAGAAACTCTTCCTCTATGCTGGCTAAAACTTATAAAGCTACCGGAAATTATAAATTGGCTTTACAAAATTATGAGATTTATATTCGATTTCGCGATAGCATAAGTAGTATGGCAAACAAAAAAGCCGCTATAAAAAATCAACTCAAATACGAATACGAAAAACAAGCTGCGGCTGATTCTGTTGCACACGCTAAAGAAAGTGAAGTAAAAAATGCGGAGCTGGCCAAACAAAACGCAGAAATAAAGGCAAAGAAAAATCAACAATATGCTTTATTTGGAGGGTTGGGATTAGTAATGATCTTTGCGGGATTTATGTTTAACCGCTTTAAGGTTACCCAAAAACAAAAGGAAATTATTGAACATCAAAAAGAAATTGTTGAAGAGCAAAAGAAACTCGTTGAAGAAAAACAAAAAGAAATTCTAGATTCGATTCATTATGCGCGAAGGATACAGATGGCGCAGATACCATCGGAAAAACGTGTGATCGGGATGCTTCATAAGGTTAAAAAGCGGGAATAAATCACTATCTTCAAATCATGTTCCGATTTTGGTTCATATTCCTTTTACCACTTTCCTTTTTAGGACAGAACAAAACCATCGATTCACTTCAGTTGATATTAAAGAACGCTAAGCATGATACAACCCGTTGTATATTGTTATCCAAAATGATTGAATTGGAAAATGATGATGCTGTTTGGCCGGTTTGGAACGAACAGATTTTCCACATTTCTGAAAATGAACTTAAAGCAAATTCGCCATATCGCCATTTTTATTTAAAATACCATTCTTCTTCAGTGCGGAACAAAGCTTATTTATCCTTTAACAATGGTCATGCACAGGAGGCAATATCACTTTATCTAAGTACCATAAAAGCATTCGAAGAGCTTAAAGACAAAGGGGAAATAGCTGAGACTTACAAGAATATTGGAACAATACACGAGCGTTTATCGCAAATGAAAGAGGCTGTGATGTATTGGGAAAAATCGCTGAAAATATTTGAAGAGCTTTATGATAAGGGAGGAATTGCAACAATATTTGGAAGTTTAGGGGTTGTATACGACAAGCAAGGTAACATTCCCAAAGCCATTCATTATTATGAACTCAGTTTACGGATGCTGGAAGAATTGAACGATAATGTAGGTGTGGCAAATGCCTTGCTCAACTTGGGCTTTGTTTACCAATCGCAAGGCGATGTTG
Organism: Sphingobacteriaceae bacterium; assembly: GCA_016715905.1. Lineage (NCBI taxonomy): Bacteria > Pseudomonadati > Bacteroidota > Sphingobacteriia > Sphingobacteriales > Sphingobacteriaceae > Sphingobacteriaceae bacterium. The sequence continues at coordinate 318,203 of JADJXI010000017.1, read as the reverse complement.
AATCTGCTTTAAACTACTACCAAAAAGCTTTACTCTTACAGAAAGAGGTAAAAGACAGAAGAGGCGAAGCATATTCATTGCATGGTATTGCAAAACTCCTTGCAAAAAAGGGAGAGCAAATAAAAGCCCTGGAGTATTATGAAGAAAGTCTAAGGATCAGAAGAAATATAAATGATAAGCAGGGAGAGGCGCAAACGCTTAATAACATGGCCGTTATTTTTAATGAAGAAGGGATGACCGAAAAAGCGCTGGAATATCATCAACTTGCCAAGAACTTACAGGAAAAGACCGGTGAAAAAAAAGGGCTGATTGGTACGCTCATTAACATGGGAAGGATTTATCTTAAAAAAGACCGGATGCCACAAGCTTTAGATAATTTTAGTAAAAGTTGGAGTCTTAGTAATGAGTTAGGCTTTCCGGAAGATATTCGCAATTCAGCGTTTCAACTAACAACCTATTATAAAAAGTCAGGAGAATACAATAGGGCGCTGCAATTTTACGAGACATATATTCAAATGCGCGATAGCATCAATAATGAATCAACCCGCAAAGCAAGTATCAAATCCCAACTCAAATACGAATACGAAAAACAAGCGGCGGCTGATTCTGTTGCACATGCTAAAGAAAGTGAAGTAAAAAATGCGGAACTGGCTAAACAAAGCGCAGAAATAAAGGCAAAGAAAAATCAACAGTACGCATTGTTCGGTGGATTAGTGTTAGTCATGATTTTTGCCGGGTTTATGTTTAACCGTTTTAAAGTAACCCAAAAACAAAAGGAAATTATTGAACATCAAAAAGAAATTGTTGAAGAGCAAAAGAAACTCGTTGAAGAAAAACAAAAAGAAATTCTAGATTCTATTCATTATGCTCGGCGAATTCAAATGGCGCAGATACCTAGCGAGAAAAGAGTAGCCGCATTAGTGAAACGATTGCGATAATAATGTTTACTTTAATCTACTTTAAATACATCTAAATTCTGAAAATCAAAACTGAAATCTGTCAGGGGCGAAAATGCTTCCACTTTAAATCCGGTAACCTTGCCAGCGTTATCAACAATAAAATGTACAAATGCATCAGCATCAAAACTACGCTCGTTCCATTTCACAATAAATGTATTTGTATTATAAAAGAACATTTCACCTTTCATTCTAATTGATTTTGAGGAATTAAAAAACATCCGTCCGTTTTTTAGACTTATTTGAATGTCTCCATACCAGCTATCGCGAAACTTACCACTATATTTCTTAAGATTTTCTTCAGATAATTTTACAGGGTTTGTCTTCAAATTGGTATTTATTGAGTCACAAATTCTTGAAGCGTATAAATTTGCTTTTTTTACTCGCTCGGCATTTTCAGTAATCCAATCTTTTTTAGTTAAGCCAATGTATCCATCCTTAATGCAATTAGTGATTGATGTAAAGGCAGCACCTACTTGCTGATTGGTTAGCACAATGATTCCTAAATTTAATTCAGGAATCAAAGTAACCTGTGTAACCATGCCCGCCAATCCGCCTGTATGACCCACTTGTTTAAATCCATTCACATCATTAATTACCCAACCCAAACCATATCCGGAAAATTTAGTATTGTAAGGTGTGGCGGTTCGCACAGCAATTGGAGTTTGAATAGACCACATTTGTTGTTGCGATTTTTCGCTGAATAATTGTGAAGAATTGTTATCACCGTATTTTCCTTGGTTCAATTGAGCAATTACCCATTTACTTAATTCAACAATATTTGTTTGAATTCCGCCGGCGGCGTTAGCTGTTTCACTCCAGCCAACGGGTACAACTTTCATTTTTCCATCTACTATTGCGTGTGGTCGAGCAACGTTCTTTTTTTCTTTTAATTTACTTAAACAAGGAGCACTATTATTCATGCCTAAAGGAATCATAATTTTTTGTTCAATAAAATCATCCCAGCTTTTTCCGCTAATTCTTTTTATAACTTCGCCTGCAATAATGAAAAGGTTATTGTTATAGTCGTATTTGCTTCTGAAACTGCTTACCGGCTTTAAGTATCGCATTCCATGAATAATATCCTCTATACTATGTAAATTAGAATCGGGCCACATCATCAAATCTCCGGCGCCAAGCCCTAAACCACTGCGATGACATACTAAATCACGAACTGTAAACTCCTCACTTACATATGGGTCGTACAAGGTAAATTCTGGAATATATTTTCTGACTTTATCATCCCAAATAAGTTTTTTTTCTTCAATTAATATAGATAGTGCGGCTGTTGTAAAGGCTTTGCTATTGGATGCAATTCCGAAAAACGTATTTTCATCTACTTTTTCATTTGTTTCAATATTTTTCACGCCATAACCTTTTGCATGTATGAGTTTACCATCTTTTATAATGCCTATGGCAATGCCAGGAACCTCAAATGCTTCAATAGCTTTATTAGCTAATGCATCAATTTCAGATGCGGTAAGGGGTTGTGCCTTGTAAAAAGTAAAAGAGGTAAGTAAAAAGATAAAGCTGGTATAAATACGAATCATAATCTCGGCTATTAATTTAATTAGTTCTGCTATTTACGAAAATTGTTTCAAAAAACAGCATTATGATTAGTAAATCGATAGGTTTATATTGTGATTGTATCCTGTTAAATTTAAAAGAAATTCCGCAATTCATGAAGGAGAGGAATGAGGTTGGTTTTCCTGAAAATACTAGTGCGGGCCATTAAACCCGGAAATATTATCACAGAAAAACAAAAGGAAATTCAAGATACTATTCATTATGCGCGAAGAATTCAAATGGCGCAAATTCCGAATGAGAATGAAACCTTTTATTTAAAAACACAATTTGAGAAATTAAAACTTCTTAAAATTTAATATTTGAATATGACTTTATCCAATTATATTAGTATTGTTTATGCTTCATAAAACTTTTATTATTCTCTTTTTCTCCTTTAGGTTAAGTTCACAGATTAATTATGCAGATTCATTGGGAAAAGTACTTTCTCAAGCAAAGAATGATTCTACCAGGGTTAAAACCTCCTTAATGCTTGGAGAGCAAATTTATGGTGAATTTCCAGATTCTGCCTGTAAACTATTTAAAAGTGCACTTGAGAAATGCATTTCCAAACTAAATAATGAAACTTCATCAAAAAATGCATTAACAAAAGTTGAAAAAAAATTCTATACTTATAGATATGCCATGTCATTAAATAATTGTGGATTTTGTCTGTCTGTTCGAGGGCAGTCTGATTCAGCTCTAAAGCATTATAACATGTGCTTAAAAATTCAAAGAGAAATTCATGACTCAACCGGAATTGCTTATTCGCTTAACAATATAACTTATATTTATAAAGATAGAGGATTGCATAGTAAAGCACTACCAATGGATCTCGAAGCATTAAAAATTCGCGAACTACTCAAAGACACTTCTGCCATTAGTCAATCGCTTAACAATATTGCATATTTATATGAAAATCAAGGTCAAATCAATTTAGCTCTTGAATATTATCAAAAAGCACTAAAATTAAATGAATTGATTAAGGATCAGGATGGAATTATAACGAACCTAATTAACTTAGGCATGGTGTACAAAGGACAAGGGGATCTAGATGCTGCATTTAAATATTGGGAACGTGGATTATCGGTAGTTGAGAAATCTGGCCATAAGGAGTCGAAAGCTACTTTATTAAACAATCTAGCAAGTGCGCATTCAACATTGGGACGTTATGATCTCGCATTAGAAATGCTATATTCTTCATTGGAACTTTATAAGATAGTTGGGTTTAAAAACGGAGTAGCCTTTGCTTTCATGAATATTGGTTATGTATACGAAAACAAGAAAATGAGTAAGGAAGCCTTGCAATATTATGATTCAGCACTAGTAATCAGTAAAAGCACTAACGATCAAAGCGGTCTTTCTTCTGCATTAATTAAAATTGCATCAGTGCATATCAATAATGGTGAGTATAAATTGGCACAGCAAAAAGCGAGCGATGCTTTGGTAATTGCCAAGAAAGCGGGATTTGTTAAAACAATTATGGGAGCAGCAGAACATCTCTGGATTATAAACAAACATATTAAAGATTATAAAAGCGCAGTTGATAACTACGAACTTTATATTCAAATGCGCGATTCAATAAACAATGAATCAACCCGTAAAGCCAGTATTAAAAATCAACTTAAATACGAATATGAAAAACAAGCTGCAGCAGATTCTGTAGCGCATGCTAAAGAAAGTGAAGTAAAAAACGCAGAGCTGGCCAAACAAAGCGCAGAAATTAAAGCTAAGAAAAATCAGCAGTACGCTTTATTTGGAGGGTTGGGATTAGTAATGATCTTTGCAGGCTTTATGTTCAATCGATTTAAAGTAACACAAAAACAAAAGGGAATTATTGAAAAACAAAAGTTACTTGTTGAAAATCAAAAGAAAATTGTGGAGGAAAAGCAGAGAGAAATTCTAGATTCTATTCATTATGCGCGAAGAATTCAAATGGCGCAAATTCCGAATAATAGTCGCATTCTGGCAATGCTTAATCGCACGATAAAAAAAAGTAAAAACTAATCACTTTTATTTTTCAAATAAATTTTATTTTTACTAAATGTTAAAACTGAATAAAGTTAATGTAGTTTTTTTGTTTGTTGTTTTTACTTATACCTCTCTTTCTGCTCAGGTAAAAGACAGCATTTATTTTGGTCTACTTGGGCAGAAATGTAAATCCCACCTCAATGGCAATTTAGATTCAGCTTCATTTTATGCAAACAAAATGTTAATCGAGTCTAAAAATTTTGACAATCCCCGAGTTAAGGGTTTTGCCAATAATTTAAAAGCAGTTTGTTTTATTTACAAGGGTAAATATGACTCGGCAATTTTTTATTTAAAAAACGCTATTCACTTTTATGGTAATGGATCCACTAAAACAGTATGCGATGCCAATTCAAACTTGGGAATTTGCTATGACTATTTAGGGAATTATTCAGAAGCAATTAAACATTATTTACGATCAATGCAGATAGCTGAATTCAATAAAGATAGTGTTGCAATAGCCCGAGGCGGAAATAATTTGGGAACAATTTATTTTCAACAACACGATTATAAAACAGCTATAAGTTATTTTCTCAAATCATTAGAAATTCGCGAACGACAGAAAGATGATTATGGAATTGCCTCTTGTTGTATAAATTTAGGTTCTTGTTACGATGAGCTGAAATTAAACAAAGAATCAGAAATGATGTTCCGGCGATCATTGAAGCACGCTTTAATTATTGGTGATTCTACTTTAATAGCCGAAAATTATACAGCCATGGGCCAGCTGTTATCTGAAGCAAATAAATATAATGAGGCGATTGAAGCGTATAATAAAGTATTGCCAATATATCATCATTTAGGCGACCCTAGATTATTAAGTGAAATTTATTGGCGCATCGGCGACACTTATGGAAAACTAAAGCAAATGAATAAGTCACATCAGTTTTTGCTGATGTCTAAGTCTTATGCCAATTCAGCTTCTTATTTAATTGGGATAAAATCAGCCTGTGAACGTTTGGTTGTTACTTCCGCTGCATTAGGTAATATTGACAGCACAGGATATTACTTACAACAAGTAAACAATATACAGGATACACTGTATTCGGAAGCGAATGCAAAAGAGATTGCAGCAATGACGGAGAAATACGAATCAGATAAAAAAGATGCACAAATTGCGCTTAAAAATGCACAGTTGGAAAAGCAAAAGGTAGAATCTGATAAAAAAGCAACACAACGAAATGTATTATTTGGCGCTTTGGCACTAAGTATTTCACTGGCTTTTATTTTCTATCGTAACTTTAAAAGTAAAAGTAAGGCAAATCTTGAAATTCAAAAACAAAAAGAGGTGATAAGTGAGCAAAATATTATTTTAGAAGAAAAACAAAAAGAAATACTAGACTCTATAAAATATGCCAAAAGAATACAAATGGCGCAAATTCCTAGTGAAAATAGAGTGAAAAATATTATTGAAAAGCTACACGTTAAAAATGAAAATTAAACTGTCAATTCTTTTTATAAGGCAAATTATTTTAATTGGTGTTCTTGCATCCTTAAATTTACAGGCTCAAAATAGTTTTCGGGATTCGCTTAAAATACTTTTAAAAAAAAGCATTCCAGACTCAATTAGAATTAATGCGCTTAACGAATTAATCAACGATGAAAAGGATAGGGATTTGTGGGATATTTATAATGAAGAAATAATAAAAGTATGTGAACGAAATTTAACATGTGAAAATGAATCTTTGAAAAATTATTATAAGGAAAGTTTAGCCTCTGCATATAATAATAAAGGATATATGGAAAACCTGGCAGGAAATAATTTCGCTGCATTAGAATTATTTAAAAAAGGAGTTATTTATAGTTTACAAGTAAATGATAGTTTAACTGCCGCCTATTCTTTAATTAATATTGGCGCTGGTTATGATATTCAAGGGAATTTATTAAAAGCGCTGGAACAATATCATTTAAGTTTAACCTGGCTTGAAAAATTAAAAGATAAGCGTGGGATGGCGGCATGTTTAATTAATATTGGGAATATTCATAAAAAGCAAAACGAATTGCAAACAGCCTTAACGTATTACGAAAGGAGTCTAAAGTTAAATTTAGAACTAAATGATTCGAGTCGAATTGCATCGTCTTATAATTATTTAGGCATGATTAATTCCGATTTAGGTTTAATGGATAAGGCTTTTTATTATCACATAAATGCATTAAGAATCAGACAAGATGTTCAAGATTTAGACGGGCTATCAAAAAGCAATAATAATATTGGTTTTTTGCATAAAATGGCAAAGAATTATGATTCTGCTTTGTATTATTTTAATGAAGGATTAAAGTATGCAAAGTTAGTTCGAGATAAAAAATCTATTTCAAATACTTTAGATATTATAGCACAAGCATATTTCGAAATGGATAAATTTAGTGAAGCAATGTTATCAGCTCAGGAGAGTATGAAAATGGCTAAAGAAACACAGAGTCCAATAGTTATAAGAAATTCAGCACGTACATTAAGGTTTATCTATTTAAAACAGAAAAAGTATAAAGAGGCTTATGATATGTTTGAACTGCAAATTAAAATGAAAGACAGTCTTAGTAATGATGAAACAAGAAAAGCTTCCGTAAAAAAAGACATGCAGTATCAATTTGATAAAAAGGAACTCACGATGTTGGCCGAACAAGACAAATTAAATGCATTAGCTAATGAAGAAATCAGGCAAAAGAAAAGGGAAAGAGTGTTTTTCAGTATTGGTTTGTTATTTATGCTGGTTATTATTGTGCTTGTATTTATTAGTTACAGTCAAAAGAGAAAAACGAACAAATTAATAGTTGAGCAAAAAGCACAAGTGGAACAAAAGCAAAAGGAAATTTTAGATTCTATTCATTATGCCCGCAGAATTCAAATGGCAATGATGCCAAGAGAAAAGAACATTTCAGTAACTTTAGAAAAAATTCAAACCAGATCTTGAGAAAAATTATTTATTCTGTGCTAACGTAGCACCAAGATACTCTCTGTTTAATCTCGCAATATTTTCTAAGGAAATTGATTTTGGACATTCGGCTTCACAAGCACCGGTATTGGTGCAATTACCAAATCCTTCTTCGTCCATTTGCTTTACCATGTTTAATACACGGTCTTGTTTTTCAATTTGTCCTTGTGGCAATAAAGCTAATTGTGAAACTTTAGCGGATACAAATAACATCGCGCTTGAATTTTTGCACGCAGCCACACAGGCTCCGCAGCCAATACATGCGGCTGCATTAAAGGCACTATCTGCATCATCTTTATTTATTAATATATTATTTGCATCCTTTGCGTTTCCGGTATTAACACTCACGAATCCGCCGGCAGACATAATTCTATCGAATGAACTTCTATCTACTGCTAGGTCTTTTATAACCGGAAATGCTGCACTTCTCCAGGGTTCTACCACAATAGTATCGCCATCTTTAAAACTTCGCATATGCAGTTGGCAGGTAGTAATTCCTTCTTTGGGACCATGTGGACGGCCATTAATATACATACTGCAAGCACCACAAATTCCTTCTCTACAATCATGATCAAAGGCAATGGGTTCTTTTCCTGTTCCTATTAATTGTTCATTAACAACATCAAACATTTCAAGAAACGACATGTCCGGAGATATGCCTTTTGCATCGTAAGTTTCAAAACGACCTTTTTCGTTTTTGTTTTTTTGTTTCCAGACTTTTAAAGTCAAATTCATGTTTCCGCTCATATTCTATTTATTATGCGTAATTTCTTTGGGCCAATTTAATATTTTCGAATTTTAATTCTTCTTTATGTAATTCGTAATTACTTTCTCCTTTATATTCCCAGGCAGCAACATAAGTGTAGTTATCATCATCACGCTTAGCCTCTCCGTCAGGAGTTTGATATTCTTCTCTGAAATGTCCACCACAACTTTCATTTCTGTTTAAAGCATCAATACACATTAATTCACCTAACTCTAAAAAGTCGGCAACACGATGGGCTTTTTCTAGTTCCGGATTAAATTCTTCATTAGATCCTGGCACACGAACGTCTTTCCAAAATTCAGCACGTAAAGCTTTTATTTCTTCGATAGCCTGTGTTAATCCTTCTTTATTTCTGGCCATACCACATTTATCCCACATTATTTTTCCTAACCGCTTATGAAAATGGTCAACGGTTTTACTCCCTTTAATAGAAAACAATTTATTAATTCTTTCCTGCACCTCAGCTTCTGCTTTAACAAAGGCTTCATGATCGGTAGGAATAGACTTGGTACGAATCTCTTCAGATAAATAATCACCAATAGTGTATGGAATAACAAAGTAACCATCAGCTAAACCTTGCATTAAAGCAGATGCCCCAAGACGGTTAGCTCCATGGTCACTGAAGTTAGCTTCACCTAAAGCATATAAGCCCGGCACCGTGGTCATTAAATTATAATCAACCCACAAACCACCCATGGTATAATGCACTGCCGGATAAATTCGCATTGGCATTTCATATGGATTTTCATCGGTTATTTGTTTGTACATATCAAACAAGTTCCCGTATTTTTCTTTAATTACATCTTTACCCAGCTGGATAATTTCTGCTTTGCTAGGATTATGCAAACCTAGTTTATTTGCTTGAATTTTTCCGTATCGCTCAGTGTTTGCTGCAAAATCAAGATAAACCGCCATTTTGCTTGCGCCAACCCCATAACCTGCATCACAACGTTCTTTTGCCGCACGGCTGGCCACATCTCTGGGAACTAAATTTCCAAATGCCGGATATCTGCGCTCTAAATAATAGTCTCTTTCTTCTTCCGGAATATCTACCGCTTTTCGTTTATCATCTTTGTTTTTTGGCACCCATATTCTTCCGTCGTTTCTCAATGACTCCGACATCAAGGTTAATTTAGATTGATGATCGCCAGATACAGGAATACAAGTTGGATGAATTTGTGTGTAACAAGGGTTGCCAAAAAAAGCACCTTTTTTATGCGCTTTCCAGGCAGCTGTTACATTACACCCCATGGCATTTGTAGATAAATAAAATACATTACCATAACCTCCGGTGCAAAGTAAAACAGCGTGACCAAAATATCTTTCCAACTTTCCGCTAACTAAATTTCTTACAATAACGCCACGGCATTTTCCGTCAATGGTTACGGTATCCATCATTTCATGTCGGGTCATCATTTTTACGGCACCCATCCCCACTTGTCTTTGTAAAGCACTATACGCTCCTAATAAAAGTTGTTGTCCGGTTTGTCCGGCTGCATAAAAAGTTCGTTGCACCTGTGTTCCACCAAATGAACGATTACTTAAAGTTCCGCCATATTCCCGCGCAAAAGGTACGCCCTGTGCTACGCACTGGTCAATAATATTACCCGATACTTCGGCAAGTCGGTGAACGTTAGCTTCTCTGGCCCGATAGTCGCCACCTTTAATAGTGTCGTAAAATAAACGATAAACACTATCACCATCATTTTGATAATTTTTTGCCGCATTAATTCCACCTTGAGCAGCGATGCTATGCGCTCTGCGGGCAGAATCCTGATAACAAAATACGGTAACTTTGTACCCCATTTCTGCTAATGAAGCAGCGGCCGATGATCCGGCTAAACCCGATCCGATTACCAATACTTCTAAACTGCGTTTGTTTGCCGGATTTACTAAATGAACCGTGGAACGGTATTTAGTCCATTTATTCTCTAATGATCCTTCCGGAATTTTGGCATTTAATTTTGACGAAGTTGCCATAGTTGAATTAATTTTTTAAAAATAAATTAAAGGTCTTGTTTAATTAAGCCCAAGTAAATAACCAAAGGCATGGCGGCAAATATGGCCGGTATTACAATTGAAAAAATTACACCGGTCATTTTAATTAACGGAGTATATTTTTTGTGATTCATTCCTAGCGTTTGAAATGCACTTTGAAAACCATGTAGTAAATGATAAGCTAAAGAAATCATGGCTAAGCAATATACAACAACAACTAATGGATTAGAAAACACTTCAAACATTTCATTATACATAGTTTCTTTTCCGGTTTCCATGGCTTCAGCATTGGTATGTACTAAGTGATCCGTAAATCGACTTACCACCCAAAAATGTTTCAAATGAATAACCAAAAACATTAAAATTAATGTTCCTAATAAACCCATCCAGCGACTGTACCAAGTGCTGCTAACATTTCCGCCAACAACTTGATATCCTATTGGCCTAGCTTTTTTATTGGCAAGTGTTAAAACTAACGCTTGAACAATATGTAAAATTATACCTGCAAATAGTACAATTTCCATGGCTCGAATAATCCAATTGGTTCCCATAAACTCGCAACCCAAATTAAATGTCTCGCCACCGTCATTTAAAAATATTAAACTGTTCACAAAACAATGAACTAATAAAAAGCTTATTAAGAAGAGCCCGGTAATGCCCATAATGAATTTCTTGCCAAGCGAAGAACTAAGAAAACCAGATTTTTTATCCATAAAAGTCAAAAATTATTTAAATACTTTGCGTTTTTCGAAATGCGAATATGACGCGCACAAATGTATTAAGCAAATGATACAACAACAAGTTTTAGTTTACTCTATTTATGAAACAACTTCAAATTTGACATTTATTTAGAATTGTTTTAAATAGTAAAATTATGTAAGATTTCCCACTTCTTATCCAAGCATAACAAACTAAAACCCTGATAGTTGAACTGGTCCTCAAAGGTTTTTTTCTCAAATTTTTCCCACATCTTATAAAACTGCTGTTTTTTTAAATCTCTGAAAGCAATTGTGATATGCGGATAAAAACCCCTCAAATCATTGAGCTCATTAAACAAACCCAATTCACGCTTGGCAAATCCCATAAATAAGTAATGCAAATCTGTTAATTCATTGCTTTTTTTTACATCTACATAAATAACTCTTGGTGAGAAAGTATTGAAATTATAGAGTTGAATAAGAAATTTCTTATTAAAATGAAATGTACCCAACTTTTCAATCAACTCGTTTTCTCTATCAGATTTCCATGAAAATGGGCGGTGAAGGGTAATGTGCGACGGCGATCGCAAAGCCCCTTTAAGCTTATATTCATTAAAAATTTCTAATTTAATATTTTCAATTTTTTCGAATACAGAATCAGGAGGAATGATAGCCACAAAGTATTTTTTATTCCTCTCCATTGTCAATGCAAACATGCATAAATTATATTAAATTTGCATGTACCTATTTAAAATTATGCAGATTATTATTCCTATGGCCGGCAAAGGAAAGCGGATGCGGCCCCATACTTTAACAACCGCTAAACCACTTATCCCGGTTGGGGGTAAACCCATTGTGCAGCGCTTAGTTGAAGATATAACCAAAGTATGCGGCGAAAAAGTGGAAGAAATTGCCTTTGTGATTGCTCCTGATTTTGGCAAAGATGTAGAAAATGATCTAATTTCTGTGGCTAAATCACAAGGCGCTAAAGGAAGTATACATTATCAAAGCGAAGCATTAGGTACAGCTCATGCTATAATGTGTGCTAAAGAAGCGATTAAAGGAAAAACCGTGGTAGCTTTTGCCGACACGCTTTTTAAAGCAGATTTTGTAATGGATACTAAACAAGAAGGTGTGATTTGGGTTCAGCAAATAAAAGATCCAAGACAATTTGGAGTTGTGAAGTTAGATACTCAAGGCGTTATAACGGACTTTATAGAAAAACCGCAGGAGTTTGTGAGTGATTTGGCCATTATTGGAATATATTATTTTAAAGATGGTGATAATTTAAAAAAGGAATTACAATTTTTGTTGGACAACAAAATTACTGAGAAAGGAGAATATCAGTTAACCAACGCATTAGATAACATGAGAAAGAAAGGAGTTAAGTTTACTCCCGGTCAAGTAACCGAATGGTTGGATTGTGGTAATAAAGATGCCACAGTGTATACGAATCAACGTGTACTTGAATTTGATGCCAATAAAAAGGAACTGAAAGGAAAAGGAATAAAAATTACAAATTCTACTATTGTTGAACCTTGTTATATTGGCGATGAAGTGGAAATTGTAAACTCCGTGATTGGCCCACATGTTAGTATTGGCGCAAACTCAAATATAAATAATAGTTTAATCAGTAATTCCATTTTGCAAAAAGCAACAAAAATAAATAACAGCAATATTACAAACAGTATGATAGGCACCGGCGCTCAGGTTAACGGAAAAAGCGCTGATTTAAGTTTAAGTGATTACACACAAATAATTGTATAATAAATTAAGTCATATTTTTATTTTACTTACGGTTTTCATCGGTGTGTTATTTTCATGTAAAAGTAAAAAGGAAGCGGTTGGCATAAAAGAAAAGGATAGCAGAGGAAGCAATGCAGATCCGTCAGGTGAAATACGTTTTGGTTTAATGTTTATTGACGGATGTGCATACCGGATGAAGGGTAATTTGGAAGAAGCTAAAAAACTTTTTCTGGAGTGCAACAAGATGGATCCAAAAAATGCGGCAGTAAATTATGAACTGGCTACGCTTTATAAATTGCTGGGGGTGAATGACCAAGCCCTAATTTATTCTAAGGCCTGTGCTAATGCTGAGCCCAACAATGTTTGGTATCAGTTGAGTTTAATCGAATCCTATCGTACATTAAAACTATATAAGCAATCGGCTAAAATTTTGGAAACTTTGGTCAAAGAAAATCCATCAAAAATGGAATTTAAAGAAGACCTGGCTATCGAGTACCAACGATTGGAAATGTATGACAAAGCTTTTAAAGTATATGAAGATTTAGAAAAAAATCTTGGAATAATTGAAGAACTAAGCTTAAGAAAATCAAAACTTTTACGGAGCCTGGGTAAGAAAAAAGATGCCGAAATAGAATTAATAAAGCTGTCGCAAAGTAATGCTAACGAAACAAGGTATTACTCACACCTGGCCGACTATTACATAGAATATGGAGAACTGGAAAAAGCAAAAACCATGTACGATAAAATTTTGTCTATCGATCCAAGAAATCCGGTAGTAAATTTAGCATTGCATGATTATTATAGTGCACAAGGGGAAACCGAAGCCGCTTTTGATCATTTAAAAAAAGCATTTTTAAATCCGGATTTAGATATTTATACAAAAGCTAGCATCACTAGTTCTATTTTTGATAAAAAAATGGATTTGCCATATTACCGTGAACACGCAAAGGAATTAGCAGAAATTTTTATACAAGTACATCCCGAAGCTTCTGAATCAAATGCCATTATGGGAGATTTTATGATGCGCGAAGGAAATCTTGAAAAAGCAAATGAATTTTATTTTAAAGCTACAATTAAAGAAAAGGGGAATTATTTATTATGGGAAAAGTTAATTAATACAGATGTTAAATTGGGAAAATACGATTCGCTTCAAAGCCATAGTTTCGATGCGATGGAATATTTTCCGAATATGCCTTTATTCTATTATTATAATGGTTATGCCAATATTCAATTGAAAGCATTTAAAAAAGCTTCGCAAGCTTTAAAAGACGGCCTAGAATTTGTAATTGATAATAAAGTGCTAATGATTGATTTTTATAAAAATTTAGGAGAAGCCTATTATTATTCAGGAAACAAAACAGAAGCATTTGATGCATTTGATAATGTATTAAAAATTGATGCAGATAACACTTTTGTGTTAAATCAATACGCATATTACTTATGCGAAATGGACGAAAACCTTGAAAAAGCAGAAAAACTGGCACGTAAAGCGAACGAACTTTCTTTGGAAAACGCAGCTTATATGGATACCTACGGATTGATATTGTATAAACAAAAGAAATTTATTGAATCGGAGAAATGGCTAAATAACGCATTAAAACTTAATAAAAGAAACCCAACTATACTTGAACATTTGGGAGATTTGAATTACAAATTAAATAAGAAAGTAGAAGCATTACAGTATTGGCAGGAAGCAGCAAGTGCAGGCGGCAATTCAGCAGAATTATTTAAAAAAATAAAGGATAAGAAGCTAGATGAGTAAACCAATAAAAATTCTTCTTGTTGGTTTTGTGTTTATGCTTGTATTAATAGCGTGCAAACATAAAAAAAGCATTCAAAAAACAGTGCCGGTTGTTACAGCGGACACAGCAAATTCTAAATGCAAAATCGATTATAAAAATTCCAAGGCGTTAATCCGTTTAATTAAAGAAAATGAATTTAATTTTGATTGGATAAACGCAAAGGCTAAAGTTGAAACTTTAATTGATGGGAAAGAAGAAGGATTTGACATTAAATTGAAAATCAGAAAAGACAGCGCTATGCTGGTGCAAATAGAGGTGGTAGGGGGATTGGTGAATGTAGCTAAATTATTAATTACAAAAGATTCTGTAAAAATGGTGGACTATATTCATAAGCAGTATTTTAAAGGAGATTTTGTATTTATTAATGAACAATTAAACGCAGATTTGGATTTTGAGGTTGTACAGGCTGTTTTATTTGGTAATAGTGCAGAATTTCATGATGATGAAGAGAAATTAAAGCCCGTAACCGATAGGCAGAATTGCCATTATATATTAAGTACAGAAAGAAAAAGGAAACTGAGAAGAATACAACAAGGTGAAAGAGATTTAAAAAAAGCGCTGCAAGCGATTACGCTTAACCCCGAAAATTATAAAATCATTAATAATGAATTTATAGATCCGGGGACAAATCGGAAATTTATCGCTGATTATAAGAATTTCATCCTAAAAGACAGTGTTTTTGCACCATACCTTGTTGATATTGACATACAGGCAGAGAAGAAAGCGCGTATTAATATTGAGTATGTTCGTATTGAGAAAAATAAACCTCAAAAGCTAAATTTAAATATACCTGAAAAGTATGACCCAATTCAATTTCAAAAAAACAATAAATAGCTCTTGGCTATTGTTTGCTTTTTTTGTTATTGCTTTTAGTGTAAATGCCCAGCACCATTCAAACGGTAAATCAGAGCTCGAATCAAAAAAGAAAAAAATAACGGAAGAAATTCACGAAATAAATAATATTCTTCGTGAAACAAAAGCCAACAAAAAAGTTACACTCGGCGCGCTTCTGAACTTAAACATGAAGCTTGAAAAACGTCAGGAGCTCATAAATACAATCCTGGCACAAATCAACATACTGAATAAGGATATAGAGATCACTGAAAGTAAAGTGGATGCGCTCAAAAAATCCTTGAATAAATTAAAAAATGAATACGCCAGAATGATTATTACCGCACAACGGAATCAAGACTCTTACAGTAAACTCATGTTTATTTTTGCTTCCAACGATTTTAATCAAGCCTACGCCAGACTAAAATATTTTCAACAATACAGTGAATACAGAAAAAAACAAGCAGTAGAAATTGTGGAAACGCAAACTCAGTTAATTGCAAGTTTGAATGAATTAAAGCAGCAACGTAGCGAAAAAAATATATTGCTTGGTAACGAGGAAACAGAAAAAAACATATTGAATACGGAAAAAGCGGAACAGGAAACGGTTATTTCGGCGCTGCAATCAAAAGAAAATGAATTGAAACGCGAATTAGAAAAAAAGAAAAGAGAAACCTATGAGTTACAATTGGCCATTAAAAAAATAATTGCTGAAGAAATTAAGCGGAAGGCCGAAGAAGTTGCCAAGAAAAGGGCCGAAGAATTAGCAAGGAAAAAAGCAGAGGCCGCAAAAAATAAAACTAATAAAGCAACCAATAAAAGTAACGAAACCAAAGTAGCCAACACTACTTCGGAAACAAAAAGTTTACCTGAACTGGATGCGGAGGATATTGCGCTAAGTGCAGATTTTGCGGATAACAGGGGTAAACTTCCGTGGCCGGTTGGAAAAGGAGTTATATGCGAGCCATATGGCGAACACGAGCATCCCGCTATCAAAGGGTTTATGATTGTGAATAACGGTTTGGAAATATGTTCCGGTAATGGAGCGGAAGCACGTGCTGTTTTTGCCGGTGAAGTGAGAAGTATTGCAGTTTCACCCACGGGAGGGAAGTTAGTGATTGTAAAGCACGGAGAATATATGAGTGTTTATTGTAATTTATCCGACGTGCATGTAAAAATGGGACAAAAAGTAGAAAGTAAACAGGCAATCGGGAAAGTGATGTATAATGATGATGAAGGAAAAACTTCCATGAACTTCCAAATTTGGAAAGGACAAAAAACCATGGATCCGGGAGGTTGGCTCTATAAAGGAAGGTAAGTCACAAAAAAACCCCCAATTTTCATTGGGGGGTTATTTTAATTATTTTTGAAAAACTCGTCGTAACTAACTTCTTTCGGTTCTAACGTGCAAGTACTTTTTATTAAATCCAAAACTTTTTTGCTATAAAGATTTTCGAAAATCTTTTGAGCTTCTTTTTCTCTGCTCAATAAATCTTTTGCAATTTTATTTAAATCATCTTCTGTTGGCTCTTGTCCATATCGACGATATTCGCCACGAATAAACATTTTTGCCTCTTCAATAGCTTCTTCTCCTTCTACTTTTATTTCATTATCCTTAATGATTTTATTTTCAATCAACTTCCATTGCATGGCTTTGGCATAATTAGGATAATCTTTTTCCAATTCTTCCTGAGTAATAGGTTTTTCGTTTGCGGCCATTAACCAGCGTTTTAAAAAGGAATCGGGCAATTGAATATTTAATTTTTCAACCAATTTTTTCTCAACTTCCGTTTTCAAAAAACGATCCGCATCGGCACTAAACATTAATCCTAATTCTTCACGAATTTTATTTTTGAATTCTTCTTCTGTAGCAACTTTTCCTTCACCATACACTTTATCAAACAATTCTTGATTTAATTCCGCATCTTCCATTCTTGAAATGTTTTTAACAGTAAGTTGTAAATTGCAATGTGTGTTTTCTGCAATCTCCTTATCTATTCCTAACGAAACACTTTTATCTAATGCGGTTTCGTATAAATCATCTGCATTAATGATGAGTTTGTCTTCTTTTTTAGCGCCAATGATTTTACTTTTTGCATTTTCATTTTTTAGTCTTTCTGCGCTTATGCTGCTGCTTTTAAAAATACCGCCTGCTTTTATTTCGCCATTCTCATCTAATTCATTGATGTCCACAAAAACAACATCTTTTTCTTCGGCTACTTCCGGGTTGCCCGGTTTGCCATAATTTCTTTTGATGTCTTTAATATATTTGTTCACCAAATCGTCATCCACTTTCACGGTTTTTAAAGTAAATTTTTGATTGTTGTCTAATTTTACATCAAACTGCGGGCTTAGGCCTAACTCATAAGTAAATTCAAAATCTTTTTGTTTTTCAAAATCAACCGGAGTTGTTTCTTTGGGTAAAGGATTTCCTAAAATTTCTATTTTATTTTCATCAATGTATTTGTAGATGCTGTCTTGCAATAATTTGTTTATTTCATCAGCTAAAATCTGAGTGCCGTATTGCTTTTTAATTAATCCGGCAGGTACTTTTCCGGGTCTGAATCCCGGCATGGACGCCTGACGTTGCACTTTTTTTAATGCTTCATTTACTTTGGGTTCATAATCCTGAGCGCTTAATGAAATTTTAATTTCGGCATTTAAAGCGTCAATATCGTTCTTCTTAATATCCATCATTTTATTTTTTTACGAGGGGCAAAAATACAAATTTTTTGTCATCCGATTGTAAATAAGTAATTGAAAAGCAGAATTTTAAGAAATGCTGAAATTATTAAAATGTTGATAAACAAACCTTTGAGGTTTTATTAAGCGCGGCCATTTTTAGGGGCCATAAAACTAATAAAAAAAGCGGCCATAAAAGCCGCTTTAACAGGTATTGATGTTTAGTCAATTATCTATTTCCTTTTACTAAAAACCACCATAAAGCCACGTAAACGGCCTCTTCTTTTGCGCCTTTAATATCGTTTGTTACATCACGCATGCTGGCAATGGTACTGTTACTGGAGTTGCGAATATTATTTCCGTCGATTTTTAAAACTGTGGAATTGCTAGAATTGCGAATTGTTTTACCATCGCTATCTACTTTACCAACTGTTGAATTACTTGAGTTGCGAATTGTTTTACCATCGCTGTCAATTTTACCAACGGAAGAATTGCTTGAATTGCGCAACGTTTTACCATCGCTATCCATTTTGTATTGCGCACTTGCTATTCCGGATACAAGTACAAACGCGGCTATTGCCAATAATTTTTTCATAATTAAAATTTTTATAGACTAAATGTATAGATATCTTATTTACGAATCAAGTAAAAGAATAAATATTTTTGAATTGTTAAGAGGAAAATTTTATTTGTTCTGATTTCTTAATCGCTCAAGACTTTTACTCACTTGTTTGTCTGAAGGGAATTGTGCCATTTGTATTCTATTGGCATACTTAATGCTGTCCACCATTTCTTTCTGCTTAAATTCTACCAATTGTTTTTGCCTTTCAATTTCGGCTTTTTGATTCTCAACTTTTTCCTTCTGTTCTTCAATGATTCTTTTTTGTTTTTGCGAAATCTTGAAACGGTTGTACATGAAAAGACCAAATATAAGTACAGCAAATAATCCTGCAAAAAGTGCATATTGTTGATTCTTTTTTACCTTAAGTTCAGCAACACGTTTTGCTAATTCAGCATTCTTAACTACTCTTTCTTTTAATCGGGATACAGAATCAGCAGTAGCTTTTATTTCGTACTCATTCTTTACATGTTGTCGTATGGCCTCTTTTCGGTTTCCTTCATTTTGAATACTATCTTTCATTTTATTGTGTAACTCTAAATACGCTAGCGCTTGATCTTTATTACCAATCTTTTTATACAAACTATACAGCGCTTCACTTGAATGACTAATTAATTCAGGTGCGCCAAATTTGAGATTCATGCGGTGCGCTTGTTCTGAGAATTGAATGGCTTTTTTATAATTTAACCTTGCACTAAACACATTACTTATGCTACTTAATGTATTGGAAAGCGAAAAATAATTTTTCTCCCTTTCCTGAATTTCTTTTGACTTGTTAAAATATTCATAAGCTTGGTCGTAATTTGTTTTATCATAATTCATCACGCCCATGGTATAATAAAGTCTTGACTTAAGATTTTCATCTGATAGTTCATTGGCTAATTGCATTCCGCGTTCTAAGCAAACAAGGGCCGCATTGTAATCTTTTTCTCTAACCAAAACTCCGGCAAGGTTAGCAATTGCTCCTCCTTCATTCTCTTTCATTCCCTCTTTTCTAGAGAGTTCTATTGCCTCTCTATAATATTTAATACAGTTCTCTATTTCGCCGGTATTACTGAAAATAACAGCTTGATTGATAAGGATAGTCACTATACCTGACTTGTTATCCAATTCTGAATATATTTTTCTGGCCTGTTCGTAATTCCAAAGGGCTTCTTTTATATTTCCTTGATACGTTTTGATTATAGCAACTCCATTATATGCACTCGCTGTTAATTTTTTGTCATTTATTTGCTTACAAATTGCCAGACAAGAATCAGCTGCATGCATTGCCTGTCCCAAATTTCCATTGTTTTGATGAAGCATGGCTGCTTTCATGAGGCAAACAGCCGAAAAACGATTAAACCTATTGCGTGTAAACAAACTCGCTTTATCGGTTTCATTTCCTAAAAGGAATATATTAGCTGTAGCGATTGATTTTCCAAGGTACATCCAATAGAGTACAGAATCTGTGTTATCTCCGGCGAGAATGCGAGCCTTGTCTATATAAAATTTAACTCTTTCGGTGTCGTGTTTCGCGTTCTTTATGTCAAGTAATATTTGTTCACGTGTAGGCGCCTGCTTTTGAGAAAAACCAATAAATGCTTGGAATAAAATAGTTAGTAGAAGAAGAGTGCTTGGGATGGAGATACGAAACATTCCCTAAAGCTAAAGGAAATTTTCATTTTTTCAAACGGGTTAAAATTCCGGACACAATTTTATCATTTGGAATTTGCGCCATTTGTATTCTTTTAGCATAATGAATAGAATCCAATATCTCTTTTTGTTTTTCTTCCACTAGAATTTTTTGTTCTTCAACAGTTTCTTTTTGATGTTCAATAATTTCCTTTTGTTTTTGCGTGACTTTAAATCGATTAAACATAAAGCCTGCAAAGATCATTACTAATCCCAACCCTCCAAATAAAGCATACTGTTGATTTTTTTTAGCTTTAATTTCTGCACTTTGTTTGGCCAACTCCGCATTTTTTACTTCTGACTCTTTAGCATGCGCTACTGAATCGGCCGCGGCTTGTTTTTCATATTCGTATTTGAGTTGAGATTTGATGGATGCCTTGCGGGTTGATTCGTTATTAATAGAGTCACGCATTTGAATAAAAAGTTCGTAATTCTCTATTGCTAATTTATAATTGCCCATAGATTTATAAACTTCACAAAGCAAACCGGCTGCGTTTTTCAAATATTGGGGAAAACCAAGTGCCTTGCTCATTTGCTTACTGTTTTCACAAAGTTCTAAAGCCTTTGAATAATTTTTTTGACTGAAATAGACCGAACTGATATTTGTTAATGACTCTGCTATTCCGGCTTTGTCGTTTATTTCTTCTCTAATTTTAAGGCTTTTGTTATGGTGTTCCAATGCTTTTATGAAATTGCCTTTTGACTTATAAGTTTGTCCTATATTGTTGTGTAACTGTGCCGTCCCTTTTTTGTCACCTATTTCCTCATAAATTTTTGCACTCTGTTCATATTTCATTAACGCTTTATCAGAAAAGCCCTGTGTGTTTAGAATTGATCCGATATTATTCAATGATTGAGCTATGCCGGCTTTGTCACCTAATTCTTGTCTGATTTTTAAACCCTTTTCAAAATACGGTAAAGCATTTTCATATTGATTTTGGAAAAAATAAAGCGCTGCGATATTATTCATTGTTCCGGCCAACACCAAATTATCTTTTAACTCTTCACTTATTTTTAAACTTTTACCAAAAAATTCCAGAGCTTTTGGAATGTCGCCTTGTGATAAATAAATGGAAGCAATGTTATTTAGAGAGATGCTTACACCCTTTTTATCGCCCAGACTATAACGTAGAACCAAACTTTTATTATAATATTTTAAAGCTTTTGAGATATTGCCCTGTGTTTGATAAATTCCAGCTAAATTGTTTAATGAAATGTTGATAGCTTGATCATCACCCAACTCTTCCCTTATTTTTAAGCTGCGTAAGTTAAATTCAATTGCCGTATTGTATTCACCCATATTAGAATAAACATGCCCTATATTATTAAAAGCAGAAGCAATACCACTTTTATTCATCACTTCTTTTTGTAGTATAAGGCTCTTTTCATAATATATCAAAGCTTTATTATACTCTGATTGACTTTCATACAAGAACCCTATGTTGTTTAAGGCCTCTGCATTAAATTTTTTGTAAAAGGTTAATTCGGAATTATTGCTGCCATCAGAAAATAATTTAATCTTCTCTTCTGAAATTTGATGTAATTGCTCGTTAAATTTCGGCCACTCTTCATCGGATGCGGTTTCTGCCAGTTTGGATAGTATCTTGCAGCGCACAGTGTCATGCCTGGCGGTTTTAAGTGCAAGCTTCAATGAGTCTAGTTGAGAAGTTTGCGAAAAAAGATTTAATACAAAGCCACAAAAAAATGCGCAAAGTACACAAAGAAATATTTTATTCCTTTCTTTCACTTTTTTAATTTGCTTAACATAGATTGAACTCTCTTCTCATTCGGCACCTGCGCCATCTGAATTCGTTTGGCGTAATGAATAGAATCCAGGATCTCCTTTTGTTTTTCTTCTACGAGTTTTTTCTGTTCTTCCACTATTTCTTTTTGATTTTCAATGATTCCTTTTTGCTTTTGGGTAACCTTAAAGCGGTTGTACATAAACCCTGCAAAAATCATAACTAATGCTAATCCACCGAACAATGCGTACTGTTGATTTTTCTTAGCTTTAATTTCTGCACTTTGTTTGGCCAACTCCGCATTTTTTACTTCTGACTCTTTAGCATGCGCTACTGAATCGGCCGCGGCCATTTTCTCAAACTCATGATGAAGCTGTGACCTAATAAGCGCTTTTTTATTGCTTTCACTTTTAAGTGTATCATTTATCTGAATGAACATTGAATAATTTTCTATGGCTTGCTTAAACTGACCTATAGCTTTGTAAGCTTTATAAAGAATATTCCTAGATCTTAATTCGGCTTTAATATTCTTTGATTTCAAAGAAGCATCAAGTGCTTTTTGGGAAAAATAGATAACTTTTTCATAATTCTTCTCGATCATGTAAGTAATGGCAAGATTATTCAATACCACGGCTGAACCGGCTACATCTCCGCCTTTTAGATGTAAGTCCAGTGACTTTTTGAAATACTCTCTTGGCTTTTCCATTGACACACCTTGCTTTTCCGCTAATTTCATAAGAGAATAAGCCATGTTGCTTAAAAAGACCGGATAACTCTTAGTTGATCCCAACAATTTGAAAATAGAATCGCATTCCGAATAATATTTCCAACCTTTATCCAGACTTCCATTTTGCATATGGATGGCCCCTAAGTTGTTTAATGAATTCGCAATTGATTTTAAGTCGCCAGTTTTTCTGCGAATTTCTAATGCTTCTAAATGCAATTTAATGGCTTCATTATCATCTCCCATGGCTGAGTAAAGATTTGCCAAATTTCCTAGTGATTGTGCAACTGCCTTGTTATTGCCAATTTCTCGTCTCAACTTTAGACTCCCTTTTTGAAAAGATAAGGCAAGCTTATAATTACCATTGAATCCTTCATACTCGGATTTATTATTTAAAGCAATTGCCTTATATTTCTTAAAAATGCGCTGTGAATTCGAATCTTTATAAATACCTAATAAATCATCGCTAAGTTTAAAAAGCGTGTCATTATATCTTTCCCAAACTCCATCAGGCGATATTTCAGAAAGAGAAGAATAAATATTACATTTTATGGAATCAATTACTTCGTTATTTCCCTTTAAGGAATATAATTTTTTCGTTAATGAGTCAATCTGTTTGCTTTGAGCGTAACACTTCTCGATGAGGCTCGAAGTGACAAGAAAAAGGATAGCGAATAACAGAGGCCTAAGCATCCGTTAAAAATAACAGAAAATTGTGGTTCTGCAAACAAAGGGGAAGAAAGTACGAAGGACAAATTACGAATGACAAATTACGAATGAGGAAGTACGAATGACGAGGCGCGAATGTGAAAGACCAATAGACTCGTCGTTAGTCATTCTAAATTCATAATTTAAAAGGATTTTATAAAAGTTTGATTCGGGCTATCCTCTCCTCAACGTTCAAATCTATCTTCAGCTCTGGGGCATGATGCGGTTTTTTTCTGGCATCGATGATTATTGGCCCGGTGCAACCCCAGTGCTTGTGTTCGATGTTTTCGTTTACACCATAAATATCAGCACTAGGGTTACTACGGGTGTACGTTATCCAAACGTAATCATTTAGGCTTTTATTGTGCGGGGTAAAATTAAAATCGTTGTAAATAATTATTTGTACTATGCCATTAAACTCGCTTAGGTGTTTATTTATAAATTCACTTAAATTTTTTATTTCGAGTTTAGTATTTTGGTAGTTTACAAATTCTCCAATTTGCAGGGCAATTACACCGGGCATTAACATTACCGGTTTCGAGATAAAATCACAATTTAATAAACAGACAGGTAAATTATTTTCAAGCTCCCGTACTTTTTCTCCGTAAGCAGCTACCACTAATTTACTGCCTTCGTTAATTGATTCTCCACTGTAATCTAAAGTATCAATACTTGTTTTAGTATAAAAATGCAAGTCGCGCCTTAAATCAATTCTTTCAAAAACAAATTTGAAAAATTCAAAAGTGTCATGACAGTTAATTTCTTTTTCATTATCAGCACCAATAAATAAATATTTTGCCAAACTTAATTGTCCGGTTCCTAAAATGCGATTGGCTTGCGTTAAAATTTCGGCCGGTCTTTTTGTTTTTAAATAGGGCGTATATCTTTCGCTTCCAACAGCAAGTAGTAAAGGATGAACACCCGCTGCATCCACCGCATGTACTTCTTTTACTCCCGGAATTTCATGTGGAATGGCAGTGCCACTTATTTCGTGAATCAATGCTCCAAAGGCAGTGTCTTCTTGAGGCGGTCTTCCAACAACCGTAAAAGGCCAAATGGCATTTTCTTTTGCATAAACTTTATGCACACGCATTAAAGGAAAATCGTGCTTTAAACTGTAGTAACCTAAATGGTCGCCAAACGGGCCTTCGGGTTTATTTTCATTTGGATAAACTTCTCCGGTAATTACAAAATCGGCATCCAACGAAATACAAAATCCATCAACATAATCATACCTGAATCTTTTTCCGCCTAAGGCACCGGCAAAAGTTAGTTCGCTAATTCCTTCGGGTAAAGGCATTACTGCAGCCAACGTGTGTGATGGCGGACCACCTACAAAAACACTTACTTTAAGCGGTACATTTTTTTTATTGGTTTTGTTTTGATGAATGCCAATGCCACGATGCAATTGATAATGTAATCCAATTTCTTTATTTAACACATATTCGTTGCCGCTTAATTGTATGCGATACATTCCTAAATTAGAAGCCATTACTCCGGGTTTATCAATATCCTCTGTATAAACTTGCGGTAATGTTACAAACGCACCACCATCCATTGGCCAGTGTTTTATTAATGGTAGCTCGCTAATTTTTATTTCATTAAAACCGGCAGAAGAAAAACTTCCTTTTTTTGGTAATGCTTTGAGCGCGGCAAAGCCTAATGTTAAATTTTTAAATGGATTTTTAATTGCCTTTATTGGGTCGTTTCGCAATTGCACAAGCTCTTGCATTTTTTCAAGATTGTGTCTGAAAATAAATTTACTGCGCTCAAGTGTGCCAAATAAATTACTAACGGCCTGGTACTTGCTTCCTTTTATTTTTTCAAATAAAATTGCTTTTCCGCCGGCGGCATGAACTTTTAAGTGAATGGCTGCCATTTCCAATTGCGGATCTACTTCCTCTTTTATTCGAATGAGGTGTCCGTTCTTTTCCAGATCTTCAATGCATTCTTTAAGATTCTTGTAAGCCATTGAAACAAAAGTACGGAATATAAGTATACTAAGGATTTGATTTCTTTTGTGTTCCTTTCACACTATAAACTTCCTCTCCGTTTATAAATGTATTGAGCACTTTGGTGTTCATAATTTCTTTTTCTTTGCAAAGCATAAGGTCTTGATCCAGAATGATAAAATCGGCAAATTTTCCGACTTCCAAACTTCCCTTTTCTTTTTCCTCAAAATTGGAATAAGCCGCCCAAATGGTCATGCCTTTCAAAGTTTCAACTCGCGTAAGCGCATCTACAGTCTGAAATCCGTTCTTCGGATAATTTTGAGCATCTTTTCGAACCACAGCGGCATAAAAAGTTTTGAATGGAGATATGTGCTCAACGGGAAAGTCTGTACCCAATGCAATAATCCCCGCAGATTGCAATAATTTTTTATAAGCGTAAGCTCCGGCCATTCGTTCTTTTCCAATTCTGTTTTCGGCCCAATACATGTCACTCGTGGCATGTGTGGGCTGCACAGAGGGAATAATATCTTTATTAAATTTTTTAAACTCCGTTTCATCTATGATTTGCGCATGTTCAATTCTCCATCTTTTATTGCTGCTTTTGCAGTACATGGAATAAATATCTAAAATTATTTTACCGGCTGAATCGCCAATACAATGTGTATTCATTTGAAATTTTGTTGGCGCCAGCATTTCTGCAAATTTTTTAAAATAAGAAATGTCATTCAGTAAAAATCCCTGCCAGTCTTTTTTATCGTTGTATACTTTTTTAAGACAAGCTCCTCTTGATCCTAATGCCCCATCGGCATAAAATTTAAACGAACAAATGTTTAAACGCTCGGTTTTATATACACCGTTTTTTAAATAATAATGGATGTTTTCAGGTGTTGGACTGAGCATAGCGTATATTTTTATTTTTAGCTTATGGCTTTGTTGTAATTCATCTATGGCATCTATTATGTTTTTTTCTAGTCCTGCATCATCTATAGTTGTCAACCCAACTTTAATGCAAGAATCCTGAGCACGTAAAAGAGCTTTAATTACTATTTCTTTAGCAGATTTAGGAATAAATTTTTCAAGCGAGTCTCCGGCATTATCAATGAGAATTCCACTTAATTTTCCGTTTTTAATAATTAATTCACCGCCGTTAATTTTAGTTTGTTCACTAAATCCTGCAATGTTTAAAGCTTTTTGATTAACCAAAATGGCGTGCCCATCTATTCGCTTTAATAAAACCGGCGTATTCGGGAATAATGAATCTAATTTTGTTTTGTCGGGAAATTCTTTGTTCCCCCAATCGTTTTGATCCCATCCACGGCCAATAATCCAATTGGCTTCGTTTAATTTTATGGCAGAGTTTTCGGGAAAAAGATTGTTTTCTTTGGCATAACTGATTAATAATTGAATGATTTCCTGATACGATTTACTGTTTACAAAATTTAATTCATTCAAACCTTTTCCATAACCATAAAAATGACAATGTGCATCTATAAATCCGGGAAAAACAACTTTTTGTTCTAAATTAATGATACTGCCGGCCTCGTATTTATCTAAAGCAGTTTCTGAATTGCCGCAATAAATAATTTTACCATTTTCAATCACCAGTGCTTCCTGGATACTAAATGCAGAATCAACAGTATAAATTTTTCCATTAAATAAAATGCTATCCGCCTTTGTTTTTGGCCCTGAACATGAAACCAATAAAAGAAAAACAACAGCAATTGTAATAAATTTTTTCATCCGAATAATTTGTAAAGCCGGGTTTGCTGAAATTTCCTGTAAAACCCTATAGGTTCGCCCGAATTAAAACGCCAACCCAGGGTGAGGTTGTGTGTTATAGCTTCTGATTTAATTTTTATTATTTTCTTACTGTTGTATAAATTGTAATCGTTGTTAATGGATACCAGGAAATAAAATTTATTTAAGTTAAGCCCCATTGAAAATCGGCCAATACCACTTGCTCCTATATAACTAATTCTTCGCGAATGTGTTGTGAAGTCATAATTCCTGTTTTGGATTTCCGGCCCAAAAGAGAAGTGTCCGTTAATAAACCAGGCTTTAAATACTACTATTGTTGCCGCGGCTCCAAATGTTCCGCCAATGTTAAATGATTTAAGCCCTCTCATCTGTGCATAATCATTGAATAAATGTCGGGCTTGAATTGGAATAACTGAACTATCATTAAGCATAGTATATGCACTGTAATTAACGCCAATAATCCAGGTGAATGCACTTTTTAACTGACGAAAATTTGAACCAAACCCCGATTTGTAAGAAAAGTTTTCGTAATTGGAAAAATACAATAAACGCGACATAAATAAACTGCTACTCATGTTGGGTTGTAAATAATACGCATTGGTGTGTTTATAATTGGTATCAAAATTCGGGGTGCTTTTATTATAAAAGCCTTTAAATCTTCGGTAATAATTTTCTGACACCCATCTATTATCACCAAAATTAAATCCTATATTAAACATTTTGGTATAACCTTTGCCTTGTTGATCTTCTCGGGGTTTGGTTCTAGTGCCTAAATTAATCTGAAATTTATCATAACTGATAGAAAGGCCACCGGTTACATTCGATTCAGCAACATAAGTTTGATTGGAAAGGTGCAAAGAATCTTTATTGATTTCTTGAATTATTTCATTATTAAAATCGCGGTATTGATTAAATACGCCCACAATAAAAACGTAATTGTACTTGCGATATTTTGTAGTGTCCCATTTTACGGTTTTAATTTTTTTAAAACGCAGGCTATCTTGGGCTACTTTTACCTCAACATCTTGTGCGTCAAGAAAAGTTGAAAAGAAGACAGCGATTAATACAAAGTATTTGTACATGTTTGTTAGTTTTGTGAAGGTAAAAAAAAAAAATCATGTTTTGGTTATTCAAAATACAAGAGAATTCAGGAGGTATAATTCCCAATGTAAAGGAGAAGTTATTGAATGAAAAAGATAGAGTAGGGGAATTTATGGATATGATTATTCAAAAAGTGCAGGATTTTATCCCTGTGTTGCTTGAAGCTATTTTAGTATTACTTATTGGTTTGTGGGTTATTAAACGCATTGCCATTATTACTGAAAAAGCCATGACTAAAAAAGACATGGAAATTAGTTTAAAAACTTTCTTAAAAAGTTTGGTAAGTATAGGTTTAAAAATTATTCTTATTGTTTCAGTTGCAGGAATTTTAGGAATTGGCACTACGAGTTTTGTCACCATTTTAGGCGCAGCCGGCTTAGCCATAGGTTTTGCATTGCAGGGTTCGCTAGCCAATTTTGCCGGAGGGGTTTTAATTTTAATTTTCAAGCCATTTAAGGTTGGAGATCAAATAGAGGCTCAAGGTATAACCGGAACAGTTACGGAGATTCAAATTTTTAATACATTGGTTACAACTTTTGATCAAAAGATTGTGATTTTACCTAATGGTGTATTATCAAATAATATTATTACCAATGTTTCGAGATCAGGAATATTACGCGCGGATATAACACTTACTTTGCAACCTGAAAATGATCCGGCAAAAGTTGTAGAAATAGTAACCGGAGTATTAAAGCATTATGAAAAAATTTTAAAATCTCCCGAGCCTGTAGTGTTAATTGGAAAAATTGCTGATGGAAGTATGACTGTTTTAGTAAGGCCTTTTTGCGAAACAAATAATAAGAACATGGTTATTTCAGAGTTACATACTTTACTTAAAAAAGAATTAGATAAAAATGGGATAAGCCAGTTTATTCCTAAATTTTAAAAGATGAAAATTAGCGAAGCGCAAAAAACTGTTGATCAATGGATAAAAAAATACGGTGTAAGGTATTTTTCTGAACTAACCAATATGGCTATTTTAATGGAAGAGGTAGGAGAAGTTGCAAGGATAATGGCCCGCCAATATGGTGAACAAAGTCATAAAAAGAGTGATTTAAAAAAGGAACTGGCCGATGAACTGGCCGATGTTTTATTTGTATTAATTTGTTTGGCTAACCAAACCGGAATTGATTTAGAAAAATCATTGATTAAAAATCTGGAGAAAAAAAGTAAGAGAGATAAAACACGACATAAAAAAAACGTAAAGCTTCAGAAAAAATCAATAAAATAAATTCGAATTAGTGCTTAATCCCCAATAAGGTTTTACTTTTTTGATTTTTTGTTCTGGTTTGTATAAATACTGTTTTCCCTCACTATCCAACATGGGAATATGACAATTGTAACGTTTAAACCAGGATTTAGGAAGCCAACACACATCATGTATGATTCTATTTTGAACTGCATTGCGAATTTGTTCAGCATCTACACCAATATTAGCCTGAATGATTTGAGAAACCACAAAATGGTACTTGGCTTGCAAACTCAGCAGGCCATGTGATTTATTTCCATGTACACTTCCGGTGGTATCCATATATCCGGGTCCGGGAAATCCTTCCACATTCCTTAATGTTTTACCCATCTGTCCGGTCCACATCGTACAATTAATTCCGGCCTGAATAGTGGTGTCGTGTTGATATTGAATTAAAAAAGCACCTGTTCTAAATCGGTCGAGTAAGGGCCGGGCTAAAATATCATTTTCGGTAATAAAACTAATTTGATTAAACTGAATTGAAATTATTCCGGTTTGCTGTGTTGTTTTTATTTTTTTTGGAGTAAACCATAAATGATAAGCATATCCCAAAGAATTTTGATATTTAGTTTGATTGGAAACGGTTGATAAAAACGGGTTAGCATAAGGAGCCGGTGCACCATAGGCAAATAAAACGCCTTGGGATAACACAAATTCGGGATGATAGCCAGAGGGCCCCAGATTTTTTAAATTAAACTGTAACCGGGCTTCGGAGTTCATTTGAAAACGATCATTCACATAAAAAAAATTAAAAGTTAAGCCTAATCTTTGCACATGTGAACCAACTGAAAAAACTCCGCCAAAATTAAAACCAATGGGGCTTTCATGATAAATCAATTCCTGAGAAAATGTATTTAGCTTGAGCATTAAAAAAACGAAAAGTAAAAATGGACTATTTCTTTTCATTGTGTTTTTTAAATTGGAGAATGGCGTTATTTAAATCTGTTGCGGTTAGGTTGATGCCTTCAATAGTAAGATGAGCTTGTGTATAATACAGTTGCCGGTCTTTTAATTTTTGTTCAATGAAGTTATTAATTTCATCGGGATGTATATTTTTTAAAAGAGGCCTGTTTTGTTTAGATTTTTTTAAGCGTTCGCTTAATGCAGCAGCGGTCATATTTATATAAATTAATATTCCACTACTTTTTATAAATTCAATATTATTGTTAAAGCAAACAGTACCTCCGCCCAAGGAAAATATTTTAGGATTTTTTTCCTGAACAAGTTCTTTTAAGTATTTAGTTTCTAAATCGCGAAAATGTTTTTCGCCTAAAGTTTCAAATATGGATTCTATGGTTTTGTTTTCAAGTTTCTGAATGTGTTTGTCTAAATCAATATAACGCATGCGCAATAAACTCGCTAGTTTTTTGCCTTGTGTAGATTTACCGCTACCCATGAATCCGCAAAGGAATATATGATGGCTTGCATGCATTATTGATTGCATAAATTTAACTAAATACATTAGAAATTAAGCCTATCCTTTGAAAAACAGGAATGGAATGGGGAGTGCTATTATTTTTTGGATTGGGCAAACTCCTTGGCGAAATACGAAAGGATAACGCTGGCTCCGGCTCTTTTGATGCTTAATAAAATTTCATCTCGCACTTTATTTCCATCAATCCAACCTTTTGCTGAAGCGGCTTTTACCATGGCGTATTCACCACTCACATTATAAGCAGCAATTGGTAAATTAAATTGGTCGTGCAATGTTTTAATCACATCTAAATAACTTAATGCGGGTTTTACCATTAAAAAGTCGGCTCCTTCATTTGTGTCTAAATCAGCTTCGGTTATGGCTTCTCTTACGTTAGCAGGATTCATTTGGTAGGTTTTTTTATCCCCGAATTTAGGAGCGCTTTCTAAGGCATCTCTAAATGGACCATAAAATGCACTGGCATATTTGGCTGTATAACTCATGATAGATACGTCAGTAAAATCATTTTCATCCAGATAATCACGTATGGCGCCAACCCGACCATCCATCATATCACTAGGGCCGATAATATCTGCACCTGCCTGAGCTTGAATTAGGGCCATTTCTTTTAACAGCTCTATGGTTTCATCATTTAATATTTTTCCGTCTCGAACAAGTCCATCGTGTCCGTCGCTGCTGTATGGATCCAGTGCCACATCAGTCATGATTACGGATTCGGGGAAAGTGCTTTTTATTTTTCGTAAAACGTTTGGGTATAAACCTTTTTCATTTAATGCTTCAGATGCTTTTTTGTTTTTTAATTTATCAGAGATGGCCGGAAAAATGCAAAATGAATTTAAGCCTAATTTTAGGCAAGATTCAATTTCTTTCAATAACAAATCAGTACTATACCGATAAATACCGGGCATTGATTTAATTTCGCTTTTTGTACTTTTTCCTTCGCAAACAAACAATGGAAATATTAAATTGTTTACTGAAACATTATTTTCCTGAATCATGTTTCGTATGGTTTCGTTTTTCCTGTTTCTTCTGGGTCTGATAGGTTGCATAAATTAAGATAAGGATAAAATAGCTTGAAATAAACCTAAGTCATTAAATGAAGTTGGTTTTAAATGAGTTTTTATTTTCTTTTTTCGAAGTGCATTTTCTGTTGCATCACCCATCGCTACTACTTTTTGATGAGCTTGAATTTTATTTTTTTCTAGAAAAGCCTCAACGTTACTGGGGCTAGTAAAAACCAAAATTTCGTTTTCCGGATTTATCTCCAGGCTGTGTTTAAGAGTAGCATAAACATTTAAATTGATTACATTATCTTTTTTAGCCATTTGCCATTGTATGCTTTGTAAACTATCTTTTGCAATAGGAAATAAAACTTTTCCGCTTCCTACTTTTGCGGCAAACTGCTTTCCAACCAATTTCACATCTGTACTTTGGCCAATAAAATCAGCCCGTAACCCAAACTGACGAAGTTCAGCGCTGGTAGAAGTTCCTACACAACCAAATTTTACATTTTCAAGTTTAGGTTTTTGATTTAAGAAGTAGCGTACCGCGTGTTTACTGCTAAAAAATACCCAATCCGTTTTCGGGAGTTCTTTTATTTTAATTTCTTTAAATTCAATTAAACTTTTTCCTTCAACGGTAAATCCTAAATTAGTAAGCGCACGATGTAAGTACTCCGATTCGTTGGAGTTGCGGGAAATAAAAACTTTTCTAGGCTTTAAGTTTTGAATTTTTTCTACTATTTCATCAGCAAACCCATCCGTATTAGTGGTATTAAAATACAATTGTTTGGGTTGTTTATCCCAGGCTTGGGCCATGCTGGTCCATACTTTAAATCGTAAGCGACCATCGTCTGTTTCTTCTGTATCACAATAGGCGCCTAAGGGAAGTTGGCAACCTCCGTCAAATAAATTTAAAATGCGACGTTCAATATTAATTTTTACCATCACGTCAAAATCACTGATTTGATCAATAAGACTTAAAATGTCATCATCATCTTCACGGGTTTGCCAGGCTAAAACGCCTTGAGCTGGAGCAGGGACAAACTCGGTGGGGTCTAAGGTTTCAACATGAAAATCATCCAAATCCGGTTTTAATCTTTCTAAACCTGCAGCGGCTATTAAAATTGCATCGTATTCACCTTTGCGAAGTTTTTCAATTCGGGTAGGTACGTTTCCTCTCAGATCATTTACTTTTACATCCGGACGGAATGCTAACATTTGCGATTTACGTCGAGCAGAAGAAGTCCCAACCTTAGAATTTTTTTGAAGATTCCACTTTTGTTTTTTATCGATGGCCCTTTCATGAATTAAAAGCACATCTGATGGATCTTCTCTTTTAGATACACCGGCTACTAACAAGCCGTAGGGCATTTCGGTTGGTAAATCCTTATGCGAATGAACGGCAACGTCGATTTCCTTATTTAATAAAGCTTCTTCAAGTTCTTTGGTGAAAAATCCTTTTCCTTCCAATTTATCAAATGAAGTATTCCATTGTTGGCTTTTATCACCTTGCGTTTGAATAACTTTAATTTCGGCTTCAATACCTTTTTCCTTAAAAAGATCAAGCGTAAAATTAGCTTGCCACAGAGCAAGATCGCTTCCCCTAGTGCCTATAATGATTTTTCTGTTCAAAATATTATTTTAATTCAGGACTCTGTAAAACGTTTTTAGCCGTTTTAATAGCAACGGCATTATATTTTTTTTCAACGTACGATAAAACTTTTTCTAACAATACTTTACTTTCGGGGTTCAACTGATTTATTTCTTTGGCAAACACTTCAGAAATGGCGGTTTCTTTAATTGCTTTTACCTGTTTGGGTATTTCTCCGAAAGCCAGCTCAATTCTTCTCTCATTTTGAAGTCGATTAAATAAAATTATTTTATCCTGGATAATATTTTCGCATTTGGCTATTTCGCCTTTACGTAGTTGAAGATTAGCATTTGCTTTTTCTTTTAGCGACTGGATATTTATGTAATGAATTTTATCATTATTATAAAACACTTCATCTTCAACATTTGCCGGAATGCCTAAATCAATAATAATTTTTTTATGCTTATCTGAACCAATAAGTTGCTTGTACAATTTATTGGTAATAATGGGGCTTGATGCGGAGGTACAAACTACAAGTACATCAAATCCTGCTTTATAGTTTTGAAGTTCCTCTAGTGAATAGGCCTGACCATTTAAAGTTTTGGCAAGTATTTTTGCGTTTTCTAGTGTTCGGTTAAAAACAGAGAAATTGGCGAATTTATGTTTTTGTAAATAACTGGCCATAGTGGAGTTTGTTTCCCCACTTCCCACAAAAATGAGTTTAGCGTTATTTTTAATTCCATGTTCTTTCAGCTGACGATAAGCCAATGACACAATTGAAACCGGGTTTTTTGCAATATCCGTTTTAGTATATACTTCCTTAGCTGTTTCAATAGTATGTCTAACAAGCAGGCGTAAAGTATCGCCTGTTAACCCAAGGCTGTTGCAATTATCATAAGCCTTTCGAACTTGCGTGATAATTTCGCGTTCACCAACTACCATTGAGTCTAAAGAAGAAGCAACGCGAAGTAAATGATCAACGGCTAATTCGCCAATAAAAACTTCAGCCCCTATGGCTATTTGCTCACATTCGGCCAAATTCAAACGGCTATTAATAAAATTGCAAATTTCCTGGATAAACTTGTTGTCGAGAAGAATTTCTGTTTTTAAGATTAACTCCACTCGGTTGCAAGTGCTTAAGTATAAAAGTTCTTCAAATCCGTAATTAATTTTTAAAGCACCTAAAACGGCAGATTGATTTTCCGCATCCAAATGCAGTTTTCCAATAAGTTCAAAAGGAAGTGTTTTGTGCGTAAAAGCTATGACTTTGAGACTTTCCAAGATACCCGTCAAATTTCGGGTATTTTGCGAATTATTCTGTCATATTATTGTCATTGACATTAGTCATCTGATGGGTCGGGCGCAACACTTGGCTTTGCTTTTTTGGCCTTGATTTTAGAAGGCCAAAGCACATTCAGTAGCTCTCCATGAGCGGTGATTAAGCTTTTGCTCATGCCATTGGCAATAGTTACATTTTCGTTGGATTTGTTTTTCCATGTTCTTTTTACCTCTTCATGACTTCCGTCACTTAATAAAATATAAAAGCGAACGATCATTCCTTCTTTTACGATTACTTTTCCATTATAGCAGTGCGCTTTACCGTTTAAACGACTGGTAATAATAACATCATCATACATGCCATCTGCTACATTTTCAGCACCTCTTTCGTCAAACTTCGCAGCCCATTTATTAAAACAATCTAGCTCAGCGGAAGCCTCTTTATTTTGAGCGAAAAATCCGGTAAAAGAAAGGATCAGTACAGCAAAAAGGAAATTTTTCATTTTAAATTTATTTAGACCAAACCTACAAAAAAAAACAGATATCAAAAAATTAATAATTGAATATGTTAATTAGCATAAAATGTATAAATTCGGGTAATTGTTAATTTATAAAATACGATTCACATGAGAACAAAACAAATTATTTTTAGCTTTTGTGCGTTATTAATTTTTACATTTTTATTTCAATCTTGCAAGAAAAAAGAAAAAGATCCGGTTCCGGAACCCGTAACTTTTACACCAACTCCGGATAAAAAGATTGTTATTTTCGATATAAAAAATAAATATGGTCTAAATCCGAATCAAAATTACAAGTTCACCGATGATAGTTTGTTATACTGTACCGTTATTGCGGATGAGGTTAGCGGCAATTTTTTCAAGGAGTTATTTGTAAAGGATGGTGCAGGTGCTATTCGCATAAAATTAACAAGTAATACAAATTTAATTATTGGCGATAGTATAAAAATAAATTTAAAGGGAGCTTATTTGAATGACGAGTTTGATCTGATACAATTAGACTCAGTTAACCCGGCCACTATGATTACCAAAATTGCAAGTGGAAAATTTGTACAACCGGAGGTAATGACAATTGTTGATTTAATATCCAATTCAAATCCGGTTTATAATTCGCAATCGAGATTGGTAAGAATTGAGAACGTGGAATTCGTGAACTTAAGCTTTCCAACTTTTGCCGATCCGGTATTATTTACGGCTAAAAATCACAGCATACAAGCTTGCGGCTCTTTCCCAAAATTAGCCGTTCGAACAAGTGGATATGCAAATTTTGCAGGAACAACACCACCAACCGGAAACGGAAGCATGATAGCTATTGTTAGTCAATTTGGAAGTGAAGTTCAATTAAGGATTCGGAAACTCTCAGAGGTTTCTATGACCGGAACCTTATGTAATACAGTATATCTTAGCAAAAATTTTGAAGACCTTTCACTTACTTCAGGTGGCTGGACACAGCAGGCCGTTTCGGGTTCCGTTCCTTGGAAAACCGGCACATTTAATTCATTAAATTTTGCTTCATGTAACAATTATTCAGCCGGCGTTAATTCGGCTTGCGAAAGTTGGTTAATTTCACCGGCAATTAATTTATCAGCTTCTTCAAGCCCAAATTTATACTTTCAAAACGCCTGTAAATTTAATGGGCCGGCAGTTGAGGTTTACGTTTCTACAAACTATAATACCGGTTTGCCTAATACAGCAAGTTGGACGCAGGTTTTCCCAACTTTATCAACCGGTAATTTTGTTTATGTAAATTCCGGTTCTATTTCATTAAGTGCATATAAAACTACAAACACACGTATAGGTTTTAAATATATTGGTTCTAATGTTGATGGTCGCGAATGGCAGATAGATGACATTACGGTTAAAGAGAATTAAGGAGCCTCAGGCTTTTAAAACCGGAACAGTTTTGCATAGAAAAAATATTTTTACGATATTTGACCTGTCTTAAGGGGTAAAACGATTATTTAATACAATCGTTTCAATTTAAAAAACACATCAGGGGCTTTGAAATAAAGTTCTTATCGAAAAAAAATCACCCGCAAGCATCAAATTTATTTAAGGAAGTATTATGCTAGTTAAAACATTTGGCTATGCTGTGCATGGCATTAATGCAACAAAAATTACCATTGAGGTAAGTGTGGGAACAGGAATTAATTATTATTTGGTGGGATTGCCGGATAATGCTGTGAAAGAAAGTCAGCATAGATTGCAAAGTGCATTAAAACAAAACGGATATAAAATTCCGGGCAAACAAATAACAATTAATATGGCTCCGGCAGATATCCGTAAAGAAGGTTCTGCTTATGATTTACCAATTGCCATTGGAATATTAGCTGCAAGCGAACAAATTTCCGGTGAACGGGTAAGTGAATATGTTATCATGGGAGAAGTCGCTTTGGATGGACAGTTAAGGCCAATCCGTGGAATTTTACCCATTACGGTTCAGGCCCGGGCAGATGGGTTTAAAGGCATAATTGTTCCGGAAGAAAACTGTGAAGAAGCAGCTGTTGTTTCCGGCATCGAAGTTTTGTCGGCTAAAAATATTAGTGAAGTTATTCGATTTTTTAATGAGAGCGAGCAATTGCCAATTAAAGAATTGGATTTATTAAGCACTTTTGCCGAAGAAGATTTTAATATTGAAAATGACTTTAATGACGTAAAAGGACAAGAAAATATAAAACGCTCATTAGAGATTGCAGCTGCAGGGGGACATAATGTAATTTTAATTGGTCCGCCGGGCGCAGGAAAAACTATGTTAAGTAAAAGGCTACCCGGAATTTTACCGCCGTTAACATTGGATGAAGCACTGGAGACCACAAAAATTCACAGCGTGGCCGGTAAAACTGCTAAAGGAGGAAAAGGATTAATCACCCGACGTCCATTCAGAAATCCCCATCATACTATTTCCGATGTTGCGTTAGTGGGCGGAGGTAATCATCCGCAGCCGGGAGAAATAAGTTTAGCCCACAACGGTGTTT
Source organism: Sphingobacteriaceae bacterium (assembly GCA_016715905.1). NCBI lineage: Bacteria > Pseudomonadati > Bacteroidota > Sphingobacteriia > Sphingobacteriales > Sphingobacteriaceae > Sphingobacteriaceae bacterium. The sequence goes on along the minus strand of JADJXI010000017.1, from coordinate 280,379 downwards.
TATTTTTAGATGAGTTGCCTGAATTTAAAAGAACGGTGTTAGAAGTTATGAGGCAGCCTTTGGAAGAAAGGGTTGTAAATATCAGCAGAGCAAAATTCAGCGTGGATTATCCAGCAAGTTTTATGTTGGTAGCAAGTATGAATCCCTGTCCTTGTGGATTTTATAATCATCCGGAAAAGGAATGCGTATGTTCTCCGGGCGTAGTTCAAAAGTATCTAAATAAAATCAGTGGCCCCTTGTTAGATAGAATTGATATTCATGTAGAAGTTACTCCTGTCCCATTTTCCGAACTAAGTGATGTAAAAAAATCGGAGGATAGTAAAAGTATAAGGACTCGAGTAATACATGCGAGAGAAATTCAAAGCAAAAGATTCAGGGAGTCCGGAAAAATATACTGTAATGCACAAATGTCGAGCAAAGATTTAATTAAATACTGCGCGCTTAAGCCCGAAGGAATGGCATTAATAAAAAACGCCATGGAACGTTTAGGATTAAGCGCTAGAGCATATGATCGGATTTTGAAAGTAGCCAGAACTATTGCAGATTTAGATAACCATGAAAAAATTGAAACAGTACATTTAGCCGAAGCAATTCAATACAGAAGTTTGGATAGAGAGAACTGGGCCGGTTGATTTACTTACATTCAATTTTATAGGGTAATTCAAGTAAAATTTCAATATTTTCAGACATGTATTTATCTTCAATATAAAGCGGAATAAGCACACCGGAGTCCGGTAATTTTTGTACAGTTAGTTTCCCTTGCAAATTTGTTTTTTTTGCATCAATTAAAGTATGTAAAAGATTATCATATGCATTTGCATACTGCTTGCATATATTAAATTGTACCGTTGTGGTATACACAAGAAGCGAAACTATCAATATAAGATAACTTAAGTACAGAAATTGAAAAGTAGTATTCGATTTCATCCAATTTTTATAGCCTAAAGCAAAAAACAATAAACAAAAATTAAGAGTTAGTAAAAATGAAGTTAATGTATATGCCCTTATAGGAATTGACATAGTATTAAATAAAATGTTTTCAAGTATAAACGGAACAAGCATTGAAATAAAGGTAGCTGAGAATACGAGGAGTGTAATTTTTTTAAATGCGGGTTTTGGAATTGTGTTTAATTTTTTAGATGATAAATGACGGCCCAGAAAAAACCAAGCAAAACTCAAAGCTAAAGCAACAATATATTTTTTATTTGAAAGAAATATATTTGCCATTTCGTTTTTATCTTGAGCAACAACAATTTGTTTTGATGAAACAATATTTTTTTCTTCTGATTTTAATCGTGCATAATTCCCCGGAGCGCTTAAACAAATCATTCCGCTTATACAAAAACTTAAAACGGCAATAGAAACAGCTTTGAAAGATCCGGATTTTTTTATTAAGGCGATGGGTTTTAATTTTTTAATTTTAGAAAACAAGAACAGGAAAAGCAGTAAACTTAAAATGATTATTGTATAAATTTCACTTCCACTTCCGGCATAGGCAAAACAAAAGCTAATGAGTAAATAATGGTATATTTTTTTGTTTGAGCTAAGCACTAAAGAAACACCAAACAGTAAAAAAACTATACTTTGTAAGTATACAAAACTGGAACAAAACCACCACCAAACCTCGCTACTTTGAAAAGTAAAAAAGTAAAATGAACCAATAAACAAAATAGAATACGCTATACATTGCATTTTTCCAAAATCAAACTGAAAATATTTTTTTAAAATAAACCTGATTATTTTGGAAACTGAATAAACTAAAAGGGACAAGGTAAAAGCGTAATTGAATAACATCAGGTTATGAAAATCAGGCAGTGAGTGGTATAATTTCAGGTAAAATGTAAAATAAATTAAGGAACTTAATCTTCCACTCCAGGTTAGGTAATAATGACTAATTAAATCAACACTTCCCCATTCTTTATGAAGCATCATAGAATATATATCATCTGAAGCGGCCCTGTTGTAATAACTGATAATAATAAAATACAACAATAAGAGTCCTGAGACTAGGATAAGCGAACTTGTATAAAAGTGTTTAAGGAGGATTTTCAAAACTCTTAATATATGGCGATATATGAAAAAATGAAATTTTGCATAACGCTTAAAGATACAACCTTTTAGCCAGTAGAAATTAATCTAATACTTGTTTTATTATGAAAGAACGCCCTTTCAATAAAGTGTTCTAAAATATTTTAGTAGAGTTAAATCTTTTTATAAGATTCCTTATTTTCTTTTGAATTAATCTGTAAATTTCTTTTCTGTTTTAGACAATACTGTACTTGTTAATTTCTGATCACATATTCAATTTGTTAGCCGCGCGTATTTCCGTTTAGGATGTCCAAATTATCATGAAACTAAAAGCAATATTCTACTTAACTATTTTTTCGATTGGGTTTTCAAAAGCACAGTCTGATAAAAAAGAATTTTGCGATAAATTTTATGCTGCTGATTTTAAAAATCGAATTACGCTAACATCTAAATTATCGCCATCAAAATTGTATGAGGTTTACCCTTTAATTAAGGATACATTGGAGTTGGCCAAAAAGTTAATACGTGAAAAAAGTGAGAGTAAAGAGGCGAAACTGTTGGTAGAATTAATTGAGGCAAAACTTGAGCTTTCCAGAAAAAACTACACCAAGGCGGTTTTTGCTTTAGAGCAAGGCTTAAATAGTTATGCTTTAAATGTTAACGATTCTTTATTGTGTTATTCGTTACTGAAAACCTGTTTTGTTGGAATTCGCAATTATATAAAAGCTTATGAAGTGAATTCCCGAATGGAATTAATGCGATTGAGAAAAAGTGATTCAGTAATTATTGATTACGGAATTCCTAAAAGTAAGTTGTATGCTTCACTTAATTTTTTTGATAAAGCCATTGCCGAAAGGAGAAATGAATTTAATAAATCATTTACAGTAAATGATACAGATGCTTTGGCGAGTTTGTATAATGATGTTGGGGTTTATTTTAATCGCCAGAAAAATTCAGACAGTGCTGAGGCCAGTTTTTTGAAAGCAAAACAGGTATTAGAATCCATGAACATTCCAGAAGAAAAAGCGATACACTATAGTTTTTTTAAAGCATTAATTGGGGGAAATTTAGGATTTAGTTATTTCAACAAAGGAAAAATAAAAGAGGCAATTCCCCTCTTAAAAGAAGATATATATTACAGTTTAAAAGACAATGATTTTGGTAGTGCCTTTAACAGTTATAATTTAATGGTGGAGTGTTATCTGCAATTAAATAATAAGGAACTGGCAAAAAAATATTTGGATTCTTCAGAACACCTGTTAAGTAAAGGATTTAGCGACATCAGTCAAAGTTTAAAATACTTGTATTTAAAAGCTACCTTTTTTCAGGCGCAAAAACAATATGATAACGCAATCCTTTATTTTAACAGGTATTTTAATATCAAGGACAGTTTGAATACGGCTGAAAAAATGCAAAATTTAAATAATGCCGAAATAGCATTTCAGATTGAACAAAAAGAATTTGAACTGCAGGAAAAAAATAAGATGCTGATTCAGCAAAAGCTGGAAGATGAACAAATAAAATCACAAAGGGCTTACCAATTTATAGGAATTTTAGTACTAACTGCCCTAATTATAGTTTTACTATGGCGAAATAGGTATGTAAAGAAAAGGCAGATAGAATTACAGGAAAAAACCTCTAAAATTATTGTACAAAACCAACAAATTGAACAATCACTAAAAGAAAAAGACATTTTATTAAGAGAAGTACATCATCGCGTAAAAAACAATCTGCAAATAATTAACAGCTTGCTTGGATTGCATATTTCTAAATTAGAGGGTACGGGAAATGAAGTGGCATTGGAAGAAGTAAAACAACGAATTGCTTCAATTGCCTTAACTCACCAATTGCTGTATCAAAACACCAATTTGTCGAATATTTCATTAAATGATTTTGTGCATAATATCGTTTGGCAAATAGAAAGGAGTTTTTCAGATTCTCAAATTAATTTGGATACTCAACTTGAAGCTAATGGTTTAAAGTTAAATATAGATTATGCCGTTCCTTTAGGATTACTTATAAATGAACTTTTATCTAACGCATATAATCATGCATTTCCTAAAAATAAAAAGGGAAGCATAGTGGTTTCTGTTAAAATTGAGAATGATAAATGTGTAATTGCTGTTTTAGATAACGGCGTTGGAATGTCGGAAACCATGAACGTTTCGGATAAAACAACAATGGGAATGGATTTAATAAATATTTTAGCAGAGCAAATCGATTCTGAAATTAAGATTAAAACAGACGCTAATGGTACAGCGTTTTATTTTGAAATGGACTCCAGCAAATTTCCAAGTTGAAAGAAGTAGACAAAATAATCACAGATCTCAAAAGAAAAATATTTAAACCTGTATATTTTTTATCAGGCGAAGAAACTTATTATATTGATTTAATAAGTAATTATATTGAAGAAAACACATTAGAAGAAAGCGAAAGAGAATTCAATCAACATGTGGTTTATGGGAAAGATGTTGATTTAAGTGCTGTTGTAGGATTGTGTAAACAATTTCCGATGATGAGCGAATATCAGGTGATAATAGTTAAAGAGGCACAAGGTATAAAGGAATTTTCTAAAACTAGTGCAGGTGACGAAGAGGGCCAAGAGGAAATCAAAAGTCAGAAATTAAATGGAGCGCAGCTATTCACTTCTTATATTAGTAACCCTTTATCAAGTACAATTCTTGTTATTTGCTACAAACATAAAACAATAGATAAACGCAGTGCTTTGGCAAAAGCAATTCAAAAAAACGCAGTGTTTTTTGAAACCAAAAAAATGTATGATAGCGCCTTGCAAGGATGGATTACAGATTATATCAAGAGATTAGGCTTTGCCATATCGCCTAAGGGAGCATTTTTATTAGCTGAATTTTTAGGCAATGATTTGAGTAAAATTACAAATGAAGTTGGAAAATTGATTATTAATTTAAAACCGGGAGTAGAAATCACACCTGAAATAATTCAAAATCAAATAGGAATTAGCAAAGATTTTAATGTTTTTGAATTTCAGGATGCTTTAGGGGCCAAAGATGTTTTAAAAGCTAATCGCATTGCAAATTATTTCGCTGAAAATTTAAAAGACAATCCAAATGTTTTAACCCTGGCAACATTATTTGCCTACTTCAGTAAAATTTTAAAGTATCATTTTTTAAAGGACAAAAGTAAGTTTGCCGCAGCCGGTGCATTAGGTGTTAATCCATTCTTTGTTGACGCTATTGCAAAGGGTGCATCTTATTACGGAACCGCAAAGCTTAAAAATATATTTTCTCTGCTAAAGGAATATGACTTAAAATCTAAAGGTGTAAATAATAATGGATTTGATCAAGGCGCCTTATTGAAGGAACTTACTTTTAAAATTTTACATTAAATATCTTTATTTTGATTTTTGAAGGTATTGTTTGATTTCCGAGAGAAGAATTCTAGCTTCTTCAGTATTAATCTGCATCCCAAAGCGAATAAATTTATCCAAATATTTGAATTCTATTCTTTCCCCTCCTTTTACCCAAAAACTTTGATTGAAAAAATCAGAAAAACTTCCGGTACTTATTTCAATTAATTTTAACTCATCCAATAAATTTAATTCGTATTCATTTATTTTCCCTTTTTGATTGACCTCTCGTTGATAATTAAGTTTCCCACTCTTAAGCCAAATTTTTTCTTTGCCCCATTTCTTCCAAATAAAAGCCCGGGCTATTTTAAATTCATAATATAACCAAAACGCTAAATAAACAATCACAAAAATTTTAGCGTCTTGTTGCACAAGTTGCTTATAATTAAAAAGTACGATAACACCGCAAACCGACCAGGCAAATAACCACAAAAATAAAAGAAATGTCTTTTTCTGATCAGTAGTTGGCAATATAACTATGCTCAGCAAATCATCTTTTTTAAGAATACTTATTCTATCGCTTACAACTTTCATTTTGCCTTCAAATTTAATTATCTTTAACCCAATTGAAGCATAAAATTAGTACTTTAATTTTTTTTCTTGAACATGTCAAACCCGGTTAAAAGTTTAAATCTTACGGACGCCGTAATGATCGTTTCAGGAAGCATGATTGGTTCCGGAATATTTATTGTAAGTGCTGACATGACTCGAGTGTTGGGTTCTCCTTTTTGGGTTTTAATGTGTTGGTTATTGAGTGGAGTAATAACCTTATTTGCGGCATTAAGCTACGGTGAGTTAGCCGGCATGATGCCGGAAGCCGGCGGCCAATTCATCTATATTAAAAAAGCATATGGCAAATTGGTTGCTTTTGTGTATGGTTGGACAGTATTTGCCGTTATACAAACCGGTGTTATCGCAGCAGTTGCTGTGGCTTTTGCGAAATTTATGGGCGTACTCTTTCCCATTTTCGATGAAGGAAATATTATTTTTTCAATTGGGAATTTTAACTTATCAACCACAAAATTACTAGCCGTTTTATCTATAGTTTTACTTACATTTTTGAATTCAAGGGGGATAAATAATGGTAAAATTATTCAACGTGTTTTTACAAGTACAAAAATCTTAGCATTAATTTTTTTAATTATTTTAGGCTTGTTTGCCGCCAGTCATAATTCATATTGGTCCGAAAATCTAAGTATTCCGTTTAATTTTCCGGATTCTGAAAATGGATTTAAGGCAATTGCATCGGCAATGGGAGTTGCTTTAATTGGCGCATTATTTAGTAGCGACGCTTGGAATAATGTTACGTTTATAGCCGGAGAGATTAAAGAGCCGCAACGCAATATTCCCTTAGGATTGTTAATTGGCGTTTTAATGGTTACGGTTTTATATATACTTGCTAACGTGGCTTACTTTATTTTGTTACCGGCTTTAGGGAGTGAAAACGGCACTACTGTATTGGAAAAAGGAATAGCTTTTGCCCAAAATGATAGAGTTGGAACAGCAGCGCTTAGTGTTGTTTTCGGAAATTGGAGTGCAACAATTATGGCCGTTTTTATTGTTATTTCAACTTTTGGATGTAATAATGGGTTGATTCTTTCCGGAGCACGATTGTTTAGTGCTATGGCTAACGATGGGTTATTTTTTAAGAAAGCAAGTTATTTAAATAAACACAATTCTCCTTCGGCTTCGCTTTGGATACAGGCTGCTTGGGCTTCTGTTCTTTGCTTTAGCGGGTCGTATGGTCAATTGTTGGATTATTGCACATTTGCCTCTTTGATTTTTTATATGATCACCATTTCAACTTTGTTTTATTTCAGAAAAACAAAACCACTTGAACCCCGGCCTTACAAAGCTTTTGGTTATCCGGTTATTCCTATTCTTTATATCGGAATTACACTTTTTATTTGCATAGATCTGCTTATCTTTAAACCACAAAATACGGTTGCCGGTTTAGTAATTATGTTTATTGGCATACCCGTTTATTTTATTTTTAAACGCACATTAAAAAAATAATAAATAGTTATTTTGGTTTTAATAGGCAGCAACGCAACGGCTTGTTTTTTCTTTGCTTGCTATGTGTAATCTTACTTTTAATTCGTATTTCAGTTCCCTATTTTATTACGCCTGACGATATACGCATCGAAAATATTATTTCATCTGATTCTAATATTATTAACCGGCAGGTGTTGCAGAATGAAACAATTAACAAGAACCAACGGAATATAAAAAGAAAACCTTTTAATCCAAATCAGATCTCTTTTGAAGGTTTAATTCAGTTGGGTTTCCCCGAGAAAACCGCGCGAATATTTTTAAAATTCAGATCAAAAGGATTTGTTTTTCGAAAAAAAGAAGATTTGAAAAAAGTATATGGCGTAACCGATCAATTGTATAAGGAGGTTAGCCCTTATGTTATTTTGGAGCCTAAACATAAAGTTGAAAATGCCAAATATAGTTCTGCTTCAACAAAAAATAAATTAAGTGTAGAATTAAACTTAGCTGATAGTTTAGCTTTGTTGGAATTAAATGGGGTAGGCCCATCTTATGCCAAAAGGATTTTAAAGTATAGAAATTTGTTAGGGGGATTTACATCTATAAATCAATTAAAAGAAGTATATGGTTTTACAGACGAGTTGTATGAAAAGCTAAAGCCAAATGTTACAGTTAATGCAAGCTTAATCAAAAAACTGGATATTAATAATGCTTCATTTAAAGAGATAAACAAGCATCCCTATATCAGTTACGAATTAACAAAATCAATTTTTAATAGGAGCAGAAAAGAAAGTATAACGCCAACCATATTGTTGGAGCTTACCGCCAATCAAGAATTATTTGAAAAATTAAACCCTTATATTTTATACTAAGGTTCTTTTTTTCCAAACACTTTTTTCAATAAATCTGTTACCCGAGCCATTGGGTCTTTTCTTATTTTCACCTCTTCGTCGGATATTAAAATCATCAATCCATTAATGGCTTTATTGGTAACATATTTATCTAAGTCCGGATTTTGTTTTTTAACGCCCGGTAATTTGTTATAGGTTGTCACTAAAGGATTCCAATACGAAGTAACTTTCACCGTATTAATAGCCTCTTTAACAATGGGTAAAAATTCTGTCTCTAATGGCGAATAGGTTGTCTTTCTCAAATAGTTTGTAGCTGCAGTATCGCTTCCTTTTAAAATAGCAAATCCATCAGATACGCTCATTTTTACAATTGCATTAGTAAAAACAGGCGCTGCTTTTTTAGCCGCTTCTTCGGCTGCCCGATTTAAGCTGGTTTCAAACTCTTTAATTTTTTTCTCCATACCCATTTTCAATAGTTTAGCCCTCATGTCTTTGGCTTCTTCCGGCCAGGGAATAAATAAGCGCGGATTTTTATAATAACCATCTACTTTACTCGCTAAGGAAGAAGAATTATTTGTTCCAATACTTAATGCTTCTTTCAAACCATTTATAACATCTTCGTTAGTGAGTTTAGGCGTATCATCTTTTTTTAATATCGTTTTTGTTTTTTTCTCCAGACTATCTTTTTTAAGTTTTAATTTATCTTTTAAACTCTGTGAGTAAATGCTAAAAGTGCACAAAAGGCTAAGTAAAAAAATTAATTTTTTCATTTTTTCGATTTTATAACTACAAATATAAATTACCTCTTTATCTTTATTGTCACACTTTTTTGTTAATTTAATTATGAAAGCAGAAATAGTTAGTATAGGCGATGAGATTTTAATCGGACAAATTCACAATACCAACAGTGTATGGATAGCGGAGCAATTGAATCTTATGGGGATTCAAGTAGTGCAAATGAGTACGATTAGCGACGATCAAGAAGTAATATTATCGTGTTTAGAAAGTGCAACAAAACGTGCAGATATAGTTTTTATTACCGGAGGATTAGGTCCTACTAAGGATGATGTAACTAAAATGGCTTTTTCAACTTTTTTCAATGCCGAGTTGATTATGGATAACAATACACTGGAGCAAGTACAATCATTTTTTAAATTACGAGGAAGAGCAATGAGTAAGGTGAATGAGATGCAGGCTTTGGTTCCAAGCGGATGTGTTGTTATTCCGAATAAAAACGGAACCGCACCGGGCATGTGGATGTTAAAAAATAAAGTGGTGTTTATTAGTATGCCCGGAGTTCCCTATGAAATGAAAGCAATGATGGAAGAAGTAATTTTGCCAAAAATTAAAAACGAATTTTCATTAGCTGTAAATTTTCATAAAACAGTGCACACCATTGGAATTCCTGAAAGTGTTTTGGCAGAAAAGTTAAATGACTGGGAAGATGCATTGGCCGAAAAAAATATTAAACTGGCTTATTTACCTCAGCCCGGAATTGTTAGGTTAAGAATTTCGTCATCCGGAAAGGATATAAGTTCAATTCAACCAAAAATTGAAAACGAAATAAATGATTTGCAGAAATTGATTGGCGAAAATATTTTCGGAATAGAAGAATTCGGACAATCAAATTTGAAAATGGAACATGTAATTATTGATTTATTGAAAAAACATAATGCAACTGTTGCCTTGGCTGAAAGTTGTACCGGTGGTTACCTGGCTTCATTATTTACGGCCGTTCCCGGAGTTTCAGAAGTTTTGAAGGGTGGAATAGTTCCATATTGTAATGAAGCAAAAATGGAGATTGTTGGTGTTTCTTCCGATGTTATATCTCAACACGGAGCAGTAAGTAAGGAATGTGTTGAACAATTATCTATAAATACTTTGCAAAAATTTAAAAGTGATTATGCTATCTCAATTTCAGGTGTTGCGGGACCGGATGGAGGAAGTGAGGAAAAACCGGTGGGGTTTGTATGGATTTCGGTGGCTTCCAAAAATAAGCTTGTCTCAAAATCGTTTAGGTTTGGAGATAATCGATCAAGAAATATAGTCATGTTCGCAAACACTGCCTTAAATATGCTTCGTATTTTTATTCTGAAAAACGAGCTTGAATAATCACGATTAATGGCCTCTTCTTATCTAAATCGAGTTTAGAGAAACTAAATTCATTTAGCGCGGATAAATATCTGTATAAACGGTAGCTCAATATGTCGATAAATAGACTACTTTTGTCGACAAATTGGAGGATATTATGAAAAACACGTTTTTACTTATTTTGTTGAATTTCTTTGCTTTAAGTGTAATGAAATCTCAAAATCCGTCAGAAATCAAAATTGCAGATCGTAATGAAGCAGCAACAAATGTAAATTTAAAAACAACAACTGCAGAACAAAGTGAATATTTTGGTTACGACAATCAAATCAAAAAAATTTGCGTGAATGAGGCGATTCCTTCGGGTTTACCTTCCAAGCAAGGTTATGCCGATAAAAGTTTATATAAAAAAGCAATTAATGAGTGGTTTAAGGCACACAATGTTTTTGTAAAACCTGAATTTCAAAACACTTTAATTCAAGATTAAAATGAAAAGTTTAAAAATAATTTTTGCAATTGCATTTACAATTTTAGCAAGTAAATCTTTTGCGCAATCTCTTACTTGTTTGTCTCCAACATTAATTTTGAAAGATGCATCACAAAATGGCTGGCCATTAATTGGCACAAATACCATTAACTGTAATTTTGGTGGATTAATAGCGGTAGAAACAGATCCTAAAACTAATTTTCCAACCCTAACCCAAGGTAATTCACCTTGTATTAGAATGCAAACCAGTTTAACTAACACCAACGCAACTACAAACAATTCAATTGCTTTGTTTCAAGGTACGGTTGCACAAGGCGCAGTTTGCGGTACATGTGCGGTAAGTATTCCCAATAATTCACTTTTTACTTTGTATTGGTCAGGATTAGTTCCGTCCATGTCTCATAGTTATGTTTTATGCAATACACTTATCGCACCAAACATGACCTATTCTTTTTACAGCTGTTACGATGATAATTTAATTACCTCAGGAACTTGGAATAACGGTATTGCTAACAATTGTAGTACAGTAACGATTCCGGCAAATACTCCCATAGGAACCGCATCTTTTGTTATTTCACCAACAGTTGTTCCGGCAGCAGTTGTCTTAAACAATGGAGCTGGGTATATTGTATACAATCCGGCTTTAATGGCTCCCGGAATATATTCGGTTACCTATACATTCAATAGCCAAAATTCATGTACAACTAGTGCAACTCGAACTTTTGAAATAGTTAACCCATATGCGGGCCCCGGGTCTGCATGGACAGTACCCTCTCCTTTATGTCCTTATAATTCTTGCGTAAGTTTAAATGCTCAATTAAGTCTTGGTTCTTATACAGGCGGATCATGGAGCGGAACCGGTGTTTCATCTTCCTCGTTTTGCCCTTCTATTTCAGGTAGCGGATCTTTTGCAGTTACTTATTCAGTTGGAATTTCTTCAGTTTGTAGCGCAACAAATACCAATACCATTGTGGTTACTCAACAACCAACTGCGAATGCCGGACCAACAAAATCTTTAACCTGTATTGCTAACCCAACAATACTAACCGGTGGTGGCGGCGGTACTTATTCCTGGTCAGGTCCTGGAGGATTTACTTCTTCAGCACAAAATCCTACGGCTGGAATTTCAGGAACTTATTCTTTAACGGTAAATAATGGAACTTGTGTTTCTCCTCCATCAACCGTTCAGATTGTAACCAACACCACACCGCCAACTTTACCAACAAATACTGTTTCGAACATATTAACCTGTTTAAATCCCAACGCCATAATTAATACAACAGGTTCGGGTGTAACTTATACCTGGTCGGGCCCGGGCATTGTTGCAGGAAGTGCCTCTGCCAACCCAACTGTTAATTTACCGGGAAGTTATGGTTATACGGTAACGAGTACAACCAATGGCTGTACAAGTATTGGATCGGCGTCAGTTTCTCAAAACAATACGGTAAGTGTTTCATTAAGTACGGTGGGAGTTATCACCTGCGTTAATAATTCAGTAACCATTTCTGGAAATCAGCCTACATTCAGTTACACCTGGTCAGCTCCGGGTGGTGGAATAATATTATCCGGCCAATCAACACCTACCGTGAATGTACAAGGCGCTGGAGCCTATACGGCAACCGTTATGAATCCGGCAAATGGATGTACTGCTTCTGCAGTAATGAGCACCAGTGTTAGTACGGTACAAGCAGCGCCAAATGCAGTCGCGTCCGGTACTGTAAATTGCATTGGTAATTCATTTACGCTTTCCTCATCAACTAGTGGAGTTACTTACACCTGGGTTGCTCCTGGTGGAGGTACTGTTACAAGCCCCAATACGGCATCCACAGGAGCTAACGGTTCGGGGGTGTATACTTTAAATGTGACAAATACTTCTAACGGCTGTACTAATACGCGTACCGTATCTCCGGTTACTCAGACAAATTCTCCAACTGCTTCTATTGCGAATAATCCTACAGTTACCTGTACGAACTCTTTCGTTACTATAAACGGAAATCCAGGAGCAGGAGTTACCTATAGCTGGAGTGGTCCGGGAATAGTTGGATCAAATACTGTTCAAAATATTGGCGCAAACGCAGGAGGAATTTATTCCTTAGTGGTAACTAGTAATAGCAACGGATGTACGTCTGCTGTTACCGTAAATATCCCTACTAATTTTGCAACATCTACAATTTCTGCGCTTTCACAAACAGCATCATTAATTTGCGCTACACCTACTGTGGCTCTATCAGGAACAGCAGCTCCTGCGGGAAGTACATATACATGGACTTCTGTTGGAGGAGGTTTTGCCAGTGGAATAAACGGGCAAACTGTTGCAGTTACTACAGCTACTAATTATTATTTAGTGAGTACGCATCCGGTTTCAGGTTGCACCACTTCTTTAACGTATAGTGTTATACCAGATATTAATGCACCAACTTTTACTGTAAGTAATAGTTCGCCAAGCATAACGTGCTTCGGAGCACCTTCTGTTTCAGTTACCATTACCTCAACTATTCCAATTTCATCTTATTCATGGAGTCCAAGCATTGGAATATCAGGCCCTACTAATACCTCAACAGCAACATTTACCTTAGATGGTACTTATACCGCGGTGATTACGGCAACTAATGGTTGTTCCTCTAATGTGGTTATACCGGTAGCTACTGCTACTGATGCACCGGCAATGGTTGCCGGATCAGGAACTGCTCAGGCATTATCTTGTACAAATAGCGTCGTATTAATAGCTCCTGTATTTAGCCCTTCAGCTAATTTAACTTTTACCTGGAGCGGACCTGGAATTGTAGGTTCGGCCAATAACAATAATGTTTTGGTTAATTTACCGGGAAGTTATAGTGTGATAGTTACAAACTCATTAACCGGATGTAGTACAACATCCATTATTGTACCGGTTTCAGGCAACAATACCGCACCTAGTCTAACGGTTGCCAGCAGTTCTTCGCTCGGTATTACTTGTTCTCCTAGCTCAAGCACGGTAAATATCAGCGCAAGTTCTTCCGGAGCGGTAAGTTATAGTTGGAGTACGGGTTCTACTAATTCATCCATTACCACTTCTGTTTCGGGAATATACACTGTTACAGTAACGGATATAGTTTCGGGCTGTGCAACTACAGAAACCATCAACGTACAAAATAATACAACAGCACCTACTTTAACGGCTGATGCCAATGGGAATTTACCTTGTAGTTTGCCGGCATCAACTACCTTAAATGCGGTAAGTTCTAATACCTCAAATACCTACTCGTGGAATGGACCGTTAAACGGAATTCAGTCCGGATCTAATACAGCTAATCCTGTAGTTAGTTTACCGGGCGCATACACAGTGATTGTTACAGATGCGGTAACCGGTTGTACAACTTCAGCTCTGGTGAATGTAAGTCAGGTTACTGTTAATGCTTTAGCTGTTCCTAACGTAACGGTTGGCGATTTACCGTTAACTATAACTTTTTCAAATGCCAGTACCGGCGCAACCACCTATTCCTGGAATTTAGGGGATGGAAGTACCACCAGTTCATCTGATCCGTCTAATACCTATTCTACTTCCGGTTCTTATACCATTATTTTATATGCCATGAACGGTTCTTGCATGAGTTCTGATACCATTGTCATTAAAGTAAATACCGGACTTGAAATTCCGCAGGTATTCACGCCGAACGGTGATAATAAAAACGATGTATTCTTTATTAAAGGCTTGGATGTTTATCCGAAGAATATTTTAAAGATTTTTAATCGTTGGGGTAATCCTGTTTATTCGGCTGAACCGTATTTAAATGATTGGGATGGCGTTCCGAATGAAGCCGGAAAAACAGGTTCAGGAAAATTACCATCAGCTACCTACTATTATATTCTGGATTTACAAGATGGTAAAACCGAAGTGTTCAAAGGCTACGTACAAATTCAGTATTAATTAATTGATTAATATTTTTAAAATGAAAATAAATAAAATAACTTTCGCGATTCTGTTCATGTTATCCTTGAGCCAATTAAAAGCTCAGCAGGAAATTCAGAATTCATTTTACATGTTTAACAGCTCTGTTTTAAATCCGGCCTATGCGGGTAGCAGAGATGCATTAAGTTTGGTTTTAGATTATCGAAATCAATGGACCGGATGGGAAGGTGCTCCTCAAACGGCAAACTTTATTGCGCATACGCCATTGGTACGCGAATCAATTGGCGTGGGATTAAATGTGATGAGTGATAAAGTTGGTCCGACAGAAAAAACTTCTGCCTTTGCGGATTTTGCATATCGCATCAAATTAAATTCTAAAAATGACAGATTATGTTTTGGATTAAGAAGCGGTGTTGATATGATACGAAATGCCTTTACCGATTTGAAAATAAATGATGAAACGGATCCGTTTAGAAGCAACAATGTCAATTTTAATACCAACGCTTTTAATTTTGGAGCTGGCATTTATTATTACGGTAAGCGTCATTTTTTAGGATTCACAGCGCCAAAGGTTATTCCATCACAAATGACTAAGGATGCCCTGTTCTCTGGTTCTAAGCAAGTATTACATTACTATTTAATTGGCGGCTATGTTTTCAAATTAAATAGCTTATGGGATTTAAAACCCGGTTTCGCTTTAAAATACACGCAAAATGCCCCTCTTTCCATTGACGGAAATATTTCTTTATTATTTAACGATAAAATCTGGTTTGGTTTAATGTATCGTCACGGCGCAGCTGCCGGCGCCAATGTAGTTTATAATATCAATAAGCAATTTAGAATCGGATATGCTTACGATTATACTTTAACTAACATGAGCAGTTATAGCCCGAGCACGCATGAAGTATTATTAGGTTTTGATTTTATTCCTCGTCAAAAAGCTTTGAAGTCACCTCGTTATTTTTAATTGTACAATAAAGTAAAATGAAAAAGAATATAGTATACGCTTTATTGGTTGTCTCAATTCAAGTGAGCGCCCAGTCGTTTAAAGAAAAAATTGCTGATAAAAAGTTTGATAATTTAGAATACGCTTCTGCATCGGATATGTATGAAGAATTATCCAGAAGTAAACACCCTAAAATAAAGTATTACGTGAGAGCAGGCGAATGTAATTTAAATGCAGGAAATTACACCGATGCGCAAACTTATTACGATAAAGCCTATTCCAATACCGGAATGACTGATCATGATTTATATAATTACTATCAGGTATTAAAGTACAATTCACATTATGATAAGGCCAATGAGGTTTTTTCTAAAATAAATGATAATCAATACAAATTAATTCGCGATAACATCAATAAACACAAAGCTTTTAAAGCGGAATTAATGAAAGATTCGGGCAATTATGAAATAAAACTTTTAGATATCAATTCAGATGAAAGCGATTTTTGTCCTTACGTGATAAAAAACGAATTGTATTTTTTATCCTCGCGTCGTAACACGGCTTTTAAAGGAGCTAAATATGGTTGGGATAATTCTTACTACCTAGATGTATATAAAGGATATATTGATGGAGAAAAAGTAAAAGGAGAAGAACATGTTAAGGAAGGACTAAAAACAAAAGTACACGAAGGTCCTTTATGCTTTACAAAGGATGGAAATACGCAATTCATCACCAGAAATAATTTCTTTCATAAAAAAATGAAAGAAGGAAAAGAACACAAAGTCAATTTAAAAATATACATCCGGAAAAAGGAAAATGAAAAGTGGAGTGACTGGTCGGAATTTCCATATAATAGCGATGATTACTCTTGCGGACATCCTGCTGTGAGTAGCGATGGAAAAACTTTATTTTTTGTTTCTGATATGCCGGGCACTTTGGGGATGTCGGATATTTGGGTAAGTCACTTAGGAAATAACAATGAATGGAGTAAACCCGAAAATTTAGGCCAACATGTAAATTCTGAAGGAAGAGAAATGTTCCCTACTTTTTTTGAAGATGAGGTTTTGTTTTTTGCCAGTGATGGTAAAATAGGATTGGGCGGTTTAGATTTATTTTATACCGTGCCCGGGGGCGATGGTTATTTTGAAGCACAGAACTTAGGATACCCGATTAATTCATCCCATGATGATTTTGGAATTTATGCAATGACATCAACCGGAGGCTATTTATCCAGTAACCGTGGAAATGCAAAAGATGATATTTATAGCTTCAATGCTAAACGACCTATCATCAGCAGTATTATCAACTTAATTGTGTTAGATAAAGAAAGTAAACAGATTTTACCCGGGGCTGATGTGGCTTTAATTGGAGAAGACGGAAAACAATTAGGACATTTTATTGCCGATGAAAAGGGCGAAGTAAAAATGAATGTATTGCCCGGAAAAAATTACAAGCTAAAAACACAAAAAGACGAGTATAAAGAAAGTGTAGCTGTAATTCATGAAAAAGATTTGGCCGCATTAGCGAATAGCAAAAAGGAAATTTTCATTGAAAAGAAGATTTACGGTTTATTGGGTATTATTGCCGATGCCGAAACCTTTGCGCCAATAGATGGCGTGAAAGTAACTTTAACTGATGCCTATAACAAATCAAATGTGTTGACTTTTACTACGGATAAGGAAGGAGATTTTAAACATATTTACAAGGACAAGAAAAAAGGAGATGACGTTTCCTATATTGTAAAATTGGAAAAACCGGGCTATGTAACCAAAACACAGCCTGTAGATTTTATCTTTAAAAAAGAAGGATATATTTTATTGCATGATTTTTTAAATACTAAAATGTATAAAATTAAGTTAGGGGCTGATTTAGGAAAAATGGTTGATCTTAAACCCATTTATTTTGATTTAGGAAAATGGACCATCAGACAAGATGCAAGTTTTGAGTTAGATAAAATTGTGAATTTGATGATGGAAAATCCTTCCATGACTATAGAATTAGGCTCTCATACAGATTGCAGGGGTTCGGCCGCAAGTAATAGAGCGCTTTCTGATAAGCGTGCCAAATCAAGCGCGGCTTATATTGTTTCAAAGGGAATTGATAAATCCAGAATTTACGGAAAAGGATATGGGGAGTCTAAACTCATTAACGGTTGTAAGTGCGAAGGAAAAGTAGTTTCTAAATGTGATGAAGATACACATGCTCAAAACCGAAGAACAGAATTTAAAATCGTAAAGATTAAAAACTAAGTCAAAAGAAAGGGGGAGTATTTACTCCTCTTTTTTATTTACACAATCGTATAAATTTTCGCAAGGCTTTATGGCTTACTAAGGGTGATTCTAAAAAACCAAAATGCCCATCGTGTTCTAAATATAAAACGCTGCCTTTTTTTAGTTTTTTAGATTGTGCGAGTAATTGATCGGCGGGTAAAACATTATCGTGTTCACCAATTACCATCATCACCGGATATTTCACCAGATTTAAAATAATATCACGTGCAACTCTGTCACGCATGCCGTGAAGAGCAGCCACTATTCCTTCCTTGCTTGTTTTTTTGGCAATACTGTTAGCAAATGAAATTTCTTTTTTTAAATACTTCAGGTTTTTTGCGGCAAATAAATTTTTAATAGTATTGCGTGTATACAAACCCCGGTTCGCTTTTACAGCGGTAATGGCTCTTAATCTATCGGTCTTTTTTTCTTTAGTATCGGCATAAGCTGTACTATGATATAAGCATAACCCTAAAAGGTAATCCGGAAAAAGATCGGCAAAAGCCAGTGCCACATAACCTCCCATACTGTGACCTATGATAACAGCACGTTTAATTTTTAAATGATCCAATACGGCTTTTACGCATTTGGCCATTAACTCCATATTGTGTGCATAACCAAAACAAGGTGTTGCCCCGTGTCCCGGAAGATCAATGGAAATTACTCTGTAAGTTTTAGAAAGATTATTTTGAGTTTGCTCCCAAATTTTATGCGAGCCTAAAAAACCATGCAACAAAACAATTGCTTTGCCTTTACCTGTATCAGAAAAATAAACCTTCTCTTTTTTATAGAGACCGTGCTTAAGCATGAATTGTTTTACTCATCAAATCCTCAATCTCTTCTGCTTCTATAGGTATATTTTTCATTAAATCCATTTGTCCACCTGTGGTAATGAGAATATTATTTTCTAATCGTATGCCTAAATTTTCTTCTCGAATGTAAATGCCGGGTTCAACCGTAAATACCATACCGGCCTGCATAGGTTCTGTAAAAAACCCTACATCATGCACATCTAATCCTAAAAAGTGAGAAGTGCCATGCATAAAATATTTTTTATAAGCCGGCCAAGATGGATTCTGACGTTTTACCTCATCGGATTTTATTAATCCCAATTGCAATAACTCCTCGGTCATTAATTCTCCTACGGCTTTATTGTATTTATCAAAGGTTTGTCCGGGTAATAACATTTTAGTGGCTGCTCTTTTTACACGTAAAACAGCATTGTAAACTTCTTTTTGTCTTTTCGTAAATTTCCCGCTCACCGGTAAACATCGTGTCATATCACTGGCGTAGTTGGCGTATTCTGCAGCAACATCCAATAAAATTACATCTCCGGCTTTACATTGTTTATTATTATCAATATAATGCAAAACACATGCACTTAATCCGCTGGCAATAATGGGTGTATATGCAAAACCGTTAGAGCGATTGCTTATAAATTCATGAATTAATTCGGCTTCAATTTCATATTCCCACACGCCGGGTTTAATAAAGTTCAATAATCTTCTGAATCCTTTTTCCGTAATATCACAGGCTTGTTGAATTAGTTCAAGTTCCTCTGTACTTTTTACCGAACGTATTTTATGCATAATAGGGGCACTGCGCTCAATTTTATGTAAAGGGTATTTAGCCAGGATGGAGGCATTAAAACGCATTTCGGCCGTTTCTACTTTAATGTATTGTCGGGCGTGTTCGTTACTGTTTAAATATAAATTTTCAGCCTGAAAAAAGAAGGGCTGCATCACTTTATCGAATTCGTGTATCCAATACACGTGTTCAATGCCGCTCACCAAAGTGGCTTGCTCCTTGGTTAGTTTTGCACCTTCCCATATGGCAATTAATTCACTGGTTTCTCTTACAAAAAGTATTTCTTTATGTTTTCCATCTTTTACGTCCGGAAAAATAACTAAAATGGTATCTTCTTGGTCAACGCCGGTTAAATAAAATAAATCGCTATTTTGTTTAAATCCCATTCCGCCGTCGGCATTGGTGGGCATGATGTCATTACTCACAAATACAGCCATTGAATTAGGCTTTAAATAATTTTTAAATTTATTGCGATTTCCAATAAATAAGTCGTTGCTGATGGCGTGGTATTTCATGATATTAGATTGGTTGGACTAAATTAGCATAAAGCATACGATTATCAAAATGAAAATGAGTCCAATAAAAGGGCATTACGGAAAAAAAAATTTAGATAAAAAATAGAAAAAATGTTGATTTTTTTGAGAATTAATAAACTATATTTGTGTGATTAGATTTAAAAATTATGATTGATTTAACAGGAATTATTTCCATTTCAGGACAACCGGGATTGTTTAAAATTATTGCGCAAAGCAAAAATGGAATAATAGTTGAAGGTTTAGCTGATAAAAAGCGAGTAAATATAGTATCCACAACTAAGGTTTCTACCCTAACAGACATCAGTATGTTTACTACCGGTGAAGACAAACCCATTGAGGAAATTGTTACATCCATTTTTGAAAAAGAAAAAGGTGGCGTTGCTGTAGATAGTAAAGCGGATGATAAAACCATTGAAAAATATTTCAGTGAGATATTAGCCGATTACGATAAAGAACGTGTATATATCAGTAATATGAGAAAATTATTCAGCTGGTATAATATTTTACAGGCTACCGGTAATCTCAAAAAGAAGGAAGAAAACGCAGAGGCTGACGAAAAAACAATTGCCGCGACCAAAGCTTTAGAAGAAAAAAATAAAGCTACGCACAAAGCGGGAGGAAAAGACACGACGAATGTAAAAACAAGCGCCGGCGTTAAAAAAACAACCGGAGTAAGAAAAACAGGCACAGCCTAATAATACTAAAATTTGAAAAAAGCCGTTTATAATGAATAGACGGCTTTTTTGTTGCTAAATAAATTAAGCCAAAATTCTTTCCTGAACATTGCCGATTAACTCACAGCTTTTTACTTTGCCTGCAATTTTCATTCTTCTTTTGGCAATAAAATCATACACCGGATTTCTTAAAAAAGGAGGAATGATGAGAAAAATACTCAATAAGGGCCAAAGACCTTTCATGTACCAGGTTAAACGCAAAGCAGCGCAGGATTTTATGTAGGCGGAATAATCTCTGATTAAAACCATGCTGTTGATGTTCGGGTCAATTTCGAAATATTTTAAGAGCTCTTTACCTGCATCGGAAAATTGCGGCGAAAAGTAAAGCTTATTATTTTTTTCGCGGCGAGTAACAAACAAAACACTCTTATTGCAAAAACCGCATTCCCCATCAAATATTAAGATGTGTTGCTTTTCCAGATGTTCATTCAGTTGACTCATTTTCGATACGAAATAAAATAAGGATCAACGCTCAATTCAAATCTTTTATTGAGTATTGAAAAAGTAGGCAAGCTGATAAAACTTACAAAACCGTTTCGCCCGGCGCATTGACTGGAATGATGAGGTGCAGGGCCTGTAGTTTGAATATTTCTGGATAAAACATACAGCAATTTTTTCTTTTCGTCAACTGCCAATCCATGAGGCATAGCGCCTACCGGAAAATTACTTTTAAGTGTATAGTTGGCGCCATTAATTCGGGCAACTGTACCGTTTGTGCCCGGAGTAGAATTATCGTACATACAAGTAACCAGATATTCGTTGGTTACATTAGAGTAAACTATTTCCTGAGGATATATTCCCACGTTTACAACAGCAGTAACGGAGGAGCTATTGGTATTAAATACTCGTACTTCATTTGTTTTCTGACAGGTGATTACTAAATCTACACCGTTAGGCGAAAGAATCATATCATGTATATCTAATGAAGAATTTGCGTTAGGAGGATTAGCATCAATTGAAATTTGATTAATGCCACTAAAATCACTGGGTATTTCGTTTAAATAATTTCCGGTTTGTGCACCTACATAAATTTTTGTTTCGTCATTACTTAAGGCAATGGCATGAGGATTATTAGCAACGGCTATATAATTCAACAGGCTGTGATTTTCTAAATCAACGCAGGCCACTTTACCTAATGAGGTCCAGGATACCGCGTAAGCTTTTTTACTATCTTTTGTTATTACAAATGTGTTCCAGTCATAAGCGTCGTTTGTTCCTGTACCGGCAGCTAAAGGGGTTAGTGGGATATTAGCTACAAAAGCATCATCACTGCATCTGTATTTCTGCATCACATTATCGGCAATAAAAATTACATACCAATATTGTCCGTCCGGGGAAACGCGAACCATGTGCGGTGTGTCCGGAGCTCCACCTTTAGTGCCAACTTCTATATAACGAATTGGTAATTGCGTTTCGCTGTCAAAAACAGTTACCACATCACAGCCTTGGTTAACTGCGTACAATTTACTTCTTAACGGATTATCCGCCCATTTTACATTTCCATTCACATCAGGAGCCCCTTGGTCAATCCAATCAAATATTGTTTTTACATCTTGGTAACTCAGTGGTTTTTTATTCAAAGGCATTACGGGTTCGTTTTTTATTCCGAGTTCATCAAAAGTATTTATGAAATAACATAAGGAAGAAAATTTTGAATTGAATGGAATAACCGGAGATCCGCTTCCGCTTCCTTTAAACATACTGTTCCATGAACTTAAGTCGTATTTAGCTGCGGCCTCATAACTTTTACTGTCGTGACAACCGCTAACGGCACAATTATAATTTATTATGCTTCCTATTTCTTTTGGGAAATCGCCGTAATTTACATAGCCTACATCTTTTTTGCAGGAACAAAAAATAAGTAAACTGAATGTAAAAATCAATAGAGGCCGAATCATTCTATAATAATTTTTTTCAATACTTTGTTTGGATATTGAGCTGTGAAAGAATTAAACTGCACAAAATAAATTCCCTTTTCTAAAGTTGAAACCGGTATGGTAAACCCATTGGTTGAAAAAACAGAATTGTATTTTTCTGAACCCAGGATATCAAATATCTTTATTTCTCCTTGTGAAAACTCAAAGTCTGAAATCTGAACATGAATAAAATCTTGCGCAGGATTTGGATAAATGGTGATATTTTTTTCAAGTAAAATATTTTCTTTTACACTTACTCCGGGGCCCATAGAAGAAAAAAAGGCTAAACCTCCCGATCCGTTTCCTACTAATAAATCACGTTTTGTATCGCCGTTAATGTCTTCAAACCAAACCGTACTTTGACTTCCTTCATTCATGGAATTAATGTTAGCGTTAATTAAATTACAAGCAGCGGTAACAGAAGGTACGGTGTAATAATAAACTTGTCCGCTAATGGAACCAACTAAAAGTTTGGTAACTCCTGCTTCCGAATAAAAAAACGGAGCCGCGTATCCGTCTATACTAAAAAAGTTAGGATCTCCTTTTACATCAACCCCGCCAAAAAATCCGGTAACCAATGTCCAGCTTGGAGAACTAACGGTTCCTATGTTGTTGTAATAAAAAATCCTGCCGTTTTTGCATCCAATCATTAAATCTAATTTTCCGTCAGAATTAATATCAAATAACTGTGGCGCAGCAATGGCTGAACTGGTAGTGAAAAGAGCAACCGGATTAAAAGTGTAATTGCAGGGCGCTAAAGAACCTGCGGTATTGGTAAGCAAATAAATTTGTCCGGTCATATTTCCAACTACCATATCTAAATCATTATCTCCGTCAACATCTCCTACACTTGGCATGGCTCCGTTCAAACTAAAAGTGCTGAGTGAGGCGTAATCTCTGGTTATTAGTGAATAGGAAGGTTGCGCATTTGTTCCGATGTTTCGGTATAAAGTAAGTCGACCTCTTGTAGCATTATTGATATAATAGCCATGTGTGCCAATTAATAAATCTTTAAGCCCATCGGCATTTTCATCAAATAAAATGGGGAAAGATCCTTGTCCCACTTCTATCATTTCATCCTGAAATAAATTTTTCTTTACAAATTGAAAATCTACTGTATTTGTTGCGCTTGCATTTCGGTAATACCAAACACTGGATGTATTTTCTCCGCCATTAACATTGGGTGCAGCCACCAAATCTTTTTTATTATCCCCGTCAACATCTACATAATAGGTACATGGAAAATTACTGATATTGATAGTTAAGGTGTTTGAGTTGGCCGGAAAATTAGGATAAGCGTTTGTGGTTTGTGTAATGAGTGCAGTTGCAGTGGTTCCGGCATTATGCCCATATAAAGCAATGTTGCAACTGATATCGCCAAATATTAAATCTTTATCACCATCCCCATCCCCATCGATGCACGTTAAACAAGAACCGGAGTGTAAATTTTTTTGATGATAATCACTAATAGATTTTATCATTCCAATAGGTGTGCAGGTTTGATTGGTACTAATGCTACAATTATTTTCTACTATATCTCCCCAACATAAAGTAACCGCTTCAAATTTATTTAAACTGTCGTTATGTCCATAAGTTTCAACACTCATGTTTTTATGGTACTCCACTATTACTCCTGCAGGACTAAAAGTGAGAATATCTAAATCACTATCCCCGTCAATATCACTTATGCCCGGTATACCGTTGGAAGCGGCATATAAATTTGAGGAAGTAGGGCCATATTTCGTATAAATAAGTGATTTAAATAATGTAAACTGCAATCCGGTGCCTATACTTCCGGTATTGCGATAAACTTTTATACCTGCGCTGGTAGAGCAAAAAATATCTTCTTTTGAATCTCCGTCAAAATCAAAACAAACAGCCCAATGGGTAAGTGGAGGAAAAGAGTAAGATAGGTTGGTATTGGCAGAATAAGTTCCGGGAGCGGTTTGAATAAAACATCGAAATTTTCCAACCCCGAATAAATTAATTCTATCAAATGCCACTATATCTAACAGGCCATCATAATTGAGATCAATGTTTGAAATATTCGCGTGATTTATGCCATTACCCCAGGCCATTTTCAGCGACTTTCCGTTTTCGATAACATTTATGGTATCTCTGGCAACCAATAATTGTGATTTATAGGATGTATAAATCCCTAAAAAAAGGAACAAAAAAGCAATTTTACGCATATTAACAAAGTTACTAAATAAATTCATCGCTTTATGGTCAAAAACAACCACTTTTTGGCTTAAGTTAACCACTTGTAAAAGGGCTTTAAAATGAGCTATTTTTTTAGTAATTTAATGCTTGAAATTTGAGGAGTGAAAAAAATTTACTTCATATTGTTATTATTGTCCTTTTTTAACGGACAGCTCAATGCTAAACATATTGTTGGCGGCGAAATTATATATGATGATTTAGGGGGAAGTAATTATCGGATTACCTTAAAAGTTTACCGAGATTGTTTTAGCGATGGTGCTTTGTTAGATGGGGTTGGAGGCAATATGCCACCCGCAATTATTACGGTATATGACTCCAACAATAATTTAATTACCACTTTTGACATTGGGGCACCTGTTATTAAAAACATTCCGCCAACATTAAATAATCCTTGTATTGAAATTCCAACCAATGTTTGCGTAGAAGAGGGGGTTTATACCACCACCGTAAATCTACAACCTTTGGCGGGTGGATATTATTTGGTGTATCAGCGCTGTTGTCGAAACAACACTATTATTAATTTAACTACGCCGGGCTCACAAGGCTCAAGCTATTTTACGTATATACCCGGGCCCGAAAAGGCAATTACAAACAGTTCGCCTAGATTTTCAAAATTTCCACCCATTTTCTTATGCGCCAATGTTCCTTTTTCATTTGATCATGTTGCAACCGATCCGGATGGGGATGAATTAACTTATGCTTTTTATACTCCTCATCAAGGACTTGATGTAAATTGCCCGTCTTTGAACGGACAAAATGGTTGCCCTACTGTTGCACCACCGCCACCGTATCCTAATGTTAATTATTCGGGAAGTTTTAATGGAACAAATCCATTGCCGGCTAATCCGGCATTTGCCATTAATCCTATTACCGGACTTTTAACCGGTCGTCCAACACAGGTTGGCCAGTATGTAGTTGGCATTTGCGTATATGAAAAGAGAAACGGTGTTCTTATCAATATTCATTTCAGAGATTTTCAATTTAATATTACGCCTTGTGTAGTAAATGTGGCCAGTGTTTTTGAAGAGCCGGTAAAAAAATGTCAGGGAAATACAATCGAATTTTCAAATCAAAGTTTTGGCAGTATACCGTTAACCTATCATTGGAATTTTGGAGTTCCGGGAACTTTGGCTGACACTTCAAATGTGTTTAATCCAACGTATACCTATGCAGATACCGGAATGTATGTAGTAACACTCATTGCTAATCCCGGAAAAGCTTGCAGTGATACCATGAAAAAAACATTTTATATCTATCCTGATTTAACCTTGAGCATGCCTAAACAAGCTCCTAAATGTTTAAGATTAAATTCATACAATTTTTCGAATAACAGCCAACATCATTCGAGTGCAGTATTTAACTGGCGATTTACGGCTGCCGCCACGCCAAGTGTTTCTAGTTTTAAAGAACCAGCCGGAATTGTTTTTAACCAACCCGGAAAAATACCGGTAACCCTGTGGGCTAAACAATTTCAGTGTGTAGATTCAATTGTGGATACAGTTAAAATATTTGATAAACCAAAAGCTAAAATAAATAATTTACCCGATGCACTTTGTGATCCGGCACTGTTTGGGTTTAGTAATGGAAGTTCCAGCGAATTACCGGTTAATTATCAATGGCAGTTCAGTAACGGAAAATCATCAACGGAATTTGAGCCCTTAATAACTTTATCGCCTGCCGGAGTGTACAGTGCAACATTAACCGTTACAAGTACGAGTATTTGTGCCGATACCGGAAAAGCTGTGATAAAAAATATTGTGGTAAATCCAAGGCCTGTGGCAGACTTTACATTAACACCCGAAGTAACTACTATTTTTGACCCATTAATTAAAATTAATAATTTGGCAAGTGATGACGTTGTTTCTTGGAATTATTCTTTGGGCGATGGAGCAAATAATAATTTTGCAAACTTTTTTCATGAGTATACGCAAGTAGGAAATTACATCGTGAAACAAACGGTGACTAACGTTTACAATTGTGCCGACACCATTTCAAAAATAGTAAAAATTGAGCCGGAATACCGATTCTGGATTCCAAATACATTTACACCAAATAATGACGGATTAAACGATGTTTTTATGCCAAAGGGCATTGGCTGGTTAAATTATCAATTTGATATTTATGATAAGTGGGGAGAAAAAATATTTTCAACTACCGAAGCCGTAAAAGGATGGGATGGAACCTATAAAGGAAAAATTTGTACGCAAGATGTTTATGTTTATCGTATCACTTTCACCAATGAGGTAACTCAACAATATGAAACGCATTACGGGAATGTGAATCTTCTTCCTTAATGAACGTATGACTTTATTATTATTTATTAAAAGCATTCGCTCGCATTTAGCTTGTTTAGTTTAAAAAATATTTACATTTATTTTGGCTTTAACCGTTTGCTGCAAAAAAACGCAAACTATTTTAAAAAAATAATTTATCTCTTTATAATTATTAAGTCAGCATACTGGCTTTTAAATTATAATTTACTTTTTGGTACTAATAGTATTGTTACTATAAAAAAATTCAGCGACTTAGGTTTTATATCTGATCTAGCGTTTTATTTATATGGTTCAGCACAAGTTAACGCTGCATATTGGTTTTTGAGTATTGCCCTTTTGCTTGGCTTCTTAGGTGTTTTTAAAAAACAAATCTATATATTGAATGATTTTTTGTTGTGGTTGATTGTAATAAATATTCACAATAGAATTTATCCCGTGTTATCAGGCGGTGATTTCCTGCTTAATCAGCTCTTATTTTTCAATATATTTATTGGATATAGCCATAAAAAAACAGACCCTTCTTATTCAGTTATTACACATAATTTTGGAGTAGCCGGTATTATTCTGCAGCTATGTTGGGTATATTTTATTGCGGGTTGGGCGAAGCTACAAAGCGAAGACTGGATGAATGGTAACGCTATACTACTAACGTTTAAAACTACTCATTTTAGTAATGACTTTTTTATTTCTTTAATTGAAAAAACACCCTTTCTATTTATTTTTGCAAACTATTTTTTAATAGCGTATCAATTACTTTTTCCTCTATTAATTTGGTTCAAAAAAATAAAAAAGCCCATGTTGTTTGTTGGCATTGTTATTCATCTGCTTATTGCATTTGGTATGGGTTTAGTAACTTTTGGTCTTGTAATGCTAATTCCATATATATTTTTATGGCCATTAAAACAGGATGAGCAATTAAATTAGTACCTTTACCGTATGTTTACATTAGAACAATTAAAAGCACTCAATGATCGCCGTAAGGCTTTAAGGGGGTTTCTTTGACTACGATAGAAAGAAATCTGATCTGGAGCAGTTAGAAGAAAAAACGCTGGATCCTGCATTTTGGAATGACCCGAAAAACGCAGAAAAAATATTAAATCAGGTAAAGCAACTGAAAAGTTGGACTAATTCCTATGAAGAGGTTAATCGTGAAACGGACGATTTACTTACGCTATATGATTTTTTTAAAAGTGGTGATGCTACTGAAGCGGAAACGGAGTTGGAGTATAATAAATGCCTGAAAAAAATTGAAGACGTTGAATTTAAAAACATGCTTAGTGCTCCGGAAGACCGACTTAAATGCGTGTTACAAATTAACTCCGGTGCCGGCGGAACAGAAAGCTGCGATTGGGCCGGAATGCTCATGCGCATGTATATGATGTGGGCCGAAAAACAAGGATTTAAGATTAGTGAATTGGATTTTAATGCAGGTGACGTTGCGGGAATAAAATCGGTTTCTTTACAAATAGAAGGGGAATTTGCATATGGCTTTTTAAAGGGAGAAAATGGTGTGCATCGATTGGTAAGAATTAGTCCGTTTGATTCCAATGCAAAAAGGCACACTAGTTTTGCATCTGTGTATGTTTATCCCATAGTTGATGATAGCATTGAGATTGACATTAAACCTGCTGATTTAGAAGTTACAACTTCACGTAGCGGGGGTGCAGGCGGACAAAATGTAAATAAGGTAGAAACTAAAGTTCAGATGTTACACAAACCAACCGGAATTGTGGTTGTTTGCCAAATAGAAAGATCGCAACATGGGAATAGAGAAAGAGCCTTGCAGATGTTACGCTCTCAATTGTATGAATTGGAATTGAGGAAACGTAATGAAGCGCGACAGGCAGTGGAAGACAGTAAAATGAAAATTGAATGGGGGTCTCAGATTCGCAGTTACGTTTTACACCCTTATAAAATGGTAAATGATGTGAGAACAGAATTGAAAATTACCGATGCAGAATCAGTATTGGATGGAAATTTGGACGAATTAATTAAAGCGTACCTGATGCAATTAGGCGGTAAAAAAAGTTCAACTACTTCGTAAAATGGCTTCACCGGTAAGAGCAAAAAAACATTTAGGTCAGCATTTTCTGTGCGATGAAAATATTGCTAAAAAAATTGTGGATTCAATTCCGCAAAACGATGTTCCATTGGTTGAAATTGGTCCCGGTACCGGTGTGTTAACGAAGTATCTAATTAATAGCCGTAAGCATTTTTATGCCTTAGATGTAGATATAGAATCTATTGATTATCTACATCAACTTTTTCCTGAAAAAAAGAATCAGATTATTTTTAGCGATTTTTTAAAGGCCGACTTGAAACAAATAGCAGGCGATAAGTTTATGGTTATTGGTAATTTTCCGTATAATATTTCGAGTCAAATTATGTTTAAGGTATTGGAATGCCGAAATAATATTCCGGTAGTTGTGGGTATGTTTCAAAAAGAAGTAGCGCAGCGCATGGCGGAAAAGCCAGGAACAAAAGTGTATGGAATTTTAAGCGTGTTATTGCAAGCGTATTTTAAAATTGAGTATTTATTTACGGTACATGAAAATGTTTTCAATCCTCACCCAAAAGTAAAAAGCGCTGTTGTTAGATTTACCAGAAATGAAACGGAAAAATTAAGTTGTGATGAAACTTTATTTTTTCAGGTTGTGAAAACTGCCTTTAATCAACGTAGAAAACAATTGAAAAATTCATTGAAATCATTATTACCGGAAAATAATTTTGAAAACGTGATTTTAAATAAACGGCCCGAACAATTATCTGTATCGGAGTTTGTTGAATTAACTCATTTAATTGAAAAGAAGAGTAGCTGAAGTAGTATTACTCTAAATTGATGGTAACACCCATTAAAAACAAAGAAAATTTATCATCAATGGCTTTAAATTCAGGTGCAAGTTTATTCCCACTCTTCATGCCAATAGTAATGAATCCTAAGCCGGCGCCTCCTTTATCACTTAATTCATTATTTTCCAAATGATCTAAATAATATTGTTTTAAATCTGCCGGATTTTCAAAAGAATTAATTTTGGTTAAATCTTTTTCTAATTTTTCTATGGAGCTGTTATTGATCAGATTGGCAACTGTAATTTTTACAGCAGTAGGAGTAGAATGAAGTAAGAAAAAATTATGCTGATCACCACTATCATCGCGATGTCCGTGAATTAACATGTTTTGTAACGATTCAACACAAATAAAAAACACTTTTTTAACTACGGATTTCGGAAAGCCTTTTTCCATAATTTTGCTTTCAATTTCGGCTTCCAACTTGGCAATGGTTTCGGTATTTAATACGCCATCATAAGCTAAAATTAATTCGCCGTTTTGTTTGGATGAATTTACTTGAGTCGCGAACTGCAAATCAAAAAACTCTTCTTTATTTGTAGTAGAACTCACTATTTAAATAATCCGTTTAATTGTGCATCAATCATTCTTATTACTTTTCCTAAATCCTCTTTGCTTTCACTAAAATTTATATCATCTACATCTACAACCAATATTTTTCCGGCTTCATAAGAAGTGCTCCAGGCTTCATATCTTTCATTCAGTCTTTTTAAATAATCCAAACGAATGCTATTCTCATAATCGCGTCCTCTTTTTTGAATTTGCTTAACTAAAGTTGGAACTCCTGCACGCAAATAAATAATCAAATCAGGAGCTTTGATTAAGCCCTCCATTAATTTAAAAAGTTGAAAATAATTATCGTAATCACGGGTAGTCATTAATCCCATTGCATGCAAATTGGGAGCAAAAATATACGCGTCTTCGTATATGGTTCTGTCTTGAACTACTGTGTGTTTTCCTTTACGGATATCTAAAATTTGATTGAATCGATTATTTAAAAAGTAGACCTGCAAATTAAATGACCAACGTTGCATATCTTCATAAAAATCATTTAAATATGGGTTGTCATCTGCATCTTCATAGTGAGCATGCCATTTGTAGTGTTTAGCTAAAAGTGAGGTCAAAGTTGTCTTTCCGGAACCGATGTTACCAGCAATGGCGATGTGCATACGAATTTCTTAAAATAATAGACTAAGATATATAAATAACTCACAAAAAACAAAATAAAGTTAAATCGGGGGAAATTTAAATACTTGATGAGCAATTAATTAAGCCCTAGAAGGGTGCTCTTTTCGGTAAATTTTGCAAATGCGTTCAATTTCGCCTGAAATAGCGGTAAAATTATAGTTAAGCTCCGCCGAAATTTTTTTATTGGAGAATTTTTGCTGATTATAAAGTGATCGAATAGCCGATTTACTTAAACGAGCCTTTTTTAAACGAAAGAATGCCATTATTTTTTCCAAACGATAGAATAATGTAATTGTAAAAGGTCCAATTTCTTTTAGAGCTGTTGATTTATCCAAATGAGTTGAAATTAGTTGAAGTACATTTTTATAACTGTAATTGTTTTCTATTAGAATATAACGGTTTGCATATTTCCTTTTGTTCATCAACTCAATCATAATTTTGGAAGTGTCGTCAGCAGTAATATATGCACTAATTCCAGAAGTATAATATTTTAATCCCTTATCACACAAGCCAAATAATTGAGAGCTACTTTGTTCCCAGAATCCCGGCGATAATACAATGCCCGGATTTACAATAACAGCATTTAATCCTTCTTCAATTCCTCTCCAAACTTCCAACTCCCCTTTGTATTTACTAATGGCATAATCACTTTCATTTCCACTTTTTTTCCAAAAAACATCTTCATTTAATTCATTTTTATAATCGGCATTATTTAAGGTAGCTATTGAACTTACATGACACAGTGGAATATTCATGGTAAGGCAAGCATTAACTAAATTAGCCGTTCCGTATTCATTTATTTCATATAATTTTTTTCGGTCTTTTGAATTAAATGAAACAATTCCGGCGCAATGATAAACAGCTCTCACATTTTCTAACGCTGTTTCTATAGAATAAATATCATTGAATAGCATTTCGCGCCAGATCACCAGCGAATACAAACTTTCTTGCTGATAATAGCCCAATAGTTTTTTTAGTTTTATTTTATTGATTTCATTTCCGGTACAGGCGATAACTTTTTCACCTTTCAAAAGTAAATTCATTACTACATGCGAACCAATAATACCTGTTGCTCCACTAACTAAAATCACAGTTATAAGAATTTAATTTTTTCACTTATTAAAAATAATCCAATTTGTACAAATAAACCCAATAGAAATCCACTATAAAGTTGTGGCGGGTTATGTTCTTTTAAAAATAACCGTGCGCTTGCTAAAATGCCACTCAAAAAAATGATGCCTATGTAATAAAAGGTCATGTCAAATTTTAATAAATAGGATAATGCAATTAATGCCCCAAGCAGTCCTCCGATTCCTACCATATGCGCACTGATTTTATACTTTAAATTAATGAGGGCAACTAATAAAATGGCTAATCCCCCTCCTAAAACAAAAAGCTTTACGGTTGGCCAAATATTTAAATCGAATAATAAATAAAATAATCCAAAATAAAACGCAGCTGTCATAATATAGGGGAACGTACGTTCTGATTGTTCAGAAAGTGTAAAACTTGGAATGCGCTTAAGTTTGTACAAAATAAAAATATTTAAAATTGGGAAAAGAAACGAAAAAATAAATACAATTAATGATATACGCCATTTTAATCCAAAAGGGGTGAGGTAATCAAAAATAGTATTTTGTATAATGAAAAATATGAAAAGACAACCGTATGAGGCCATTAAAAGTGGGTGCAGAATAACCGAAATCCAAAAGGCAAGTGACTTCATGTATTAAGAAATTTGTTTCGACAAAACTTCAATTTCCTTGGCCACATTTTTAAATTCGTAAACAATATTATATACGGCATTAGTTATAGGCATATGAACTTTATACTTTTTATTTATTTCATAAACGCACTTCACAGCATAGTAGCCTTCAGCCACCATATTCATTTCCAATTGCGCATTTTTTACACTGTGTCCTTTTCCTATCATAGTTCCAAAGGTTCGGTTTCTGCTGAATTGCGAATAGGCAGTAACTAGTAAATCTCCTAAATAGGCGGAGGCTTTAATATCTCTATCAATTGGATGTACTGCATCAACAAATCTTTTAATTTCCTGAATGGCATTGCTTACTAAAACGGCAAGAAAATTATCACCGTAACCTAAGCCGTGACAAATTCCACCGGCTACAGCAATTACATTTTTTAGAACTGCTGCATATTCGGTTCCGTATATATCATCACTTACGGTAGTTTGTAAATAACGGCAGTTTAGCGACTGAGCTAAGCTATTAGCAGTTTGTGTATTTTGGGAAGCAATTGTTAAATAACTCAGTTTCTCCATGGCGACTTCTTCAGCGTGACAGGGTCCCGTAATTACGCCGATATCCTGAAAAGAAACCTGATGAACTTTGTTTAAGTATTCGCCTACAATTAAATTGAATTCGGGAATAATTCCTTTTACAGCTGAAAAAAAGAATTTATTTTTTAAATCTGATTGTTGAATGTTTTTTAATGTATTGTGAAGAAAAGCAGATGGAATCGCAAGAATAATAAGGTCTGAATTTTTAACGCACTCGTTAACTTGAGCTGTGAATTCAATTTTTGAAACATCAAAATCTACTGAAGTTAAATATCGCGGATTATTAGTGTGTTCTTTAAAAAAAGCAATATCACTCTCTTTGCGAATATACCAGTTTATTTTTTCGCAGTTGTTGAGAAGGAGTTTTGCCAACGCAGTGGCCCAACTTCCTCCTCCAATTATTCCAATTGCAGGGGCTTTCATTACTTTGTGAAATTACACAAAAATAATGTCTTTGTCTTCTAATTTTCTAAGATTAGTAAAGCGACCAAATACCCGGGCTAGTGTAATTACATCTTTCATGCAGTATTCGGCAATTTTATCGAGCGCATTTTTCTCATAAAAAGCTGAAGCCACCATGCTGCCATCCATTTCATCTTTAGGTGATGGGATTTGAAATACGTGCGCCAATAAATTAAGCGAAGTGTAATTTTTATAGTCTCCGAATTTCCACATTTCCATCGTATCTAAATGATTTATTTCCCAGGGTTTTTTACCCTGAATATTTAATATTTTCGGAAGCGGAATGGAGTTAATGACAAATCGTCGGCAAAGAAATGGAAAATCAAATTCCTTGCCGTTGTGAGCACATAAAACTGCCGTAGGAGAATTAAAATGCTGTTCAAGTAATTCGGCAAATTGGGTTAATACATTTTTTTCATCTGTGCTTTGCAAACACTTCACTCTGAACTTACCGGAATGGTAATAACCTAGCCCTATACAAACTACTTTTGCAAACTCGGCATAAATGCCTGATTTTTCGTATTGTTTTTCAGAACTTACATCTTTATTGTATTGCCATTTTTTATCCCACAATTCTTTACTTTCTTTATCCAATTTACTGTATTGATACACTAAAGGCACCGTTTCAATATCTAAAAAAAGTATGTTTTCTAAATTCTGAGTATTCATAAATTTGTGTTTGGATTATTTTACGCGTTCGTAAGATTGTTGCAATGATTTAATTGTTTCTGAAATATCCTGTTTTGATTTTTCAAGAACAGTTGCATCTTTGCTTTCCTTTTTAGCAGATTCAATTTGTTCGATAATTTTTTTCTCTTTGGTTTCCCAAATCGAAAGTAAATCTTTAATTCCTTTCACTGCACCAAATCTTGTGAATCGAGAACCTCCTCTGGCAATCCATTCAAAATCTGTTGCCGCCATTAATACGGCTTCCGACCCGGATGCCCGTTTGGCTACTTTCGTATAATCATTTAAATAAGTCATGAGTTCAAATCCATTAATGTATTTCATATTTGTGTTGAAAAAATGAATTTGTTCATCAGCTCCTTGTGTTGCATATAAAGATGCTATAGTAAAAATTAAGCTTTTACCGGATTCTGTTTCCAAACTTTTTGCTTTCTCCATTGCGGCTTTTGGGTTTTTAGCTATTAAATGTTCAAGGGCAACTGTGTTAATGGCGTAAGATGCTTCTTCAAAAGCTTTTTCATTTAATTCATCAATATTTTTATCGTCAGTAAATAATTTATTCAAGGCTTCCAGCGCTCTTGCTCGTGTTGTGGTTTTTTTATCTGCTTTATAAATTTGAGTAAACAAGGGTTTTAGATCTTCTTTTTTATCGGAAAACGATTGTAATTTGGAAATGGCATAATTTCTCAGCGGTGCAAAAGGATCGTATTGTGCGGCGTGTTTAAACATATCATATACTAAGGCATCTTGTAATTGATTTTCATTTTCTTTTAAAGATTCGTGACGATCGCCGTACAAAGGCGCGTTTTTATATTGAAAAAGCAGTTCTTCTTTTGTTTTTGTATAATTTAAATCGCAAAGTAATTGTCTTTCCGCATCAAAATTAACCAAGTCCGGTTGCTTGATACAAGGAATTTTAAAAGTTTCCTTTTGTTTGGTAATCCATATTCTGGTTCTTTGCTTTTTCCCATCGGCATAAACATCAATATCAACCGGTAATTTATACAAAGGAGCAATTTTAAAGTCTTGTTTCTGTTCAATTTCAATTTCAATTTTTTGCGCTGAAGCATTATAATTTTTAGATACATTAAGCGTAGGTCTTCCTTTGTTTAAGAACCACTGGTTAAAAAACCAGTTGAGGTCTTGGCCTGTTGTTTCTTCAAACGCTAAACGTAAATGATGTATTTCAGCTGTTTTGTATTTATTGGTTTCCAGATAGTTTTTTAATGAGGCAAAAAAAGCATCATCACCTACTACTTTACGTAACATGTGAAGTACTTGCCCGCCTTTGGCATAGCTGAATCCGTCAAACATATCTTCTCTGTGCTTATAATCAAAGCGAATTAAATCTACTTCCTTTCCTGAAAACATATAACTTGCTTTGCTGGCCACATGATGTTGATCGGCTGCATCACGTCCATATTTATATTCTTCCCATAAATATTCACCGTAAGTAGCAAAACTTTCATTTAACGGTAAGTTGCTCCAGCTTTCGCAGGTAACCAAATCGCCAAACCATTGATGAAAAAGTTCATGTGCAATAATATCTGTTCCTCTTTTGCCGTCAATCATATCCCGAGTGGTTTGATAAACAGCGAAGTCTCCATGCAGGGTTGCGCTGGTATTTTCCATTGCCCCGCTTACATAATCACGAACTGCAATTTGTGCGTATTTAGGCCAGGCATAATCTACACCTAATTTTGAAGAATAAAATTCTATCATTTCTTTGGTGTCGCCAAATATGGCTTTAGCGTGTGGCTCGTATTCCCGTTCTACATAATAAGATATTTCTTTACCCTTCCAGGGTTCATCGGTTACTTTTACAAATTGTCCAACAGCCATCATGGTTAAATAAGGAGAATGCGGTTGTTCTAATTTCCAATGATCGGTACGTGTACCATCTTTATTGGTAGTGGATTTTATTAATAATCCGTTTGAAAGTGTGGTGTATTTATTATCAACGGTCATTAAAATTTCCTGCGACATTTTTTCTACCGGATTATCTATAGTTGGGTACCAAGCCGAATTGGATTGCGTTTCGCCCTGTGTCCATATTTGTGGCATTTTTAATGGATTTTCTCCGGTTGGATTAATAAAATATAATCCTTTATCATCACTAATTGCAGCACTTCCTCCTTTTTTTAATTCATTGGGCTTGGCAATATATTTAATTACAATTTTATAAATCTGATTTGAACTAAAAGTGTCATTTAAATCAATAATTAATTCATCGTTTTCATAAACATATTTTAATGGATAGGCTGTTGCCTTTTTTTTTTCGGAAGCACAAAAACATTTTGCTTCTTCTGAATTAATATCCTGTATTTCAATATTTAATATTTCCATCCCTCTTGCATTCAGTGTTAATTGTTTGGTTGGATAAAAGTGAGGTTTAATATAATGTGTGGCAATACCATTTAATCTGCTCTTATTCCAATCAAAATTAACTTCCAGTCTGGTGTGTAATATGTCGTTTATTCGCGTTGGTGTTTCATTGTATATTTTATTTTCAACCACTGCAGGTTGAACCTGTATAGTGTCTAATTGTATAACAGGAATATCTTCCGTTTTAATTTGAACGGTTTGTTTTTTGGTATGGCAAAATGTGAATACTACAAGCAGAACTGCACATTTTAAAAGCATCGAAGTTTTCATAGGAATGTATATAAATACAAAAATGTAATTAATTATACAATATCGCAAAACCTCAATTGGGGGATTTTACAATTAAGAAAGCAGCTGATAAGCGATTAAGGCCGAAAAATAGGCTAATGCGCTCATATATAAAAACTGAATGCCGGTCCATTTCCAGCTCTTGGTTTCTCTTTTAACAATAGCTATAGTACTCATACACTGCAAGGCAAAGGAGTAAAAAAGTAATAAGGACCAACAAACTGCCGGCGTATATATTTTTTTGCCGCTGCTGTCGGTTTCATTCATTAGTTTATCTCGGATGCTACCTTCGTTCCCTGCGCTATAAATAGTGGCCATACTACCTACAAATACTTCACGGGCGGCAAAAGAAGTAATTAAGGCAATGCCAATTTTCCAATCAAAGCCCATGGGTTTAATGAGAGGTTCTATTTTTCTACCAATAGAACCTACAAAGGAATGTTCGAGTTTTTGAGCTTGTAGATAAGTGAGGGAATCCGTTTGATTTATGGCTAGGGCTTTTGTTAAGGCCAAGTCTGTTTGTCTGAATTTTTCGCTATACCCATATGAACTTAAAAACCACAATATGATCGAAATGGCCATAATTATTTTACCGGCCTCAAAAACAAATACTTTCACTTTATTGTAAACGAGGAAAAGGAGATTTTTGATATGTGGAAAGCGGTAAATCGGCAACTCCATAATAAATACAGAAGATTCTTTATTCGGAATTAATTTATTAAGAAAAAATGCGGTTAAAAAGGTGGCGGTAAAACCAATTAAATAAAGTAAAAGAAGAACAAGTCCTTTGGAATGAAAGAAGCCTTGATCGGAGTCGTTGGGATACAATAGGGATACGATTAAAATATAAACCGGTAGGCGAGCAGAACAACTCACTAACGGGATAATGAAAACCGTAATTAATCGTTCTTTAAAATTACTGATAGAACGAGTGGCCATGATGGATGGAACTGCGCAGGCTGTACCACTAATTAATGGGATAACCGAACGCCCGTTTAAACCAAATCTTCTCATAATTTTATCCATGATAAAACCGGCCCGAGCCATATAACCGGTATCTTCTAAAATACCTACGAATAAAAACAACAGGGCAATTTGAGGGATAAAGATGAATACTCCGCTTAATCCGGAAACGATTCCATTTACCAATAAATCACTTAAAGCACCTTGCGGCAGGGTATCCTGAAGCCAAGATTGAATTTTAATAAAAGCGCTTTCAATCCATTCCATGGGATATTCCGCAATGAAAAAGATGGATTGAAAAATTAAGAAGAGTATAAAAATTAAAAAAAGATAACCAAAAATTTTATGTGTAATTACGCTATCGATTTTTTTCGAAAACTCACGCATGAACAATTTTGTTGGTGCCTGCACGAATGAGTTTATTAAGTATCGGATTAAATTTATTCGGTACATCTGATCTTGGTTATGAAAAGTTCTGTTGTTCTTTTCACTGATTAATAAATCAGAATAGGTTTTTGATTTTAGGTTAGCCATATCATAAAAGTGACTATGGCTTACAGTGGCATTTAGAATCGCTGTTTTAACGCCTTCAATTCCTTCCCCGGTTCTTGAATTCACTGCCACAACAGGTACGCCTAGTTTTTCTTGAAGACCGTTTATATTGATGCTGATGTTTTGTTTTTCCGCCTCATCCATCATATTCAAAACAACAACTGTTTTATATTTTAAATCAATTACCTGAGTAGCCAGCAATAAATTTCTTTTCAAATTTCCCGCATCCACCACCACTACCACCACATCCGGTTTATTTTTTTCAGAAACTAAATTATCAAATGCAACATGCTCATCAATAGTTTTTGGATTTAAACTATAAATACCGGGTAAATCAATTAGGTTAACCGAATAGTTTTTATCTTGATGATTAATTCTAAAAAAGCCTTCGTATTTATCAACAGTTACTCCGGCATAATTACCGGTTTTTTGAGATAAGCCGGTTAATGCATTAAATAAACTAGATTTGCCGGCATTTGGATTACCGGCTAATAAAACTTGTAATGGAATATTTTGAAGTGCAGACAAACTTAAATGGGTTCAACTAGAATAGTTATAGCTTCTTCTTTTCTTAAACTTAATTCATCGGAACCCAATTGAATAGCTATTGGGCACCCGAGCGGAGCAATTTTACTTACAGTAATCAATTCTCCGGGAATACAACCCAATTCAATTAACTTAATGGCTATTTCAACATCACTTATTTCTTGAACAATGCCCGACTCGCCACTTTTTAATTCAATTAAAGACTTCATGAGGATTCTTTAAAAGTAGGAAATTAAGAGTTAAAAATTATACCCTTTTTGTGGTAGAAGAAAGATTAAAAAGGAATAAAAGTTAAACCAAACATAAAATTAAATCGTTGCGTTGGGTAATTTTCCCATCTGTAATAACGCTGATTGGCAATGTTATTAGCTCTTATGAAAAAGCTCATCATTTTACTATATCTGTACTCCAATTCGAGAGAGGCATCTAACCATCCTTTAATCTGAACATCTTTTAATACAGAAGAGGTGTCGCTTTTTGGAACAGATAAGGCCCATTGCTGACCCATTACAAATAAATCAGCTTTTAAAATAAATTTACTTTTTAAATTATATATACCGGATAAGGTAACGTCAAAATCAGGTTTATGATACGCTTTACTTAAATTTTCAGGGGAATAAATGTAATAATTACCCTTACCTATAATATTTATTTTTTCTTTGTGTTTGTAAGACAATGAGCCGTGAATATTTAATAGGGAAGCGTGATCATATATAACCTGAAACTGATTATATAACTGAATATTGCTTTTGTAGTTTATAGAATAGAAGTGCAGATTATCATATTGACCATAAGTTACCCGCGCATCATATGAGGTGTTACTGGATAAATTTCCTTTTAAACCTATTGCAAAATTGTATTTATTATTTGTGTTTTTATAATTGAGTGTAGTATCCACAAACGGATTTTCATTCGTTAAACTACGCATACTGTTTTTAATTAATCCGCCGGTGATTGAAGCGTAAGGAATAATGATGTGTTCAAACACATCATACTGAACATTTAATTTAGGATACACATAAAATTTAGTGGTGTCTCTAAACGCATCTAATGTGGCAATTAAACCTACTTCCGCATTCCACTTTTTACCGGCTGCTTCAAAAGAGGGACTAAGGTTTACAATTAAATCATTGATGGTGTCGTTACTTTGTTTATGGTTATAATAGTTTGTATTTAAACCAACATTTAGTTTTTCTTTATTTAAAAAGGTACTCGCCAGAATTCCTGCCTGAATATTATTTTCTGATTCCCGGTGAAGATTGCTTAGGTTATAGTAACTCAAACCAATATCGTGATTCAGGCGTGTGCTGTCGGTATAATGACTTTGTACCCTGATTTTTGGTTCAAAAAGCTGATAACGTTGTTTCGTATAATCATTATCAGTAATTTGATGTAAAGAAGAATCATATCCGTAATAATGAATTACGTTTCTGCTATAATTCAATGTTCCGCCTAAAGTATGTTTGCGATAAAAATTTTTGCCGAAAACTTCTGCATTGTTATCGCTGAATCCTCCGTAGCCATGATCCTGTAAGTGGGTGTTACTTGAAAAATGTTTTAGATGTGCTCCAAAACTTTGATCTCGGTTTCGTGTATTCCCTGCCCAGAATTCTCCGTACGGCATGCTGTAAAAGGGGCCATAACCAACTTTTAAAAGTGAGTGATATAATTTGGGCAATGGTTCGTTTTGCATTTTTGCGGCGTCGATTGTTTCAACTTGGTATTTTGGAAACATCGGTTCGCTTTGTATGCCGTAATTGATGTTGCTTATTTTTTTTACGCTGTCTTTTATTTCAGGCATATCATTGTACTTTACCGCATCTTTTATGGTTGGCACAAAACTACTGGTGGCAACATAATTAATGTCGTGTAAATTAGTTTGAGCGCTTGAAGCCAAAGCAAATAAGAACGATAACACAAATATTAACCAAAAATTAATAAGCGATTTATCATTTTCAGATATTTGCTGAGCAGCTTTAGTATTCCACATAAGTATATGTTCCAATTTTGCTTTCATCATTTAGGCTCTTCAGGATTAGTATTTTCCGGCACTACATTTGTTGGAGGAATTACTTGATTTTGAACATCTTTATCTTTTTGCGATTGTTCAAATTCAATATTCATACTTTTGTTTTCGAGAGGTTCTTCATTTTTTCGAGTCTTGGCTTTTAATTCTTCCAATTTTTTATTGGCTTCATCCACATACTCTTGTTTTACTTTTCCTTCTATGATACTTTCTAAAACTACTTGCGCATCTGCAAATTCATTATTGGCCATATAAGCATCTGCTAATAACAACATGGCTTTATTATTCCATTCATCATTGGTGTATTCGTAACCAATCAATTTATTAACCTGCTTCACCACATCTTTGTAATCCTGTTTGCTATAACTTATTTTTGCCAGGTAATAATAGCTTTCAGCTCCTTTTAGGTTTTTAGCCGTTTTTACTATTGATTTAAATTCCATGGCTGCGTCATCCAGCCTGTTGGTTTCATATAATGACCTGGCTTTAATGTATACGGCTTCACTATTTTGTTGAGGAGTTAATTTTTCGGTGTTTAATACTTTGGTGCATTCCGTTAATGCTGTTTCATATTCATTTAAATAAAAAGCGGCGCGCATGGCACCAAATTTGCCGGCACTTTTATTGGAAGGAGTTTCAGCAACTTCTTGCAATTGTATAAATAACGGCAAGGCTTCTTTGTAATTTTTGTCTTTGTTATAGATATATGAAGCTTTTGATAAAGCTACCTCACTGTACAATCCTCGGGGTTTATTAATTACATGTAAATACCCGTTAAGAGCACTTTCATAATTGTTTTTACCGTAATTACATTCTGCTACAACAAAATGGGCTTCTGTAATGTATTTGCCATTTGGAAAGCGCTGAATATATGATTCCCATTTTGGTAATGCCAAATCACAATTTTTTTGATTGTAAAATGCATCATAGGCCGAAGCATATGCGGCTTTTTCAATCTGGTTTTCTGAAAGGGGATTACCCATGTTGGCAAAGTATTTTTCCATTTCATCAATCTGCCCTTTTTCAGTAAATATTTTTTTGATGGTTTCTAAAATTTCTTTGGCTTCATCGCTTTTTGC
This sequence comes from Sphingobacteriaceae bacterium, assembly GCA_016715905.1. Taxonomy (NCBI): domain Bacteria; kingdom Pseudomonadati; phylum Bacteroidota; class Sphingobacteriia; order Sphingobacteriales; family Sphingobacteriaceae; species Sphingobacteriaceae bacterium. The sequence continues at coordinate 237,849 of JADJXI010000017.1, read as the reverse complement.
ATCTAGTTTCACAAATTTGTCGAAATACTCAAATGCCTGATCGTCTTCTTTTTTGGCATAATAAATATTGCCCAATTGAGCATAGCAATTACGGGTGAAAGAAGAATTAGGGTAATTTTTTAAAATTTTGTTGTAATATAAAATCGCGTTTTCATTTTCTTTCAAATTTTGGAGGTAGGTATCTGCAATTTCATTTAAAGCTGCACTTAAATAATGGGAAGCCGGAAAACCGGTTTCAATTTTCTTAAGTTCTGTTATTTTACTTTCATATTTACGTTGTAAACCATCACACAATCCTTTTTGAAATAAGGCATAATCTACATCCACTTTTCCTGCATCAATTGTTTTTTTGTAATAATCGGAAGCCTGAAAATAATCGGTATTCATAAAATAGCTATCGGCTATTCGGGTATGTGCATCATTCACTTTTTTCTCATCTAGGGTATTATTCGTCATCAAGAATTTCCGGAAAGATACATGTGCGTTGGTATAGTCGTCTTTGTTTTTTCTTAAAAAATAGGCATATCCTAATGCGTAATTACTTAATTCATATTCTTTCAATTGCACCGCGCCTTCCATCAACTGAAAAGTTTTCCAACTTTCAATAGCTGTAGAGTAATCTTTCCGCAAATAAGAAATTTCACCCAGCCAATATTGACTTAAAGCGCTAAATTTCAAATCTGCTTTGTGTTGCAATGATTTTTTAAATTCTTTTTCTGCGTTGTTCAAGTCGCCATTATTAAAATACTCAACACCATTGAAGTAAATTAATTTTTGATAAGTTACATTTAAAATAGGATCAACTTTATCCATGCTCTCTATGCTTTTGATAGCCTGGCTGTAATTGCGAGTGGTTGAATACACATTAATTAGATAATTATAACATTCATTTTTTCTGGGTGAGCCGGGGTATTCTTTTAAATACCTACTAAAACTTCTTACCGCATCGTTGTACGGGCTAAAATCCAATTCATAACTTAATTTAGCATAACTAAAAAGCGCATCTTCGGTAATGAGATGATTGTAATTATTTTGATAAGCTTTGTAATAGGCGTTTTTGGCTTTTATTTTATCTTTAAGTTGAATATAACAATCGGCCATATGATACCAGGCATTTTGCGATAATGAATCATTTTTTTCAGTGGCTTCATATAAATGCCTTACTGCATTTTTATAATCACCGGTTTTATAATAACAATACCCTATGGCATAATTCCCGGTTGGACTATAGCCTAAATCTGTTTTTTTCAAAAAAGGTAAAGCTGCGCTGTAATTTTTTAAATTAAAATGACTCTCGCCAATCATTCGATTAATATCACGCGAGCGTTGCACGTGATTACTATCTCTCAATAAATCCGGACCCTCGGCCACAACTTGTTCAAATTTACCTTCGCTAAAATAAATTTGCGTAATGTAGTATGGTACCACTGTGCCAAAAGTTTGATTGCCAATTAATTTTTTAAAACCTACCAAAGCAATTTCATAATTTTTTTCTTCGTAGGCCAAATGTGAAAAATAATATAAAGCAGGGTGTTGGTATTTATTGTCTACATCTTTTATTTCGGCAAAGTCAACTTTCGCTTTACTGTTATTGTCAAGTACCATGTAACTATATCCTCTTTTAAAATATAATTCGGCCAGTTGATCTTTATCTACGGAATAAATATCAACCTTTTCCATATTCTCAATGGTTTCCTTGTATTTTTTTCGTCTGAATGATGATTTTCCTAAATAAAACCAAGCGCTATTGATTTTTAGACTTTCCGGATTTTTTTCTATGAATTGCCGCATTAGCCATTCACCGTCTTTATTAAACAATTCTATGCCACATGCTGCCGCGTAAAAAACAGCATCGGTTTTTTGAATTCCGTTTTTATTTTTTTGAATGTATTCATTAAATTCTTTTTGGGCATTGGTGTACAACTTTTTATCAAAAAGATCAATTCCCAGCTTGTATTGAGCATCTTTATCAAAGTACGCGGCTGTTTTTTGTGCTTTGCCAAGGGCAAAAGTCAAAACAAATAAAACAAGAAAATAACATCTCAAAATTCGAATCATCCTAAAAAAATCGGGTATATTTTATCTCAATAAAAATACTTTGCTTAAATAGGTGAAAATTGTTCTTCTGAAGCAGTTATTAACCCATTCATGTTGATATTGATATAATACTATTGCCTGGAATAGATACAGGGTAGTTAATTTTATAAACTGATGTCGGCTTTAATAAAATTTGATAATGTAACCATTTTTCAAGACCAAAGACCTGTGATTGGTAACTTAAGTGTTGAGGTTAAACAGGGAGAGTTTGTGTATTTAATTGGAAAAACCGGTAGCGGAAAAAGTAGTTTTTTAAAAACGCTGTATGGCGATCTTCCATTAATAAACGGCAGTGGTACGGTTTGCGGAATTAATTTGGAGAATTTAAAATCGCGACAAATACCGTATTTAAGGAGAAAACTAGGGATAGTTTTTCAGGATTTTCAATTGTTAAGTGACAGAACAGTTTATGAAAATTTGCGTTTTGTAATGAAAGCAACTGGTTGGAAAGTGGAATCGGAGATTAAAAATAAAATTCAGGATGTATTAAAAAAAGTTTCATTGGAGGGACGTGACCAAAAAATGCCACACGAACTTTCAGGTGGCGAACAACAAAGGGTTAGTATTGCGCGAGCGCTGGTTAATGATCCGGAAATTATTTTAGCCGATGAGCCTACCGGAAATTTAGACCCTGAAACTTCGGAAGAAATTTTAAAATTATTAAAGCAATTGTGTGAAAGTGGTAGGGCAGTCTTATTAGCCACGCACGATATGATTATATATAACAAGTATAAATCGAGAACTTTATCCTTTGAAAATGGTAGGGTGATTGAATCTTAGAGAATCCATCCAATTTAGTATCTTTATTTTCGTGAAACTTCACATGATAATTAAATTTAATTGGCTATATGCGCTTGCCATTATATTAAGCATGCGATCTGGATATAGCCAATCAACAAAATTAGACAGCCTACAAAAAATAATTTTTAACCAGCCTTCAGATACAACGATTATTTCAACAAATAAGTTAATTGCAGAGTATTATTACAGAAAAAGTCCCGACTCCTGTAAAAAATATTTAGAATTGGCTTTTAAGCAATTAAAAAATATTGATTCCCTCAAAAATAGTTCCTATCAAAAATTCTATAGTAACAAGCAAATCGAATTATTAACTAATATGGGGTTAATTGAAAGTCATATTGGAAATAACTCTATTGCGATAGCGCGTTTCAAAAAAGCTATAGAATTGCAAAAAAAAAGTGGCAATAGTAAGCTGCTTTATTCAATATATAATAATATAGGATTTCATTTTAATTCTATTGGTGATATAAAAAATGCAATTGAATATTTTGAAAAAAGTTTATCAGTTGTTAATGATTCAATGAGAAAAACAGATAGAGCTCGATCTTTAACTAATTTGGCAAATTTATATTTGAATTTAGGAGAAAATGAAAAAGCCTATCAATTTGTAATTGAAGCAATAAATATTAATGTTAATCCCACAAATAAAAAGGTTAAAGGGAGTTCCATTTCAACATTAGGAAGGATTCTTTTTTTTAAGAAAGATTATTATGCTGCTTTGCCTTGTTTTAAAGAGGCTTTTAAAATATTTCAAGAATTAGATAGTAAAATGGATCAAGCCAATACCCTAAACAGTATGGCGGTTGTTTATTCAAAAATGAAAAACAATGAATTAGCCTTAACTTATTTGAACAAAACGGTACAGATTCAAAAAGAGGCGAATGATTTTAATGGCATGTCAATTTCTTTAAGCAATTTGTCACAAATGTTTTATGTGCAAAAAAATTATCCAAAAGCTTTAAAATATGCCAAAGAATCGTATGACTTAGCGCTCTTAAGTAGCAGGCCAGATGCAATAATGGGCGCCAGCAATAAGTTATATTTCATTTATAAAAAAATGGGAGATTATAAAAATGCATTAACATATTATGAATTAGATATTAAAATGAGGGATAGTTTAAACAACGAATCAGTTCGAAAGGCCTCAATCAAATCCCAACTCAAATACGAATACGAAAAGCAAGCCGCCGCCGATTCGGTTGCTCATGCCAAAGAAAGTGAAGTAAAAAATGCAGAGTTAGCAAAACAAAGCGCGGAAATTAAAGCCAAAAAAAATCAACAGTATGCTTTGTTCGGAGGGCTTGGATTAGTTATGATTTTTGCTGGTTTCATGTACAACCGTTTTAAACTAACCCAAAAACAAAAAGCAATTATAGAAATTCAAAAAGAAATTGTAGAAGAACAAAAGAAACTCGTTGAAGAAAAACAAAAAGAAATTTTAGATTCCATTCATTATGCTCGGCGAATTCAAATGGCACAAATTCCTTCAAATACTTCTATTGAAAAACTTTTGAGAAAGTTGAAAGGAATCTCCTAATCAAAAATCTTATGCTTTATATCTGATAGGCAAATTATAATAACTTTTTACCGATTTACCGTTTATTTTTGCCGGATTCCAGGTAGGCATCATTTCAATCACACGTACAGCTTCCTTATCACAGGCTGCGCAATTAGGCACACCTTTAAGTGTTTGTACGTTGTTCACTTTGCCATCTTCAGCTACAATAAATTTAATGAAGCAGGTTCCGCCTATTTTATTCTTCTTAGCTTCTTCCGGATATTTTAAATTTGTTTGTAAATATTTCATCAGTTCGGCATTGCCACCTTTAAATTCCGCCACATCATCAACTACAGTAAAAACCTCATCCTTGTTGGCATTTGTTTTTTCGGTATTTTCTTGTGATTGTACATTTAAACTTAAAATAAGTAGTAGTCCGCTTAAAATGGTAGTTTTCATAATGATTAGTTTAAATTATTATTTAATTAATTTTATTTTCAAATTAACAACAAAAGAGTTCAATAAACCAGGCGTTTCTAATAAGTGGAATGTATTTTTGTATAAGTGGTTTGATAGGGTCATTTAATAAAGTTTATATTTTTGAGAAGCTAAAATTTTCTATTAGCTTTATCTTCTGAATCGCTTCAAGTCTATATTTTTCTTAATTGTCATCCTGAGCATGGCGAAGGTTTTAAACCTTCATGCTCAAAACGAGGGCAAGGCTACCATTGATTCTCTCAAAAATGTTATAAATAATTCGAAACATGATACAAGTGCTATTCAAAGCTTATTGCATTTAGGAGAATTGGTTTATTTACAAAACATGGATAGCGCTTTAATACTGTGGCAAAAGGCATACAACATAGCTAACACAAATATTAATAAATCAAAAATAAATCATGAGGAACAAAAGCTTTTCAAATCTTTTATGGCCACTTCGCTAAACAATATTGGTTTTTTTTATAAAAGTAATGGAAACATTACAGCGGCATTGGAGTATTATAATAAAAGTTTGAAAATTCACGAAGAGCTTGGCGAAAAATTCGGAATAGCGTATACGCTTAATAACATAGGTACAATTTATCAAAGCAAGGGTGAAATTCCAAGAGCCTTGATTTACTATGATAAATGTTTGAAATTACGAGAAGAGATAGGAGACTCTATAGGCATAACTATGTCACTTAACAATATAAGCCAAGTTTATCAATCTCAAGGTGATGTTCAGAATGCCATTATTTATCTCAAAAGGGGCTTAAAATTAGCTGAAGAAATGGGCGACAAAAAAGGCACTGCTGCTATTTTAAGTAATATGGGTGTTTTTTATCATAAACAAAACGATGTTGCCGCCGCTAAGGAGTATTATATTAAAAGTTTAAAGGTAAAAGAAGAAATAGGCGATAAGCGTGGTGTGGCAACTGCTTTTAATAATTTGGGCGGAATATTGAATGGACAAGACAGTCTTTCCAAAGCGCTTGAATTCTTTAACAAGAGCTTAAGAATTCGAGAGGAGTTAGGAGATAAAGAGGGCGTTGCACACTCTTTAACCAATATTGGGCGGGTTTATTTGAAACAAAAAAATTACAACATGGCAACAAAACTAGTTTTAAAAGCTATGGAAATTAGTAAAGAGCTCGGTTATCCTGAAAATATTCGAATCTCCGCCGGCTTATTAAAAAAAATATACGTAACAACGGGCAATTATAAATTAGCCTTGGAGAACTATGAGTTATTTATTAAAATGAGAGATAGCATTAATAATGAAACTACTCGTAAAGCTTCAATCAAATCTCAATTAAAATACGAATATGAAAAACAAGCGGCAGCGGATTCTGTAGCACACGCCAAAGATTCTGAAATTAAAAATGCAGAGTTGGCAAAACAAAAAGCTGAAATCTCTGCCAAACAAAATCAACAATACGCTTTGTTTGGAGGATTAGCTTTAGTCATGATCTTCACTGGTTTTATGTACAATCGTTTTAAAGTAACTCAAAAACAAAAAGGTATTATAGAAAGGCAAAAGTTAGAAGTAGAAAGTCAAAAGCATTTAGTGGAGGAAAAACAAAGAGAGATTTTAGATTCTATTCATTACGCTCGCCGCATTCAAATGGCACAAATTCCAAGCGAAAAAAGGGTAGAAACTACCTTAAATCGTTTGAAAAAATAATTTTTTGTCTTAGCTTTAGAATGTGGTTCGTCAACTTATTTATTTATGGCTATTCTTTGTCACTTCGAGCGTAGTGGAAAATTGTTTTGCCCAAACCCCTCAATCAGACTCTCTCAAACTCGCACTTAAAAACACAGATCATGATACCATGCGTTGCAAAATAATAAGTGCGATGATAGAAGCCGAAGAAAACGACTCCATTTGGATAGGGTATAATCGCAAATTATTAAATATTGCCGAAACTCATTTGAATTCAGAATCGATCTCTAATAAGCAATCTAATTTTTATAAAATGTATTTTGGCGAATCGCTTTATAATAAAGGATTCTATTTAAGTGAGCGGGGCGACTATTCTGCCGCCATAAAGTATTATACCGAGAGCTTAGCTATTTATAAAGAGCTTAATGACAATTTTAAAATTATTGCAAGCATTCACGATCTGGCTCTTACATATCAAAAATTAAATAATTTTGAAAAAGCGCTTCAGTATTTCAAAGAAAATTTAGAAAGACGGGAATTCATTGACGATAAAATCGGAATGATTTCTACGTTATTAATTATTGGAAATATTTTAGAAAGGCAAGGGTTGTCCTCAAAAGCATTAAATTATTTTAAAGAATCTCTTAAACTGGGAAAAGAAATAAAAAATACAGCAGGTATAATCAATTCATTAAACAATATCGGCTATGTATACTTGAATCAGGGTAACATACCAAAGGCTGTTGAATTATTTAGGGAATGCATTAAAGTGGAGGAAAAAAACAAAGATTTTAAGAATCTCTCAGGATCCTTAACCAACCTGGGTAGTTTATATGCAGATCAAAAAGACACTTTGGAAGCTATGAAATATTATAATAGCGCTCTAAAAATTCAATTGCAACATGGATTAAAAAAAGAAGGGGCTGTAACGCTCATCAATATTGGAAGTTTATATTCCGAGGTTAACAAAAACGAATTGGCTCTAAATTACTATATCAAAAGTTTAGAAATAGCGCGTCAAATTAATAACCTGTACATTCAGGCCTATTGTCTTCAGAACTTGGGGAGCTTATACTTCAAACAACACGATCTCGAAGCCTCTTTAAATTCGCATACAGAAAGCCTTGTTCTTAGAGAAACGATTAAAGATGAAGCCGGTATAGCCCAATCTCTTAATTGGCTGGGGTCTATTTATTTGGCACAAAAGAAATATAGTAAAGCTAATGAGGTTACTACAAAAGCCCTGCAAATGAGCAAGAAAATCGGATACCCTGAATATATTAGTGGGGCTGCCAAAAATTTATGTGAAATTTATAAAGCAACCAGCAATTACAAACTCGCCTTAGAGAATTATGAATTATTCATACAAATGCGCGACAGCATCAATAATGAATTTTCCCGCAAAGCTTCCATCAAATCACAACTTAAATACGAATACGAAAAACAAGCAGCTGCCGATTCCGTTGCACACGCAAAAGAATCAGAAATTAAAAATGCCGAGCTCGCCAGACAGAAAGCAGAGATCTCGGCTAAGAAAAATCAACAATACGCTTTGTTTGGGGGACTGGGATTAGTGATGGTCTTTGCAGGTTTCATGTTCAACCGCTTTAAAGTCACGCAAAAACAAAAAGGTATTATAGAAAGTCAGAAGGAGATTGTTGAAGAACAGAAGAAATTAGTGGAGGAGAAACAAAAAGAAGTGTTGGATTCAATAAAGTATGCTAGAAGAATTCAAATGGCACTTATACCAAGTGATAAATGGGTTGAAACCAACTTAAATCGTTTGAAAAAATAACTTTTTTATCTTAGCCTTAGTTTATGCCTTATCATATTCATTTCATCTTAGTGTTTTTTCTCGCCTTTAATGGAGGAATGAAATATTTTGCGCAAACACCACAATTAGATTCTCTTAAACTTGCATTAGATGATTTGTCTAACAGTCAGGAAAGTGTATCAAACGATTCAACTCGTTGCCTTATTTTAGTAAAATTATTGGAAGCTGAAAAAAACGATGCTATTTGGCCGAAATACAATGAACAATTAAAATCCATTGCGGAAAAAAATCTTGCAAAATTAACTTCCTCTGATTCTGAATATGAAACGTATAAACTATATTTAGGAGATGCACTTAATAACATAGGATACCTGAATAGAAAACACGGAGATGTATATAAGGCTTTAGAATACTACAACGAAAGTTTTAAAATTCAGGAAGAAATCAAAAACAAAGAGGGAATTGCCTATGTATTAAACAATATGGGAAACATCTATCATTTCATAGGTGACATTTCAAGAGCACTGGAGTATTATAGCAATAGCTTAAAAATACAGGAAGAAATTGAAGATAAAGTAGGAATGGCACTTTCATTAAACAATATTGGAGCCATTTATAATTCTTTAAATGATATTCCTAGAGCTTTGGATTATTTTGGTGAAAGTTTAAAAATACAAGAGGAAATAGAAGATAAAAGTGGAATAGCTTTTTCATTAAGTAACATTGGGTTTATTTATTCCGGCCAAGAAGATTTTGCATTGGCACTAAATTATTATAATAAAAGCTTAAAAATACAGGAAGAAATTGGAGATAAAATAGGAATTGCAATCACATTAAATAATATTGGTGGCATTTATAAATCTCAAAAAAATTACGTTAATTCTTTAGCATATTATCATAAAAGTTTAAAAATTCAAGAAGAAGTTGATGATAAAAACGGCGCTGCTTATACGTTAAGTAACATTGGCGTTACTTATCTTTATCAAAAAAATTATTCAAAAGCATTAGACTTTTGTTTAAAGTCAATGAAAGTTAGCAAGGAACTTGGCTTCCCTGAAAATATAAAGGCTGCAGCAATTACTTTGAATAAGGTTTACAAAGCCACTAATAATCACAAACTAGCACTTGAAAATTATGAACTCTATATCCAAATGCGTGACTCTATTAATAACGAATCAAATCGCAAAGCTTCCATTCGTTCCCAACTCAAATACGAATACGAAAAACAAGCTGCTGCAGATTCTGCTGCACATGCTAAAGAAAGTGAAGTAAAAAATGCAGAACTCGCAAAACAAAGCGCAGAAATAAAAGCTAAAAAAAATCAGCAGTATGCCTTGTTTGGAGGATTGGGATTGGTTATGATCTTTGCGGGATTTATGTTTAACCGTTTTAAGGTAACTCAGAAACAGAAAGGAATCATTGAACATCAAAAAGAAATTGTGGAAGAGCAGAAGAAATTAGTTGAAGAGAAACAAAAGGAGATCTTAGATTCCATTCAATACGCGCGAAGAATACAAATGGCACAAATACCTTCAGAGACGCAGGTTAAAACAATGCTGAATAAGTTAATAACCGGAAATTGAAATGACAATTTTTATCCGCAAAATACTAGGTTTTTATTTATTGTTTTTTTATTTGGAAAATGCAATGGGTCAGTATATTTTGTCGGATAGCCTAACTTTAAAATTAAAAAACTTTACGCATGATTCTTTAAGATGTGCATTTCTTGAGGGTATAATTGAAGAAGAAAACGATCCGTCGGTTTGGATGCTGTATAATAGTGAATTGATTAGAATTGCCTCTGCCGCAAATAAAAAATATCCCGAAACACATCCATTACATAAGTTATTTACCCGATTTTGGGCTTCCGGAATTGGAAATCAGGCCTATTATTATCAAATGACGGGCGATAGTAAAAAAGCTATCACATGCTATGAACAAATATATTTGATTTATACTAAAAGTAATTCCAAATCATTAATGGCACTCACGCTAAATAATCTTGGTGTGGTATATAATAATTCGGGGGAGGTTGAAAAAGCAATTGCTTGTTATAACAGCGCGCTAAAAATAAATGAAGCCTTATTGCAAAGTGATTCGGGTATAAAAACGAAAAAACGGTATTCGCAAACGCTTACTAATTTGGGAACCATTTATTCACAACAAGGAGATCTTAAAAAAGCGGAAGAGTTTCTAGTTAATGCCGCAAAAATTCAACATGAAATTGAAAATAAATCAGGCGAAGCTGTATCATTAACCAATTTGGCTTCCTTATACGATACTGAAAAAGATGCCAATAAAATAAATAAATTAATCGGTGAAGTTTTAAAAATTAGAAAGGAAATTGGTGACACAGAGGGAATGTCGGATTCTTACATTACCATAGGGGCGGTATTATTTGATAATGGGAATTACGATTCGTCCTTATATTATTTTGAAAAAGCTTTGAAATTGCGTAAAAAACTGAATTATAAAACCGGAATTAGTTCCTGTTTAGATTATATTTGTAACGCGCATAAAAAACTTGGACATCTAAAACAAGCTATAAGTTATGGGGAAAGCGCATTTCAATTAGCTCGGGAAAGCAAAAGTCCGCGCCACATCCGCGAAAGTGCACTTTCATTGTATTATCTTTATAATCAAACAAAAAATTTTAAAAAGTCACTTGAAAACTACGAAATCTATATACAAATGAGCGACAGTATCAACAACGAATCAACCCGCAAAGCCAGCATAAAATCTCAACTCAAATACGAATACGAAAAACAAGCGGCTGCAGATTCTGTTGCACATGCTAAGGAAAATGAAGTTAAAAATGCAGAGCTTGCTAAACAAAGTGCCGAAATTAAAGCCAAAAAAAACCAGCAGTATGCTTTGTTCGGAGGATTAGCTTTAGTCATGATTTTCGCTGGTTTTATGTACAATCGTTTTAAAGTAACTCAAAAACAAAAAGAAGTTATAGAAAGGCAAAAGTTAGAAGTGGAAAGTCAAAAGCATTTAGTGGAGGAAAAGCAAAGAGAGATTTTAGATTCTATTTATTATGCTAAACGAATTCAGCTGGCCCAGATTCCATCCGATAAAAGGGTGTTGTGGATGATCACTAAAGTGATAGGAAAAAATAGCAATTGATTAAAATACATTTACGAAATTTGAATATGGAAAGAACAGCTGGTAGCAGCAGGAATTACCAACAGACAAAGTTCAAGAAAGTAATAATAGTTTTTTTACTTTTAATCTGTAGCCAAATTTTTTCTCAAAAAAGAGAACTTGATTCGATTTTAAATGTACTCAAGCAAAAAATACACGATACCATTAGAGTTACTGCGTTGCATAGTTTGTGTGGTTATTATGCGAATAACAAACCCGATACTTCTATACAACTTTGCAAAGAAGGTCTTAAAATTTCCGATCGTATAAATTACAAATTAGGACAAGCCGACGCACATGGCTGGTTAGGCTTCCTTTACCGAAACAAAGGCCTGCATAGTGCTGCCTTGGAGCATCAATTCAAATGTATAGCTATTCTCGAACAACTGGGTTTAAAGAACAGACTGGCTACTTCTTATTCCAATATAGGAGGTATTCTTTTTTCTCAAGGCGAATTTGATCATGCAATGCAAATCTTCAGAAAGAGTCTGAGTACTTATCTTGCAACCGGTAATCATACAATGGCGGCAACTCAGATCCATAATATCGGAGGCTGCTTTAAAAACCTGGGTAAGGATGATTCAACACTGACCTATTTTAATAGGGCCCTAATCATTCGCGAAAAATATGGTTCACCGGCTGATCGGGCCAATTCTTATTCAGGCCTTTCAGTGATCTTTTCTGATAAAAGTAATTTTGATTCAGCCCAATTTTATCTTGAAAAAGTGCTTGCTATTGATAAAAGTATCAATGCCATTTATCCATTGGCTATGGCAGAGGTCAAAATGGCCATGTTGTTACATAAAAAGTCACAAGACCCTGTTTATTCTACTCAAAAAGCTCAACTCTTGAAAAAGGCCTTGGTGTACGTGAATCTTGGATACCAAAAAGGCAAAGAATTAGGTTTTCCTGAAGTGATTAGTTCAGCTGCGAAAACACGATTTCGTTTACATAAAGAAATGGGGAATTTTAATGAAGCCTTGAAGGATTATGAATTACATATTAAATTGCATGACAGCATTCAGAATGAATCAACACGCAAAGCGAGTTTGCGGGCACAAATGAAACATGAATACGAAAAACAGGCCGCTGCCGATTCGGTGGCGCATGCCAAAGAATCAGAAGTAAAAAATGCTGAACTTGCTAAACAAAGCGCAGAAATAAAAGCTAAAAAAAATCAGCAGTATGCCTTGTTTGGAGGATTGGGATTGGTCATGATCTTTGCAGGCTTTATGTACAATCGTTTTAAAATTACTCAAAAACAAAAGGGGATAATTGAAAGTCAAAAGTTAGAAGTAGAAAGTCAAAAGTATTTAGTGGAGGAAAAACAAAAAGAAATTTTAGATTCTATTCATTACGCCCGCCGCATTCAAATGGCGCAAATACCAAGCGAGAAAAGGGTATCTTCAATTATAAAACGTATGAGAATATAGTTTTTTCTGTTAGTTTTATAGCGTGTTTCATATGCTTTTCAGAGTCTTTTTAATTTATATAGTATCTGTATTGTTATCAAACAGGTGTGGCAATCTCTCAGCACAGAATAAACTGGTTGATTCGCTTAATGTGCTTTTAACGAAAACTTCCGCCGACACTTCAAAATGCCTCCTGTTAAGTCAAATGATTGAAGCTGAAAGCGACGATAATGTATGGCCTACTTATAATGACCAATTACTGCGTATTGCAGAAAAAAATCTAAACATGCCTTCAGTTTCAGAAAATGAAAATTTAAAAATGATATACCTAAAATACAAGGCTGACGCACTCAATAATAAGGGGTATTTGTTCAACGTTCAGGGAAATTTTGAAAAAGCTTTGCAAAATTATTACCGCAGTTTGGATATCCGCGAAAAAGTAAAGGATCAAAAAGGTATAGCAAATTCACTAAGCAATATTGGCGTTATTTATTTTAATCAGGGAAAAATCTCAAAAGTGATGGAGACTTACGAAAAAGGTTTGTCCATTCAAAAGAATATAGGTGATAAAAGAGGGCTCGCACTCACCCTGAACAATATTGGATACTTGTTCCAAAGTCAGGGCGATATTGCGAAAGCGGTGGATTATTTTCATCAAAGTTTGGTGATACAGGAGCAAATTGGTGATAAATACGGGCAGTCTGTTTGTTACAACAACATCGGCAAAATGCTTGAAATGCAGGGAGAGAATGCTGATGCTATGAAAATGATTATGATGAGTTTAAAATTGAGGCAGGAGATAAATTTTAAACAAGGAATTGCTGAATGTTATGTGAATATTGGACTTTTGAATAATAAATTGGGTGATAAACACAAAGCCATGGAGTATAACTTTATGGCCTTAAAGTTGCTAGAGCAAATTGATAATAAGAACGGAATGGGCTATGCACTAGCCAATATTGCGCGAATTTATTTTAATGAAAATAAACTAGACTCGGCACAAAAATATTTTGCCATGAGCGGAAAAATACGCGACGAAGTAGGGGATAAAAAGGGCCTGGCCGAAGCCTACTACAACATGGGAACCATCTCATTAAAAATCGGCAAAATAGCAGAAGCAAGCGCCCATTTTAAAAAAGGATTGCAAATGGGGCAGGAACTAGGATATCCTTCAGATATTAAAGATAATTCGGGTCAATTATACAAAATCTACAAATCGCAGGGAGATGCTAAGAATGCCTTGGTCATGTACGAATTGCATTGTCGTATGAATGATAGCTTAAACAACGAATCGGCCCGCAAAGCCAGTATAAAAACCCAACTCAAATACGAATACGAAAAACAATCGGCTGCAGATTCTGTTGCACATGCTAAAGAAAGTGAAGTGAAAAATGCAGAGCTCGCTAAACAAAGCGCAGAAATAAAAGCTAAAAAAAATCAGCAGTATGCCTTGTTTGGAGGATTGGGATTGGTCATGATCTTAGCGGGCTTTATGTACAATCGTTTTAAAATTACTCAAAAACAAAAGGGGATAATTGAAAGTCAAAAGTTAGAAGTAGAAAGTCAAAAGTATTTAGTGGAGGAAAAACAAAAAGAAATTTTAGATTCTATTCATTACGCTCGGCGAATTCAAATGGCGCAAATTCCTTCTGAAAAAAGGGTGAATGCCATGATTAAAGCTAGTCGTACTAATTGTTAATTCAGTAGCAAATTTTTTTAAAAAGAGAAGTTAGGCCTTATTTTTCGACCAGTTTTAGGTTAGTTAAGACGAGAAACCCACATAATGCCCAATAACTAATCTTTTTTTAATTACTTTCATCCTGCAAAATTTTACACGATTTACACACATGGAAAATTATAGTTTAGAAGCATCCCCAAAAACACCTGAAATTAAATTCGATTTAAAGCAAGGTTCTCTGCAAATTAAAGGTTGGTCGGTGCCCGAAAATGCATTGGAATTTTATATCCCTTTAATGGATGCCTTAGATAAGTACGCCGATATAGCTAAGCCTACAACAAAAGTGAATATAGAATTGGAGTATTTCAATACCAGCACTTCAAAATCTATAATGGGCGTTTTAAAAAAACTCGAAAGAATTCACAATGGCGGAAGTGAGGTAACCGTTAACTGGCATTATGATAAAGATGATGAAGATATGCTTCAGGCTATGGAAGACTATAAGCAAGTTGTAAATATCCCTATCCAGGGTATTGTAATACCGGATAAGAATTAATTCTTTTCAAGCCTGTCATCTTTTTTCAAACCTTAAATTTTATCATTCGAGTTGCGTGTGCTGCATACGCAAAACCAAAATTTTAGGAAATGTTCTTCTAATTCTATACTTTCGAGTGTAAATGCTAAGTTTTAGTGCGCTCCACCAGGAGTTAGATAATTCTTTGAAAGACCTACCGGAGTCTAAAATTAAATTTTGGAAATATGTGGAACTAATTGTGAATTATTGCGATACTCTGGGAGATAAGATTCATGATCTGCAAAAGGATGCCCTGGCACTCAGCCGTAAACTAAATTTTAAAGAAGGGGAGTTTTTGTGCAATTACATCACGCAATATCAATTATTACTTTCAACAGGCTCGGTGAATGAGAAAGTGATTTTAAATAACGAAGCACTCATTCAAGAATTAAAAAATGATGAAAATGCTTTAACCGTAGCCTTAAATTTAAATGCTTATGTACATTGGTTTAAAGGAGAATACGAAACGGCCTTTAAAACCTTATTCAAAATTTTCCAACTCAATTTAAAAAATGAAAATAATTTTATAGCTTGGGTGTATTATGCCCTGGCAATTTTTTATGTAGACACGAAGGATATACCCAGTGCCAGAGAAAATTTAGCCAATGCCAAACAGTTGTTTGAAAAAGAACAATGCGATTATGGTATTGCCCGTGTAAATAATGCACAAGCCACTAATGAAATTCATTTAAAAAATTTACAACTGGCTCTTGAACATTTAAGGATATCCGAAGCCATTTACCGAAAATTATCGCATTATACCGGCTTAAGCCGAACCTTAAATGACTTGGGGCTGGTTGAAAAACAAAAGGGAAATACAATCGAGTCTTTGGGGTATTTGAAAGAGAGTTTAAATTATCGCAAACAATTAAATCATATTCAGGGATTAATAACTACCTATACGGAGTTGGGCGAAATTTATTTAAACACAGAAAAATACGAAGAAGCGCTTAATTCATTTAATGAAGCCCTGCAATTAATTGGCAAAAACGGATCTAAACAAAAAAAAATAAGGCTACTTAAGTTGTTGTATGTTTTAAATAAAAAGAAAAATAATTTGCAAGAGGCTTTAAGTTATTTTGAGCAATATTTTGAGGAACAAAATTCACTTTTAAGTGATGAAACAAGCACCAATATTAAACGCATGATCACCAGTTTCGAAAAGGAAAAATCTGATAAAATTGCCGAAATCGAAAGAACTAAAAATTTGGAACTGAAAGAAGCAAATACCTTAATTGAACATAAAAACAAGGAAATATTAGACAGCATTTACTATGCCCAGCGCATTCAAATGGTACAAATACCCACCGAAAAGGCCATTGCACAAATGCTAAATAAAGTAAGAAAATTATAAGGCCGGTATTTGCAGCATATAAAAATTTTTATATTTTTAATCTGTAAAATCTTCATCTGAAAATTAAGGCGGTATATCTACTTCTTTTTTTATCACAATTTGCTGTTTCATTCGCGCAAATCGAAATGGAAAGTTTGCCGGAACCGCCTGAATTTTTATTAACCAATTATGCTTTTGAGCAAACTCCTCATCCCGATGTTACTAAAGTTATATCGCTGGTTACAGAAGTAGAAAATAAAAATAAATTTATTGAGTGGTTTAGTCCCGATTCAACAGCCAGCTTGCCCTTTGGAATCATAAAGCAAAAAGGAGCAATGCGCTATGTAATTGCGGTAGATTCCATGCAGTTTAAAAAAAGTGAAGCCACTTTTTCTGCCTTTGCAGCCATAGATTTTCCCGGCACAACAAAAAAAATTGCTTTCCGAGCCTCCAATGTAAAATTCAATCCCAGCGGTGTATTAAATGGCGATCAGGCCAAATTATTTTTGGTGGGAGAACAATATATTAAAGTAAACTCTGCTGTAACTCTACATCTTTTTGAACATAATAAAAATTGGGTGGAGTGGAATTGCGGCGGTTTTAAAGCCATTAATTTAAGTGGCGAATTTATTTTTAGAAAGTCCTTGTTAGTTGCGGATGATAATGAAAAAGTAAAAACTACAATTAAAGGTGATATTACTAAAGATACTGTTGTTCGCGCAGTTTTTAATGTTTATACGGAAGATATTCAGAACTTTATTTGTTCTGCAAAAATTTCTCCCTTTAAATTAAGATGGTTAAAAGATTGGTCTTTTGTAGTTAATGATGCCACCTTGGATATGAGTATAAATGCAAATTCTCCGGTTATGGCTTTTCCTGCAGGATACGAAAATCCAAATTTGCCATCACTCAATGCCTGGCGAGGTTTTTATCTAAAGTCGGTAAAAATTACTTTACCTCCCGAATTTTCAAGTCAGGGTCAACGTCGTCAAATTTTAGCTAATAATATTATTATTGATGAAACCGGTTTAAGTGGTTATATAGAAGGCAAACCAATCTTAAGTTTAAATGAAGGAAGTATGAGCGGTTGGAAATATTCTATTGATGAATTGGGTGTAGGTTTTGTAAGAAATCAGATATCAGAAGGACATCTCACCGGCTTAGTGCATTTACCCATTACGGATGAAAATCAAAATTTGAAATATAAAGCAGCAGCCTTTTACAATTACGGAACCAATGAATTGGATTTTAATTTTATGGTGAAGCCCGAAAGAGAATTTAAGATGGATGTTTTTGGTGCTAATGTAGAGTTGACTAATAATTCTTCTATAAGCATTATAAAAAGAAATGGTTACTATAAACCAACCGCGCTTCTAAATGGTAAAATAGGATTTGATCATGCTAATTTCAGTACCGCCGGAAATACAATGATGTTTAGTGATTTAAGAATTAGCACGGAGGAACCATTTATACATGGTGGTTTATTTTCTTTAAATACCAGTGGTAATAATCCGGCAAATACCCATCGTTATCCGGTTTCTTTACAAGGCATCACTTTTGGTATAAAAGATAAAGCGCCAATTCTTGGATTCAACATGTTATTCAACCTGGTGGATGAGGCCGAAAAGAGTATAAGTGCTGGCACAGTGGTTTATATAAAAGGTAAAATCGAAGCGAAAGATGAACAATTTCCGGCGGATAATTTTAGACCGGCAGTGACTTTCAAAAAAACAAAATGGATGTTTGATAGAATTTATTTGGGAGGAGTGAGTGTCGACGTCCAAACACTACCTTGTACCATAAAAGGTTCTTTCGAACATAAACAAGATTTTGGAGAGTATGGTGAAGGTTTTTTTGGTAAAGCTGAGGTAAAAATTGTAAAAGTAATTCAAGATCCCATTGCAGTAAGTGCAGGATTCGGAAGGAAAGAAGATTTTAAATATTTTTTTCTGGACTTTATGGTTCCTTCTAAATATATAGTGCCCGGAACCCCCATGGCCCTTTCTCATTTTATAGGAGGGGTGTCTTATCACATGAAACCCGATAAACTAACGGAGCCGGAATATGTAGCATTAAGAAAAAGTTTTAATACAAATAACCCTTTTGCTTTAAAATATACCCCCGATAAAAATACAAAACTGGGTTTAAAAGCAGGGGCAAGCGGAGAGTTTACCGTAAACGAAACTTTATGCAACGGAGATTATTTTTTAAAATTAAATTTTAATGAGCATTGGGGATTAAGTTATATTGGATTAAGTGGAGAAATAAGAGCTTTGGCAAAATCTGATGATGTGGATATTCCAATTAAAGGAAAAGCAGCTATGGATATAGACTTAGACGCAAAGTCTTTTGATTTTTTAGCACAAGTGAGCGCCAGCGCATACGAGGTTTTATCCGGCACCGGTTATTTTAAATTTCACACCGAACCGGCTAAATGGCATGTTTGTTTTGGAACACCTTCAAAACCTATGAATATTAAATTTTTAAATTTTGCCGGCACTCCAACTTATATTATGACCGGTAATGATATTGAGCCGGCTCTACCTGCCCCAAATTCTATACAGCAACATTTCGGAAATGCATTTGTGAGCAGAGATGCTGAAGATTTATCGCGAGGTAAAGGTTTATGTATAGGCTCCAAAGTACATTCCAATATTTATAAAAATTTTCATTTTTGGTTTTTTAATGTAGAAGGCTTATTTGATTTTGATTTAGGTTTTGACATGATGTTGCGGAATTACGGTAAAAATGCTCGTTGTAGTCGCACTGATAAAAACGTAGGGTTCTTGGGATTTCAAGCAGAAGGGAATGCTTATTTGGTTTTTCACCCTCTGGTTCGGGTTTATGGTTATATTAAATTTCCATTCAATTGTCCGTATGATAAAGAAGTATGCGTGTGCGGAATTTGTGAAACCGTTAAAGTTAAATGCATATTGGAAGAGGATTTCAATTTTAAAGTATTCGAAGGAGGCATGCTATCCATTTTACATGCACAATTTCCAAAACCAATTTATTTCAACGGAACATTTTCTGTGCCTTTTGCAATTTGTGGAAAAGTGGACGGAAGATTTGATTTCAATTATGAATACGGTCAAAACTGCGGACCAATAATTAAGTAATGAGATTATTTTGTTTGTATATTTTTTTATTTTCTTTAACCTTTTCAATATTTGCTCAAAATTTTGAAGTCCGTTTTTTTGTTAAAAAGGACAGTGTTTTATTTCGTTTGCTACCAAATTCTAAAGCCGATTTGGATAAATACACCGAGTGGCCAATTCAAATTTCTCGTATAGATAAAAACGGAAACGAGAAGATTTTGCTCGATAAATTTTATCCGTATTCCATTATCGATACGGCGCATTGGCTTCCTCTCATTAGAAAAGATAAAAATAAATTCGGCTTTACTTATCAAAGTTTATTCGGAAATGTAAGTAAAGAAAAATTACCGCAGCAAAAAGCAAAAGACGAAAAAATGATGTATGAATTTTTATTGTTATCCTGCGATTTTGATAGAGAAGTTGCAAAAGCTTGCGGATTGTATTTTGCAGATAATGATTTTGTTTCGGGACAAACGTATACCTATGTGTTAAAGAATTATACCGGACCAAAAAATTTAAAAAAATTTAAGGAGATTGAGATTAATACTGCAACATTAAGTGCGAAAAAAGAAATGAGTCAGGTTTCGCACAAAACAAAGTACAACAAAATGGAATTGAATTGGGATGTGAAAGCCTTACAAGAATTTTATTCGGGATTTTATGTAGAACGAAGTGAAGATAACATACATTATCAATTTGTACATCAACAACCTTTAGTATTTATGGGTGAAGAAAATAAACAGAAAAAGAAATTAATATTTTATAGAGATACAATGCCTGTACTAAATAAACAATACACGTACCGAGTAAGAGGCTTAAATTATTTCGGAGAATTTTCTGCTCCTTCTAATTTAATTAATACTATCGCCAGTCAGCCTATTCAATCTTTTCCGCTTTTTGATAGTGTAGAAGTTCTGGGCAATAAAGATGTTTATTTGAAGTGGAGAATGGATGATACAGCTGAAACAAAATTTATTCAAAAGTTCATCCTCACAAAATGTAAAACCGAGTCGGGGAAATATAATACGGTAGCTGAACTTGCAAATGCTTTAAATTATCGCGATACAGCTTTAAAACATTCTTATTATTATAAAGTTTTTGCACTTACGCAGGCCGGCGATACTTTATCTTCCTTTTCTAAATTAGTTGTGATTACTGATTCTATTCCTCCTGATGTACCTAAAGGACTAAATGGCAAATGTGATAGAGATGGAAATATTACTTTACAATGGTTGAAGCCCAAGGATGAGAATTTGCTCGGTTATAAAATTTTCAGAGTAAATGCACTAAACGAAGAGCCCGTTCAAATTAACAGCCATTTTATTAGTGATACTGTGTTTAATGAGAAACTCGCCTTAGATAATTTATCACATTTTGCTTATTATGCTATTGCTGCAACCGATAGTAATTACAATACTTCGCAATTAAGTCCTTTTATCAAAATTAAAAAAACAGATACCATTGCGCCGGTGAAGCCAATCTTGCTGGGAGTGTCTGCTAAACTCAATGGAGTAAAACTAAAATACAGTGTTGCACAAGAAGAAGAAATATTAAAGCATGGAGTTTATCGAAGAACAAAAAATAAAAAATTTGAATGGATAGCTGCACTTAATTCAGCAGATACCTTAAATTACATGCTAGATACAACAGCTGTTAATGGCACCATGTATGGTTATGTTATTAAATCAAAAGATGAAAGTAATAACGAGTCGGTTTCCAATGAATTATTTATTTTTTACGAAAGCGGATTCAGGCCTAAAATAAAAGATTTTAACGCCGAGGTAGACCGCAAACAAAAGCACATTTTATTAAGTTGGAATTACGAGGCCAAAGAAATAGAAAAATTCATTATTTACCGTCAACAGAAAGGAAAAGACATAGAAATATTAAAAACCCTTGAAGGTAAAGAAAGAACATACAAAGATCAAAGCCCTCAGATGGGAAATATTTATTCTTTCCGAATAAAAGCCGTAATGTTAAACGGTACAGAAAGTTTATTGAGTGATGTTTTGGTAAGGGAGTATTAGTTATTGAATTTAATTGATTTTGGGCTAAGTAGTTCAGATTCCTTTATGTAGTTAACTTTCAAATTCATCTACGGGTCAATAGTCAGTCCTAATTTTTTTGCTGTTTCTTTACTACATAACAGATAGTTTAAATAATCACTCTTTTCAATTTTCTTTGTTTGCCGAATTCCCTTGTTCTCATCAATATTGAAATACAAATACTCGTATTTATTTACCGCATGGTATATATAATCTGCCACCGCTTCATTCAAAACTTCAATCAAAAAAGTGGGTTTAAATTGAGCTAAGTTCTTCATAAACCCTTCTAATACTTGAGGCTCATGTGCCTCAACGTCTATTTTCAATAAATCAATGCTTTTCAAATTATTTTTCTGAACGAAGCTGTCTAATTGTAAGGCTTCTACATTTATTGTGTGATTTTCTATTAAATAATCTTCAATAACAATATTACCATCAAGGTTTGAAACAGCATTTCTATAAGCTTTAATATCGTAGTTATTAAGTTCAATATTTTTTTGCAGCAATTTAAAAAACAAGGGCTGAGGTTCAAAAGCATAAACTTTCGCATTGGGATTAATTGTTTTAGCAATCAAGGCGTATATTCCGGTGTTTGCTCCTATGTCGTATATGTGATTTGAAAACTCGCATAAACGCATCCAAAGCTTAATGGATTCTTTTTCCCACTTTCCGGTTAATCCTTCCCAAAAAATTTCATTCTCTAATTGATAACCGTTGTGAATTTTAAATTTTTTAGTGTGATTAATTTTTACCTGAAAAGCTTGCTTAAAATAAAGATGCTTATAAACCGATTCTTTTGGTCGCCAAAAAATCTTTAATACGCTATAGATCTCCCTTTTAAATGGGATTATTCTGTAAAAAGATTTTAGTATTTGATTCAAAAGTATTTTGTTGTTTAATGGATACTAAATTCCGGCTCCGGATAAAAAAAACAATGAAATATAATTGTTAGCTTTTACTTCAACCTAAACAAAGATAAAAGAAAATTGTTATTAATTATTTTCAATTCGTTTCTATTATTAAAAATCTAATTGCAACTTGGCGGCTTAATTATGAGCGGAAAAGAAATACGATTAGTGCTGTTACTTGCTTTCATTCAGTTTACCGGTATTGTTGATTTTATGATTATGATGCCCTTAAAACCTTTATTAACGGCAGAGTGGGGCGTAACACCAAAAGAATTTGGCGTGCTTGTATTTTCTTACGGATTTGGCGCATTTATTTCATCTTTGATTTTTGTAAATAAAGTGGATTTGTATGACCGTAAAAAAGTTTTACTTTTAATTTATACCGGGTTTACCATTTGTACTTTTCTCTGCAGTGTTTCTACTAGCTATGCATTTTTATTAACTGCCCGATTTGCTACCGGTTTATTTGGCGGTATTGCCAGCTCTGTTATCCAATCTATTGTGGGCGACGCTATCCATCCATCTAAACGCGGACAAGCCATGGGGGTATTAATGACAGGTTTTTCTCTAGCCAGTGTTGTGGGTGTGCCCGGAGGTTTGTACTTGGCTTCTGCTTACACCTGGAGTACACCATTTCTGGTTTTGTCTTTCATCTGTTTTGTGGTTTGGTTGGGTGTAATTTTTATTGTACCCAATTTTACCAATCATCTGGCTACGGCAACAAAAATGAGTTTGGTTAAATTATTGAAAAACTTATTGTCAGATGCGAACAAAATAAAAGCACTGCTTCTTACTTTCACTATTGTTTGTTCTCATTTCTTAATCATTCCTTTTTTAACGGATTATTTTACGGCTAATTTAAAATTTGATTTCAGAAGCACAGTTCCCTTAGTTTATGTGGTTGGTGGCTTGTTAAGTGCTTTTATTTCTCCGCTGGTTGGGAAACTGAGTGATAAGTACGGCCGACAAATTGTAATTACCATTCTTACTTTTTTAAGTTTGATACCAATTTTAGGAATAACAAACCTGTATACTTCTTCTGTTTTTGTTTTGCTTAGTGTAACGGCCACCTTCTTTATTTTTAGTGGCACAAGAATGATTATCAATTTAGCGCATGTTACATCTACAGTAGAACCCAAACAACGTGGCGCTTTTTTAATTATCAATTCATCCATCCAACAATTTGGAACATCTATGTCATCCTTAATAGGCGGATTTATTGTTATGCAAAATGCAGATGGCACTTTGGTAGGATACAAATACCTTGGCTACGGTGCAGTAATTTTGGCATTTATTGCCCTGTTCTTATTTGGGAAAGTGAAGGCGGTGGAGTAAGGTTCCCAAGCAGGCTCAGATTGTTTTTGATACAGCGTCTACCGAAATATTGCGCCCGAGCGATGACCGAGTTCGCCCGCTTACGCTTGCTTGCTGGTTAGTGGCTGGTGCTTTAATGCTTAATTTTTTAAAGGGCTTTTATACCATAAAATAATTTCCCAGAACAAGCAATAGCCAAGTACCCAGGCTTTGTACTCCTTACTACTGTGATCCACAAACCTTGGTCAGAGATTTTGTATTTTGAAATCATACCTGCGTTGTCCCAAAATTCAATATTATTATCTACACCATTTTTTAACTTAAACGATTTATTAACTGTAGTATAAGTACTGGTCGGATTTATACAGTATAATGAGTCGGTGGAGGAGGAAGTATAACTAACAATAGAACTATTTAATATTAGAGAGTCTATTGTCGAACCTTGATAAGTGATTTTGCAAACAGGATTACCATTAAATGTATAGGTGTTTGTGCCACCGACAAGGTCTATTGCAGTTAAAGTCAGAGTAATATTATTATACTCTGGCACTGGTGTCGGAACGCTTGGTGTATTCTCAGTTTCGGTTTCTTTCTTTTTACATGAAATAAAAATCAGTAATGTAAACGCAGTGAAGATAATTAGTCTGTTCATAAAGTTATATTTTAATCGAAGATAAATCTAATAAATTAAACGTCAAAGCAAATGTTAGTCCGTCTATAGCACTTGCCCCTAACGGTTTCGGCGCTGGCGCAGTTGGGTTTCCGAAGATTCAACTGTCTACCCCGACAAAACTCTATACCGAAGATACACGGTTTTTAGCGAGCCGCAAAATAATGTCCAGAAGGGACAACTTGTCTGCGCGCGAGCGATGACCGACGTCCCCGCATAAGGCAAATGTGCTGTTAGGTGCTGGGTATTTAAACTATAGCTGTTCTTTTATAATTTGAATTACATTTTGAGTATAATCAGAACCGCCTCCAACATCGTAATAAATAATTTTTCGGTCAGTATTTCTATAAATATATGTTGTTGGAAAAAACTCAACAGGTATAGCTTTTGTTAAATTTTTATAGTTAAACAGAAATTTAATCGAATTATTTATTTTTTTAACTATAGAAATTGTTTGTTTATTTATTGGGTCATCTTCATTATAAGCAATTATTTGTAAGTCGGCTTCAGAAATTGAATTTCTTATTTTTTGCAAATTCTTCATGTTCGCTATACAAGGTGAGCATCCTTTGTACCAAAATTCAACAAGGACAAATTTGGACTTAATGTCTTTAGATGATATTAAAATACTTGAAGTGTCTTTACCTGAAAATTCAGGGAAGTATTCAATGTTCGGCTTCAATTGTTTATTATTTTTAACCGAGCTGTTATATGGAATGAAATTTTCTATTGTTTTTATTATTTCATTTTTTTTGGAGTTTTTGTAACTAAAATAATAAACAATTGAGTCATGGGATTCACCAACGTGATTTATAGTAGTTGGATGATTTGACGTTTTAAAAATTCTATAATCTTTTTTTGAAATATAATACTTATTTAAATTCGATTTTATCATTGTCGAACTATCCTGATTGAAATATCGTAGAGTATCTACAGTTTCAATAAGTATAAAGTCTTTGAAATTTTTCCTATTTATTATTAAGCTGCTTTTGTTATTTAGAATATCTCTAAATTCATTAGGGTTAAAGATAAAATGTGGTTTTAGTTTAGCTTCAATTGGATAAAAATCATAATTAAGTAACTTATAATTCGTGAATTTTTTATCTGGTAAATCGTTATATCCAAAGTGTTTTGTATTTCTTACCGCAATAAATCTTTTTTTGTAATCGATTAAATAATGAATATCTCCTTTTATTTTTCTTACAAAAATTTCACTATAAAAGGTGTCACAAATATTATCCGAACTTGAAAAATAAAGTCGTTTTAAATTGTAGTTAAAAGCTTTAAATTTATGATAGGAATTAATGACAGAGTCAGCCAACGATGATTGACCAGTCAATATTTGTAATTGCAGTATAAAAATAGTCAACAATAAAGTATTTTTATTGTTGACTATAATTTTTGAAATCATAAATCGTTAACATTAATATTTGTTGCTTTTATGATAATTGTACCTGATTTTGTGAAATCAGTTGTTCCTGTGCTATTTCCTGAACCACATCCGTCTGATACAGCTTTACAGTCAGTACAAGATCCGGAGCAACCAGTTGAGTATCCCTTAGGGTCACCCGCGTTGCTACCTTCATTGTCTGTCCTACAAGTTGTGGTTAAATCGTTACAGCGTTTTTGACAATAGATTTTGCCTGTCGTGCCACCATTAACATTACTACATGGTTCGGTTCCGGGTTCAAATGGTATGTGAAAAATTGTCGAACCTGGAATACCATCAATTTTAATAGTGTCCCCATCAAAACGAAAAGGTACATCGTTTGAAATAAAGTGTGTTGTCTTATCGAAGTTCTCATGTCCATTCACGATTGAACGTTCAATATCTGCGCTTCCATCGGTATTAAATTTCACTTTAACTCTATAAATCACACCTGTTATGGCATCTTTTGAAAGTAGGCTTAAATTTTTATCTACTTTAGCTTTAATATTCTCATTATTAATTGGGTCTATTTGACTAATTGGGTCTTCGTTGTCGATTGATTCTGGATTTGTAGCTAATTTTTGACAAGAAATAATTGAGACAATTAGTGCTAGTGTTAGCCCAAGGATGGTAATTCTTAATTTTGAATTCATAATTAATGGTTTTTAATGTTTAATCAAGTTTATAAAGATATTTCAATTAATGTAATTATTTAACAATACTTTATACCTTGCACCTAACGTTTGGCAGCTAAAAGAAGTGGCGGGTTTGGAACACTCAACTGTCTATACGCACTAATGGTAATTAGTTGCACAACTGTTTATATTCGCACTTCCCCGCCATTTATTTTAGGTGCTGTTAGCAGCTGGGTTACTTTTTCAAATCATAACGGTCTGCATTCATGATTTTTGTCCATGCTTTTACAAAGTCGGTTACAAATTTTTCTTTGTTGTCGTCTTGTGCATAAACCTCTGAATAAGATCTTAAAATTGAATTAGAACCAAATACTAAATCAACTCTTGTAGCAGTCCATTTGATTGTTCCGCTTTTTCTGTCAACGATATTGTATAGGTTATCAGAAACAGGTTTCCAGGAATAATTCATATCGGTAATATTTACAAAAAAGTCGTTGCTTAATACACCTTCTTTGTCTGTGAAAACACCGTGTTTCGTTCCGCCATAATTTGTTCCTAAAACACGCATACCGCCAATTAATGAGGTCATTTCGGGAGCAGTCAAACCCATGAGTTGTGTTCTGTCAAGAAGTAATTCTTCAGGTTTAACGGTATAGTCTTTTTTAAGCCAATTTCTGTAACCATCATGAATTGGTTCAAGCACTGAGAATGATTCCGCATCTGTCATTTCTTGAGTTGCGTCTCCGCGCCCATCATTAAAAGGCACTTTAATCTTTACACCGGCATCTTGAGCTGCCTTTTCAATTGCGGCACTTCCACCTAATACAATTAAATCAGCGATGCTTACTTTTTTACTTAATCCATTTTGGATTTCTGTTAGTTTATTAAGAACTTTTTCTAATCGTTTTGGTTCATTTCCTTCCCAGTCTTTTTGAGGAGTTAAGCGAATTCTTGCACCATTTGCACCACCTCTGTAGTCAGAACCTCGGAAAGTTCTTGCGCTGTCCCATGCTGTATTAATTAGTTCTGTTCTGCTTAAACCACAATTCAGAAGTTTTGTTTTTAATTCTTCAATTTCTGAATCAGTTAATTTGTAATCAACGGTTGGAATTGGGTCTTGCCAAATTAAATCTACTTTTGGAGCATCAGCACCAAGATAACGGCTTTTCGGGCCCAAGTCACGGTGCGTTAATTTAAACCAGGCCCTTGCAAAAACTTCTTCAAAATATTTAGGGTCTTTATAAAATTTCTCAGAGATTTTTTTATACTCAGGATCTATTTTCATTGCCATGTCGGCATCTGTCATCATTGGATTTCTTCTTTTTCCTTTAACATGTGCATCCAATGGTTTATCCTCTTCTTTGATGTTGATAGGTTCCCACTGCCATGCACCGGCAGGACTCTTTTTCAATTCCCATTCATAATTCAACAATAAGTGGAAGTAAGTGTGGTTCCATTTATCAGGAGTTGTAGTCCATGCTCCTTCCAAACCACTTGAAACTGTATCTTCTGCATTGCCTTTCCCTTTGGGATTCATCCAACCAAAACCTTGAGTTTCTAAATCTGCACCTTCAGGATTTGAACCTAAAATAGAAGCGTCGCCGTTACCATGTGCTTTACCAATGGTGTGGCCACCGGCAGTTAACGCAACTGTTTCTTCATCATTCATGGCCATGCGTTTAAATGTTGTTCTAACGTCTTTGGCAGTTTTTAAAGGATCTGGTTTGCCATCAACACCTTCCGGGTTCACATAAATTAATCCCATTTGCACTGCAGCCAATGGATTTTCAAGTGATTCGCTTTCTGTGCTATTTGAATAACGAGATTTTGCAAGCCATTCTTTTTCTCCACCCCAGTAAATATCTTTTTCAGGATGCCAAATATCCTCACGTCCACCAGCGAAACCAAATGTTTTGAATCCCATCGATTCATAAGCCATATTACCGGCTAAAATGAAAAGGTCAGCCCAAGAGAATTTGTTGCCGTATTTTTTCTTTATAGGCCACAAAAGCCTGCGCGCCTTATCGAGGTTCACATTGTCAGGCCAACTGTTAAGTGGCGCGAAGCGTTGATTGCCCGTATTTGCACCACCACGTCCGTCTGCTAAACGATATGTTCCTGCTGAATGCCAAGCCATACGAACCATCAATCCTCCGTAATGCCCCCAATCAGCCGGCCACCAGTCTTGGCTTTCTGTCATTAGTTTTTTAAGATCGTTCTTTAACGCTTCAAGATCAAGTTTTTTGAATTCCTCAGCATAATTAAAACTTACTCCTAAGGGATTTGTCTTTGTGTCGTGCTGATGTAAAATATCAAGATTAAGCGCATTTGGCCATTTGTCCATCACAGAATTATGCGTTTCTGTATTTGCGCCATGATGAAATGGGCATTTTCCTTTTTTTGAATTTTCCATAGTGTTTTATTTTACTAATTATACCGAGTTTATTTATTTAAAAAGGAAGAATACATCCAAACCAATTTTTCTTGTAAGCGAATATAATCACTCATTAAAGCATTCGTTCCTTCATCATCTGCGTCAGCCGAAATCGCAAGCAGTTCTCGTTGAAGTATAATGATTATTTGAAAGGAAGCTAAAATGTCTTCAACGGCTTTTATGCCATCACTCACTTGTGCACTCTCTTTTATTTTTGAAGTTGCGCGATAATCCGCATAATTATGTTTTGGCGTATGACCTAATGTCAATATACGTTCTGCAACTTCGTCTATTTTTAAAAGCAAGTCATTATATAATTCTTCAAATTTCAAATGTAGTTCAAAGAATTTCTCACCTTTTATATTCCAATGGTAACCACGAGTGTTTTGGTAAAAGATAGAATAATTTGCTAAAAGTTCATTTAGTTTTTCTGCTAAATGTTTTGCTTTATTGTTGTCGATTCCGATTCGATTTGAATTGTTCATGTTTTGCTTATTAAGTGAATAAAAATATTATTTCAAAAGTCGCTTTTTTATTTTTTAAATTCTGTATCAAATGTTACTAAGTCAAATATTGTCTGCTCATTTTTGACGATACTCATTGTCTTTTTAACCTTGCTGCTAACGGTTTGCGCACTGGCGCAGTAGCGGTTTTTGAAACACTAACCTGTCTAAATGCACCATATTTATTAATTGCACTACTGTTCATATTCGCACTTCCCCGCTATTGCACCAGTGCGCTGTTAGGCAATCGTTGCTTTATTCGCTTCTGCTTGTCACGGTCATTTTATATAATTGTCTACTGTCTTTAAAAGTGCGGTGGCAGAGATTTTTATTTGATTTTTTCTCGTTACTGTGCGTTTGCTTTTGGCATATCTTTTTGTTTGTGTGTCGGCTTAGCTCTTTTGCCCCGCAGGAACGAGGAGGCAAATGTGCTAAATGTGTGTTGGCACAAAAAGTATGACAAAAAATTAAAGGGATTCGATAAACTCTTTTACATTTTCCCAAGTCCACTCTTTGCAAGTCACACCATATAAATTGTCTGGTTTGTCAGCGTACGTTGCTTCCTTAATATAAATTCCAAGCATTTTAATTTTTTCCTCTTTAGCGCAGTCAATTTCCCACAATTCGCCTGTTGCTTTCTTTGTATTCTTTGATACCAAAGCAATAAAACCATCACAGCCCTTTATTTTAGTTCTACAATTAGTTTTCCACTTTTCATCCCATGGCTCTTTGACTGACATGTCAACGAAATCATACGGAACATTTTTATTCTTTGCCTGACCTGTAAACAGATTTTTTGTCACCTCGTCTTCAATTGCAAATGCAACGAATACTCTTTTGTTTGCCATATTTATTTAGTTTTAGTTAACAATAACACTTAGGTAATAATTGATATAAATGATAACCGAGATAAAGTATTTCAATAATCCCAACGATGATAATAAAAGTTCGGAAATACTTTATAACCTTTGTTTCTGTTCTTGTATTTGGTTCATACTTTATATCCTCGGTTAAAATTTTCCATTCATCTTCAAACATATTTGTCCGAAGTTGTTTTTCAATTTTATCAATCACCTTGAATTTTCCTGTGTTGAGTTTTCCGTAAGAGTCTATTAGCTTTTCCCAGAAATAAGAAACTAATAATGACATAGAGGTTAGGACAATCATTCCAATTGTTGCAGCAATCGTAAAACCGAATGTTTTACCTAAAACAAAACCAACAGATAGAATAGAAGATGTTATTGTAAAAAAAAGATTGTTCACCTTCATTCTACTTTCTGTTACTTTTTCAGTTGAGCTAACCATCATTTTGTACTGCTCAAATTTTAATTTTCTATCATCTTCATAGGTCTTTGCGAGGAATTTGAAAGATTGGTCTGCTTTATCAAACACTTGAAATCCTTGACAGAATAAAATGGATTCTTTCGAGGCTGTTGAAAGTTTGTAGCCAATAATTTGTTTGTTTAAAAATTTTGCTTTTGCATATTCCCATTTGATTTGTTCACTTTCAAATGTATCGGCACCAATTACGAAAACTATAAAATCAGATTCTTGCATCTTTTTTTCTACAAGGATTTTCCAGTTTTCTGAATGTTCCGTTTCTTGTTGTATAGCAATAGAATTTTCAGAAGCCGACAGCAAGTCATTGATAACGGCTTCTGTCGCTACTTTATCAGTACTTCTATTGCAAATAAATAATTTCATTATTTAATCGAGTTTAAAGTCTTTTCTAAGTTCCCCCAAGTCCATGTAATTATCTTTTTTCCTTTTAGTTCAGGAGGTATCGCCCCTTGGTCATTCTTTCTTATATGCATTCCAATCACTGGCACTCCTTCTTCTTTTGCACATTTTATTTCCCATCTTGCACCGCTTGAATGCCAAGTATTTTTGCTCAAAAGAACAATCATGCCGTCACATCTTTTAATTTTTGTTCGGCACTTTCTTTTCCATTCATCATTATTCCAAGGTTCTTTCACGGACATATCTACAAAACTAAATGGTGATCTTTCCAATTTCGCTTGTTTAACAAGATGGTCACGAGAAATTTCATCTTCAATAGCAAAGCTTATGAAAATTTTATTTTTTTCAGTTTTAGTTGTTCGTTTCTTAGATGGTTCTGAATCATCTGAAAACGCTCTAGCAATTAATGCTACTAATCCTGCTCCTATTAATATTGGCCACATATTATTTGCATTTTATCTCGGTCCCATAAATCGATCACCATTAAAGTGAATCATATGTTCTGGCACATCTGCCAACCATACTTCAGTTTCCCAAGCAATATTGTTTGAATGCTTTTTGAATTCAGCGAAATCAGGAAACGCTGTTACATAAATCTTTCCTGCTTTGCAATTCTTTAAAAATTCTTCGAGTTCAACAACTCGCTTCGGAGAAACAGGACCGTGTGAAGTAACTGCTTCAATTAAAAATAGCCAGTTTTTCGTGTGGTCATAAATAATAACATCGGGAAGTTTACTATGCTGATTTACTGGAATGCCTAATTCTTTCAGCATTTTTTCGTCAACGTATAAATCTTTTTTAGCGGTGTCGCCTAAATATAAAACAGAACCACCATTTGCAAAACGGGCAGCAAAATTGTGAACTATAGCTGCTTGAACTTCATTGTGTTTTCCGGATGACAATTTTAAAGTTTTACCATTGCTTAGTTTAACCGGTATTAAAATCTGTTTTCGTTCCTTTTTATACTTTTTAGATAGATCGCCTTCTTCTAATATGAATTTGTCAACTGCTTTCTTCCAATCTTTCGTTCCAAAAGTCTTGATGGCATCCAATGCGCCTTGTGTCAATGCGTAGTGAGCATTCGGACTATTTACGGGTAGTTTAGGATTATCAGGATTGTAATCTGCAATTCTTGCTTGAACAAATTGATGTAATACTTGTCTGCGAAAAGTTTCACGAGAATTGGGAGCATATTCTTTACTGTAAACTTCGTGTACAAAAGCCATAATTCCTTTTGAAACTTTCTGACTTGTTCTTGTAGCTTTAATCCATTTATCTCTTGGTTTAATACCGCATAAAGCTAAAAGCGTATACGCAGAAGTATCATTTTGCTGCGCTGTTGGCAGACCAAGTTCTTTCAAAATCTTTTTTGCATCGTCTAGTTTACTCATATAGGCTTGTTGAGAGTTCAAATTGTTCAATTACTATTTTGTTTGTGTTTTCAACTGAAAAATCATTTGAAAGAATAATGTTATTTCCGATTTCTTTTATTGTTTCAAGTTCGGGCAAAGGAATTTCTCTAAGCTCGGTTGCACTTACATTTACATTCCCGTTAAAAATTCTGAAAAACGAATCGAAGAGTGTACTATTTAACAATGCACATAATCCAACAATTTCATTTCGATCCAAATGACCTTTTGGGCGATAAATATAATTTACCTTATTCTCAACACCAATATATTCTGATTTAATGAAATTGCAGAAATACGGAGCCGCAATTAAACGGCTTTTGTCATCTTTACTGCTGAAACGTCTAAGTAAAATATAATTTTTGTTTGGAATTAAAATTGATTTTGATTCGTTTTCAATTCTTACATATTGTCCCTTTTCAGGCTTTGGAAGAGGCCATTCCAAAATCATTTGCTTTACATTATGCAACCAAAATAAAGGTGCAAGGAATACTGTTCCATTTTGATAATTGTCTTGAATATATTCTTTGCTTCTAAAGCCTACAACTGGTCCCGTGGATATTTGAATATTATATTTATTTAAATTGCCGTTCCAGTTTTTAAAAATGTTTAAAATGGATTCTTCAAAATCATTAGTCGGCAAATAAAGAATTTTTTCATTTGAACTTAAATCAATCAATACTTTTTGCTTGAATGTTTTTGTTTCGGGTGTAAGGATGTCTTTTAGTCCTTGTGATGTAGAAACAACAGCATTATGATTAGGATTGTTCTTTTCTTTTCGCTTCCCTTTAATAATTACAGTCTCTTGTAATACTTTGTCTCTGTTAAAGGTGTCTTTACGGGAAACAAATAAATGTACATTGTCAATCTCAATAATTTTAAAAAAATATTCACGGAACAATTTAAAATAACTTCCCGAAGCGTAGCTTCGGGGGGTTATAAAAATTATTTCTCCGTTTTCTTTTAAAAGCTTTGCAGAAACAGCCATAAAAATGGCATAAATGTTAGGATGTCCATTAACAACAGTTTTAGCTACAATTGAACGCTTGTCGTCTATTGGTAGTTTAAAATATGGTGGGTTAGAAATAATTATGTCAAATGGTTCTACTTTTTCTGAAAATAGATTTACATTTTCTGAAAGGCAGCTTGCATTTTCCAAAACAAAGTCCTTAGTATTTATTGAACAATTAAAATCAATCTTTTGGGTTTGCAACCACTCTTTTAAATATTCTAGTGATTTTTTAGATAGTGGAATTAAATCATTGTCCGTTTCATAAACCAATAATTCTATTGATTTCAAATTCTTATTAGATACAAGGTGTTCTATTAAGGCGCAAGTTAAAATTGCTGTTCCACATCCAGGGTCAAGAATTCTCAAAGATTTGTCCGAGGAGTTTGCAAAGGATCCCATCAGCGAAGCAATTTCTCTCGGTGTAAAAAACTGTCCTTTCTCTTTTTTATGTTCCTGATTAACTAATGAAGCATAATAAATCCCTAACCTGTCAGCAAAGTGACTAGGAAGCTCGTTAGCTATAGGGTGTATGGATTTATTATTTACCATTTTTGTTTTTGATGATATAATTAATTTTTCTTTCTGCCACCTGCATAGCTTTTAAAGCTACTTCTTCGTCTTGTACTTCATAAACTAATTTGTCACTTAGAAATGCAACAAGTAGTTCGTTCTCGTCTTTGCCGAAAAATTTTGCAAACCGTTTTATGTGGTCTCTTGTGGGCATTCTTTCGTTTCGCTCAATTTTACTTAGCAAGGCTTGGTCAATTTCTATTTCCGCAGCAACTTGTCTGAGTAAAAGAGATTTCTGTTCTCTCAATTCCCTAATTATTTCGCCTATTCTTTTCAATTTGTATGTATTTGACTTGACAACTAATGTCCAAAAGTATTAAAAGAATTTGAATTGTCAATGAATAATTATTAACAATTGATTATTTGAAATTATGAAGATATTTAGGGTCTTTACAATTATTGCTTTCGCTGAATTTAGGCGCTACTCTTTCTTTCCCCCAAAGTTTATTCCCTGCTCTTTTGGGGTTATTTTGGTAGAAAGTATTCCTTTCTTCAAAGTACCTATTTATTGCCTGCTTGCATTCTTCTACAGATTGGTAATTACTATTATGAATAATCGCCCTTGACATTCCACTAAAAACAGATTCTATTACATTTAAAAATTGTGCACAAGCGGGTAGCGGAGCAAGTTTAACTTTTGGTTTTTGTTTTCTTTTGTTATTTTCTTCAACTTTTTCGTAAAGTTTTTTTGATGCATGCCAAGATGCTGCATCCCAAGAGAAGTAAATGCAATCTTGATCTGAATATTTTGATACTAATATATCAAGAAGCCTAATCATTTCATCAGTATCTTTTTTTGTAGAATAAAAATGAGTCATTTGGTTAGTTGATAATTCTAATGCACCAGTCATTATTAGCCATCCTTTGCTTTTTTGAAATTGTTGAATTATTTTCCCTTGTCCTGGTAAAACTCTGGATTTTCCACCTTGCATTTTTATTGCAAATGGACCATATTCATCAATAGAAAAGAATTTTTCATTTGGTCCCAATGTAGAAAGGATGGCAGTAATTTGTTTGAGCTTTTCTTTATACTCAGGATCAGTACTTGTCAATACTTTTTTAGCAGTCCTAAACCTGAATCCTTGATTTTTGATAATTCTTATGATGTAATTTTTTCCAATTGATAGATTTTTTGATCTCATAGCAGCATGGATATCTGGAATACGCCAAGTCGTTCTATTAAAGCCGTAGTCTTTTGGAGGAGAGTGAAGAATTGAAAATATTGCTTCTTTATATTCGTCCTTTTCAAATTTTCTTTTTCGATTACCACTTAGTGTACTTCCATCGGGATGTTCTTTAAGTTCTTTTTCCCACTCATAGTATGAAGATCGGCCTATGCGGAATTGTTTAATTAATGTCCTTTTAGAACCGCTTGCATTTCCTATGATATTCACTATTTTTTGTTTTTCTTCTACTGTTAAATGATTATACACTTTATATAATCCGTTTCTTTTTAAGATATCTTTATAAATATCAATTGTTTCAAGCAGTTTATTTATTATTTTCTTTTGATTTTCAATTACAAGTTGCGTTAAGTTTTCCAATGAAGGATTTGGTCGTTTTATCATGCTTATTATTGTTAAGAGGGTGGGTAAATTTTTTGGCGTATGTTTTTGATAGTGTGGTGGGCTTTAGCTCTTTTGCAGGTGGTGCGAAGCAAGTTTTTAAAATGCGTAATTTCCCCTACGCATTTTAAAAACTAACCTGCAAATGTGCTAAAGGAAGCGTGGGCTCAAAAACTATGACAAAAAATTGTGTGTCGGCAAAAATCAAATAAAAAATCTCTGAAGGGTCGGCTTTTGCTTTTCTGTCATCTCAGTCAAATTACCGTGAAATTGTCTGCCGAAAATGTGTCGCCCCTTTTACTGTCGGGTCTGTTTAGCAATGTTGCCTAACTTCCCGCTAACCGCATAAACAAACGCTTACAAATAATTATAAGCATTTGTTTTAGCTTACTCAAAGATATAAGAAAATTAATAATGGCAAGCACATCCAATTTTATAAATTCACTACCTTTAAACCTGCCATGAAAAAATATAGTTTTATTTTAATTTATTTGTTATTCGCTTCCAATTTGTTTTTTGCTCAAACCCAGAAAAAAGAAGTTTATGAATTAAACTGGTTAAAGGATAAATCCTGGCACCTTATACAGGATAATGAAATGCCCGCGTTTACGGTTCAATTGTACACACCGCCAAACGAAACTATTGATAATTGGAGCGTTTTGGGAAATACTACCCACTATAAAAATGTGGAGGATATGCCCCTAGATACCCTTATGTATAAAATGTTTTACCAAACCAGAAATTTATTTTCTCAGGCACAACTTCATTTTATAGCTAAAAATGAAAATACCAAAAAAAACTGGATACTTTTTTATATGGATGTGCCCGAAGTAAGTGCCGAAAAAGCCGCCGATTCTCAAATACTTCATCTAACAATTGGTAAAAATGGAATTTACAGCAGCATCATTACCGTAAAAAAACGTCATTTCACCGACTCCGAAATAAAAAAATTCAGTGCTTTTCTTCGTAAGAGTAAGCTCGTTTACAAGTAATTTGTCGGCTATTTTTAGCCTTTGCGCTAAAATTCCCCCTATATTGGGGGATATTCATCTAAAAATTTAGAAAAATTGACCTTGAACTGTATTTTTGCAACGTAATTTTTTAGGATACTACCATGAAAAAGCTAAGCGTATTATTAAGTTTTGTGTTGCTGTTTAACTCAGTTTCTTTTAAAGCGGATGAAGGCATGTTTTTGGTTCATTTACTCGGCGAAAAAGTATACGCCAACATGGTGAAGCGCGGATTAAAAATGACCAAGGAACAATTGTATAGTGCAAACACAAACAGTTTAAAAGATGCTATTTTATTATTTGGCAGAGGCTGCACGGCCGAAATCGTTAGTAAGGAAGGCTTAGTGTTTACCAATCACCATTGCGGATATGAAGCCATTGCGGCAGCCAGCTCAACCAGTCATAATTATTTACGCGATGGCTTTTGGGCTAAATCAAAAGGAGAAGAAATTCCGTCAAAAGGTTTAACGGTTCAGTTTTTGGTTAAAATTGAAGATGTAACAGCAAAAGTAGAAGAAGCAATAAAAAATATTCCTCCCAATGAAATTTCCAGTAAGCTAAACGGAATTTTAATGGAAATGAGTAAAAAAGCTTCGGAAGGAAGTGAATATGAAGTTAGAATAAATTCTTTTTTTAAAGGAAATCAGTTTTTACAATTTACTTATCAGCGGTATAAAGACATCCGATTAGTTGGAACTCCGCCGGAAAGCATTGGAAAATTTGGCGGAGATACGGATAATTGGGAATGGCCACGCCATACCGGCGATTTTTCCGTATTCAGAATTTATATGGGCAAAGACGGAAAGCCTGCCGAATATTCAAAAGATAATGTTCCCTTTATTCCTAAACGTCATTTGGCGGTTTCATTAAAAGGAATAAAAGATGGTGATTTTGCCATGGTGTTTGGTTACCCCGGAAGCACAAACCGTTACGAAACATCTTATGGCGTTAAGTTAAAGGTTGAAATTGATAATCCAAGCATCGTAAATTTAAGAGACGTTAGATTAAAATGCATGTTTGCTGAAATGATTAAAGACCCGGCCGTAAAAATTCAAATTGGTAGCAATTATGCCTCTATTGCTAACTATTGGAAGTTTTTTGACGGTGAGGCCAAACAACTCACCAAATTAAAAGTGTACGAGCAAAAGCAAAAAGATGAAGCAGCTTTTGAAGTCTGGGCCAAAGGAAAACCGGAATACGATAATCTATTTAAGAATTTTGCTGATGCGTACGAAATGTGGACGCCATTTGCTAAGCATCGAATGTATATTATGGAAGGTATTAACGGTTCACCATTAATATCCTTTGCGGCTTCCTTAAAACAGTTGGAACAAACATTAGCGAATGAAAAATCCACGGATGAACAAAAAAATAAATTAATTGCAGCCGTAAAATCAGCTCATGATCATTTTATGGAATCTGAAAATATTAAATCGGATGAGTGTATATTATCGGCTGTTTTAAAAATGTTTTATAAGGATATCCCAGCATCGCAAAAACCAAATGAGTTTTTTACTAAACTGGAAGCAGATTATGGAAAATTAGATTGGGAAGAAACCTACGAGAAATTTGCCAAAAATGTGTTTGAAAAAACAATCTTTTTGAATAAAGATAAGTGGAATGAATTTATAGCTAATCCAAGTGTTAGTGCGCTAAAAAGCGACCCGGCCTATGCAGTTGCCTCATCTTTTAATGATAATTACTTTGATAATTACAATAAATATTTTAATGAATTCAACGCGCAGAAATATTTATTGGAACACAAGTATTTAAAGGGGGTAAATGAAATGAAAAAAGGTCAGGCTATTTATCCGGATGCCAATCAAACCATGCGCGTTTCATACGGCACGGTTGGTTCTTATTCTCCACGTGATGGTGTGAAGTATGATTATGTAACTACTTTAAGGGGATTAAAAGAAAAATATAAACCGGGCGATTATGAATTTGATGCTCCGGCTAAATTGATGGAATTGATAGAGAAAAAGGATTATGGGCAATACATCGATAAAGTTCATAATGATATTGTGGTAGGCTTTATTACTTCAAATGATATAACCGGCGGTAATTCAGGATCACCCATCATGAATGCCAAAGGCGAACTTATTGGTTTATGTTTTGACGGTAACTACGAAGCTTTGGGGCATAAAATTGCATTGGATAAGAATCTCACGCGTACCATTAATGTAGACATTCGCTTTGTATTATTTGTCATTGATAAATTAGGCGGGGCCACTAATATCATCAATGAATTAACGCTGGTGAGGCAATAAACTTCTAAATTTAGGTTAATGCGTAAGTGAGTTAAACCATTCCACTTAACTGCATT
The DNA here is from genome assembly GCA_016715905.1 of Sphingobacteriaceae bacterium. NCBI lineage: Bacteria > Pseudomonadati > Bacteroidota > Sphingobacteriia > Sphingobacteriales > Sphingobacteriaceae > Sphingobacteriaceae bacterium. The sequence goes on along the minus strand of JADJXI010000017.1, from coordinate 198,724 downwards.
TAAATCGTTTTTAATTAACCCAAAGGAGATTATTTTGTTAAATGCGTTCTATTACCTATCTTAGTTGTATGGGGCGCCTAAGTAAAATCGATAAACTCACTATTAAACTTAAAAAGGAATTAACTAATCCTAAGATTTCCGGCATTAAAAAAATGTATTTGGTTGAAAAAATACGCATGTTGGCCGAGCACATGGTGAAGAAATAATTCGTATTAATTTTTTCTGAAAATGATTAGCACCGCTTCTTCTATTGAACGTGTTCCATTTAAAGTTAACAGACTTCTGCAAGTTAGTATAACGCTTTTCATAGTCTTCTGGCTATCAACTTTAATCGGAACTACCAATTTGGCAAATTGGATGATTGAAAACACACTCACCTTTTTATTTTTGATTGGTTTGTTTGTTTCGTATAAAAAATTCAAGTTTTCTGATTTATCCTATTTAATTATCACGCTTTATCTATTTCTTCATGTTTATGGCGCTAAATATACTTATGCTGAAAATCCGTTCGGGTATTGGTTAAAAGAAACATTTCATTTGGAAAGAAATCACTACGATCGCATTGTGCATTTTAGTTTTGGGTTTTTATTGGCCTATCCCATGCGTGAATATTTTCAAAATCATTTTCAATGGCCGTCTTGGGTGTGTTGGATTTTGCCTTGCGAAATTACACTTTCTTTCAGCGGAGCTTATGAAGTGATAGAGTGGGCGGTAGCCGATTTATTTTTTCCGGAGGAGGGAATTGCGTATTTAGGAACACAAGGAGATATTTGGGATGCTCAGAAAGATATGGGTTTAGCTTGGCTGGGGTCAATATTAATTATGGGTTTTGTGTATTTACTTAAAAAAATATTAGGCAAAAAAAAATCCCTGTAATAAAACAAGGATTTTTTTTAAAATTGATTTATGCTTTTAAGGCTTATTATTTGGCGTATTTGTTTTTCCTTCAACGGTATTTCCTGAGCAATGACACTCATTGGTGTTAATGACATCCAAAGATCCTTCAATTACACAATTACGGATGGTCGTGTACAAACTTCCATCGGAAGTAACTTTTCCTTCGATGGTGCAATTTTGAACAGAAAGAGATGACGCAGCACTAAAATCAATTTTTGCAGCTACATTGCTTCCGCTTACCACAACTGTGGAATTGGCAACAGCCGATTCTATTTTACTCAATATTTTTGAACCGTCTGCAACAACCAGGGTTCCTCCGTTAACTGTAACTTTACCATCAACCGTTCCGTTTATTAATACGTTGGTTCCCGCTGCCACATCCACTTTTTCGTTGGAGTTGGTGATCACCGTTCCTTTATCTAAAACAGAGAGAACAACGGTCTCGCCATTCGCATCTGTTTCAAACTCCACCAAATTGCCAACATTCACGTCTTCTCCATTGGCCGTAACCGGATTTCTGAATTCAAAGGTTGATCCAATTTCCATCGGCGGACTTGTTGGATCTGCTGACCCGCCTCCGTCAGTTACTGATATTTTACCCATTGTAGAACCTGATCCTACAGCCGGTTTTCTTACTACTATCCCTTTTGCCATAATCTTAAATTTTAATTAAACTTTGTTTTATTTGATACAAGTATAATGAGTTATTTCAAATATTAAAATAATTTTACCTAAATTGTCCTATTCTATGAAAATAAAGCTGTCCAGGGTTTATTTTTTTCTTTTTCTTTTCCTGATAGGTCAGGCATTGAAATCTAACATAGATTCTTTAAAGAACCTGTTAAGAAATGATCCCAAGAATAAGATGGAGATCTATTCTGTGCTTTGTTACAAGTATGTTTTTTTAAATCCTGATTCTTTACATCGATACAGCGATTTAGGTTTGGCATTGGCTAAAAAGAAGGGTTACGATAAATATGTAGCGCATATTTTAAATTGTTTGGGCACTTCTTATTATGAGATCGGTAAGTTCGACGTAGCCCTTGAGAATTATATTCAATCCCAAAACTTATTTGAACAATATAAAGATGATGAAGGCAAAGTTATGGTCATGGGAAATATTGGACAGGTTTATCAAGAGCAGGGTCTATTTGAAAAGGCACTGAAACAACTTGAGGATTGTCTGGAATTTTCAAAGCAAATTAAATATCATGTTGGCTATGCAGGCACACTCAGTAGCATCGGTCTATTGTATTACAGACAAGGCAATAAACAAAAAGCCATCGACTACTTTCAAGAAAGCTTAAAGGAATATACATCACTGAATGATGTTCCTCGGATTATGGAAGGACTCAACAATGTTGCTGTTATGTATCAGGAATTAGGAAAATACCAAGAAGCATTGAAGAACCTGGAGACTTTTCTTGATTATTCCCGTAAAATGAATGATCAAAAGAATATAGCTGTTTCATTTCATAACATCGCCTTGGTATACAAAGACAAAAAGGACCTTAATTACGCTATCAAATATTTAGATAGCAGTATTAACATATCCAAGGCTATCAGAGATTTTGATGATCAACGGGAGGCTTATTCTTCGCTTTCAGAAATTTACAAGGAGAAGAATAATCTGGATAAAGCATTGGAGTGTTTTCAACTTTCAGCTGCAGCAAAAGATTCTTTACTTGCCCAAACCCGCGCCAAGCAACTCATTGAAATGTCCACCAAATACGAAACAGAGAAAAAAGAAAAGGAGAACATCAGGTTAAAAGCCAAGCACGAACAAGACCTTGCAGTTGCCGCAGAGAAAGAAAAGAAATTGAACGTGATCACATATTCCATTACCATTGGCCTGATCCTGGTTGTCTTATTCTCTTTTGTCTTGTCACAACGTTTAAAGGTCACCCGACAGCAAAAGCGCATCATTGAAAAACAAAAACATTTGGTTGATGAAAAACAAAAAGAAATTTTGGATTCTATACATTACGCGCAACGCATTCAACATGCTATTTTAGCAAAAGAAGAAGATATTCAAAAGGAATTTCCGCAAAGCTTTTTATATTACCAACCCAAAGATATAGTAGCCGGGGATTTCTACTTTTTTGAAAGCACCAACACCCATGTATTTTATGCGGCCGCAGATTGTACCGGACATGGAGTGCCCGGAGCGTTAGTAAGTGTGGTTTGTGCAAACGCTTTATCCCGTTGCGTTTTGGAGTTTGATTTAAGTGACCCAGGAAAAATATTAGATAAAACCAGAGAATTGGTGGTAGAAACTTTTAAAAAGAGCGGACAAGATGTAAAGGATGGAATGGACATTTCATTGTTGGTGAAAGAAAAGAAAGGTGGAAAGTTTACATGGGCCGGGGCAAACAATCCGGTATGGAAAATAAACTTTAACACTAAAGGTATGGAAGAAATTAAGGGGAATAAACAACCCATTGGATTAGTCGAAAATCCAACGGCTTTTACTACCCATGAAATCAAAACGAATAAAGGAGATACTTTATTTGTATTTACCGATGGCATGCCCGATCAGTTTGGTGGACCCAAAGGAAAAAAATATAAATACAAAAGATTACAGGAAAAAATATTAGAATCACAGGATTTAAATTCCACTCAACAATGCACGTTTTTGAAAAATGATTTAATCCAGTGGATGGGAACAAATGAACAAGTAGATGATATTTTATTAATCGGAATAAGAGTTTAACTTATTCTTTGTTTCACTGCTTCAAATAAAACGATTCCGGTTGCTACCGATACATTTAATGAAGCGGTTTTTCCGGGCATAGGAATTTTTACCTGCGCATCGCTCCTTTTCAAATACTCGTTACTTATCCCGCTCTCCTCATTGCCCATAATAATTAATACCGGTTCTTTAAAATTAACCTCGTAAATTAATTTGTCGGTTTTTTCATGGCAGGCAATAATTTGTAATCCGCTTTCTTTTAAATAGGCCAGCGTATCTTTTAAATTTTCCTCTCTGCAAACCGGTATTCTATGCAATGCTCCGGCGCTAGTTTTAATGGCATCTCCGTTTATTAAGGCTGATCCTCTTGTTGGAATGATTATGAAATCAACTCCCGCGCATTCTGCTGTTCGGGCTATAGCTCCAAAATTTCTTACATCAGTAATTCTATCCAACATTAAAACCAATGGCGTTTTACCACTTTCAAAAACTTGAGTTAATAAGTCTTCAACTTGGTAATAAGTAATTTCTGTTAAGTAAGCAATTACTCCTTGGTGATTTCCGGTGGTTAATCGGTTTAATTTTTCCGGCGGTACAAATTGTAAAGGTATATTCTGGCCTTTTAATGCGGCACGTAGTTTATGGTACAACTCATTGGATAAACCTTTTTGCAGTAAAATTTTTTCAATTTCCTTACCGGCTTCCAAGGCTTCAATTACGGCACGGGTACCAAATATCAAGTGCTCTTCATTCACGATGTAAAGAACACAAATTTTGGGGGTTTTAACAAATGTTATTCTATTTTCAATGCATGGCATGGATGCTATATCTTGATTATATGAAAGATGGTTTTTTTATTTAAGCATTCCTTGTATCTTTGAGCCTTAATTCATGGAAGATTTAAAAAACAGAGTAGAAGAGGCTTTAAATACCATTCGTCCTTATTTGGAAGCTGACGGTGGTAATGTGGAGGTAGTTGACATCAGTATTGATCGGGTATTGAAGTTAGAATTAAAAGGTGCCTGTAAAACCTGTAACATGAGTCATATGACCATGAAGTCTGGCATTGAAGAAACAATTAAACGTGCCGTTCCTGAAATAAAAGAAATTATTGCTGTAAACACGTAATCAAATACTCCGGTAGTTTGAAAAATATCAAATTAAATGAAACTCACACAAAAGTTAGCACAAAGTAAAAGCACCTTATTTTCTATTGAAATATTACCTCCTTTAAAGGGGAAAAGCATACAAAGTATATATGATGGGATTGATCCGCTCATGGAGTTTAAACCTGCCTTTGTGGATGTAACTTACCATAGGGAGGAGTACATTTATAAAAAGCGTGAAGGAGGATATTTAGAAAAAGTGAGTACGAGAAAGCGTCCGGGTACTGTTGGTATATGTGCCGCAATTATGAATAAATACGATGTTGAAGCTGTTCCGCATATCATTTGCGGTGGTTTTACACGCGAAGAAACGGAAAATGCATTAATAGATTTGCAATTTTTAGGTATTGATAATGTATTAGCGCTTCGAGGCGACAGCATTAAATCGGAAGCTAATTTTATACCGGAGCCGGGCGGACATCCTTACGCACTCGATTTAGTTAAACAGATTAAATGCATGAATGATGCGATTTACCTGGATGAGGAAATGAAAGATGCTGCACCTACAAATTTTTGTATTGGAGTGGCGGCCTACCCCGAAAAACATTTTGAAGCCCCCAATTTAAATAGTGATTTAAAATATTTAAAAGCCAAGGTGGATGCAGGAGCAGAATACGTGGTAACACAAATGTTTTACGATAATAAAAAGTATTTTGATTTTGTTGAAATTTGCCGTAAAAACGGAATTAATGTTCCTATTATTCCAGGCTTAAAAATATTAAGTTCTAAAAAGCAAATCACTACATTACCAAAAATATTTCACATTGATATTCCCGAACCTTTTCATGAAGAATTGGAAAAATGTAAAGACGATAAAGCCGTAAAAGAAGCTGGTATTAATTGGTGTATTCAGCAATCCAAAGAATTGGTTAAAGCCAATGTGCCTTGTTTGCATTTTTATACCATGGGCGCCTCAGAAGCCACCAAACGCGTTGCGAAAGAAGTGTTTTAATTAAACTATTTATTTTTTATCAATTGGATTTTTACAATGGAGAAATATTATTAATTGATAAACCTTATACTTGGAGCAGCTTTCAGGCGGTGAATAAATTAAAACACGCCATTAAAAATCACCCATCATTGATCATTGAAGGTACAAAGGTAAAACCTAAAATTGGTCATGCCGGCACACTCGATCCTTTAGCTACAGGTTTACTTATTATTTGTACCGGGAAAAAAACTAAAACCATTAATGAGTGGATGGATATGGAAAAAGAATACACCGGCACTTTTTTTATTGGTGCTACAACACCTTGTTTTGATTTAGAAAAACCGGTTGATTGTACTTTTCCAATTGATCATATTTCCAATGATTCTATTTTTCAAATAGCTAAACAATTTGTTGGTATACAAAATCAGGTTCCACCATTATTCAGTGCAATTCAAATTGATGGCAAACGGGCTTATGCCTTAGCGCGTGAGGGAAAGGAAGTAGAATTAAAAGCTCGAGAAATTGAAATAAAAGAATTTGAAATTACACGAATAGAATTACCGCAGGTGGATTTTAGAGTCGTTTGCAGTAAAGGAACCTACATCAGAAGCATGGCCAGAGATTTCGGTTTAGCCTTGAACAGTGGAGCTCATTTGTTAAAATTGAGGAGAACAAGAATAGGAGATTTTAAATTAGAACATGCAGTGGATCCATTAGAATTTGCGGAAAAAATGAGAAGTTGATGTCAAAAAAGCTGAAACAGAAAGAATATATTCCTAAATTTATTATTCTGTATGAGCTGGAAGCATAAGATAACCCTGTTTTATATTTGCATACTTTGCTATTTTAATCACGCAATGCTGAACGCTCAAGTGGATCAAAAAAGGCAAGCAAGAGCAGACTCAATTGAAAATCTATTGCCAAATCTAAAAGATACATCACTTATTATAGCAAATATTAAGTTAACTAATTTCTACTTAGAATTCAAACCGGTTAAAGCTTTGGGTTTTGCCAAAAATAATATTGCCGTAATGCGTAAATCAAAGAATAAAAATTGGGTGATAAAAGGATGGAACAATTATTTACAAACAGAATATTATTTTGGAAGTGTTGATACTGTATTATCTTATCAGGAAGAATGTTTCAAATTAGCGTTAGATCAAAAGGATACGGCAAGTTATTGCAATTTTATGATAACGTTCGCTTCTGCCAACGATAAACAAAATAAAAGTACTGAAGCTGTCAAATTAAATATTCAAGCTGCCACATTAGCTACTAAACACAATATTCCTAAGATTTGTTCTCGAGCATATCATAACATTGGCACTAATTATTTGCATAAATCGGAATATGATGTTGCAATCGATTATTTCTTAAAGGCTAGGGAATATAAGTTAAAGGAAAAAGAAGAACAGGCCCTTGCAAGTACTTTAATGAGTATCGGAATTTGTTATGCCGAGTTAGGGTCGTTAGATTCTACAAAAAAATACTTTTTGGAAGCCGAAAAGATAGCTTTAAAATTCAACAACAATAAAACCCTGGCCTCCATTTCGGAAAATTTAGCCAACGTTTATATGCTTGAAAAAAATTATGACAAAGCTAGAGTATTTTATTTGAAATCTTTAAAGGCAAAAGAAGCATTAGGCGATAAGCATGAATTGATGTTGACCCATTCTAATTTAGCCGGTTTTTTTCTCACTTTGAATGATCCTACGCAAGCGCTGCATCATTTGGAAATAAGCTCAAACCTTAATTCAGAATTCAATGATTTACTAATCGAGCAAATAAACTTTGAACATTTTGCAAGCGCATATTCACAAAAAAAAGATTATGAAAAGGCTTATTTATTTTCTAAAAAGCAAATTGATGTAATTAATAAGTTAAACAAAAAGGAATCGGCAAAACAAATTGCAGAAATGAATTCTAAATACGAATCAGATAAAAAACAACTTCAGATCGATCAGCTAAATATAGAAACAAATTTTAAAAACGAAGAAATTAAACACCAAAGGAATATTTCAACACTAATTTCGTTTTTAGGAATTTTAATTCTTGTGTTTGCAATTGTTTTATTCGTTGGGTTTAGAAATAAAAGAAAAGCAAATGCATTGTTAAGCCGGCTTAACAGTGAATTGGAGCATAAGAAAACTGAGATTGAACATCAAAACCAAGAACTTTCCCAAAAGAATAAAGAAATTCTTGATTCAATTTATTATGCGCAACGTATTCAAAACGCTCTTTTACCCTCGTTTCAATTTATTGGTAAAACCATAAATAGATTAATTAAAAATGATTGATTAGATTATTCTTTTTTTTGTCTAATCTCTTTTCTATACAATCAAATAATTTTCAATTTTACTTATTGCCCGGTTTCTTTTTTAGCTTCCATCAGATCCATTCGTTCTTCACCTTTCATAGCTATTACAAAACAATCTTTAAAACCTTTTTCTCTCAGTACATGTTGATGTGCAGCAGCCTCTTTCATGGTTTTAAAATTTCCGGAAGTATATTTTAATACGTTTTTCTGTTTGTAAAAAGCTCCGTCTTTTATATCACTAAATTTTTTTTCATTTAAATTAAGTTCAGCATCACTACTGGCAAATTGCACTTTAAATCTTATTTTTTGTTCGTCAACTACTTTCTTTTCTTCTTCCGGTTTTTTTTCTTCAGACTTTTGTTGTTCCTTAAATTTTTCAGCTATAGCTTTTGCATCTAATGAATCCTGGTTTTGTTCTGCTATCTGTATTGTATCCGCCTTGTTTTTTTCGTTAACAATTAGCGAATCTTTATTTACCAACTTTTTTTCTTCTTTTGGTTTTTCGTCTTCTTCATCTTCTTCATCTTCATCGTGGTGTTTTTGTCCCGGTATATTTCCGGCTTTAATATTTTCATTTTCTAAGGGTTCCTGTTTTTCAATGTCATCGTTATATTCTTTTTTATTTCCGTCTTGTTCATCTTTATACCTTCTTAAACCCCTGAAGATGGCTTTGGCCAAGTAATCCTGGCCTTGTTCGCTGGCTAAAAATTTTTCTTCCAACGGATTGGTTAAATAACCTATTTCAGTTAAAATACTCGGCATAGATGTTCTCCATAAAACCCAAATGCTTTGGCGATGTACACCTCGATCATACCGTCCCGCTTTTTTAGTGTATTCTTCTTGTAATTTAACAGCCAAACTCGCGCTTTGTAATACATAAGCTGAAGTGTAATTGCTCATGATGATGTAACTCTCTTCACTCTCCGGATCAAATCCGCCGTATTTGGTTTCATAGTTGTCTTCTAAAAATATAGCGGAGTTTTCTCGCGTGGCCACTTTCATCTTTCCTTCTTCATTTTTCAGTCCCATCACATAAGTTTCCGTTCCAAAGGGAACTGGATTAGGTTTTTCTACCGGCACATACTTCCCTTTTTTGTTTTTGTAGGTTTTTACTCTTTTTTTACCGGTTTTTTTGTCCTTTATGTAAACTACTTTTCCGGCTGCATTGCAATGAATAGAAATAAATAAATCAGCTTTATTTCTATTCGCAATTTGTGCTCTTTCTTCTAATTCAACAAAAACATCTGTGGTACGGGTATAAATAACTTTAACATCTTTTAAGTTATCTTCTATCAATTTACCCAGTTTTAAGGCCACAGCCAGCGATACATCTTTTTCTTTATGGGAAACCCCATTACATCCCGGATCTTTTCCTCCATGTCCGGGGTCAATCACAATAATTTTAATACCGCTGCCTTTTCCTCTAGGCGGAATGAAAGAAATAGACAGGACGAATAGGCCTGCTATCAGGGATAAATATTGTAATTTTTTAACCATCTCTCTTCTATAAATTAGCCTTTTTCACATAAACAATTGTAGCTTTGTATGCTTAGCCAATTTGTAATCCTTTTGGTTTTTAAAAATATCTTTTTACACTTGACGAAAACGTTAAATAGCCAAGTAGTTTTCTTCCTGCTTCTGTTAATATCTTTCACTGTAAAGTATAACGCGCAAACCAATCCCTCGGATACAATAAAAACATTTAAACCCGATACCTTAAATACGGTTGAAAATGAGGAATTAGAGGGAAAAGTAAGTTATTTAGGTGAGGATAGCATGGTTTTCATTATGTCAGATTCTAAACTCTATTTGTTCGGTAAAGGACATGTAACTTATGGCGACATCGATTTAAAATCTGAATTTATTGAGGTGGATTATAAAAAAAATATAGTAACGGCATTTGGAAAAAGAGATAGTTTAGGTAAAGCTGTTGGTCATCCTGTGTTTAAGGAAGGAGATGAAGAAATGACAGCCGAAAAAATTATGTACAATTTAAAAACCAAAAAAGGAAAAATATTTAATGCTTTAACACATCAGGGAGAATTACTTGTTTTGGGAAGCGAGATTAAAAAAGATAGTACCGACGTTATTTACATGAAAGATATGCGTTGTATTCCGTGTAAGGATGAGGATGCAAGAACAAAATTTCGGGCAACCAAGGCAAAAATTATTCCAAATGATAAAATAGTAACAGGCCCACTTTATTTAGAAATTGGCGGAGTGCCAACTCCGCTTGCATTACCGTTTGGTTTTTTCCCAAATACCAAAAAGCAAAAAAGCGGAATTTTATTACCCATGCCGGGGCAATCTGCCTCGCAAGGCTTTTTTTTACAGGAAGGCGGATATTATTGGGGCATCAACCCGCAAACCGATATGATTATTAAAGGAGATATTTATTCCAATGGAAGCTGGGCAGCGCGTACTACAAATAATTATTATGTTTTGTATAAGGCGGCCGGAAGTGTTAACCTGGGATACAAATCTTTTAATTTTGGCGATAAGGATGTGCCCACTTCATACAGTAAGGATAAATCATATAGCGTTGCGTGGGTGCATAATCAGGATAATAAAAGCAATCCTAGTGTGCGATTTGGAGCGAATGTGAATTTTGTAAACAACCAACGTATAAATAGAATTAACGCCTTAAATTCCGGCGAATTTTTAAACAACACTTTTCAATCCAATATTAATTTTACAAAATCCTTTAAACTCACTTCACTAAGCATCAATGCCATGCATAGTCAAAACAGCCAAACAAAATATGCTGAAATTACTTTACCCGGTTTAACGTTTAACGTAAATCGCTTCTTCCCTTTTAAACGCGAAAATGCAGTAAGGCAAAATGTTTTTGATAAAATAGGGGTGAATTATTTATTGGAAGCAAGAAATACTTTGTCCGGGGCCGACACCACCTTATTTCAAGGTGATTTAAATAAAAAATTGCGTTATGGCATTAAACATTCATTACCTATATCTACCAATTTTAATTTGTTTAAATACATTACGATTACCCCGGCCTTAAATTTTAATGCGGTAATGTACACGCAAAGTACAAGTAAAAGATTTGAAAATGATTTTATAGCACCTAAAGTAATTAGTGATACCACCACCGGTTTTGTAGCCGGCTATGATGCGAGTTACAGTACCAGTATGAATACAAAAATATATTTTGATTATTTATATAAAAAAGGCAGACTATCGCAGGTTCGTCATTTAATGATTCCAACACTGGCTCACACGTATCGACCCGATTTTGGAAAAGAGCAATATGGGTTTTGGAAAAAAGTACAAACCGATACCATTGGAAATTTTACGCGTTACAGTATTTTTGAAAAGTCATTATTTGGAGGGCCGGGTATAGGAGAACAAAATGCGTTATCCATTAATTTATACAATACCTTGGATGCTAAAACTAAAAAAATGTCAGATTCAGGTTATGTCTACAATAAAATCTCGTTATTACAAGAAGCCAGTATTGGAGCTTCCTATAATATGGCTGCCGACAGTTTTCACATGAGCGATATAAGAACATCGGCACGTACAAAATTGTTTAAACAATTTGATGTACAAGCCAGTGCTTTTTTTGATCCCTATGCTTATGATTTCACCACAAATCGCCGCATAAATGAATTTGCGTATAATACCGGCGGTCCGTTAGGGAGATTTAAAAATGCTAATTTTATTGTGAGCACTTCACTAAGCAGTAATTTATTGGAAGCGGCCAAAGCAAAAAGAAATCCAAGCATCACGAATGGTGTTGAACAAGGCGCTGCAAATAATTTAGTAAAAGATGAAAAATTACCTTGGAATTTGTTTATTAATTATGGACTCGAATTAAGAAATATAGAAGACAGGGTAATTTACCCCACACATTCTCTAATGTTTAGCGGTGACTTAATGCCTACTAAATTCTGGAAAATTGGTTTAACCAGTGGGTTTGATTTTACCTCTCAAAAAATTAGTTATACCACGGTTAATATTTATCGCGATTTAAAATGTTGGGAAGCGCGTATTGATTGGGTTCCGTTTGGTTCAAATAAAAGCTATCGCATTGTAATCAATTTGAAAACAGCCATGTTGCGTGATTTTAAAATTCCGAAACAAAGCAGACCTTACGATAATTTTTAAGATGAAAGCAATCGTCTTTTACACACTTTTACTTTTAGTATACGAGGCTACCGCTCAAAAAAAAGATACTATTTTGTGGGTAGAATCAGAAAGATTAACATGGAATGATTTTCAAGGCGAACCCGAAGCGCGTTTTGCGGTAGCCTCAACCGCTTATGATATATTGTTGAACATTCAACAAATAAATCAATATACAATGGTGAGGGTTGAAGCTGTTTTTTTTAAGAAAAAATCCTGGAAAAAGAAAAAATGGATTTCAACGGAAGTTTTAAATCACGAACAATTGCATTTTGATATTGTAGAACTTTATGCCAGAAAACTCCGAAAGAAAATTGCGGGGTTGAAAATCAAAAAATTTGAACAACTAAAAAACACCATTCAACAACTTTATGAAGAGAATGATGAAGAAATGGATCGTTTTCAGGATTTATATGATGAAGAAACCGACGGATCAATGAATGGTGAAAAGCAAAGGGAATGGGAGTTAAAAATTGCTAAAGAACTTAAATTGTACCAGCAATACGCCAAAGTTTTGCAAAGGGTAGAATAGACTCAAACCTTCGAATTATTTTAATTTCACGCTTGGATCACTCTTTTTTTAATTCGTTTTTTATGCATACATTTGTGCCACGTTCTTTATTATACTTATCAAGAAAGACTGAGGGACACGCCCGTAGAAGTCTTCCCAACCCTTTTAAATTTAAGAAGCAGGAAGTAAGATTTAAAAATTATAAATCTTAAATCTAATATCCAAAATCTTAAATCATTAAAGAAGGTGGTAAATCGTGCCGGTGTAAACCGAAAAAGATAAGTCAGAGCTATATGAATTTTTAAACAATCATAAACCCTTCTGACCAAATTCAGAGGGGATTTTTTTTATATGACAAAAATAGAACAAGAACTTGAAACACGTGTATTGGTTATTGATGGAGCCATGGGCTCTCTTATACAACAATATAAATTGACGGAAGAAGATTTTCGAGGAGAAAAATTTAAAAATTTCCATAAAGACCTTAAAGGAAATAATGATTTATTATGCATCACCCGTCCGGATATTATTTTAGAAATACACAAGCAATACTTAGAAGCCGGCGCTGATATTTTAGAAACCAATAGTTTCAGCAGCACCCGAATTTCCATGGCCGATTATGATTTACAAGATCACTGCTATGAATTGAATTTAGCTGCGGCAAAAGTAGCCCGACAGGCAGCAGATGAATACACGCAAAAAAATCCAAATAAACCCCGTTTTGTGGCCGGAGCCATGGGCCCAACTACTAAACTATTATCGCTTTCGCCGGACGTGAATAATCCCGGCTTCAGGAGCATGACTTTTGATGAACTTTATGAATCTTACAAAGAGCAGGTAGAAGGTTTGGTAGATGGAGGAGTAGATTTATTATTATTCGAAACCATTACAGATACTTTAAATGCTAAAGCAGGTTTATTTGCGGTTCAAAAAGTATTTGAAGAAAAAGGAATTAATTTGCCGGTGATGATTTCAGGCACCATTACAGACGCGAGCGGAAGAACTTTATCCGGACAAACTACCGAGGCTTTTTTAAATTCAGTTTCACACGTAAATTTATTAAGTGTAGGATTAAACTGCGCATTGGGAGCAAAAGATATGCGGCCGTATTTGGAGGAATTATCCAATAAGGCCCCTTTTTATGTTTCAGCTTATCCCAATGCAGGATTACCCAATCAATTTGGAGAATATGATCAGGATGCTCACGAAATGGGACATCAAATTGAAGATTTTTTAAAAGCAGGATTTTTAAATATAGTTGGAGGATGTTGCGGAACAACACCAGAGCATATTAAAAAAATAGCAGACTTGGCAAAAGAGGTAAAGCCCCGTAAAAAACCTAAAGCCGATTCATTAATGCACTTAAGTGGCTTGGAACCGGTAACCTTAAGGCCTGAAAGTAATTTCATGAATGTAGGTGAAAGAACAAACGTAACCGGTAGTAAAAAATTTGCGAAGCTCATTATCGACGGAAAATATGAAGAGGCCTTAGCAGTGGCGAAAGATCAGGTGGAAGGAGGAGCGCAGGTTATTGATATTAATATGGACGAAGGGATGCTCGACGCCGTTAGTGCCATGACCACGTTTTTAAATTTAATAGCATCAGAACCGGATATAGCCAGGGTGCCAATAATGATTGATTCCAGCAAATGGCATGTGATTGAGGCAGGGCTAAAATGTATTCAGGGGAAAGGAATTGTAAACTCTATTTCTTTAAAAGAAGGCGAAGCGAAATTTATTGAACAGGCTAACCTTATAAAAAAGTATGGAGCAGCAGTTATTGTTATGGCTTTTGATGAACAGGGGCAGGCAGACACTTATCAGCGAAGAATTGATATTTGTAAACGCGCTTATGATATATTGGTTCAAAAAGTAAATTTCCCTCCACAGGATATTATATTTGATCCTAATATTTTCCCGGTAGCAACCGGCATGGACGAACATCGGTTAAATGCCCTTGATTTTTTTAACGCCACCAAATGGATAAAAGAGAATTTGCCACATGCCAAGGTGAGCGGGGGAGTGAGTAACGTTAGTTTTTCGTTTAGAGGAAATGATCATGTGCGCGAAGCCATTCATGCCGCATTTTTATACCATGCTGTTAAAAACGGAATGGACATGGGAATTGTGAATCCGGCCATGTTGCAGATTTACGATGATGTGGAGAAAGAATTACTGGAAATGGTGGAAGATGTATTGTTGAATAGAAGAGACGATGCCACCGAACGCTTAATTACAAAAGCCGAATCTTTAAAAGGAACAGGTAAAGTTAAAGAGGAAAAAAATGAAGAGTGGAGAAAAGGAAGCGTGCAGGAAAGACTTACCCATTCATTAGTGAAAGGTATTACAGATTATATTGAGCAGGATATTGAAGAGTGCCGTAAGCAATATGATAAAACCCTTTTAGTTATCGAAGGGCCGCTAATGGATGGAATGAATGTGGTTGGTGATTTGTTTGGTGCAGGGAAAATGTTTTTACCACAGGTAGTAAAAAGCGCAAGGGTAATGAAAAAAGCCGTGGCTTATTTATTGCCCTATTTAGAAGCAGAGAAAAAGTTAAGCGGTAATGTTACTAAAAATAACGGTAAAGTTTTATTAGCCACAGTAAAAGGAGATGTGCACGATATCGGTAAAAATATTGTGGGTGTGGTAATGGCCTGTAATAATTTTGAAATTATTGATTTAGGCGTTATGGTTTCCAAGGATAAAATTCTGGAAGAGGCTCAAAAACATAAAGTAGATGTAATCGGACTTAGTGGATTAATCACACCTTCACTTGATGAAATGGTTGACGTGGCTAAAGAAATGGAAAGATTAAAATTAAATCTTCCTTTATTGATTGGCGGGGCTACTACTTCTAAAGTGCACACTGCAGTTAAAATAGCTCCTCATTATTCTCATCCGGTGGTGCATGTAAATGATGCAAGCCGAAGTGTACCTGTAGTTAGTAATTTAATTAGTAAAGAGTTAAAAGAAGCTTATGTGAAAGAAGTAAATGCTGATTATGAAAGAGTGCGTGAGCAAAATAAAAATGCACAAAGTCAGAATAAATTTATTGCTTTGGAGGAAGCAAGAAAAAATAAGGTCAAAATAAATTGGAACGAGTTTAAACCGGTTGTGCCAATCAAAAAAGGAAATATTGTTTTTGATGATTTCCCTTTGAATGAATTGGCAAGTTATATAGATTGGACGCCTTTCTTTCACAGTTGGGAAATGAAAGGTTCTTATCCAAAAATATTAAAAGATCCAACCCGGGGCAAAGAAGCGCAAAAGTTATTTGATGATGCACAAGCTATGCTTCAAAAAGTCATTAAAGAAAAATGGTTAAGGGCTAAAGCGGTGGTGGGTATTTATCCGGCACACCAATTGAATGAAGATGATATAGCTGTTTACGATGAAGAAAACAAAAAACAAATTTGCACATTTCACACCATTCGTCAGCAAACTAAAAAACCGGCCGGACAATCCAATATTGCCTTAGCTGATTTTGTTAAACCTAAATTAAGCGGCGCAAATGGCGAGGCTATTGATTATATAGGGGCATTTGCCTGTAGTACCGGATTTGGTATTGATGAACGAGTAGCGGCATTTGAAAAAGATCACGATGATTATAGCGCTATTATGTTAAAAGCCATTGCCGATCGATTAGCAGAGGCATTTGCCGAATGCTTACATCAAAAAGTACGAAAGGAAATTTGGGGATATAGTAAGAATGAAGAATTATCGAACGAAGAATTAATTCAGGAGGTATACAAAGGCATTCGTCCCGCTCCCGGATATCCTGCACAACCCGATCACTTGGAAAAATTGACAATTTGGAAATTACTTGATGTAGAAAAAAATACCGGAATTATTTTAACCGATAGTTTGGCCATGGTGCCTACAGCCGCAGTAAGCGGATTGTATATTGCCCATGAAGAAGCTGCTTATTTTGGTGTTGGAAAAATTACTAAAGAACAGGTTGCCGATTATGCAAAGCGTAAAAATATTCCGTTTGAAAAAGCTGAGAAGTGGCTGGGTCCGGCTTTGGGTTATTCTTAATATTAATTTTTATATAAATTAATCATTGACTTTGTATTTCATCTAATTATGATTTAACTTGCTTCAATAATAAGTATATGAAGTTTTTTTCAATAGCTCTGATTTTATTTTTATTGTGCCCATTTCAGGTGTTTTCCCAAACAGAAGAAGTTTTAGTAAAGCAATTAGCACAAAAAAATCATGATACGGTTCATGCAAGAATACTCACCCAACTTTTTGCGTTGGGTATGATGAAGAACGATACTACCTACGGACATCAACTTTTATTGTTTACCCGCGAAAAACTTAAAAATAATGCGTTGGATGATTCAACAAAAAACAGAATTACCAGAGCGTTAATGGTTGGAATTGATAACATGGCTTTCCTTACCCAGCAAAGTGGAAATGGATTAAAAGCCATTAATATGTGGGAAGAAGTACTGGAATTAAATAAAAGTGTAAATGATGAATCAATCCTAGGTGCTACACTTTTGAATATAGGATATGTGCATGATCATAAAGGAAATATTCCGGTTGCATTGGATTATTATCACAAGGCCCTGCATTATTTGGAAAAAACAAAATACATTGACGGATTAGGAGCGGTATTCAATAATTTGGGATCTATCTATCGTAAACAAGGTGATTTAGATAAAGCAATTGAGTTTCAAGAGAAAGGTTTGAGTTTACAACACGATGATAATAACGCTGGCGCTGCTATTATGTTAGCTAACGTGGCGGGACTGTATTGGGAAAAAAAGGAAGCTGAAAAAGCCATGAAATATTGGGACAGATCTCTTAAAGCAAATGAGAAACTCAATAATAAAACGGGGATTGCTAACGTGTACGCTCGTTATTCAGATGTAGAACTTTCAAAAGGTAATTTCAAAGGTGCTCTTGAATATTTAAATGATGCATTGAAATTGCAAGAGGAGATGAATAATAAAATGGGAATTGAAAGAATTTATGGCTCAATGGGCCATATTTATTTTCTCCAAAAGGAATATCTTAAAGCAAAGGAAGTAACCTTAAAAGCTTTTCAAATGGCAGAGGAGTTTAAATATCCTGCGGAATTGGTGGGTATTAGTAATGGTCTTACAGAAATTTACGCAGCATTAGGTGATTATAAAAAGGCTTACGAAATGGAAGTTTATCATAAGCAAATGAGTGATAGCGTGAATAGTGAAAACGCAAAGCGTACAGCTTTACGAAAAGATTTTGAATATGCTTTTCAAAAACAAGTAGTTCAAGATAGCATTAAAGCGGTAGAGGAGAAAAAAGTGTATGAGGCTGAAATCAATCACCAGAAATCACAAAGTATGGTTTTGTATTTTGGCATTGGCCTAATTGCTGTATTTTCAATTTTTATGTATAATCGTTTTCGTATAACACAAAAGCAAAAAGCTATAATTGAAAAACAAAAAGCATTGGTAGACGAAAAGCAAAAAGAAATTATTGAAAGTATACATTATGCCAAGCGCATACAACAAGCTTTAATGCCCAATGAAAAAACTATCCGGAAAAAATTAGATAATTTTAATTAATGGCGTTTAACGAAAAATTAAATAATCGAATCCGAGAAGAATTACAAAACTTACCCAATGTGGAAGAAAAATACATGTTTGGTGGTGTATGTTATATGGTGAATGGAAAGATGTGTGTAGGTGTGGTGAAAGATGACATGATGTGTCGAATTGGTCCGGATGCTTACGAATCTGCACTCGAAAAAAAAGGTTGTAATGAAATGATATTTACCGGAAAACCCATGAAGGGTTATGTGTTTGTTAATGAAGAAGGAATGAAATCGGCCAAAGATTTTAAACATTGGATTGGTCTTTGTTTAAAATTTAACACAGAAGCGAAAGCAAGTAAGAAGAAAAGGAAATAAGGTTTAGTTATTCTCGGTGTATTTTTTAAAGTTGTTTAAAATCAATTGCCAACCTTCTTTTTGCATCTCTGCCGGATTTTCGGTTTCCGGATCAAATATTACTTCCAATTTGGTTTTATCTCCTAAAGAATTAAAAGATACTTCGGCTTGTCGGCCTTCACCTATTTGTGAACCCATGCTGTATGTTATTTTTTCTTCCGGCTTCACTTCATTATAAGTCACTTCAAAATCAAAACCAAAGCTCCCATCTTTAGCCTCCATTCTCGAAACTTGTTTTCCGCCAACTCTGAGGTCGTTAGTCGATTTTGGGCAACACCAATCGTCTGATGCAAAATTCCAATTCACAATATGTTTAGGATTGGTGTAATATTCCCAAACCTTTTTTATAGCTGAATTAATTTGCGCACTTACTTTAATTTTTTCCATGCTTTTTTAAGTTTTCTTGAACCCTGAATTTAATAATTTTCGTTATTAACCTAACTGGTAGTTTTTCATTTAAAGCAAATTGAACTGATCCCTTTCCTTGTTTGTATTTAGCCATTTCATCTTTAAATGCACTATGGCCACTAGGGGTAGCGTAGAAGCCGATGTGATTTTCATAAGCTGCATAATAGACCAAAGGTTTTTTACAAAGCTTATAAGCCGGCATACCGTATGAAATACTTTCTTCTGCGTCCGGAGCACACTTTTTAATTAAGTTGCGGATAAGACTTAATTGATTTTGGACATTTGCTGAAAATTGTTGAATGTATTCATCTACCGAATTAATTTTCTCCACAAAACAAAATTAAAGTGTTTACTGATTAATACTTTTAGTGCTTTTCTTTTTTGAAGGGATGATATAACCTAATCGCAATCCGCCCGTAAATGAAACGCCAACCACTGGTACTCTGAGCCAGCCGTAATAATTGTTCATTCTTCCTTCGCCATAAGCATAAAATGCATTGAAAGAGGAAGAATTAAGAGCAGTGCTAAATTCTGAATTGGTATAACGAAAGGATTGCATGGAATATCCAATTCCAACAAAACAATCTAAGGTTAACAAATTGCCTAATATTACTTGTCTACCAAAATTTATAAATCCACCATATGAATAAGTGTTTATGTCCGTTGTGATAATAGAGTAAGTAGGTTGTGTATATGCACCACTATTTTGATAATTGTAAACTCTTGCTGAAACATCCTGATAATTTAAAAAAGAGTAAGCTAAATCAAGTTTTATGTAAGTTCCCTTTAATGGATGAGCGTATCGCATGCCTTTAATGGCATAGTCTTGGCCAATAAAAAATTTCAAACCGGGTTTAAAATATGCACCAACATGGTAAGCGTCAATATTTAAACGCACTGAAGTGCTTCCGTAGTCAACAATTGAGGAATTAATAAATCCAGCCTGCACATCCAGATTCATACCTACCCTTATTACTTTTTCATAGGCAAAACTTATGTGATTAAGTGCTGAACTGAATGGATGTATTTTTATTACCTGACGATTATTAATTATAGATGCGTGTTCTTGTTCTAGAGAGAGCTCATCCGGAAGTATGATTTCAGAAAAGCCTCCGGATAGTATATATTTTCTTACTTTAAATTTATCGAATGTGTAAATAGGACCATTCTCGTCACCAATTCTACAGCGCATTTCGTATTCATTAATCTCATAGATTTTGCAGGTAATTTTTTTACCATCCACCATGTATAAGGTGTCTTTGAGCGCTACATTTTGTGATTTTCCGACAACAGACACCAGAAAAAGTAAACTGAAAAAAATAATCTTTTTCATTTTGTATTTATTTATACCGCCGTGTGTGTAAACGGGTATTTATAGTATTACTAAAATAGAACAAATTCACAAGTAACCCAACAGGTAAACGTTAAATCTTTTGTTCTTATTGTATAAAAACAATTTTTAGTCTAATAATTGTCTTGAATGGGCGCTCGGCTTGCATTTTTTTGCATTACTAAATATATAATAGGCAAAATACCGGCGGTATTGATTAAAGCCAAACAAATAAACCAACCCAATTGATTATTTCTACCGGCCTTCCACATGGCAATTAGTTTCCAGGTTAATTCCCAAAGAGCTAAAAGAATAATAATAGGTAAAATTAGTGTGAGTGAATCACTCATGTTTATTGATGCTTCCATATATAAAATTATTAATAAACTAATTTATTCAATTTTTTGTAAATAGCTCGATTTAACTTCTGTTAAATAAACCCGAAGAAAAATCACAGTGCTGATCAGCTAATAATCAGGTATTTATATTTAAATCATGATTTTTTATGGAAAATGCAAAACCCCAACATCTAAATATAAAAGTAAACATGAAAGCCATGGAAAATAAAAATATGATTATCCGAATTCCTGAACCTTGCCACGAAGACTGGAATAAAATGACTCCTGAAGAAAACGGAAAGTTTTGTGGGTCTTGTCAAAAATCTGTGCTTGACTTTTCGAACAAAACAGATGATGAAATTAAGGATATACTGATGCATTATAAGGATCAGAAAGTATGCGGACGATTTAAATCTACACAAATTAACAGGCCATTAAATTTGAGAATTAATTTGAACGAAATTCCCCGTAATATAAGCGTCACCCGCTTGTTTGCCTTGGCTTTATTACTTTCGTTTGGCAGTCATTTATTTGCTTGTTATGATGTGCAGGGAAAAATGATTGAGTCGTTTGAAATGTTTGCCGGGGATGATAAAAATAAAAGAGTTGTTGGCGAAGTAGAGGCATTACCAAAGGAAAAAGAAAAAGAAAAAAAGAAGGAGAAAGAAAAATGTACACCAACAATTAAAGGTGATGTAGATATTACTATGGTGGCGGGTGGATTACGTGTGGTGTATGAAGAGCCTCAACTAGCGGATAGCACCAAAAATATTAATCCTATTGAAGAAGAAAAATATATAAAAGGAAAAATAAAACAACCGGAAATTATTGAGAAGGAAGTGGAAATTAAGGAAGTAGAAATTGTTGAGCCCATTAAAGATTCTATACTACTTATCACCGAACCTATTGAAGAAACGTATATTGAATTACTTGGTGAAGTAATGGCTGTGAATACCGTAACGGAAGAAGTTATTGATAGCACGAATGTGAATGTTGGAGTAGAAGAGGCCGATATCATTGAAGTAGAAAATAGTTGGAATGTTTTTCCGAATCCCGCCAAAGGAGATTTTACTGTTTCTTACGAATTAAAAAAGCAAAGTTATGTTCGGGTAGATGTACTTGATTTGCAAGGAAAATTAATCAGCTCATTGGTTGAACCGGCACAACAGCACAGCGGTAAATATCAAATGCCTATAAATTTGGATGTTCCCAATGGAATTTATTTAATCAGCTTACAAATAAACGGAAGTTTAAGCAGTAAGAGGATTGTGATTGAGAAGTAGATTAGCCACACCCATTCAAAAAAGTGAATGATGTACTAAAACAAATAACAAATATTTAACCCGGCGAACCCCAAATGTTTTTTGCCAGCAATAAATTTATTTAAATTGTCAATTTTTATTTTATTGTTAAAATTTATATAAGATAATTGTAAACTCATTTGTATTGAATTTAATTTAATTCCAATTGAGGTAGAATAAGAAAAGTTTAGGGTTGAATTTATTCTATAAGTTTCTTGTATTTCTTGTGAATTACTATGCTTTATGCTATACCAACCATTTGGGTTTTCCGGAGTAATATAACTTGGGTCTTGTAAATAACTATAATATATTTCAGTTTGAGTGTAACTAGTAGAGTATGATTTTCCTAAATGGCTAGAAATTTTCAATGAAATAGAATTCGCAAAGAAAAATCTGTCCCATTCACACACATGTTCCAAATGTGCCCCCAAGTTTAAAGTTTTGAGGTTAGTTTTAAACGAATCCGATAAAAAAATATAACTTATTGCACTGACTTGTCCTGGACCTTTAAAATCGGAAATATAACTTTCTAATGGCAAAAAAAGTGTTCCCAAAGAAATTCCGACAAATATTTTATTTTTTTTTGGAATTTTATAAGCATTAATCAAGTAACTAAAATGACAATCAATTTGAGAAACTGAACCAAAATGATACTTAACTTCCATTTCGCTGTATTGCATATTCTGAAAAGGCGCATAATTATAAGAAGCACCTATTTTAATTCTTTGTAATTTACTCCTTAAAGTGTCAGCACCTTTTAAATCAGACAAAATAAACAGGAAAGAAATTAAGGTTATAAAAGATTTTAATTTGAATTTCATTTAGAGTTAATACGAAAAGTAAAGCTATTCCGTTGGTTTATGTGTAAATTATTTTATTTGAATGCCCATTTAAAAATTACACTACATTATATATTGCTTATTATAGTATATGAATTTCATGAATACGATAAATAAAAACGTCCATACCCGACCAAGTTGTTTGTTTTTCTCGGCTCAATCCGTTTTTTTCTGCAACGCGCTGTGATTTTAAGTTGTTCACATTTATAATGGAAATCACGGACTGTGTAAGTTGATGCTCAAATGCAAAATTGATAAATAGTTTGGCTGCCTCAGGAGCAAACCCTTGCCCCCAGTATTTTTTAAAAATGTGATAGCCGACTTCAATTTCGCTTTGTTCATCCACGGTTTGTAAAAGTAAACCACATTGTCCAACAAAGGCATTCGTTTTTTTATCAACTAAAGCTTGTAATCCGAATTGTTGATTTTCATAGCGTTTGAGTTGTTTCTCAATCCAAAGTTTAGCGCGCTCTTCTTCACTAAGTTCACCGGCATAGGGAAAATGTTCCATGGCTTCTTTATCTCTGAAAAAATTTGCCCAACTTTCGAAATCCTCTGAAATTAATTTGCGAGTGAGAAGTCTTTCGCTTTGTAAGTTATCTTGATATAAATAATTGGGCATAGTATTTATTTTTTAATAAGCCATAGTATTCGATCGTATGATAAAGTATAATGAAATAGTACAATAATTCCGAAAACGATACTGTATTTAGCAAATCCGGATTTATAAATCAATAAGGCAGCGAAAGTAAAAATAAAAAGTTCTATAAGTAAGCGAACAAATCCGCTAACTACTACCGGGGCATTGCCTGAACGACTGGGGTCTTGAGGGACATTAAAAACTCCCCAAACAATTGCAAAAGCCAAGGGTAAGGCGAAAGCAAAGATGAAACGATACCACTGATCGCTTTGTTTATACCCCCAATAACCCATTGCAAAAAGCGCAGTTAATTCTAAAATAAAACGAAGAGCAAGATTAAGTGCATGAGAGCCCATTTTGTCTATTATTGTTTTATGAATTTATTTTCGTTTTGGCTATAGCCTGATTTGTAATTATCAACTTTGTCAATGGCCGGAAAGGGAAATTCGTCAATTCCGAGCAAGGTATCTCCCGAAAGTCTTAGGGTTAAATTATCCTTGGAGATATTTAACTCACCGGTTTTTCTTTTCAGTTTAATGGTAATTTTAGCATTTCCGGGCGAGTAACTTTCTTTTTCGGTGATGGAGTATTTATTTTTGGTTAATACCGTTCCGTTTTTCATAAAAATAGCTTCTCCTTTATCATTTAATTCGAATGTAACCGAATAACCCGTTGTGTTTGGTGTTAACGAAGTGCTGGTATTACTAAAAATATTATTATCATTTAACATCGTATAGCTCCAAGTGTAATTACCAATAAAAGCAGCATATTCATTTTTTAGTTTATTTTTCTTGCAAGAATAAAAAGCAACTACAAGCAGTAAATAAGATAATTTGGTATTCATGGTTTGCGTGTTAATGTTTACATGAAGGTAATAAATTTAGGCCTTAAAAAAATAAATTCATGAAAATTAATAAAGCGTATATCGAAAGAGGATTCATGCACGAAAACATTAGAATATAATTTCTTAATTTTTTGGAGAGACTAAGTTTTGAATTTTTGAGTCATTTCGTTAAATCAATTTTCCAAATAAAATATTATCCGGTAAATAAGCGGAACGGAAATCGGAATGAGGACAAGTCGAATCAGCATAAATTTTAAAGAGAGTTTGTTGTGCTTAAATAACGCCAATAGAAGGGCTATGGACCAAAGTCCCGCAAAAATTAAATCGAGATAGCGAAAGTAGTGAGCAAGAAATATTTGTCCACTGGAATTGAGCGTCCACCAGGTGTTGAGGTTAAATGGAAAGGGTATTAATTCCCAAATAAATGAAAGTATATAAACTAAGTCGTAAATAAAATAAGCAATAAAAAATTCCTTTACTAGGCCTTCGGGTTTTCGTATTAGGAAATTTATAAAAAAGACGAATAATATTATTTTAAAAACCTGAAACGAAAGGATTAAGGCGTGAGGTGTTGTTCCGCAAGGCACACTATGATCCGACCAGTTTTCCTGAAAGTTTTCTTCATGAAATAAGTGAAGAACGGTAAACGAAAAAAAGTTATTGATTATCCGGTAAAAAGCGTAAGAAAAAAGATAAATTAAAAGTTTACGTTTATCTAGTATTTTTATTTGCTTAAGGATATTATTCAATGAATTTTTAATTATTTATTCCTGTTGTTTTTTTAAATTCTGAAATTATATTGGCTAAATAAATTGAGACAAGAAATTTAAGTACAAGCGAGTTGAAATTTATTTTAAGTATTGCTGTTTTATTATTTAATTGGGAGCAAGTTTTCAAATTTTTCCGCCAAATATGAATTTTTTAATGAGCTTTTATCAGTGGTTTCGAAAATGCCGATAGACATAAGTTCATCTTTTAAGACTATTCTTGGGTTTCTCATTTTTTCTTTTTAATTTTTTTACCTCTTTATCAAAGTCAGAAATAAATTTTTGGTCTTGAATCTTTCTGAATTTTAAATATTCTGATTCAGCTTTTTTAATGGCTATTTCGTGTGATATTTTTCCCGGATTATTCAATAAATCATAACGATTAATTTTTAAAAACGAATCCAATGCTTCAATCCACTCATTCATTTTCATTGGAATATTTCTTTCTGCTTGTAATTCAGCAAAATTCAAGTATAATTCGACAAGTCTGTTTAATTCACTTATTTCCTTTTCCGATAAATAGTTTTTTGCAATGTTTGTATCTGACTTCAGAATTTTTCCGTCAGGTGAATTCTTCCAAGTAGTTAATCCCATATTCGGGTTTTCAGCGTTTGCTCTTTTTTCAATAATTTCTGCCGCTGTATTTCCGGTAACTGCCCAATGAAATTTATTTTGAACGGTTTTATAAAAGTTTAAAGTTAAATCTGATTTATAATCGTAATCAATACTACATTGAGCATATATATCGGTTATTTTTTGATAAAATCTTCTTTCTGAGGCTCGGATTTCCCGAATTCTCTCCAGTAATTCTTCAAAGTAATCTTTGCCAAATACCTGACCACCTTGTTTTAATCGTTTGTCGTCTAGAACAAATCCTTTAATAATAAATTCTTTTAATGTCTTGGTAGCCCAAATACGGAATTGAGTTGCTTGTTTAGAGTTTACTCTGTAACCGATAGCAATTATGGCGTCAAGATTATAAAAATGGGTTTTATAATTTTTACCATCAGATGCAGTTGCCGAGAATTCCTCGGTAACTGATTCCTTATCTAATTCACCTTCTTTAAAAATATTTTTTAAATGAAGTGAAATATTATCAGAGCTACATCCAAACAGATGTGACATTGCCTTTTGAGTAAGCCACACTGTTTCATCATTAACGAATACATCAACTCGTACTTCGCCATCTTGTGAAGTGTAGATTATGAAATCAGATTGATTTGGTGTAGATTTTGCCATAAAGTCTAATTCTAAGTTAAAGAAATTTTGTATAAACAAAATCGTTTATATTTAATACATTTTTTCTTCTTGATCTTGCTTTAATTTTGCTCGTATTTGTAAATAGTATTTAATCTAAATTTATTTCTTATAATTGCAATAACACAAACATTGGGTCTAAAATTCAACCATTGGAAACGCTTGTTTAGCCTCTTAAATTTAATGTTTTATTAAATATGTTTTCTACAATTTTACGACCAATTAATTTAGAGTCATTTACCACAAATACATTTTTTGCATTTGCAATATTCAAAACACCAATAAAGTTTTTTAGTCTCTTCCTAGATGCTTGCAGGGAACCGTTTTCAAAGTCTGAGAAGTTGAATTGAATTTTTTTCATTGTGGTTAGGTTCAGTTCAAAATAAAATTCATCTTTTAATGTGGTTTTTTCAGGAAATTTAAAATAATAGCAAAAATTGCTAATAAAGTACTGATAATCCATTTTAAGTTTGTAAAGTCGTTCTTTATTAACCAGTTCTCTTTTTTAAGATAACCGCCTTTACTTAAATACTCTTCTCCTTTATTTGAGATTTTAAATCCATAGACGTCCTGTCTTGCAGATCCAAGTCTTGGCCTTTCGCCTAATTTATATTTGTCAACATATCCGTCTTCTTCCAATCTAATAAATGCACTTTCTGCTTCATGTATTTGAAGACTTAATTCATTTGCCCATTGATTAATTGCTTTGTATTTTCCTGTATTCACAGAAAGATGCAATAAAACACCTTGAACTAATTCTAGGGGGATTTATTTACCATATTTGAATTGAATCGATTGAATTACCAAGTTTATAAATCATGAAGGATTTCACACATCTTATAGCTTGTTACAGCCTATTAATTTGCTCATTTCCACTTCTATGCAAATTTACTTTCTCTTATTCACTTCTAATTTTTTAATACAGTAGTCTTATCAACTACTTATTAATAAAAATAATTTTGAACCAAACCCAAAAAAACCACGGCCCTCACCGTGGTTTTTTTCAAATCAAATCAAAACCAAAAATTTTTATTGAATGAGAATTTTTAAAACTCAATTGGCAAAAAAAGCGGTTAGCTATTCTAACGCTACGCATCTTCCCGCAGCTAACCGCCCCTAAGTTTTTATCCGGCCGCTTCTGCTTTCAGCGCCTCTTTAATTTTATTTTCTATCTCTTCGGCTAAATCCGGGTTTTCAATAAATAAAGCTTTAACCGACTCTCTTCCCTGTCCTAATTTAGTATCGTCATAACTAAACCACGATCCCGATTTTTTAATTATTCCTTTTTCTACTCCAATATCAATTATTTCTCCAACCTTACTAATTCCTTCTCCAAAAATAATATCGAACTCCGCCATGCGGAAAGGGGGAGCCACCTTGTTCTTAATTACTTTTACTCTGGCGCGGTTACCACTTACGGTTTCTCCATCTTTAATTTGTGAAATTCTGCGAATATCCAAACGTACCGATGCGTAAAACTTCAATGCATTTCCACCGGTTGTTGTTTCCGGATTCCCAAACATGATTCCAATTTTTTCGCGTAACTGATTAATAAATATACAGCAGCATCCTGTTTTATTAATGGTGCCCGTTAACTTACGCAAAGCCTGGCTCATTAATCTCGCCTGCAATCCCATTCTGCTGTCACCCATCTCTCCTTCAATTTCAGCTTTGGGCGTTAAGGCCGCAACCGAATCAATCACCACTAAATCTACAGCACCACTTCGTATTAAATTATCGGCAATTTCTAAAGCCTGTTCTCCATTATCAGGTTGTGATATTAAAAGATTCTCGGTATTTACACCCAGCTTCTCAGCATAAAATCTGTCGAAAGCATGTTCCGCATCAATAATGGCGGCAATGCCTCCTGTTTTTTGCACGTTAGCAATAGCGTGTATGGCCAACGTAGTTTTACCGGATGATTCAGGTCCGTATATTTCTACTACGCGCCCTTTTGGTAATCCCCCAATACCTAAAGCAATATCCAAACCTAAAGAGCCTGTACTAATTGCTTCAATGTGTTCTACCTGGCTGTCGCCCAATTTCATGATGGTACCTTTACCATAGGTTTTTTCTAACTTATCTAAAGTTAATTGAAGAGCCTTTAATTTTTCGGCGTTTACCGTTTTGTTGATCTCCTCTTCCATAAGATCTTCTGCATTTTTTCTAGCCATATATTTATTTTTTATTTTTTTCCTTTAATAAAACCGCTCATCGGTTTTGTGCTTAAGTTAAGATAAACTGTTTACTTCCCCTTCACTTCTTTTCACTCAGTTTACCTTAACTAGTGCACAACAAAGGTATATGCAGAAAGTAGCAAAGCCTTGCTACAATTTGTAGCTAAATTGTTAAAAGCTGTAAAAGCCTAGTGCCGCAAGGCTTCCAGCGCCTAATAAATTGTAAAACGAATAGGTGCGGTATTAGTTACACAAGCTTTTAAGCCGTTAAAACTAAGTTTAAGAAACTGCTCTTCCAATTCTTTTTTAACTTGTTTATTTTCTGTTTGCGCATTGGCCTCAATCACCTGACCGCTTTCATTTACTTTAAACAATACATTTACTTGTATAGATGATTGTTTACCCTGGGCTTGTTCCGACAGGTTAATGTTTTTACGAATTTTTTCCATGATCGATTCGTGTTCTTTTCCGTTGTGGCCTTTTAAAATTCCTAAACCGGTAATTAGTAAGGCCGTAATTAAAATTATATTTTTCATAATATAGGGTTTTAGTAGTTTGACGAAGCACAGGCTTATTTTGTTACATGAAATGTTTTAAAATCTGTTAAACGTTTTAATGTTTGGACATAAATCACGCGAAATGGGGTAGGGAATAATAATGTTTTTGGTGGAATTTTTATTTGGGCGTGCCCCCCAATACGTAAAACGATTTTGTTTATGTTCAATTAACGTTTTACTATTGGGGGTCGGGCTATTCGCTGCAATCTTTTGTTCGTTCCTCACAAAAGGATTTTCGCTTCTATCCCTCACGCAAAACTCGTTTTTGTCATACCGATACATGCAGAGGTGGTGTCAATGCTTCAATTTAATTTATCACCAAAACAAGCAATTATAATGACGATTTTGTCATGAAATAATAAATAGTTTTATTTTTTCTTGATAAATCCGCCGCGATGAAAAAAAAGCTTGAAAATGAATATTATCGCCCTCAAGGAAATTCTGTTAAGAATTTTGAGATAAATTTTTCTGCGGGTAATTTTAGATTTTATTTAAGCATTAAACTATTTAGCACTATTAAAATTACGGAGCCACGTCAGCGTCAAATATACATAAACGCAGTATGACGCCTTCGTGGCGACAATAAAAAATTTATATCAAAATTTAAGAATTGCCTTGAAGGCTTGATTTCTTTTGTTTCTTTTCTTTATCAAGAAAGAAAAGAAAGAGAAAGTATTGAGTTTTTAATTTTGCCTTGTCAGCTCAGCATTACAAATCGGATGATCATCCCTTTAATTACTTTTTCTATTAAATAAAAAAACAGGACTAGTAAGCCCTCAATCTTAAATGGCTTGCTTATTCGGTCAATATTTGGAATTGCCATGTCGCTATAACTTATTATATTTACTTATTCAATAAACCATGGACAGAATAGAAATACTAAAAACCTATAAAATTTATATTGGGGGTCAGTTTCCGCGTACGGAAAGTGGAAGGTATTATGAACTGAAAAATAAAAAAAATACCATTGCTAATATTTGTCTATCCTCTCGTAAAGATTTTCGGAATGCAGTGGTTGCTGCACGTAGTGCATTTAACAGTTGGAGTACCCGTGCCGCTTTTAACCGCTCACAAATAATTTACCGTATTGCTGAAATGCTGGAAGGCAGAAAAGCACAGTTTGTTGAAGAAATGTTAAGCATGGGTATACCCAAAAAAACGGCTGAAGCAGAAGTAAAACAAAGTGTTGACCGCTTAGTACACTATGCGGGTTGGTGCGATAAATACAAACAATTATTCAGTTCAGTAAATCCGGTTTCAACACCGCACTTTAATTTTTCAGTGCCTGAACCTATGGGCGTAATATCTGTTATTGCTCCTGAAGAAAGTACCTTACTTGGATTAATAAGTGTGATATGCCCGGTGATTGCCGGCGGAAATACCTGCGTGGTTTTAGCCAGTGAAAAATTACCGCTTTGTGCCATCAGTTTTGCCGAGGTATTGGCTACCTCTGATTTACCGGCCGGCGTGGTGAATATTATTACCGGTACCACTAAAGAATTACACACACATTTTTCTTCACACATGGATGTAAATGCTACAGTGTATTGCCGAAAAAGTAAGGAAGAAATAAAAAGTATTGGTGAAAATGCATCGCTTAATGTAAAGAGAACTTTTTTTTGGAACAAAGATTGGACCAAACCCGAAAATCAAAATCCGTATTTGATTATGGATTTACAGGAAATAAAAACCACCTGGCATCCCATTGAAAATATTGGTGCCGGCGGGGCAAAGTATTAGCCTTTTCAAATAATTTTAACGCTATTTAGCAGTCTAAACACGTTCATGGCGTTAAACTGCGTTAATCCTAAAATCGGACTATAAAATAGCTTTTACCTTTGAGCCTAATGGAAAATGCAATGCAAAAAGTTTCAATTCCTAGTTGGATAAAGTGGTTAAAGTATTTGGGCGTATTCACAGTTATATTTGGCGCCCTGGATCCTATGGAAGGTTCTATTCTAATCACTATTGGAGCGGGTTTACTTTTTTTGCACGCTAAATTAATGCACGCCTCAAATTTTAAAATTTACTTCATCCTCTTTCTTAGTATTTTATTTGGTGTGGCCGCACTTTTTATTATTTCTTCTTTTGGAGGATTGGGTCCACAAAACTTAAATATGTGGTGGGGACTTTTAATTTTACCCTATCCATTAGGCTGGTTAACCTTAATTATTTATTTAGCCTTACAAGGCATTAAATCCATCAAAAAGTAAATTCCGGCCTAATATTTAAGGTAAATTATTTTCCAAATTCAAAATTTTAATTAATTTCATTCTGTATTTTATTACACTCGTTTATGTGCGAGAATGGAATTGAAATATCAAAAAACAAAAATAAAAAGCTTCTGAAATTAAAGAAGTACAGCTTTCTTTTTCTATTATTGTGCTTAAGCCAATTTATTTTTTCTCAAATTTATCCGGTACAAATCAGCACGCAATTGATTCCACCCTATAGTGGCTATTTACCAGATTATGCTAGTCCAGGCGCTGAAAAACTAAAACTGATTCTGCAATTCAATGATTTTTCACAAACTCAGTATAATATTAAATTGCAATTTGAAATAAAAGGGAATGGCTTTACTTTAAAAACAAAATCATTTTATAATCCGGCGCCCATTACTTTAATTCCGGGTCAACCCTTACTTTTCACTTCGGTAGATTTAGCCCCGTATTTAAATAGCAGCAATCTCGATTTTTTAGGCATCAATCAATCTCAATACGAGCAGCGCATGAGTTTACCCGAAGGTTATTATTCCATTTGTGTAAAAGCTTTTGATTATAATAATGCACAGCCCATTCAGGTAAGTAATGAGGCCTGTGCCCAAGCCTGGTTTACCTTAAGTGATCCTCCTTTTTTAAATTTCCCCCTTTGCAACAGCACTGTTAAACCATTAACGCCGCAGAATATTTTATTTCAATGGACACCCATGAACCTGGGCTCACCAAATAGTGGTTTAGGCACTTCTTATGAATTTTCTTTGTTTGAATTCCGGCCCGATACCAATGCCAATCCTAATCAGGTTGTACAAAGTACGCGTCCGATTTTTACCTACACCACCAACCAAACATTCTTTAATTATAGTTTGAGTGAGCCTAATTTAAATTTGTATCAAAAATACATTTGGCGGGTGCGGGCCATGGATAACAGCGGAAGAGATTATTTTAAAAACGAGGGTTACAGTCAGATTTGTACATTCAGATACGGAAGTGTGCAGAACGTTATAGGCGAAGTAATCAAACTGGAATTAAATGCGCATGCCTTAAGTCACCGTTCCGGACAATGTTACTGGAATAAACAAAGTGCATTCACCCAATATCTTTTACAGGTAAGAAAACAAGGAACCGAATATTGGTTTGATTATGAAAATGTAAATGGTATAGAACGTATTTTAAATTTAGAAGAAGGAACCGTGTACGAAGCCCGGGTACGCGGAGAAGGAAACGGAATACAGGGAGAATGGAGTAATACGGCCACTTTTAAAACCGAAGAAGCTCCGCAATACAGCTGCAACGATCCCCAACCGGAGTACAATACAGCTCCGCCAGAAGCTTTAGCGTCCAATAAAGCCATACCCGGATTAATTTTTCAGAGCGGACAGTTTGAAGTGAGTTGTATTAAAATTCAAAGTACAGGCAGTGAAGGTTGGTATAAGGGCGAAGGTTATGTAAAAGTATTCGGAAAACGAATTCGTGTAAAGTGGGATAATATTTATATTGATGTGGATGGAAGAATGCAGCAAGGCACCATTGATGCCTTAACCGATGGCATTGATCAATGGCTGGAAGATTGGGACTTGAAAGTGGCAGAGCAAAATGCACATTATACCAACGGGGAAATTGATACGGTATTTATTAAAGGCAATCAAATTTGTTATACCTTTCAAGGAAGTGCGGAAAATATATGCATTCCTTTTAATCCCAATTCCAACATCACGGTAGTGAGAGATGGTGAAGGAAATGAATACATCATACAAACTTCGCCCCCTCCGCCTAAAGTAAAAGGTCCATTCAATTATTTAACACTGAGTAATGATAGTTTAGCAGCGAGTGATAGTATGAAAGTAGAATTTTTAGCCGCGGATAATCAAAAATTTGGGATGGATATCAAACAATACGCTGCCTTTATTCAGAATTACGAAGTCATACCACTTAAAAACAAAAAGAAATATTTTGTAGCGAATAAGAGTATAGGTGTTTCTTCCAACGATGAGGTTATAGCTGTTTACACGCTCCCGGAAAATACGGGTGCGTTAACTTTTAAAACAAAAAGCGGAGAAGCCATAACGGTTAATACCGGTCCGTCGGCCAATACCTTGCGTTTGCAAAACATTCCGGCTGATGCCGAATGCATTTATGCCTGGTATAATAATAAAAAAATAGGGAAACTTAATATTCACGCATTGGAGCAGTATAATAAAAAAGTTGTGGTAGTTCCCGTAAATGGCACTGCGGTTCCGGAAAACTTACAGGCACAGTTGAATGCTGTTTACAAACAAAGCAATACCACTTGGTCGTTAAGTGTGGCGCCCAACTTCACTTTTGATTTAAAAGACGGGAAACTGGAATCGGCCGATGCAGGAATATTGAGTAAATACAGTGAAGAGATGAGAGCCTTAAGAACAGCTTACCGGGAAAAAGATACCGCTTACGATAAAGAAGCGCTTTATTTATTTATAGTGAATGAATTTACTAACGCCGAGCAATTGGGTTATATGGCCAGAGGCAAAGCCATGGGATTTATTAAAAGCGGGGCGGTCCTAAAAACTATTGCCCATGAATTAGGACATGGAGCCTTTGGCTTTGACCATACTTTTCCTACAGCAGAAAAAGCAAGCACCAATAATTTAATGGATTACGGAAATGGAATACAAATGGTATTTGAGCAATGGATGCAAACCAAAATTTCTCCCGAAAAATTCAATTGGTTTGATGAGGAGGAGGATGGGAGTTTTTGGGGCAATGAACGCGGTGCCGAAGATATTTTTAAATTGATCGCCAAAATTAAACTTCATTATAAAAAAGGAAGTCAATTTCAGCTTAACAATAATACTTTAACCGAAACAGCTAAGAATTGCTTTCTTGGAGGGAGCAGTTATGATTATATAAAGGTTCAAATTGTAAACTTATTAAACGAACAAGTTAAACCAAGAAATAAAATAATTGCGGATAAAGCCGTGATCGAAAAAGGTGGGCCAAGCGTTGACATCGTTAATGTAGATGATAAAATAAAAATTGCTGTGCCACCGTACAGGATTCAAATGTTGATCAACTATTTAAAAGATACAAGTATTTATAAGAATCTTTTGGTTTTTGTAAACGGATACCGACCAACTGTTAATTTCAACGATGGATTATTAATTCCAAACTTAACAGAATACGTAGACACAGAAAATAAATGTGAAATGGGAGATTGCCGGGGCTACTGGAAAGGGTTGGATGCAAGATTTATCAATAGAATTGGCACGAAAAATGTAGTTTACTTTGACGGACATCACAGTGTAAAAACTTCGAATCATGAATCTGTTAGTTCTTATTTAGCCGGAAATATATTGTCGGATAAAATAAGATTGTTAGTTAAATTAGACCCTATAAATGTTGCTAACAATTATAAATTCGATAAATCTTATTTACACACCAAAGAAAATATTTCAGGATTTAAGATTAGGGAGGCAAGTGGGGCAATTGCAGCGTCCAATTTAATTTCAAAAATAAACACAGGCGATATAATTTTTAATAAAGAAAAAGACACGGTTGATGTGGTTGCCCATAGTATGGGATATGCCTACTCAGTAGGTTTAATTAAAATGTTAAAAATTGCGGGATTTAAATTCGGAAGATATTATATATTAGCACCAGAAAACGCATGTAGCGGAGGAGTTGAATTAAATATGTTTACAGAAGTTTGGCAATACGGCAGTAATTTAGGTATGCAAAACGAGGACCCTCCATGGTTGCAGGATGGGGTGGCACCGCAATGTAACGTGCAGGGGATTGGATTAAATCTTCCCGGATTTTCTTCAAAAAGAATTGAAATACCAAGAGAAGTTGAAACCAAGAGTTATTTAGGTTCACATTCTATAGGGAATTATTATTGGATATTTAATATTAAAAATGTTGCTGGTACACAAGGAGCTGGTTATGTTAAAAAAAGAAATTAAACTTATAATATTATTTTTTCTGCTTTTAAGTTGTAATAATTTGCAACAAAAAGACAATACAGATTTATACTTTCAAGTGAGTATTAACTCAAGTAGTGATACAGTCTATAAGGAAGTTCAAAACAATATTAACGATTCAGTATTTCATTGGAGAATAAACAAATTAAGTGAGTATACTCAAGAAATTGGTGTGACAGATTTTATTGTTGATTCATTAATTTGTTTTAATAAAAGTGCCAATAAAATAATAGTAGCAACATTATGGCGAACTTATGTTAATCCAAGTCCTACAGCTGCTATTGGAAAATTGCTAGGAGAAAAAATAGGGGATAAATGGTATTTTTTTAGTTCGAGCTCTTCAATATTTATTCCCAATGAAATGAAAAAAAAAGATACTACCAGTTATTTTTCATATCAACAACTTCATGAAATTGCTTTAAAGGAAGTATATAGTGGATATTTAATTAACGGGCAAATCAATGAGAATTGGTTTAAGGCGCATTTTGAGGGGATAGCCTGGGGAGATTTTAAAAATCAAGGTCCGGAAAATGATTGGTATTTAAAGGGGAGAAGATTTAAAACCGAGAAAGAGTTTTGTGAAGCCATGCATTTAAGTAATGTAAAAAACAATTGGTTGAAAAGAGACACCACTAAACCCATCATTCCACTTCCTGAAAAAAGTTTACCATAATATTTTTGGTATAGATTCTTCGCCGCTTTCATTTTTCATGCAATGCGGCTCAGAATGACAAATCGGATTCTTATCCGGCCAAGCCTGTCACTTCGAGTAGCGAGGCACGAGCGTATCGAGAAGTGTTACCCATGTCCAGGTCTCGATACGAGCACACCGAATGCACAAGCTTTACTCGACCTGACTTGAAGTTTTTATTAATACTAAATTAGATTTAAAAGTGTGGAAAAAAATACTTTTTTATCTTTACCCTCGTGTGGCAATACGGCAGTAATTTAGGTATGCAAAACGAGGACCCTCCATGGTTGCAGGATGGGGTGGCACCGCAATGTAACGTGCCGGGGATTGGATTAAATCTTCCCGGATTTTCTTCAAAAAGAATTGAAATACCAAGAGAAGTTGAAACCAAGAGTTATTTAGGTTCACATTCTATAGGGAATTATTATTGGATATTTAAGAAAAAAAGCAACGAAGAAGGTTATGTTAAACCTCGTAATTAAATTTAAAATATTAATTCTGTTCATTTTATTATATTCTTGTAATGAACCTGAAAAACCAAATTATAAATTGATTTCAAAAAAAATAATTGGTGAAACAGAATTTAATATAATTTACCAAAATGCATCTGACAGTATTAATTCGTGGACTATAAATAAGTTGGGATATTATAAATTTTGTGGTGATTCAAAAAATTGTTTTTTAGACTCTTTAATTTGTTTTAACACATCAAAAACGAGATTTATTGGATGTGTATTAAAACAGCAGTTGTTAGAATATACCGAAGCCGACGACATTGATTTGTTTTATGGAGAGTTTATTAATTCTGAATGGTTTTTTTTTGATGGATATAATATTATTATTCCTCGTGACATGGTTAAAGGTCATCCTTGGAATAAACCTTTGTCTTATCAACAACTTCATGAAATTGCTTTAGAAAAAGTGTACAATGGATATTTAATAAACGGACAAATCAATGAGAATTGGTTTAAGGCGCATTTTGAGGGGATAGCCTGGGGAGATTTTAAAAATCAAGGTCCGGAAAATGATTGGTATTTAAAGGGGAGAAGATTTAAAACCGAGAAAGAGTTTTATGAAGCCATGCATTTAAGTAATGTAAAAAACAATTGGTTGAAAAGAGACACCACTAAACCCATCATTCCACTTCCTGAAAAAAGTTTACCATAATATTTTTGGTATAGATTCTTCGCCGCTTTCATTTTTCATGCAATGCGGCTCAGAATGACAAATCGGATTCTTATCCGGCCAAGCCTGTCACTTCGAGTAGCGAGGCACGAGCGTATCGAGAAGTGTTACCCATGTCCAGGTCTCGATACGAGCACACTGAATACACAAGCTCTACTCGACCTGACATTATAATTTTTTTATAAATCCCGCAAGAAATTTACTTTTTCTTTTCAGCAGCTTTAGCGTCGGCTTTAATCTGTGCTTCTTCTAATTGTTTTTTACACTTTGCTTCTGCATCATCTATAATCTTCTGTACTTTTTTATCGGCTTCCTGTTTTGCTTTTTCGGCTGCTTTTTTAGCGGCTACTTTGGCAATTGGATTAGAAGCTTGTTCAACTAATGCATCGGCTGCTGCATATCCATCTTGTTTGGTTTTTTCGGCATTGGCTGCAGCTTCGGCCTTTTGTTTTTCACATTCGGCTTTGGCATCTTCCAATATTTTCTTCGCTTCTTCCGCCGCTTTATCTATAGCATTATTGACTACTTGTGTAGTAACTGTTGCCACCGTGCTCTTTGCATCATCTTTTAATCCGGTAGAAACGGTTGGTTTAGTTACAGTACCTCCAAAATTAGCAGTAACATTTATTTTATCACCCACGGCTAAATTAGTTCCGGCTTGGGCATTGGCTTTTTTCAATAAATCATCCATAACTCCGGCAGCCGCTCCTCCCATCATACTTTTTGGTATTTGCATTTTCCATTTATAATCAATGGTTTGATCAAAACCGGTGCTACCGCTAATGTTAGTTGGGATATTATTAATTTTAGTATCAAAAGGTTTCATTATTAATCGTCCACCCTCTATTAAATAATTTAAATTCAAATTATCTACATTCATGCTTTTAAGTTGTTCCATTTTTAAAACTTCACTTAATTTCATGAATGGAGGAAAGCCGCCCACAACTACTTTATCGGTTTTTAAAGTTCCGTTTGCTTTTACGGCATTTAAGTCAGGCTCCATTTTACTGTTTAAAGAAGTGTTAAAGTTTTCAAGTGTTGCCGTAAACTTTCCTTTTGCATATTGAGCTGAAGGTGCCATGGTTTTTAAAACATCAAATGAATTGTAAGTTTTTTGGATGTCAAAATTTTCAATCTTTAAAGTTAAGCCGGTGGTTGGTTTAGTTGGATTTGAAGTTTCATAGAAGCCATTGATGGTTAATGCGCCATCCATCACGTTCATTCTTAAATTCGTCATGTCCACTTTTTTATTCTTCACCTCAATATTTCCAACCATATTTTCTAAAACCAAATTAGTGTATAACACTTTTTTCACGTTGGTATTCATCACAAAATCAATATTTCCCGGCACATGCATCACTTCGGCTTCGGTAGTTGCAGTTGCTACTGCAGTTTCGGTACTTGCCGCCGTAGTTGTTGTTTCTGATGAACCCATCATTTCATTTAAGTCCATTAAATTACTATTCACATTGAAGTGACCGGTAATTAAATCATCTTTAAAAATAAATTGCATAAAGTTTTCGATTTTACCATTAGCCATAATATCACTTTTTCCTAATTTGGCATCAAAGGCTGCCAGTTCAACATATTGTGTGCTGAAATTTAAAATCATGTTTTTCAACTGCACGGCATATGGTAAAGTAGTGCTACTGTAATCCATATTTGAAATTTCTAAACCTCCGCTGGCTTTAAATTTTTCATAGTCCTGTTTTTCAATAGCACTTAAATTACCGGCAATGCTGATGTCAGATTTAATGATACCGTTTAAATTATCTCCTTTTTCCAACGGAATAAATTCTTTAACCGAAGCTAAATCAATTTTACCTTGAATGTCGGCTCTTAAACCCGGATCAGAAATTGGGGTTTTAACATGGGCGGCTAAATCAATTGGATTGCCGGCCATTTCTACATGAAATTTACTTACATCAATTGTGGTGGCATCCAGCTGACCGTTAGGATTTAAAACTTTTATATCAATATTTACATTATTCACCGACTTAGGTAATGCCGGATATTTAAACATTCCGTTTTCAACCAACAAGTTTACACCAAAGGCCGGTAAAGAGGAAGCGTTGTAAACACCTTTTGCATTTCCATCTAAAGCCATTTTTCCGGAAGCTTGTAAGCCTGCAAAATCTTTGGTGAATACGGCAGGTATTAAAGAGAGTATAGATTTAAAGTCGGCCTTGTTGGCTTTAAATTTAAGATCCATAGTAATGTTAGTGTCGGGCATTTCAACATATCCATCTAAGCCTAATGTTAATTCATTCAAACTAAATTCATTTTCTTTAAATGCGAATTTCATTTTAGGCATATCCATATCTAAATCGGCTTTCACCCGCGTTTTAACTTCGGTTAAATAATTTACACCGCCCATAGCAAAAGTAGTTTTAGCTATTTCCAATAAATTGCTTAACACAAAATTATCTTGCGTGAAATCTCCATTTAAGCTGTAGTTTAAATCTTCCAATTTGCTGTACATGCCTCCTTGCTGATCATCATAAACTATATGTGCATTTTCAATTTTAAATTCTTTAAGTTTCAATGAAAATTTAGTTTCCTCGCTACTTGTTTCTTCCGGCGCTGCTGCACTTGAGTCGGCTTTTGCAATATCCCAGTTTGCTTTACCATTGCTCAATACTTTTCCTAAAATTCGTGCTTTATTAATTACAATGGAATTTATACTGTAAGGTCCGCCACTGATTACGCTTTTTAAATTTAAATCCAGGCGTAATTGATTAATGGATGCTAAAGTATCATTGGCAAAATCATCAACGCCTACGACACTTACCTTGTTTATTTCAAATCTGAAATCAGGGAAAGTTGAAATTAAACTCAAATCAAATTCGCCAAAATCAACTTTTGCGTTCAAAGCATTGTTTGCTTCATCTTTCACCAAGGCAATAATTTTATCCTTAAAAATAAAAGGAGCAATAATGATTAAAATTAAAAGAAGCAGAAATGTAATTCCCGACCATTTTAATATTCTCTTAAAAAGTGATTTTTTGGGCTTGTTCATATTCATAAGGCATTAGATTTGGAGCTTTAAAGATAGAAAGAAAATCAGAAAGGAGACAATTGATTTTCCCGAATCAATTCACGGCCGAAAATGCACAAAAAAACCCCCCGATAATTCGGGGGGTTCACCTTAATTAAACCTCATCTTTATCCAAGATAAGCCTTTAATAGCCTGCTGCGTGAACCGTGTTTTAAACGGCGTACCGCTTTTTCTTTAATTTGTCGAACACGCTCGCGCGTTAATTCAAATTTTTCTCCAATTTCTTCTAAGGAATGGGCATGTGAGCCGTTTAACCCAAAAAATAATTTCACCACATCCGCTTCTCTTTCTGTTAGTGTGGCCAATGAGCGCGAAATTTCCTGTTGTAAACTTTCATTCATTAAAAATTTTTCAGGACTTACAGCTTCATCATTCTCCATTAAATCATATAAACTGCCACCATCTTCATTAAGATTTAAAGGCGCATCCATACTCATGTGACGGTGATTATTACGCATGGTATCCTGAATATCCTTCGGTAACATATCTAAAGCTTCACTCACCTCATCATAGCTGGGTTCTCTTTCCAAATCCTGCTCCATTTTAGAGAGTGCTTTATTTATTTTATTAATGGCTCCAATTTTATTTAAAGGCAAACGTACAATACGGCTTTGCTCTGCTAAGGATTGTAAAATACTCTGACGAATCCACCATACAGCATAAGAAATAAATTTAAAACCACGGGTTTCATCAAAGCGTTGCGCTGCTTTTATTAATCCTAAATTTCCCTCGTTAATTAAGTCGGGCAAACTCATGCCCTGATTTTGATATTGCTTAGATACCGAAACCACAAAACGTAAATTGGCCTTTACCAATTTATCCAAAGCTTTTTGATCGCCTTGTTTAATACGCTGGGCCAAAACCACCTCTTCTTCAGCCGTTATGAGTTCCACGCGGCCAATATCTTGCAAGTACATATCAAGCGAAGCGGTTTCGCGATTGGTAATCTGTTTGGTTATTTTTAGTTGACGCATAGTGTTGCTTTTTTAATTTATACGTAATTATTAGATATTACGTTGGGTGTAAAGTTTAGTTACAGGCTAAATAAATATTAAATGCACCTTGTTAACAAGATAAAAGGGGTATTGACTGAGTGAAAAAGGGCTACTATTGTTAAAATATGACTTGAATTTTGTTAAAATTGGCTTAAAACCATTGGTTTTTAATTCCGAAATTGCTGCCATGTTGCGCAAGCTATATATCCGAAATTTTGCTTTAATTAACGAAATGGATGTTCATTTTCCGGGGCACTTAAGTGTGATAACCGGCGAAACCGGAGCAGGGAAATCTATTTTTATTGAAGCCTTATCGTTGGTGTTGGGTAAACGCGCCGATACCGCCAGCTTAAGCAACAAAAATAAAAAATGCATTATTGAAGCGGAATTTGATGCCGGAGACTTAGATTTAAAAGCATTTTTTGAAAGAGAAAAACTGGATGAAGAAAAAATTTTAATTCTCCGAAGAGAAATAAATCCGGAAGGAAAATCGCGAAGTTTTTTAAATGATACACCGGTAAATTTAAATGCCTTAAAATTTTTATCCGAAAAATTAATTGATGTGCACTCACAACATCAGAATTTATTACTGAATCAAAATAATTTTCAATTGGAATTATTGGATGTCTTTGCCGGGACATCGGCCGAATATAAAGCCTACCAAAACAAATTTACACAATTACAAAAAATAAAAAGTGATTTATTGGTATTAAACGAGCAAGAGAGTCAAGCAAAAAAAGAATTAGATTATTATCAGTTTTTATTTAATGAGTTAGAAGAAGCCGGATTAAGTGCCGGACAATTAAAAAAACTGGAAGAAGAAAGTGCAACATTAGAAAATGCCGAATTCATAAAAGGCAGTTTATTGAAAGTAGCCGCTGCGCTGAACGATGGAGATAAAAATTTGTTGAATGATTTGCAACAGGTAAAACAAACATTGCAGGCCTTATTAAAAATCTCCGCTAAATACAATGGGTATTATGAAAGAATAAATTCTGCTTATATAGATTTAAAAGAATTAAGTGCCGAGCTGGAAGATGAAGGAAATGAAATTGCCTTAAACGAAGAAAAATTAAATGGGATAAATGCAACAATAGATCAGATAAATCGTTTACTCAAAAAGCATAACGTTAAAACAGAAGAAGAATTGTTGCATACAAAACTGGAAATTGAAAGTAAATTGAGTTTATTTAGTTCAGTTGGAGTGCAAATAGAAAAATTAAACCACGAATTAATTACTTTGGAAAAAGAATGCGACGTCCAGGCTAAAAAACTGAGTAAACATAGAAATAAAGCCATTGCTCCTTTAGAAAAAGAAATTATAAAAATCTTGCATGAATTAGCCATGCCTAATGCGGT
This sequence comes from Sphingobacteriaceae bacterium, assembly GCA_016715905.1. NCBI lineage: Bacteria > Pseudomonadati > Bacteroidota > Sphingobacteriia > Sphingobacteriales > Sphingobacteriaceae > Sphingobacteriaceae bacterium. Next base: position 156,196 of record JADJXI010000017.1, on the reverse strand, counting down.
TTTTAAAATCGAACTGGGTGAGCAAAGCATTTTAAGTACCACCGGATATGATAAGGTGCGCTTTTTATTTTCAGCCAATAAAGGAGGCAGCCCGGCAGAATTAAATAAAGTGGCCAGTGGAGGTGAGTTATCGCGCTTAATGCTCAGTTTAAAATCTTTAATGGCTGATAAAAAAGAATTGCCAACCATTATTTTTGATGAAATTGATAGCGGCGTAAGTGGCGATGTTGCAGATAAAATTGGGAATATATTAAGCACGATGGGAAAAAACAGGCAGGTTATTACAATTACGCATTTACCTCAAATTGCCAGTAAGGGAAATCATCATTTGTTTGTTTTCAAAAAAGATTCTGACAAAGCCACTGAATCGTTTATGAAAGAATTAAATAAAACAGAACGAATAAATGAAATTGCCAAAATGCTCAGTACCGGCAACCCTACTCCATCTGCATTAAAAAATGCAAAAGAGCTACTTAATGTATAATAAATTAATTCTTTTCCGTACGGATACTGATTTTATGTTTGAATAATTTCAGGCATAAATACTATATTTACAACATCAAAAAAAAAGACAATGGCTTATAATTTATTAAAAGGAAAAAGAGGAATAATTACCGGCGCTTTAGATGAAAATTCTATTGCCTGGAAAGTAGCACTAAAAGCACATGAAGAGGGAGCAAGCATAGTATTAAGCAACGCACCTATTGCCATGCGTATGGGAGCCATCAATAAATTGGCTGAACAAACCAATTCAAAAATTATACCGGCCGATGCAACGGTTGTTGCCGATGTAGAAAAATTATATACCGAAGGTATGCAGACTTTAGGCGGAAAATTTGATTTTGTGCTTCATTCTATAGGAATGAGTGTGAATATTCGCAAGAATATTCCTTATACCGAATTAAATTATGAGTATTATCAAAAAGGAATTGATGTTTCTGCTTTATCCTTTCACAAAATGTTAGCAGCTGCTTATAAGCTGGATGCTTTGAATGAGCATGCATCCGTAGTGGCGCTAAGTTATATTGCCGCACAAAGAGCCTATCCCTTTTACACAGATATGGCAGATATAAAGGCCATGTTAGAAAGTATTGCGCGTACTTTTGGTTATCACTATGGTAAATCTAAAAAAGTAAGAGTAAATACCGTTTCTCAATCACCAACTCGTACCACTGCAGGTAGTGGAATTAAAGGTTTTGATGATTTTTATAATTTCGCAGATGCGCAATCGCCTTTAGGAAATGCTAGCGCGGATGATTGTGCAAATTATTGCATTACCTTATTTAGCGATTTAACCCGCATGGTAACTATGCAGAATTTGTTACATGATGGAGGTTATTCTACTACCGGCGTAAGTCAGGATCAACTGAATATGTTAGGTGCTAAATAATTCTTACTCATTTTAAAAAGGAAGCGGGAAAATTATTTTCCCGCTTTTTTTATTTTTTCATTAAGGTAGCCCAATCTATTTTGCGGGAGTAATACATGACAATACTTAAGATAACAAATAAGCCTAAGCTGCCCATTAACAAGGCATAGTCTTCTAACTGTATTAAAGTAAAAATAAATCCGTACAGTAAAGTTAAATTACCACCAATCATCATCGCTAATTTTTTATCCTTTAAAACCCCGGAAGTATACCAGGAAATTAAACCAATAGTCATAATACTTGCAATAACATAAGCATAGTTATAAGGGATGTGTTCAGAAATGGAAAGTAGTAAAACATAAAAAATACACAATGCAAAACCTACCAATAAATATTGAATAGCATGAAAATATTTGTTGTTCATTAACTCTAGAAAATAGAAAATTAAGAAAGTAAGCGTAATAAATAAGAGTGAATACTTCATGCTTCTGTCCGTTTTTGTGTAGTTATCGGTTGGAATTTTTAAATTAATTCCAAAAGCAGAGCCTTCTATATTATGTTGGTTACCTAACCATTGTTGTGGAAAATTTCTATTGAGGTGTAAAACTCTCCAGTAAGCATTAAATCCTTTTTCATCAACTTCTCTTTTATCGGGAAGAAATGCACCGTCGAAACTCGGACTTGTCCATGGGGAAGAAATATTTACTTCGGTAGTTTTACCGATTGGAGAAAAATAAACATATTCAGACCCTTTTAAATTTAAACTGAAAGAAAAAGTATTTTTTTGTTGTAAAGTGTCTCTGTTTATTTTTATTCGTGTATTAATTCCGCTATATAAAACATCTTTGGATTCTAATCCTGAATTAAAAGAGTATTGTTCATCATTCCATTTAAAATCAACAGCCTCTTCAATTCCCCTTAAATCACTGATGCCAATAGATACAAAAGCATCTTGCCATAAAATATTTTGTTCAGGAACATTTAAATCTTTGATATCAAAGTGATCAAAATCGCCTTTAAATTCTATTTTAGAATTATAAACGGCAACTTGAAAAATCCCACGATATCGCATTTCTGGCGCAAGGCTTCCGTTTATTTTTAAATTATTGGGTAAAACATGTGCATATCGTTTATAAGAATGTACTCCTAATGAATCGCGGTAATATTCCAGAAAAGGAATACTGATAATAGGTCCGCTTATGGTTTGCCGGTCAGCCCATTTACTGCTCACTTCGCGTACAGCTTCTTCCAATCTTCTTTGTCTTTCGTGCACCATTTCATTAATTAAAATAGTAGGAATTGCAAGAAGAAGGATTAATAAAAAGATAACGCCGCCTTTTAAGGCCATGGCGTATTTGGGTTTTTCGGGTTTAATTTCCATTAATTGGGTAATTAGTTAAAGGGGGATTGAATACAAAGTAAACGTAAAAGAACCGGAAAAAGTATGGATTTAAGGAAAATTAAGAAAATAGGTAAAGCTAAACTTATGAAATGAATTTTAAGTTCATTTTATAGCCTTTTCCTTTTTGTGAGCGAATGATATTACGTCCTAAGGTTTTTCTGATGTTGTAAATATGAACATCAATGATTCTTTTATCGGCCACGGATTCATCGTTCCAAATAAGTTGAGCCAATTCTTTTTTGCTGAAAATTTTATCGGGATGTTGATGCAGTAATTCAAAAAGTTTGAATTCTTTTTTAGGTAAGGTGAATGATTTATTTTTAACCAGGATTATAAATTTTTCTTCATCAACCTGAATATTGTGTTGTGTTTTTTTAGATTCTACTTTAAGGCGTGAAATTAAGTTTTTTAAAAAGGGTAAAAGTACAGCCGGTTTTTTATGAAAACTGATAAAGGAATCTATTTCCGAATTAAAGGCCAGTTCCTGAATAAAATCATCCTGTTTGTCGGAGTAAATAATAGTAAAGGGTTTATGACTACTTTTTAATTTTAGAATTTCGTTTGCAAAAGTTATTGCATCTAAGGGCTGAAGATCTAAATTTAATAAAATTATATCGGCATTATTTTCTTGCAGGTACTTCATCCCTTCTTCTTCCGAATTGAAATAAAAAATATTGGCAAAGGTCTGTTTTAAAACATCCAATGTTTTATAAATGTTTTGAATGGAATTATCAATAAAAACGATATTATTTTTATTCGGGATCATCTAAATCAAATATCCTGTTAGGAGTTTAAACTATCGGGAAGAGAAGGTTAACTTAACATTAAATTATTCTATGCTAATTAAGAGCCGTGTTTTCTTAAAGAGATATTAAGCAGATTAAATACGCTACGGCAGTCAGCAATACTTTTTTTATCGGGTTTAGTTGTAAATCCATTACGTAAATTTTTAAAGAGCTGTTCGTTATTCTCAATCCAACTCATAACTAATTTTAGATTTTTTCGATTGATATTGTTTTTCAGCTTACTTCCCGGATTGCATTCCTGGTAAAGAATTTGAACGATTTTTTTTGGTTTAACCTCAATGGATTTTTGCTCACAAAACGTGTTATACAACTGATGAAGAAGTTCAATATTGAGCTGGTAGTGCAGGATATAAGCTTCTATCAGAAAATTTTTATCAGCTGCTTGATCTATTTTATCAAGTTTAGCGTGAATGTGTTTTGGAGTCATAGTTGGGATATAATAAACCCGTTGTTAACTCAATAACAACGGGTAATAAAGAATAAGAATAATATTATTTAGAAATAATTAGTTTAACAACTTCGTTGCCATTAATGCTGCTCAAACGAACAAAATAAATGCCGGTTTGTAAACTTTCAGCATTGATATCAATGTTGTTGTAACCAAAATTAATGGATTGATTAACAGCCGGAGTTAAAACAATTTTTCCGGTAATGTCTAATACTTCAACATTTACATTTATTGTTTCGTTAGTGCTTGAGTTGATAAACAATTTAGCATTACCATTACTTGGATTAGGAGAAAGTGTAATAGTTGTAAATTGCTCTTTGGTGTACTTTGCTAAATTCACAAAACCACCTGTAAATACACCCGGTGCAGTAAATGTAGCACCAGCTGATGCGGTTGAAGCTGTATTTAAACGTAAATCAGGCTTAGTTCCAAGAGCTGGAAAAGCATTTACCCAATTAACCTGCGCTTTAGTTTGAGTAGAATCGTTATTTCTTGCAGAGAACCATGAATAAAACGAATAAGGAGCAGAGATTACATTGGTGTTGTTAGCGAAATCAACTAATAAATTGCTTTCAAAGCGAGCGGTATCTCCTGTAAAGTTATTTTCAGTTTCTGCTGCTTCAATTGATAAACCTTTTTCCCAACCGGTAATTAATGAATTGTAGCAAGATGTTGCCGTATTTCTACGTAAACGAAAAGCTTTTTCAAATTTCTCACCTACCGGTAAAACAACTGTTCCGCTTCCTTTTGCACCAATAATAGTTAAGTTCGAAAATTTAGGAGCAGTTAAAGGTTGTGCAAATGAACCGGTACCATCGTTATCAGATTCGAAACAGTTTGAGTCACCGGCAGCATCCGATAAATCCGGATCACGAACAGCAACTGCAAATTGAATACGACCTCTGTAACCAAAATCAGTATCAAAATCATCATCTAAGTTTCTGTAAGAAACTAAATATTTAGCATCTACTGTTCCACCAAACCATTCAAAAGCATCGTCACCATTAAATGAAACTTGTACATAACGAATAGTAGTAGCTTTACCAACTGATCCCATAGTTAAACCATTAATTTCTTTGTTTGGTTGTAAAGGAATACCTGAAAACTCAATTCGGCAATAAGTAAGTGTACCTGAGTTATCATTATCATCACTTCCGCCATGTTCAGTGTCAGTAGAAACGGTTAAACCTTCAATATTGGCAATTCCGCCGGGTTGGTTATTGATGGCCTTTCCTAAAATAATTACTCCACCCCAATCGCCTTCAGCTCTATTTCCTACTGCTTCATTTGAAGTAAATACAATCGGTGCTGTTTTAGTACCTGCAGCATTAATTTGCGCACCTTTTGTAATAATTAATGTTCCTTGTGAAGTTTTATCACCTCTGATAATTGTTCCGGGTTGTATTGTTAATACAGCATTGTTCTTAACAAAAACTTTATTTACTAATAAAACCACACCGCTCCAAGTTGTGTTTGAAGTTACATCGGCCGAAACTGTAGTTGTAGTTGCAGGATAAGCTGTGTTTTCAGGATCCCAGTTACACCATCCATCAGTCCAATCTGTAGCGGGCGTATTATCAGTAATAGGAAATGCTCCTTTGTACGTTGTGCCAGTCCAAAAAGCCTGAGCACTCATTAATGCGGTAGCACAAATTGCTATACCGGTTAAATAAATTTTTTTCATTTTTTTGTTTTTAAAATTATGGTACAAATTTACGTCGGGAAGCAACAGGCATCATTAAGCAAAACTTACTAATCGTTTATGCTATTGTTAACATAACATTACCAATGTAAATTTTGTTGAAGAATTTTTAGAATTTAAATGACACGCCTAAAGAGAAGGATTGACCGAATGTAGTTTCTTGCCAGGTATTATCAAATTCTTTATTATAGCTTAAATCTTTTTTACCGTCTTTATCAATATTTTGATAGAAAATTAATTTTTGCGCTAACATATCTCTAACGTTAAGTTTAATTGTTAGTCTTTCTTTAAACGTTTTGCTTAGCTGCAAATCAATAACATGTCGGCCTTTTTCCCAAACATCCGGTTCCTGCACATTACCTACAATAAATATTCTACGTCCCACAAAATTATAAGATATACTGGTTGACCAGTTTTGAGTGGGATGTGAAAAGGAAATTCCGCCATTTAAAATAAATGGCGATTGACCTTGTAGCGGACGCTCATCTCCTATAGATCCAATGATTTGACTAACATCAACCTTGGATTGGATATAGGCTAAATTAGTGAAGAATGTGGTGTTATTTAAAAATACACTTGAATCGGAGTGTAGTAGTGTTCCTAATTTAAATCTATATTCGAGTTCGGCACCATAATTTTCAACACGGGGTACATTGGTATAATATAATTCATTCCCTCCGGATACTCCGGTTCGGTTAACTAATTCAATTGGATTTTCAAATTCCTTATAGAAGCCACTAACGCTTAGCAACTGTCCGGCACCCGGATAAAATTCAAAGCGAAGGTCGTAATTATTAATTACAGCTCTTTTTAAAGTTGGATTACCGGAAAGAATATTATCGAATAAGAAATTATAAAATGCAAATGGGGCTAGCTCTCTGAATTCCGGTCTAGAAACAGTTTTATAATAGGCCGCTCTAATATTGATTTTATCAGTTAAAGAATAAACGGCATTTATCGATGGTAATGGATCAATCACTACAGTGTCTGATGCAATTAAATTGTTGGTGCCTAATTCAAAATATTTAAAGGATTGTAAATACGATTCAACTCTTACGCCACCTATGAGGCGGAGTTTTTCATAAATTCGGGTATCAATCATTACGAAGCCGGCATGCAAAAGAGATGAGGCTGTATAACTATCACTTACTTTAGTAGCTTCATCTAACTTAAATCCACCCTTTCCGTTTTCCATTAATCCCAAGTGATTTGGCGCAAACAAAGTATCGGGGTGTGATAAAAGCAGGTAAGAATCAAAAGAAGCCTTAGGTGTTGTTGTTTTTCTGTATCTGGAAAATCCCATGTTTCGAACTGTAAATTCCCGATCTCTGTACTGATGCATTCCGCCTAACTTAAATTCGGTTTTAATATTTTTGAAATCAAGCGGTATAGAGACGTCGTACTTACCACTGTATATTTTTTCATTGGTGTATGCCCAAAACATATTTCCGGCTGCAGATGGAATGGTGCCGTTGTTTTGTACTACCGCAAAATATTTTACTGATGTATCACTTTCTTCTCGGGCAATTTTTTGATACATGAGTCTTCTCATGTTCGGAATGGATCTTTTAATTTCATTATAACCACCAATGTAATTAAGTTTTATTTTATTTTTTGGGAAATAATGAGTGCCTTCCATCTGACTACTTAACATGATATTTTGTGAAAACCAATAATTGGTTGCTTTTTCCCAAATTGGATCGCCCGAGTTGTTCAATAGAAAATCAAGATCTCTCCCGCCTTTTCGAATATTTACTCTATCGTCCGAATTAATGCTATATAAATTTTTAAATCCAAGCTTATGATTTTCGTTAAACTTGTATGCAAAATTCATCAAAGCGCTATTGAGTATAGTTTGCGAATACACGGTATCCGTTAATTCAACTTTCTTCAATACATCCGCCCCGGCGGTTCCTTGTTCTTCAAATTCTCTTCGTATATTTTGAAAAGTGTTGTTGTTATTTCGGTAACTGTACGCAAAAACAAATCCAAAATCTCTTTTAAATATTTTAAATACTCGTCCTATGGAATATTGCAAGGTTAATCGGGGTAAGGCATTTTTTGTTTTAATGGCCCAACTTGGAGTCATTAATTTAGCTTGTTCAGCTTTTCCATCAGAAGTTAGTGTTTCATATTCTTTTTGGTCTTTAATATCTTTTGGTAAATCTCTGGTTCCATCATCAAAGCCCAGCCAATCATACTTACCACCTTCGTATGTTTTAAATGGTTTAAAAGTAGTTAGTGTTTGATATCCGCCGCTGACAGAAATATTTTGAAAGTTTTTTTCAGGAATACTTTTGGTGGTGATATTAATTACCCCGCCTGCAAATTCGCCGGGAGTTTCGGGTGTTGCCGTTTTTAGAATAACCAAATTATCCAACATTTCTGCAGGAAAAATATCAAAGGCAAATGCTTTTCTGTCACTTTCAGAACTTGGCAAAGGTGCTCCGTTAATATAAGCTGCATTATATCTATCATTTAAACCGCGAATAATGGCAAATTTATTTTCCTGAATACTAGCTCCGCTTACGCGTTTTAATACATCGCTGGTATTTCTATCCGGTGTTTTTTTAATGGTTTCGGCACTTATTCCATCGCTCACACTGGCATTATTTTTTTGCTGAAGAACTAAAGCAGTATTATTTTCTTTAATGAGTGTAACTACCACTTCTACTTCGGCAAGTTCACCGGAGCCGGAAGGATCTAATTGAACATTTATATTATTTACATCGTTAGGTTTAATAACAATATCTGTTATTTTTTTTGTGGTGTATGAAATATAATTTACAACTAACGTTACTTTGCCTGGTTTAATATTAGAAATGGTGAAATTTCCGTCAAAGTCAGCCATTGCTGCATTATTTGTTCCTTCAATAAAAGCGGTTGCGCCGGGTAAAGTTTCACCTGTTTTTGAATCTACGATTATACCTTTAAGTGAACCGTTTTGAGAAAAGAGTAAATATTGTGTGAAAAAAGTAAAAAGAAAAAATAAGTAACGTTTCATTGGCATTATTATAAGTGACAAAATAAAGCATGTAAGATTACTGGTATATAAATTTCATGTTACCAAAGTTTTATGTAATTAAAGGATAATTCGTCATTATTTAATATTTACTTAACTTTGAACTGACAATTCATTTTTACATTTAGCGCAGTATTTACCGAATGGATAATTCACAATATAAAATTTTACTGGTTGATGACGAACAGGACATTATCGAATTTTTAAGTTATAATCTTAAAAAGGAAGGTTACCAGATTTTAACTGCGGGAAATGGTAAAGACGCCATTAAAATTGCCGCATCAGAAATTCCGCATTTAATTATTCTCGATGTGATGATGCCGGATTTAGATGGCATTGAAACTTGTAGAGAAATCAGAGAACAAAAAGGTTTGAAGGATGTGCTCATTGCATTTCTTACAGCCAGAAGCGAGGATTACACACAAATAGCGGGATTTGAAGTTGGAGCCGATGATTATATTACTAAACCTATAAAGCCTCGTGTTTTTATTAGTAGAGTTAAAGCACTATTGCGTCGCCTACAAAGCTCAGAACCCAAAGAAGCTAAATTAGAATTTGGCGAAATCCGTATTGATAAAGAAAAACATCTAGTATATAAAGGAAAGGAAGAAATAAACTTACCTAAAAAGGAGTTTCGTTTATTTGAATTATTAAGTAGTAAACCCGGGAAGGTGTTTACAAGAGAATATATTTTGGAAAAGGTTTGGGGTGAAGATGTTGTGGTGGGCGATCGCACCATTGATGTGCATGTTCGTAAATTGAGAGAGAAAATTGGCGAAGATTATTTCAAAACCGTAAAAGGTGTAGGATATAAATTCGAATTTTAATTTTTAATTCTAAAAAAACAGCATCTTTGTAAACTGATGCTGAACACTTCAAAAGCTTCATTAGGATTTATTTTTGCAACAATTTTAATTGATTGTACCGGTTTTGGCATTATTATTCCGGTTATTCCCAAATTGGTTGAAAAGTTAAGTGGCGCGGATATAAGTGAGGCCAGTACCATTGGCGGTTTGCTGATGTTTTTATATGCCATCATGCAATTTATTTGTTCTCCTGTTCTTGGTGGTTTAAGTGACAGGTACGGAAGAAGACCTATACTTTTAATCTCTTTATTGGGATTAGGATTAGATTATTTTTTATTGGCATTTGCTCCTAATATTAGTTGGTTGATTATTGGCAGAATAATAGCCGGAATTTGCGGAGCAAGTTTTACCACTGCTGGCGCGTATATTGCAGATGTTAGTCCGCCGGATAAACGATCTCAAAATTTCGGGTTAATTGGAGCCGCATTCGGCATAGGGTTTATTTTAGGCCCATTGATAGGTGCTTTGTTTAGTAAAATTGATGTGCGAGCCCCGTTTATGGCTGCCGGTGTTTTATCACTTTTGAATTTTTTATATGGATTATTTTTTGTTCCTGAATCCTTAAGTAAAGAAAACCGAAGAAAATTTGATATTAAAAGAGCTAACCCTTTGGGCACATTTGTAAATTTAAAAAGGTATCCTGAAATAATATTATTGGTGCTGGGTCTATTAATTCTTTTAATTGCCGGAAAAACTATTGAAACGATTTGGGGATATTATACCATTAAAAAGTTTGATTGGTCAGAAGCTGAAATTGGCTATTCTTTAGCTTTTGTAGGTGTACTCATTTCTATTGTGCAAGGCGGTTTAATCAGATGGGCCATTCCAAAATTCGGACAAGTAAAGTCTATTTTTATCGGATTAATATTTTATACTATAGGTCTTATCGTTTTTTCTTTCGCCAATTCAAGTTGGATATTATATGTTGCTCTAGTTCCTTATTGTTTAGGCGGATTAACAGGTCCTTCATTGCAGGGAATAATTTCAAATCGTGTTCCGGCTAATGAACAAGGAGAGATTCAAGGAGTATTTACGGCATTGATGAGTATTGCCGCTATTATTAGTCCACTCATCATGACTAATTTGTTTTATTTCTTTTCGAATAATCAAGCACCTATTTATTTTCCCGGAGCATCGTTTTTACTTAGCAGTATATTGTGTATCATAGCGGGATTTATACTTTTTGTAGGATTACGGCGAAAAAGCGCTAATTAATCATATAATTTAACAAATAAATCTTTTTTTTGAGTCTATTTTAACAAAAAAATTAAATTCATTTTGTTTTTTCCTGCTAATAATAAGGAATTAACACATTGTAGGTTTTGAATAAAATAGTATATTTGCAGTCCTTTTTTAAAGGAGAAAATTTGTTGGATGGGGAAGAGTCAATACAAAATAGCGTTTGGCGGATTACCGGTTGGAAACCACGAATTTGAATTTGAAGTTAAGGATAAGTTCTTTCAAAATTTTGAGTATAGTGAAATTGAAAAAGCAGATTTAAAGGTAAAAATGCTTTTGATCAAACAAAACAATACGCTAAAAGCTGAATTTAATATAGAGGGAACGATAGGAGTTGATTGCGACCGTTGTTTAAAATCTTTTGATTTACCTGTAGAAGCAAACGAAAGTTTGGTGATTAAATTCGGAAATCCCGAAGAGAGTAATGACGAAATTTTAGTTATTAATGAGGGAGAAACGGAATTTGACATTTCACAATACTTGTATGAATATGCTTTACTTGCTTTACCTGCAAGGAAAGTACCTTGTGAGATAGACGAAAAAATTTTCAAATGCGATAAAGCAACATTGAAAAAGTTAGAGAGTTATTTTCCGGGAAATGAAAAAACAGAACAAAACCCCTTGTGGGAACAATTAAATAAATTAAAGAATAAAAATTAAATAAAAACAAAAAGCCATGCCAAATCCAAAACGAAAAATGTCACGTGCACGTAGAGATTCTCGTCGCGCAACGTATAAGGCACCAAGCATGACCATATCTACAGATAGTACAACCGGCGAAGCGCATTTAATGCACCGCGCGCATTGGTTCGAAGGAAAACTTTATTACAAAGGAAAAGTAGTAATGGAAAAAGCAAATGCCTAGAAAAAATAAAAGCAGATTATTTAAATCTGCTTTTTTTATTTTAATAAGCGTAAGAGTTAATTTACCGAGCCAAAGTTTTTAGTAGATACGATTGCGCCTGACTCATCCCAATTGATCCATTCTCCGGTTTTTTCTCCATTCAAATAATTCATTTCAAATCTTTTATTTCCATGTTCATCAAACACCAACCAATTGCCATGTTTTTTTCCGGCACTATAAAATCCAATAGCTGAAACAATTCCACTTTCATTATAACGAGTCCATTTATTTTCTTTTAATCCATTTTTATACTCCCCGGATTCCAAAACTTTCCCTGAAGCAAAATAATAAGTTGCCGTTCCATCTTTTTTTCCTTCCTTAATATTCATTTCAAAACGAACACCTTTTTCATTTGAAGCAAATACTCCGGTATATAAGGTGCCATCGGTATTAACAAATAAACCTTCTTGGTTAAGTTGCTGGGCATTAAGGCTTATAAAGCTTAAAAATCCCATTATTAATAATACTGCTTTCATCTTAAAAAACTAAACGGTAGTTTAGATTTGCAACCGTTTGCTAATACAAAATTAAGACAGAATTTTCCTCTTAATGTTAAGGAAATCAAATGATAACAATTAATTTACTTACAAAAACAATAAATTTACGTAAGTGTTTGATTACAAAACTGTTAAAGTGATGAAAGTTGGATGTCGGAAAATAAATGAAGTTCGGTCGACTTAATCTGCTTGGGCAGATAACCTAACACTTCAATACTTAAGGTATACTCTTTATTATTTTGCAAAGCAAAAGTGTATTGCCCTTCTAAATTACTGAAATAGGTTTGATCTAATTCAACAATACGAATAGTGGCACCTGAAATTTCTTGTCCGTTTGTATCAATTATTTTGCCGCAAAAGCTTTTATTGTTTTTATTATTGCCCTTGTTGTTTTCATAGGAGAAACCCTGTAAAGACAACAGTAAAAGGAAGGTAATAATAACTGTAAATTTCATGTCACAAATTTGCTACATGATTATGTAGTTTAGTTTATCTGAATATTATGAAATTGTTAAAGATCTAAGGAAATAAAAAACCCCCCGAGTTTCGGAGGGTTTAACTTATTTGTGGGTGCTTTCGCTACTTACAGTTAATTTTGCGCGGCCTCTTTTGCGGCGAGCGGCTAATACTCTTCTTCCATTAGCAGAAGCCATACGCTTTCTAAATCCGTGTTTATTTTTTCTCTTTCGCTGTGAAGGTTGAAATGTGCGTTTCATGGCTATAACAATTTAATTTATTAATTTTTTAAAAAGGACTGCAAATATACGTTCTATTTAGAATTAAGCAAAATTTGAACTAAAAAAACTTAAAAAAAAGCCGGTATTACAATAGAATGACAAGAACTCTAAATATTGCGGTATTTTTGTGCCCCATATGGCAAAAAGAGGCCGCAGAGGAGGGGGACCGGCACATTCCGGGGATGAAGACCTTCCTAAAGCAAAAATAAGCATGGCTAACCTAAAACAGTCTTTACGGCTGTTTTCTTACCTGAAAAGGCAAAAATGGAAGTTTTTTGCTGGAATGCTCTTTTTAATAGGTACTGCATCGGTTGGCTTATTATTCCCGGTTAAAGCCGGCTCCTTATTTGGATTTTTTGATAGCAATCCCGATCATTTGGCAGAGAATAAAGAAAAATTATTTGAATTGGGAATTACACTATTAATAATCCTGGTTGTTCAGGGCGTGTTCTCCTTTGGTCGGGTTTACTTTTTTACTTTAGTTACCGAAAACATATTGCAAGGGTTAAGAAATGATTCTTTCAAAAGATTAATACAAATGCCCATGCATTTTTTCTCGAAGAACCAGGTCTCGGAATTAAATAGCCGCATAGCTACCGATATTAATGTAATTTCTGAAGCCTTTACCATTAACATTGCTGAACTAATTCGACAAACGATTGTTGGTACAGGCGGACTTATATTAATGATTTTATTGACGAAATGGGAAATTGCCAAATGGTTTGTTTTTATAATTCCTCCGCTCACCATCATTTCTATTTTATTCGCTAAAAAAATCAGAACCTACTCAAAAAACTTTCAGGAAAAAATTGGCGAAGCTAGTGTAATTGTTGGTGAAGTATTATCCGGCATTGTGAATGTAAAAACATTTACAAGCGAAGCGCATGAAATAAAAAGGTACAATGAGAAAACCAAGGATATTAAAAATTTTGGTTTTCGTTACGGTGTTTTCAGAGGAACTTTTTTTGCATTTGTGGTTACTTTTGTTTTTGGAACCGTATTTTTTATTCTTTACGTGATGGTTGAAATGGTGATGAAAGGTGAATTAACTTCTGAACAATTCGGTCAGTTTTTGATGTTGGCTTTATTTGTTGCGGGTTCTTTAGGAGGATTACCCGAACAAATTGCTTCTATACAAAGAGCCCTTGGTGCAACAGACCGGGTATTTGAATTAATTGATGGACAAATAGAGGAAATTAATTTAACCGATGTAGATACAAAGGCATCCAACACAAAAGGAGAAATTGAATTTAAAAATGTTTCATTCAATTATCCAACTCGTCCGGATTTTGATGTGCTAAAATCTATTTCATTTACGGCTTCAGGAGGCGAAACTGTTGCATTGGTTGGAAGCAGTGGTTCAGGTAAAAGTACTATTGCAAGTTTAATTTTACGATTTTATGATCCGCAAATTGGTGAAATTTTAATTGACGGCAAAAACAGTAAAGAAATTGAATTAACAGAATTAAGAAAACAAATTGCAATTGTACCGCAAGATGTGATGTTGTTTGCCGGCACTATTAAAGATAATATTTTATACGGGAAACCAAATGCAACGCAAGAAGAGGTGGAAGATGCGGCACGTAAGGCAAATGCATTTGATTTTATTCAATCTTTCCCGGATAAATTTAATACATTGGTTGGAGAAAGGGGAATCCAGCTATCAGGAGGCCAAAGACAACGAATTGCCATTGCAAGAGCAGTATTAAAAAATCCAAGAATATTAATTTTAGATGAGGCCACCAGCAGCTTAGATAGCGAAAGCGAACACTTGGTGCAAGAAGCATTAGATAAATTAATGGTGGGAAGAACAAGCGTGGTTATTGCCCACCGCTTAGCCACAATCAGAAACGCAGATAAAATTGTTGTTTTACAAAAAGGTACTGTACAGGAATCAGGTAAACATCAAGAATTAATAAAAAATGAAGATGGATTTTATCACAAGCTTAGCAAAATGCAATTTGAGTTAAGCTAAAGGCACAATGTTGTGATTTTCTGAAGTGTAGTATACTACTTCCGTTTTTTTTCTTTCTGCAATAAACTTGGCATACACTTCTTTATAGTCTTTTCGAAGATTAATTACTTCATTAAAATTCTCATTCATCTCCATCAAAAGTTCACATCCTTCTCTTATGGCGTGTTGCCCACCGGGAAAGTGAGTGACATAATCTGCTAAATTATTTTTAATACAATAATTAAAAAACAACGGATTGGCTTTCTGATCAATCAATATTCTTACACCACAAACGGATGCAATGGACAAATCCAGTACATCATCAAAAAAGTAGGCTACTTCTTCGGGTTTAATTCCTTCTTTTTCGCAAATAAATTCAAGAGCTTTTATTTTATGTGAAATTTTTGAAAACGAGTAATTAAAATTTTCGCGTTTAGTAAAAAAGGCGGCCATGTTGTTTTTTTCTCCGCTAATAATTGCTGATAGTGGAACTTTACCTGAAGTGAGGAAAAAAGAGAAACGTAATAAATTGGTGCCCATACTATCCACTTCACTAAAATTACTTCCTGCATCACTTTGTTTTTCGCCATTATTAAAAACGCCGTCCCAATCAAAAAGTAAGGCCTTAATTTTTTGCGATTTTTTTTTGAGTTGCGATTTGTCAATCACAAATTCCCCTTTAAAATCACGTAATTTAACCGACATATTACATTCCTTTCATGTCTTGTATATCCAGCATTCCTACCGGTTTACCTTGGTGAGTAACTACAATGGTATCCACATTGGTTTTTTTAAATAAACTGTTAGCTTCATTCAAAAGCACATCTCCGTCAATTGAAATGGGGTCACGATATTCTAAATCACTTAATTTTTTGTTAAGTATGTCGCGCCCTTTATCCATTAATAATTTGCGTAATGAACCGTCGGTGAATACACCTTTAATAGTCCCATCTTTTTTTACAACCGTAATTGCTCCAAAGTTAAACTCTGTCATTTTTATAATGGCATCGGTTAAACTGGTATCCTCTTGTACGATAGGATTAACACCATTAATGGCTTCTTTCACTTTAACCATCATTAAGCGGGTATCCATAATAAATTGATCTGTACCAACCGTAGTAAAATTGTTTTCGGTTAATTGTTTTAATATTTTTAATGGAACAGTAATTGTATGTACACCAATATTAATGGCATTTCTTACGTGCTCGGCTGTTCTTACCGAAGAAAACATAATTTTAGTATCATATCCATAACGGTCTACAGCATCCACACATTGTTCAACTAACGCTAATGCATCATGCCCTTGGTCTTGTAAACGACCAACCAGTGGACAAACATAAGTTGCACCGGCCTGCATGGCCATATAAGCTTGTTGTAAAGTATAAACCAAATGCACATTCACTAAATAGCCTTTGCTTCTTAGTAATTTACAAGCGCGCACGCCTTCTAATGAAACCGGAATTTTAAATACCGTTTTTTTAATATCAAGTCCCAATTTAATCTGTCTTTCTGCTTCCGCTAAAATTTCTTCAGCGGAATTGCCTAAAGCTTCAATTTGAAGAACCGGAACAATTTTGCTCAATTTCACAATAGTTCCGTCAATATCTGTAATTCCTTCCTTTTGCATAAAGGTTGGTGTGGTGGTAAGGCCGTTTAAAAAACCAAGTTTAAAACCCTCTTCAATTTCTTTGAGGTTAGCTGAGTCT
Organism: Sphingobacteriaceae bacterium; assembly: GCA_016715905.1. NCBI lineage: Bacteria > Pseudomonadati > Bacteroidota > Sphingobacteriia > Sphingobacteriales > Sphingobacteriaceae > Sphingobacteriaceae bacterium. The sequence goes on along the minus strand of JADJXI010000017.1, from coordinate 139,544 downwards.
AAGTATAATTCCATAGTTTAAAATAATGACGTAAAGAAACGAAAAAAATTGAAATTTAGCTTTAGCTTGATATACAATATATTAAACAAAAAAGGCCGCCTTTTGGGCGACCTTTTTAAAAAATCAGAAAGGATACTATTTAACAATAACCAATTTTTCTTTTAGTAAACCTTCTTTAGTATTTACCAGAATGTTATATGTTCCCGAAGCAAATTCACTGGTATTAATTTTAATTTCACTTGAACCCATATCAACTTGGGCCCCTTTGTTGTTATACACTACTTTTCCGGTGATATCCATGATAGTAATATCAACTGATGAAGGCGCATCTAATAAAATACCAACTAAGGCATAATCTTTAGCCGGATTAGGATAAACACCAATTTTATTGTCTTTCTCAAATGTTACAATACCATTTGGAGTTTGATAGAATGCAGAACCGGATTGTAAAACATCATTACTGATTTGATCCTGTACAAATACAACATATTCATATTTAATAAATGTACCACTCCAGAAATCAAAAGAACCCTGTGCTGGAGTAGCTGCTGATGTCACATTGTGAGTGAAATTAACAGTCTGAACGGTTCCGTCAACAGGCGTGAAAGCTGTACCGTTTGCATCCGGCAACATCTTACGCATTATGTGATAATAATTTTTTTGCGAAGTTGATGCGCCAGGGTAGTTATAGAAGTCTTGTAAAATGACCTGATGAATCCTTAACGGTGATGCAGAAGGAATTCCAACGAAAGGAGTAATATCTGCACTGCCTGATAATACACCGCCGGATAAACTTAAAGAGGCAGTAATATTTGCAAAAGCAGGTGCGTTTTTAGCCACATCAATTTCAGCCTGATTATGATTATTCATTTCTGTTATACCGTTAGTAATTGCTGTTGGAGCACCGGTAATATCATAAAAAGTTACACGAGCTGCTGAATGCGAATTATAGCTTGGATCGTTACCCGGACTCGGCCAATTCACCTGATTTTTTATCAAATTAACACGACCACCTGTATTTGGATTATTACTATTCAATAACGGGTCAAAAGTTTGATTTAATGAAGCGCAAGGCCCACAGGTAGAGGAAGTAAATTCTTCAATTAATGCATTTCTTAATGTTGTTTGTGAAGCAACATAAATGGTTGCAGAAGTTGTATCATTAACCAAATTGGTTTCAGCTGTACCATTCACTGAAGTAACCCAAACTTTCACTTTATTTGCTCCCAAAGGTATATTGGCAGGTGTACTAAAGGTGTATGCGCTATTTGCATTATAAGTCAAAGTTGGCGCAAAGGTCATCGTTTGTGTAACAACTGCTCCATTATTTACCTTGTAATTTAATACAGCATTTGTTGCCGTAATTGCGCCCAAATTTTTAAACGTACCACTTATAGTTTGTGTACCAGCGCCTGACATATAACGAGTAAGATTATTTATTCCAATAACTGACCCATCAGAGCTGGGTGGAACAATTACCTTCACATTGTCAAGAAATAAAACAACCATGTCATTCGAGTTATTTCTATAAGCTACATGTACACTCTGTCCTGCAAAAGCGCTTAAGTCAACAACTCTATGTGTCCAGCTTGAATTTTCAGCAGCAATTGTAAAAAGTGTGTTTGTGAAATTGGCCACTAAAGTGCCTGTATTTGAAAGAAGAACTTGATATCCGTCTGGAAAACTAGAATTGCCAACAACTGCATCCCATTCTAGATAAGTGTTAGTTGGAACAGTAAAATTTGGTGTTATCAACCAATCATTGGCAGTATTTGGTGAAGTATAATAGGAAGTGCTAACACCAACTTTATTATAGATTCCATCTTGCAGATTATACGTTACCCAGGCATTAGAACCAAAATTTAATGCGTTTAATGATGAATGCACAGTAAACCCATCAACATTGTTTTGCATCCATCCGGCAGGCAATGCTGGCGGTGTTGGCGATTCGAAATTTTGAGTGAATACCTGAGCATTCATCAATCCTGAACCAATTAATGCGATTGCTAATAATTGTTTTTTCATGTTTTTATTGTTTTTAATTAAAAGTTAATTGGAGATTATTATTTTTTTAGTCATTTTTTCTTCACCTTGTTTAATTTGTAAAAAATAAATACCCGAATTTAAATCAGATACATTAAAATCGAATGAATTATTTCCTGACGTAGTTGTTCTGATTTCAGAGATTATCAATGCCCCTAAAGAATTGTAAAGAGAGAGTGTGGTTTTTTTAATTTCCTTGTTTTGCAAATTTATTGACAACACTTCAGAAGCCGGACTAGGGTAAACAAGCAAAGAATTTATATTTTTATTTACTTCATTAATGCCAACCGGGGCATTGTATCTTAAATCAACATAAAAATCATTTCCTTCTGCAGAAATGCGGTATCTTACTTTAGACTCTCCAACAACAGAAGCTTCGTCTAATTTCGGAAGAAAAGTAAATGTACTACCACTGGTCATTTGAGTAGTTGCAGTAATTATACTAGGAATGTAACAATACGTGTTGAAACAGAAATAGGCCTCTGCTTTATCATTTACAGTAACAGTATTCATTAAATCCTCATATTTACGAACACTAACCGTGATTGTATTTGCGCTTGTGTTTTTTATTTCAAAGTGAAAAGAAAAATCTGTACCACCGGCAGTGGTTGTTTTTTGAAAAATCTGATTATTTGAAACCAGCGCGTTAGCATTATCAATATCGCGAACTTCAATAGGAATTTGAGCAAATAAGCGACAAGACACAGTTAAAAAAATTAATGAATAGAAATGTTTCATAAAATGGATTTAGATTATCAAATATATTGAATTTAAGAATAATATTATTTGGATAATTGTTAAACTGAATTGATTTTCCTCAATGAATCAGGAAATTATTTGAATGGTGGTAATACCGATTTAATGGTAATCTCAATAAAAAAAGCTGTCCCACATGGAACAGCTTTTTTTAGATAATTTAGATTGTATTATTTAACAACCACAAGTTTTTCAGTTAAAATACCTTCTTTGGTTTTAACAGTTACCTGGTAAGTTCCGGTTGCAAATTCAGATGTATTAATCATGATTTCATTTGAACCTTCTTCTACCTGAGCACCTAAATTAGAATAAACTAATTTACCGGTGATATCAGTAATGTTAATGTCAACAGCAGAAGCGTTGTTTAACTTAATACCTACAACTGCATAATCTTTAGCAGGGTTAGGGTAGATGCCAATAGAGTTATTGTCTTTAAATTCAACTACACCAACACTCATGGTGTTTGTGAAAGCTGAACCTGATTGCAATACCTGATCATTTACCACGTCTTGAATCCAAACAACATACTCGTAAGCAAATGTTCCGGTGTTATACCAGAAGTTTGAAGAACCTTGCGCAGGAGTTGCTCCACCAATGTTAGCATAAGCTACGGTATGATTAGTTGTAAATGTTTGAGCAACACCATCGGCAGGAGTGAAGTTTGTTCCTGCAGCCGGGTACATAGCTCTCATGGCGTGGCTATAGTTCTTTTGCGAAGTTGACGCACCTGGATAATTATATTTCTCCTGCACAATTGCGTGATATACTTTAATTGGAGTAGCAGATGGAATATTTACAAATGGAGTAATCGTTGCGTTTGCTGTAATTGCATTACCCGTAATAGTAATTGTTGGAGTAATTGTTGCAAATCCAGGCATTGCTTTGGCTATGTTAATATTAGTTTGATTTCCGGATCCCGGTGAACCATTAAATAAAACGGTAGGAGCTGCATTAACGCCATAATAATTTCTTCTGGTTAATACATCCGGGTTATAACTTGGATCATTCCCTGGAGAAGGCCAGTTAACTTGATATTTTACAGCATTTAAATTATTAGTTCCAGTATTCACACCGTTTGAAGCTAATAATGGATCGAAAGTGCTGTTTAAGGAAGCGCAAGGACCACAAGTAGATGAAGTAAATTCTTCAATTAAAGCATGGATAGTTACCGATTGAGAAGCTACAAAAACGGTAGCATAAGCAGTATCATTTGAAGTTACAACCTCATTTGAACCATTTAATGCGCTCACCCAAACTTTTACGTTATTGGTTCCTAAAGATAAGCTGGCATTCGTTCCAAAAGTAAATGAACCGGTTGAGAAATAAGGAATATTCACATTTAAAGTTTCAGTAACAACGGCACCATTGTTTACGTTGTAATTAACCACTGCTGTTGTAGCAGTTGCATAACCTAATTCTTTTAATGAACCTGAAATGGCTTGTGAACCTGCACCTGCACGGTAACGGTTTCCTGCACTAGCCGAAATCATGTTACCTTCTGTTGCATTAGCAGGTACAACTACTGAAAAGTTATCCAATGCTAATTGCCATTTGTTGTTTGAGATTTCATGAACTGCTAAATAAACAGTTTGATTAGAATAGGTATTCAAACTAACTCCATGTTGAGCCCAAGGGGAACTCACACTGCCATTTAATAAATCATCCTCAGCAGCAGTTGAAAATAAAGCTGGATTTACTGTAAAGTTTGATACAGTTGTTCCTGTCGTTGAAATACGAATCTCATATGCATTTTTTGAAACTGCATCAAATGAAACCGCTTCCCATGCAAAACATGCGTTAACAGGAACTGAGAACGAAGGAGAAATTACCCAATCATTTGACGTACCTGCTGGGGTATATCTGGACGTGGTGATTAAAGAAATACTTTTTGTAGAGGGAAATCCGAATGCGGAAGTAATGTTTCTTGTAACACCGGCATTTGTACCGAAATTATAAGAAGCCACTTGAGTTGAGGTGGTTAATCCATCAACGTTGTTTTGCATCCAGCCTGCTGGCAGACCTGGAGGCACAGCAGAGTTGAAATTCTGAGTCCAAGTTTGAGCTTGGCTCAATCCCGAAATCAATACTGCAATTGCGAGTAGTTGTTTTTTCATTTTTATTGGTTTATTGTTAGTTATTAATTGTGAACTTTTTTACAATTCTGTTGGAGTCATTTCCGATCTGAACAAAATAAATGCCCGATTGAAAATTTTGTGAATCGATAGTAACCGTGTTTTTTCCTTTATTGATTTGAATGAATTTTTCACTTTGAACAGCACCAAGGGTGTTGAATATTTTTACAGACACTTGGTTTAAATCTACCAAAGCATTTACATGAATAAATGAATTTCCGGAAGATGGATTAGGGTAAACCGATCCTACATGGGCAAAAGAGAAATTACTTTCTTTAAGGCTAGCCGGTGGATTATATTTAATCTGAAAAATAATAGCATCTGATGTATTATTAGCATCAAAAACCTCGTAATCAATATTAGAAACACCTTGTGCGCTTGCTTCATCGAGTTTAGGTAATAAACTGAACGATTGTCCTGCAGATAAAACCGTCACCGTGGTAGTCACTACATCGCTATAGCAATAAGTATCAACACAATAATAAGCAATTGCATTATCTCCAACGCCAATTGTATTTAAAGTATTATCTGTTCTTCTGATCCCAACCGTTTTTGTGGAAGCGCTCACGTTTTTAACTTGAAAATGGTGGGTTTTTGTGCTTGAAGCAGCAACCGTAGCAGTAAATACTTGGCTATTGGTTACTAAGGCTCCTCCATTATCTTCATCTTTAATTTCTAAAATAGTTTGTGCCTGCACAACTTTTAAAGAAAAAGCAATAAATAGTAATAAGTAAATTTTTTTCATTTCTATATCCTTTTAAACTCGGGTCTACAAATATAATGTTTTAATAATACGATGCAAGTAGGAAGTTCGTTGAAAGGTTTTATTTTAATTTAAATGGTTTTTAATTAACTGTTTGAAAAACAATACGATAAAATTATTATTCATCTAAATTGAATTTATCTTTATTTTAGATGCCTTATGTTTTCCGGAACAAAGCCCAACAGGGTTTTTGATTCGTATCTTAAAGATTTTGATACTGTAAAAATCCGACAACTCAGCGGATTTAATGGATCTTCTTTTGCCTTTTTTGTAGCATCCTACTTTTCAAATTTTTCGAATTCTTGTATTCTTATCGCTTCCGATAAAGAAAGTGCCGCCTATTTACAAAACGACCTGGAATCGTTAATGCCAAATGAAAAAATTCTATTTTTTCCGGAATCTAGTAAAATGCCTTACACCTTGGAAAAAACAACCAACGCATCTATTCAAGAACGTACCGAAATCATGAATTTGATTGCTAGGGATAATTTTAAAGGAATACTAGTAACTTATCCCCAAGCAATCTGTGAAAAAACAGCACATAAACAGCGCTTAAAAGAAAACACGCTTGAAGTTAAAATTGGAGAAAAATTATCGCCTGATTTTATCAGTGAATTTTTAATGGAATCTAAATTTAATCACGTAGATTTTGTTTTTGAACCCGGCCAATATAGTGTACGGGGTGGAATTATTGATATTTTTTCTTTTGCCAATGAATATCCATACCGTATTGAGCTTTTCGGTAACGAAATAGAAGCCATTAAAACTTTTGATCCCGTATCTCAGCTTTCAAACGCAACTTTTAATTTTATAACTATAATACCTAACCTTTCAAACGATTCGTTTGCTGAACATCGGGTAACTGCCTTAAATTATTTTAACGCTGAAAATTGTTTGTTATTTATTGAAAATGAAAAATTGCTTTTAGAAGTTTGTGAAGATAAGTATTCAAGCGCGCAAAAAATATTTCAATCACATACAGGCGAAATACAACAATTGCCTCCGAATGAACTCATAGCAAATGCTGCAGAATTGCAAAACGACCTGGAAAAATTTCGAAAAATTGTTTATGGAATCGCTGAAAATAGTAATGAACAAGTCTTAATTTTTAATCAGCAACCACAACCTTCTTTTCACAAAAACTTTGATTTGCTGCTGCAAAATCTGAAAGAAAATAAATCGAAGGGCTATACCAATTATTTTACTACGCATAACAACCGACAGGCTGAGCGCTTAAACAGCATCTTTAATGATTTGCTGGCCAAAGAGCATCGAACTGCAGATTCAATTATTTTACAAGTTCCACTCAATATTCATCAAGGATTTATTGATCATCACTTGAAAATTGCCGTTTACACCGATCATGAAGTCTTTGATAGATACCATCGATTTAAACTCCGAGAATCAAAAAATAAAAATGCCGAAGCTTTCACCTTAAAAGAACTTTTGTTATTACAACCCGGTGATTATGTTACACACATTGATCATGGTATCGGAAGATTTGCAGGCCTTCAAAAATTAAATATTAATGGAAAAACACAGGAAAATGTTAAGTTACTTTTTAAAGATAATGACACCTTATATGTAAATATTCATTCTTTACACCGCATCAGTAAATACAGTGGCAAAGAAGGCACCGTGCCCAAAATTAATAAACTGGGCAGCGCCGCTTGGGCAGCACTAAAACAAAAGACAAAGAAAAATGTAAAAGCCATTGCATTTGATCTTATCAAATTATATGCCGAACGTAAAACCCGTCCCGGACATGCATTTCCCCACGATAATTACTTACAACACGAACTGGAAGCCTCTTTTTTATTTGAAGATACACCCGACCAAATAAAAGTTTCAGCTGAAGTAAAAAAAGATATGGAGAAACCAAATCCAATGGATCGGTTAATTTGTGGAGATGTAGGGTTCGGTAAAACGGAAATTGCTATTCGGGCAGCCTTTAAAGCTGTATGCGATAGTAAACAAGTTGCAGTTCTTGTGCCAACAACCATTTTAGCCTATCAACATTACAAAACATTTAGCGATCGTTTAGCCAATTTGCCGGCAAACGTAGAGTACATCAGTCGATTTAAAACAGCTAAACAACAAACTGAGATATTCAAGAAATTACAAGAAGGCAAAATCGATATTATAATTGGAACACATAAACTGGCCGCCAAACAAATAAAATTTAAAGATTTAGGTTTATTAATTATTGATGAGGAACAAAAGTTTGGCGTAGGTGTAAAAGATAAATTAAAGACACTCAAAACAAATATTGATACACTTACTCTTACGGCAACGCCAATTCCGCGAACACTTCAGTTTAGTTTAATGGGTGCGCGAGATCTTTCTGTTATTTCAACACCACCCGCGAACCGTTATCCTGTTCAAACCGAATTACATTCATTTGATGAAGAATTAATTAGAGATGCCATTTCTTACGAGTTAAATCGGGGAGGCCAAGTATTTTTCGTAAACAATAATATTCAAAATCTGGATGTAATAGCAGGAACCATTCGCCGGCTTGTACCAAAAGCAAAAGTAGTAACCGGACATGGACAAATGAAAGGCGAAGACTTGGAAGAAGTTATGCTTGGTTTTATGGAGGGCGATTATGATGTGCTTGTGGCTACCACCATTATTGAAAGCGGATTAGATATCAGTAATGCAAATACCATTATTATTAATGATGCCCAAAACTTCGGATTAAGCGATTTGCATCAGATGCGAGGACGAGTAGGAAGAAGTAATAAAAAAGCCTATTGTTATTTATTGGCTCCTTCACAATTGGTATTAACCGACGAAGCCCGAAAAAGATTGAAGGCTATTGTTGATTTTTCTGATTTAGGAAGCGGTTTTCAAATAGCCATGCGCGATTTAGATATACGCGGTGCCGGAAATTTATTGGGCGGAGAACAAAGCGGATTTATAAATGAAATGGGATTCGATACATACATGAAAGTATTGAATGAGGCAATAGAAGAATTAAAGGAAGAAAACTGGTTTAAAGAAATTGCTGAAGCTGATAATACGAATAATACCGGAGTATTCTCTCGCCAATTTGTAAAGGAAACAATTATTGAAACAGATTTTCAATTACTTATTCCGGATGCTTATGTTTCAAGTACAACCGAAAGATTGGTGTTGTACCGAGAACTGGATAATATTATGAATGAGCAAGATTTGTTGCAATTTGAAACTTCAATTCGAGATAGGTTTGGACCCATTCCTCCGGAAACCAAAGAATTAATTAATGTGGTTCGAATACGTTGGTTGGCCATGAAGCTAGGATTTGAAAAAGTAGTTTTGAAAAACAATAAAATGCTCACGTATTTTTTAAGTAAACAAAATAGCGAGTATTTTAATACGCCAATCTTTACCGCGGCCCTGCAATTTGCACAAAAGAACCCGTCACTTTGTAAAGTTAAAGAACAAAATAATCGTTTATGGTTAATCATAGAAGATGTATCTTCGGTGAAAAGAACAATTGAAATATTAGACAGAATTTCCGAATTAACTTCATTAGAATTTAAAAGTGAATAAGAATAAACGCTATATAATCATTTTGATTGTTGTTTTTGGATATATCATCCTTCAATTTATGGCATGGGAAATTATGTTTGTCAGAAAAACAAATGAAATCACCGACCTTAAACAAAAATTAATTGAGCTTTCAACAACCAATAGCGATCAGATAAAAACTGAATTAACGCAATTACATGCTAAGAAAAACAAGCAGATTATTATGATAGTAGGTGAAGGCACGGTTTTTTTACTTCTTTTGCTTATTGGGGTTTATAAAATCAAACAAGCGGTAGATAAAGAACAACAGCTCGCTTTTCAGCAAAGAAATTTTTTCTTAAGCGTTACACATGAATTTAAAACACCGTTGGCGGCAACTAAACTTCAACTTCAAACTCTATTAAAACACCAGTTAGAAATTGAGCAACAAAAGGACTTAATCCGAAGTGCCTTAAACGAAACCGATCGATTGAATTCATTAATTGAAAATTTATTATTCGCCAATCAACTCGATTCAGGCCTGTTTACTTTTAAACCTGAAAAGATTAATTTAAGTGAATTAATAGTTGAAGTTTGCATTCGATATTTTGGTAAAGAAATAAATAGAGGTGAATTAAAGTTTGATTTGCAAAAGGATATTTTTGTTGAGGTAGATAAACAGGCTTTTCCTTCTGTTCTGATTAATCTAATCAGTAATGCCATAAAATATTCGAAAGAACAAATAAACATTCAGTTTGTTTTAAAGAAAGAAAAAGAAAACGTGATTTTACAAATTAAGGATAACGGTATCGGAATTAGTGATGAAGAAAAGAAAAAAGTATTTGATCGGTTTTACAGAAGCGGAAATGAAGAAACACGAGAAAGCAAGGGAACAGGTTTAGGTCTTTATATTACCAAATTTATAGTTCAAAATCACAATGGTATTATTCAAATTATGGATAATAAGCCCAAGGGAAGTATTTTTGAAATACAATTGAATGCATAAATATTTAAAATACTCGGCCTTTGTATGCGTTTTATTTTATGCTTGTAATAATGAGCTAAAAAACAGTCAAGAGACAAAGGCTTGTACGGTAAATCTTTTAAACTCTAATCAGCTTAAATACGCGAAACTTTTTTCATTTGCCGAAAACAAATTTCTAAAAGTAGTTTATGTGTATGATGATGAAAGCAGAGAAGATACAATTGGGGTATACTATTTATTAAAAGACAGCAGTTGCCGACTAAATACCAAAAAAAATAATTATATTTTTAATTCACCACTTCAAAAAATTGTTTCATTAAGTTGTGTATATAGCTTAATGCTTACCGAATTGAACCAAATTGATAAATTAGTTGGCATTGAAAATATTGATTATTACAATAATCCAGATATTATTTACAAATACAAGCAAGGCGAATTAACCGAATTGGCTAAAGGACCAAAACTGGATTTAGAAAAAACCATTCAATTAAAACCGCAAATTGTATTTGATTTTGGCATGCAAAAACCTGAATTTGATTCCAAACTGCGTAATTTGGAAATTGAGCAGGTATTTGTTTTTGATCATTTAGAAAAACACCCACTGGCCAGAGCAGAATGGATTAAGTTTTTTGCCTTCTTTACAAACGCTGAGCATTTGGCCGATTCTATTTTTCAAAAAACGGAAGAAAAATATTTAGCCTATAAAAATATTGCATCACAGCAACAAAATAAGCCCTTAGTATTAACTGAAGTTAAAACGGGAGAATTATGGTATGTGCCGGGCGGAAAAAGCGGTATGGCTACATTGCTTCAGGACGCAGGGGCTAAGTACGCCTGGAGTGAGAATGAGAAATCGGGTAGTTTACCTTTGGGATTTGAAGAAGTAATATCTAAATCTCAACAAGCTGATTTTTGGATAAACCTGGCATTTATTCAAACTAAAAAAGATTTAATAAATCAAGATAAAAGATACGCCGATTTTAAAGCTTTCCAAAAAAGTAATTTATTTAATAATACTTTACACCTCAATTCATCAGGTTATAGCGATTACTGGGAAAGTGGAATAGTTTATCCGGATAAAATATTAAGCGATTTAATTCAAATATTTCATCCTGCTTTACAAGATTCAATACAGGCAGAATTAAATTATTATAAAAAAGTACCGGAATGAAAGAAGGGATTCTTGTAAAATATATAATTATAGTGGCCGCTCTCTTCTTAACAATTGGGCTAAGTTTATTTTTTGGGGGCACGGCAGAATTAAATGAATATATTTTTTATGCTATACGATTACCTAAATCCATTACCGCATTTGCTGCCGGTGCTTCACTTGCTGTTGCAGGTTTAATTCTTCAAATCATTTTTCGAAATCCTTTAGCCGGACCTTATGTGCTAGGAATAAGTTCAGGCGCTTCATTAGCAGTTGCTTTGATTACCATGGGAGGAACCGCTTTTGGTTTGGTACAAAGTCAAATTGGTAGTAAAAGTATTATTCTTCTTGCTTCTGTTTTAGGGAGTTTAGCCATTATGCTGGTTATATTAATACTCGCAAAAAAAATAAATCGAAATGTAATTTTATTATTAATCGGAATTATGATTGCACATTTTTGCGGTGCCTTTCAAGGCGGATTGTCTTATTTTGCAAATCCGGGAGAACTTAAAAGTTTTGTGATGTGGAGCCTGGGTTCTTTATCGGATACAACTTTGCTCGATTCCATTTTGTTTTTTTCCCTAAGTTCCTTTTTCATATTTAGTGTTTTTTTATATGCAAAACCTTTGCAAGCTTTTTTAATGGGACAAAATTATACGGTTGCCTCCGGAATTAATTATGCAAAAAAACGATTCGGACTTATATTTATTTCCTCTGCGCTTACCGGAATAACTACAGCTTTTTGCGGTCCAATAGCCTTTGTAGGGATTTCTGTTCCATTAATAGCAAGAATTGTTTTTAAAACAGCTAACCAAAGTATTCAAATTTCGGCTTCAATTATTATTGGGGCAACGCTTGTTTTATTTTCTGATGTCATTTGTCATTTATTCCCCGATTTTACATTTCCAATAAATATGATAACCACACTCTTAGGAGCTCCTTTTGTTATTTATTTATTATTAAAAAGTAAAAATATTTAGATGAAAAATGAAAGTGTCATATCAATAAAACAGGCGGGTTTTGGTTATCGATCTCGCTCAGATTATTTTGTTTTAAAGGATGTTAATCTAATTTTGAATAAGGGTGAGCTTACCGGAATTATTGGCTTAAATGGTAGTGGTAAAAGCACATTTATTAAAAGTGTTTGCGGATTACATAAGGCATTAACCGGAGAGGTAGAAGTTTATAGTCAAAATATTTATTCATTAGATGTAAATGAAAGATCTAAATTAGTGTCTGTTGTATTAACTGAACGTAATTCCGGATTTAATTTAACTTGTTTAGATGTTGTGCGAATGGGAAGAATTCCATTTACGAATATGTTTGGGAAATTAACCGGTACCGATAATGAAATTGTTGATAATTGTGTTAAGCATTTGGGATTGGAAGAACATAAAAGTAAATTGTTGGAAGAATTAAGCGATGGACTATATCAAAAAACCATGATAGCCCGTTGCATGGCCCAACAAACATCAATTATGCTTTTAGATGAACCGGCCGCTTTTTTGGATTATGGTGCCAAACACGATTTATTTAAACATTTACGGGATTTATGTGTAATTCAACAAAAGTGTATTTTATTTAGTTCGCATGAACTTGATCTGATTTTAAAGTATTGCACAAACGTTTTAATACTCCATAATTCAACGGCACAGCTAATTCCGGTGAATGAAGCGATGAATCACAAATATTTTAAAGAAGTATCCGGTGGGTATATCTGAAAAATAAATTGTTGTTGCGTGTGAAATATTTTTATTTTTGCATCGCTATTATGAAAACTCTCCCAAAAAGTCAACTTCAAGTTAAAAGATCTCGTTTGCCTAAAGCCGGAAAAGGATTATTTACTAAACAAGCCATTAAAAAAGGCGAGGCCGTAATCGAATACAAAGGTGAAATTATTAATTGGAAAGAATATAGCATTCGCGTTAAAGAAAACCGCGATGGGTATTTATTTTTCGTAAATAACAAACATTGCATTGATGCTTATCCTACACCGAAACATATTGCCAGATACGCTAACGATGCTTCGGGTCTTGTTCGGGTAAAGGGATTGAGAAATAATTGTGTTTACGAAGTGCATAATAATAAGTGCTTTATTGTGGCTACCCGAAACATTGAAGCCGGCGAAGAAATATTTGTAGATTACACAAAAGAATACTGGGATTCTGTTCGATACAATATCAAGCACGGTTTTGAGCCTGCGCTTTAATTTTCTTTTTATAACTTAAGGGCTGATTTAGATGAGCAAATTCTTAATAGTCGGTCTGGGAAACATTGGCGAAGAATACGCCGAAACCCGTCATAATATTGGTTTTAAAATTGCTGATCAAATTGCTAATGAGGCTAAAGTTAAATTTAATTCGGAGCGATTAGCAGATGTGGCTTTAGTTAAACATAAAGGTAAAACCTTGATGCTAATTAAACCTACAACTTTTATGAATTTAAGTGGTAAAGCGGTTAATTACTGGCTCCAGGAAGAAAAAATTAAAACAGAAAACATGTTGGTTTTGGTTGATGAGTTAGCCTTGCCATTTGGAAAAATAAGAATCGGTCCTAAAGGAAGCGACGGGGGTCATAACGGTTTAAAAAATATTCAGGAAACATTAAATACAACAGCGTATCCCCGACTTCGATTTGGGATTGCCAACGAATTTGGCAAAGGCGGGCAAGTAGATTATGTTTTAGGGAAGTGGGGAAAAGAAGAATTAAAAACACTGGATGAAAGAATAAAAATTGCGGCTGACGCAGTAAAGGATTTTGCCTTTATTGGTTTGCAGAGAAGTATGAATATTTATAACGTGAAATAATGTTTTTTAAAGATATTATAGGTCAACAGGAAGCAAAAACTCGCTTAATAAATATGGTGAGGGAGGGTAGGGTTCCGCACGCCTTAATGTTAACCGGTAAGCAAGGTAGTGGTGAATTGCCGGCAGCCATTGCCTTTGCCCAGTATTTACTTTGCTCCAATCAACAAGCAAATGATTCATGTGGCACTTGTCCTTCTTGTCAAAAAGTAAGTAAGTTGGCTCACCCCGATTTACATTTGTCTTTTCCGATTTATCTTTCAAAAACCGAAGGAATAAAATCTTGCGATGATTTACTGGCAGATTTTCGCGATTCGGTGTTGCACCAACCTTATTTAAATTTAAATGATTGGTTTAATGAAATTAAATCAGAAAACAAGCAACCGGTTATTCCGGCAGAAGAATCGGCTAATATTTTACGGAAACTGAGTTTCACCAGTTATGAAGGCAAGTATAAAATTGCATTAATCTGGTTAAGTGAAAAAATGAATGCCGAGTGTGCCAATAAATTATTAAAAGTGCTGGAAGAACCTTCTGAAAAAACAATATTTATTCTAACCAGTTCGGCGCCTGAGCAACTTTTACCAACTATTTTATCTCGTGTTCAACAAATTCCTTTTTACAGTTGTACCGATGAGGAAATTGCAAATGGACTAAGGCAACGATATAATAGCACACAAGAAATTGCGCAGCAAATTGCCTTATTAGCCAATGGTAATTTTGGTGAGGCCATAGCCCTCTTGCAACATCAAGATGAAAATGTATCTTTTTTATCCAATTTTCAGGAATTTATGCGCCTGGCTTTACGCTTTGATGCAGCCAAAGCTTTGGATTGGATTGAAGTGAATGCAAAAATTGGAAGAGAAAAACAAAAGCAGTTCATTCAGTATGCGCTTGAAATATTCAGAGACAGCCTCATGTTCAATTTCGGAGATCAGTCTTTAGTACGCATCAGTGGTCAGGAAAAACAATTTCTCGAAAAATTTGCCCCCTTTATCAATCAAAAAAACTACGAGCAATTGGTAGAGGAATTTAACAGCAATTATTACTATATTGAAAGAAACGCCAATCCTAAAATTTTGTTTATGGATTTGCTTTTAAAAACCAATGAGTTGATCAATAAGAAATAACACGCCAATGATTGTTTAAACAAATCCCCTGTTTTTTCAACTCTTACCCTTCATTTCCATTAAAATTGTAATTTTAAATCCTCAATTAAAAAAAAATGTCAATTCAATTAAGCGAACAAGAAGAACTTAGAAGGTCTAAACTAAAAGAATTAACCGCCATGGGTATTGATGCTTACCCCGCCGAGGAATTTAAGGTGAATGCTAATGCCGCGGATATTAAAGAAAATTACGAAAGAGATAAATTAAATTACAAAGATATTTCTATTGCCGGCAGATTAATGAGCATTCGCGATATGGGCAAGGCTTGTTTTGCGGTGATTCAAGATGGAGGAGGGCGCCTTCAAATTTATGTGCGTAAGGATGATATTTGTCCGGGTGAAGATAAAAGTTTGTATGATGTGGTTTGGAAAAAATTAATTGATATAGGAGATATTATTGGTGTGCAAGGTTATGTGTTCACCACTAAAACAGGCGAAATTTCTTTGCATGTTACCAGCCTAAAGATTTTATGTAAATCCTTAAAGCCACTACCCATTGTAAAAACGGATGATAGTGGAAATTCATTTGATGAGGTGAGTGATCCTGAGTTCAGATACCGCCAACGTTATGTGGATTTAATTATTAATCCGCATGTACGCGATACCTTTAAGAAAAGAACTCAATTGATGAATTCAATTCGCAATACGCTAAATAATGCCGGATTATTAGAGGTAGAAACTCCGGTTTTGCAAAGTATTCCGGGTGGTGCAACGGCACGCCCCTTTATTACGCATCATAATGCTTTAAATATTCCTTTGTATTTACGTATCGCTAACGAACTTTATTTGAAAAGATTGATTGTGGGTGGATTTGAAGGGGTTTATGAATTTTCAAAAGATTTTAGAAATGAAGGGATGGACCGAACACATAATCCTGAGTTTACTGTGCTTGAGTTTTATGTGGCGTATAAAGATTATAACTGGATGATGAAGTTTGCAGAGGAATTGCTGGAAAAAGTAGCCATGGATCTTTATGGCCAAACAGAAGTAACTATTGGTGAAAAGAAAATTGATTTTAAAGCGCCGTTTAAACGCGTTACTATGTTTGAAGCTATTCAAGAGCATACCGGTTTTGATATTAGTGGAATGGATGAGGCTGGATTAAGAGAAGTGTGTAAAAAATTAAATATTCATACCGAGGCCAGTATGGGAAAAGGAAAATTAATTGATGAGATTTTTGGTGAAAAATGTGAAGGACATTATATACAACCTACATTCATAACGGATTACCCGGTTGAAATGAGTCCGCTCACCAAAAAACATCGTACCACAGCCGGCTTAGTTGAGCGATTTGAGTTGATGATAAACGGAAAAGAAATTGCAAATGCGTATAGTGAGTTAAACGACCCTATTGATCAACGCGAACGTTTTGAAGAGCAATTAAAATTACAAGAGCGCGGCGATGATGAGGCTATGTTTATAGATCATGATTTTTTACGCGCATTGGAATATGGCATGCCGCCTACGGCAGGTATAGGCATTGGCATTGATCGTTTAACGATGTTGCTCACAAATAATGTGGCCATTCAGGAAGTATTGTTTTTCCCTCAAATGCGACCGGAAGTTACTAGCGTTGAAAATCCTGCTTAGGATTTTTTAAGCGAATCTCTTATTTCTGTTAAAAGTTTTTCGGTAACTGTTGGTTCAGGAACGGGAGCAGGCTTTGCATCTTCCTTTTTCTTGGCGGCATTAATTCCCTTTACTACCATAAATAAAGCAATGGCCACAATAATAAATGAAATTAAAGTGGATAAAAAATTTCCGTATTTAATGGCTGTTCCCGGAATGGTAAGTTCTGCCAAATTGGTTAGGTTGGCTGCTGATAAGGCGGGTTTTAAAACCGCAGGTGTAATAATGTCATCCACTAATGATCCGATAATTTTACTAAATGCGCCACCTATAACAACACCAATGGCTAAGTCAATTACGTTTCCTTTAATCGCAAACGATTTAAATTCTGATAAAAATCCCATAATTCTTTTTAGTTAGTTTCTAAAACCTTTAATAATTCATCCAATTTAGGGGTAAGAATAATTTCTGTTCTTCTGTTTTTCTTTCTTGCTTCAGCCGTTTTCGAAGCATCAAGCGGAAAATGCTCTCCTCTTCCTGCTGAGGTAATTCTTTCGCCGTCAATTTTCGCACCTCCTAATATAATTTTTGTTACTGAGGTTGCACGCATTACACTTAAATCCCAATTGTCTTTTATTTCGCCTGCACCTTTCATGGGCACGTCATCGGTATGTCCCTCAACCATAATGTTAATATCCGTATTGGATTCAAGCACTTTGGCCACATTTCTCAGGGCCTCAACGCCTCGGGCCTCTACATTTGTTTTTCCGCTGGCAAACAATAAGCTTTCATCCAGGCTCACATATACTTTCCCGTTTTTTTGCGTAATCGTTAATCCTTTATTTTCAAATCCTAATAAGGCATCGCTCAATTTTTTTCTTAAATCAGCAGCTGCCTGATCTTTTTTCTTCAAAATGTCTTCCAATTCGTTCACTCTTTTTTCTCTTTGTTTCAGCGCAGTGCTTAGTTCATCCAATTCAGCTTTTTGCTTATTTAACCGCAATTCCAATCCTTTTAACTCATCTTCTTTTCTCAATAGGGCCTCTTTGGTTAATTGCAAATCTCCGCTCAGTTTAGCATTATCGCTTGCGCTTCCAGCCAATAATTTATTTAAGCGGTCCATTAATGATTGGTTTAACTGATCCAATTTATCGTATTTTCCGGTGAGGTTTCGGTAGTTACTCCCTACAATATTGGTATCACGTTTTAAACCGTCATTTTCTTTTTCATAACGGGTAAATTTTTCTTTTAACTCAGCCAATTGAGCTTCTGTTTCCTGAGCTTTCTTTTTAATATCGGCCAATTCGGTTTCGCAAGCTTTTTGTTTGGCTTTGCTTTCTTCTAATTGTCGAGCCGGCACGCAGGCAAAAGCAATTAAAAAGCTTAATATTCCAATGGCAAAATAATTTTTCATCATGTTTAAAATTAATGCGAATAAGTTTCAGCTTATGATACATTATGAAAGGGTTTTGAACTATAAAATGTTTACAAAATCAGTACATTTGAGGGTAGTTTAAGGCTACCATAATGTGATGGGTATCAATCGTAAAATAAAAATAAGTGCTTCTTTAATACTTTTCCTCTTTGCTACAAACTGCTTTTTGTTGTCTCAAAACAATAAAACCGATGTGATAATAGACTCGTTATTGCAATCCTTAAATAATGCCAATAGCGATACCTTAAAAGCTGATATATACGTTGAGTTATCTAATAATTTCAGGAGAACCGACCCGGAAAGAGCTATTCAATATGCCGAGAAAGCACTTTTAGTTTATCAAAGAATGAACAACCAAAATGGAATTATACGGGCTTACCTGGTACTGGGCACGGGTCATATGAATAAAAGTAATTATTTATCAGCATTTGATTATTTAAATAAAGCTTCTGATATGGCAATTGAGATTGGCGATAATAAAAGTTTGTCAAGAGCTAAAAATAATATTGGAATAATTTATATGAAGCAAGAGAATTACAAAATGTCTCTGAAATACTATCAAGAATCACTTAAGTTACGTAAGGCATTGGGCGTAGGCAATGAAATAGCCCCATCATTGAATAATATTGGAAATGTTTACTATTACCAGGAAAATTATGAAGAGGCACTTAATTATTATCAACAGACTTTGTTGTATTTCGAACCGGCAAATAATGGTTTTGGGCTAGCCGGAGCCTATGGAAATATTGGCCGGGTTTATGAAAAAATGAATAAAACTAAAGAGGCGCTCCATTACTACCATAAATCATTGTTTTATTGGAAATCGATAAATGATATTCGTGGCATGGGCTCGATACAAGTCGAAATTGGATCTTATTTTTATGAGGACAATATTTTAGATAGCGCTCAATATTATGTTTCAAACGCGCTTGAAAATAGTCTTAACTCTAAAGATTGGATAAATGTTATTGATGCTAAGATTGTCTTAGCCAAAATCTATATAAAAGCAAAAGAATATAATAAAGCTAATCAAAAATTAGACGCATGTTTAGAATTACTTAAACAAGAAAAGAGCCCTTCAAAATATGCAATTGCATACAATGTTTACAGCGATTTGTGCATAGCAAAAGGAGATTTTAAGTCGGCTTTAGAATACAAGAATTTAAATATTCAATACAATGATAGTTTCAATTTCGAAAAATTTTCAGCGGAATTGGTTAATCAAGAGTTATCGGCTGAATTTGCTGAAAGAGAAACTAAAATTAGGGAAGAACAACTCAGAAAGAATATAATAACTGAAGAAAGAATTAGAGGGCAGCGAATTATTATTTGGATAAGTGTTGGAGCCGGAGCGGTGGTTTTTATACTTTTAATATTTTCATTTAAAGCTTATTTGGATAAAAAAAGAGACCATATTATTATTGAAAATCAAAAAAAGCTGGTAGATGAAAAACAGATGGAAATTATTGATTCAATTACTTATGCTAAAAAATTACAACAAGCTTTGTTGCCGGGAGATGAAAAATTGAAAAAATCTTTCCCCAATCATTTTGTACTTTATTTACCAAAAGATATAGTGGCCGGCGATTTTTATTGGACTGCAGAAGTAAAAGTAGATGAAAATAGCGCAAACAAATTGAATTATTTGGCAGTTTGTGACTGCACAGGCCATGGGGTTCCGGGCGCATTTATGAGTTTACTGAATATTGGATTATTAAGTGAAGCTTTAAAGGAAAGAAATATTCATGCGCCTCATTTGGTTTTTGAATATGTTAGAAAACGACTTATTGAAAGTATTGGTAATGAGGGGCAGCAAGACGGTATGGATGGGATATTAATTTGTATTGATGAGAAAAATCATCAAATTAATTATGTTGCTGCTAATAATGCTCCCCTTCTGGTAAGCAAAGGCATAGCTAAAAAACTTCCTGTTGATAAAATGCATGTGGGGTTAACTCATGTTTCCAAACAATTCACTTTACAAACGGTTAAGTACGAAAAGGGAGATGTTTTGTATTTGTATACTGATGGATTTGCGGATCAATTTGGCGGTGAGAATTTAACGGGAAATAAAAATCGCGGAAAGAAATATATGCTTTCAAACTTTAATAAATTTTTAACTTCTATTTCAGACAAGGATACCAAAGAGCAATGTAAATTATTAAATGATGAGTTTCATAATTGGAGAAAAAATTTAGCTCAAATTGATGATGTACTTGTGGTTGGAATACGATTATAACGAGGATATGAAAATTAACACATTAGAGGAATACCAAACTGCTTACCAAAAAAGCGTAGAAAAGCCGGAAAAGTTTTGGGGGGAAATAGCTCAACACTTTGTTTGGAAAAAGAAATGGACCAAAGTGTTGGAGTGGAATTTTAAATCACCGGATATTAAGTGGTTTATCAACGGGAAATTAAATATTACCGAAAATTGTATAGACCGCCACTTGCCTGCAAGAGCAAAAGACACAGCGTTTATTTTTGAAGCCAATGAAATAAATAGCAATCCGCAAATAATAACTTATCAAACATTGCATGATGAGGTTTGTAAATTAGCAAATCTGCTGTTGGAATTGGAAATTAAAAAAGGTGATCGTATATGTATTTATTTACCAATGATACCTGAAGCTATTTATGCATTGTTGGCATGTGCTCGAATTGGCGCTGTGCATTCCGTTGTATTCGGAGGTTTTAGCTCACAATCGTTAACTGACAGAATTAATGATAGTTCTTGTAAACTTGTTTTAACTAGTGATGGTGCATTTCGAGGGGCAAAACAAATTCCAATGAAAAGTACGGTAGACGAAGCTTTAAAAAATTGCTCTTCGGTTAATCATGTGATAGTGAAAAAACGGACGCATGAAAAAGTAGAAATGGTAAAGGGAAGGGATTTAGATTGGGATACTGAAGTAATTAAACAAAAAAGCACTTGTAACCCCGTTGAAATGGATAGCGAAGATCCTTTATTTATTCTTTACACATCAGGTAGTACAGGTAAACCTAAAGGTGTTGTGCATTCAAGCGGTGGATATATGGTTTATACTGCTTATACTTTTTTAAATGTATTTCAGTATCAAAGCAACCAAATTTACTGGTGCACTGCTGATGTGGGTTGGATTACCGGACATTCTTATATTACTTACGGTCCGCTATTGTGCGGAGCAACTTCTGTGTTATTTGAAGGAGTTCCAAATTATCCTGATGCGGGCCGATTCTGGAATGTGGTAGATAAATATAAAGTAAATGTTTTTTATACAGCGCCCACAGCTATTCGGGCTTTGGAAGCCGCCGGATTGGATTATGTGAGTCCATACCGTTTGGATTCTTTACAAGTTTTAGGGAGTGTAGGGGAGCCAATTAATGAAGAAGCCTGGCAATGGTATTTTAAAAATATAGGAAAAGAAAAATGCCCAATAGTGGATACCTGGTGGCAAACAGAAACTGGAGGAATATTAATTTCTCCATTGGCAAATATCACAAAAATAAAACCCGGTTTTGCTACTTTACCTTTGCCGGGCATTCAACCCCTTTTGGTGGATGATAAGGGAAATGAAATTTTAGGTAATGAGGTGGAAGGAAATTTATGTATTAAGTTTCCTTGGCCTTCTATAATTAGAACTACCTACGGCGATCATGAACGCTGTAGACAAACTTATTTTGCAACGTACCCGAATTTATATTTTACCGGTGATGGATGTAAAAGAGATAAGGATGGATATTACCGAATTACAGGAAGAGTAGATGATGTAATCAATGTAAGTGGTCATCGTATCGGTACAGCGGAAGTGGAAAGTGCAATAAATGAACACCCTAACATTGTAGAGTCTGCAGTGGTGGGATATCCACATGAAATTAAAGGTCAGGGAATTTATGCCTATTGCATAGCGTTGGATGCAAATGTACCGGTAGAAAATATGAGGAAAGAAATATTGGAGTTAGTTACTAAAATAATTGGTCCTATAGCCAAGCCAGATAAAATTCAAATTGTAAGTGGCTTGCCTAAAACAAGAAGCGGGAAAATTATGAGACGAATTTTACGTAAGATAGCGGAGGGTGAAATTCATCAGTTGGGCGACGTTTCTACACTACTCGACCCATTGGTGGTGGAAGCCATAGTGAAGGATAGGTTATAAAGAAAAATAATTTGTAACTTTGGTAATAGCATTCGCATTAACAGTACTATGAAAATCGACCTTGTTGCAGAAAAAAAAGAAATTCTACACCGTTACAAGGAGTTAATTAAAGCTTGTAAGCGCAGGCTCGAAAAGGGCGATAAGGAAATTATCCGAAAAGCATTTGAGGTAGCCGTTGAGGCGCATAAAGAAATGCGTCGCAAAAGCGGCGAACCCTATATTTATCACCCCATAGCAGTAGCTCAGATTTGTGCAGAAGAAATCGGACTTGGCGCCACAAGTGTGGTTTGTGCTTTATTGCATGATACCGTGGAAGACACGGATTTAAGCTTAGATGATATTAAAGGACTGTTTGGTGAAAAGGTTTCGCAAATTATAAACGGATTAACAAAAATATCTGAAGTTATTGATCACACTTCTTCTCTTCAGGCCGAGAATTTCAGAAAAGTGTTGTTAACCATGAGTGAAGATGTGCGGGTTATTTTTATAAAACTGGCAGACCGACTTCATAACATGCGCACACTGGAGCACATGAAGCGTGATAAACAAATTAAAATTGCCGGAGAAACTCTTTTTTTGTACGCTCCTCTGGCACATCGTTTAGGATTGAATGCCATTAAAACGGAACTGGAAGATCTGGGATTAAAATATACTGATGCCGATTCATATAATGACATAGCTTTAAAATTACAGGAATCGGAACCTGAACGAAAGAAATTTGTACAAAAGTTCATCGAACCATTAAAGGAAATTTTAAGTGAACAAGGATTTAAGTTTAAAATTTTTGGCAGACCAAAATCCATTTTCAGCATCTTTAATAAAATTAAATCCAAACAAGTTACTTTTGAAGAAATATATGATTTATTTGCCATTCGAATTGTTATTGATACACCTCTAGATCTGGAGAAATCCGATTGCTGGAAAGTATATTCTATCATAACAGATTTTTATCATCCAAGCCCTGATCGACTTCGCGATTGGATAAGCACTCCAAAAAGTAATGGATACGAAAGCTTACATACAACAGTTATGGGTCCGGAAGGAAAGTGGGTGGAAGTTCAAATCAGAACCGTTAGAATGGATGAGTTGGCCGAAAACGGATATGCAGCTCATTGGAAGTATAAAGAAAGTGCTGCGGATAAAGAAAGTAAATTAGAAGGTTGGTTGTCGAGAGTGCGAGAAATGTTAGAGAGTCCGGATCCTAATGCACTGGAATTTATCGATGATTTTAAATTGAATTTATTCAGCGATGAATTATTTGCTTTCACACCTAAGGGAGATATGAAAACTCTCCCTGTAGGATCAACGGCATTGGATTTTGCATTTGAAATTCACACCAAGGTAGGAGAACACTGCATAGGTGCAAAAGTTAATCACAAATTAGTTCCATTAAGTTATATATTAAAAAGTGGTGATCAGATAGAAATCTTAACCAGCAATAAACAAACACCTAAAGACGATTGGCTAAATTTTGTAATTACTGCCAAAGCGAAGTCTAAAATAAAAAATTCATTAAAAGAGCAACGTAAAAAAGTAGCAGAAGGTGGTAAAGAAATTTTAGAAAGAAAGTTCTATAAAAATAAATTGGATTTCACTTTGCAGAATGTAAATGATTTTTGTAATTATTTAAAATTGCCATCCTCATTAGAATTATTTTATCGTGCGGCCTTGGGAAATGTAGACACTAAGGAAATCAAACAATTTATTAAATTTAAAGAAGCGCCACTTAAAATTGGTAAAAAAGGGGATGCGCCAAAATTAGAACAATTGGTTACCAATGCCAGAGGTTCTTCCAACATGTTGGTGATAGGTGATGATTTGCAAGAATTGGATTATAAGCTTTCACCTTGCTGTAATCCCATTCCCGGCGATGATGTTTTTGGATTTATCACCGTGAGCGAAGGAATTAAAATTCATAGGGTGAACTGCCCCAACGCCATTAAATTACTTTCAAATTATGCTTATCGCGTGGTAAAAGCGAAATGGAATAATGAACAACTCATATCATTTTTAGCCGGAATAAAAATTTCCGGTACTGATGAATTAGGCATAGTAAATAACATTACCAAAGTTATTTCAAATGAAAATAGCATAAACATGCGTTCAATTAATTTTGATACCGAGGATGGAATTTTTGAAGGAACCGTTATGGTTTATGTACATGACACCAAACATTTAAGTCATTTATTGGAAAAGTTGAAAAAAGTAAAGGGGGTAAGAAGAGTGGAAAGAATTGACGAGAAATAATTAAATCTCAATTATATTAAACGGAAAATTGAGCATGGATGAATAATCCTCACCTGCTTCTTTAATAGAATCATCTCCTTTTTCGTAATGCCAGTTTATTTGCGGCTGTTTTATTAAAAGCGACTTAAAATATTTGGCCAGCATTTTTGATGAAGTTGTGTTGAAATAATCAAGCTGAATATTTAAACTTATGTTTTCATTTTTGGTTTTAATGATACATTGTTCCGTCAGCACTTCAAGCTGATTGAAAAATTCATCAGGATTTTCAGGAATAATTTTTCCTTTAATACTTATAATTCCTTCGTCTTCGGAAGCTACAACTAGCGGAGTATGTTGAGTTTGAGGAATTACCACAATAGAGAATCTAAGTTAACTGTTTGAATACAAATAGCCTATTTTTTTCGTCAAATCAAGAATCTTATCGGACAAAGATTGGTTATTATTCAATTAAGACTTAATAATACGAGGTTTTAGTTTTGTGGCCGGATTTCCTTGATAAATCCAATAAGCTTCCAGGTTTGATGTAGCAATACTGCCAACCGTTAATAGACTATGAGACCCTAACTTTACACCTGGGCAAATAACGGTTTTGGCTCCGGCCCAGGCTCCTTCCTCTAAAGTTATTTCACCAATAATTAAATCAAAAGTTGTTTTTTTGTAATTATGATTACCACATAGTAACAAAGCGCCTTGCGACACGCAAGAATTGTTTTTTAAGGTTACTTTAGCCAGATTGTCAATCCAGGCATACTCTCCAATCCAGACATAGTCACCAAGATGTAATTTCCAGGGATATTTAATGGTAACGTGCGGTTTAATAATCACATTTTTGCCAACATATGCACCAAACAAACGTAACAGAAATCTTTTAATATTGTAAAAGGGAAAAGAAGATTTAAAGAAAGTAACGCTTGTTAAATACCAAAGCGCCCTCTTTAAAATACTTCCGGGTTTATACCATTTATTATTAAATGTGGCCAGATTAGTTTTTAATGCTTCCATTAAACATGTTTATATATTGTTGTATGGTTTCTTCTACTTTCATTTTACCGCTAATATAATTAATTGCCTGCTTACTTCTTTGGTTAAATTTATGTTGATCTTCTTCGGCTAATGTACGGATGGCATCAATAAAATACTGTTTTTGGGTTAAAGGAAATGCAAAACCGCAAGCCTTTTCATTCATGTCCGTCCAAGGTGTTTGATCGCTACATATCACCGCACAACCACTCATTAAACTTTCTACAATGGAATGGCCAAAATTTTCATTTAATGTTGGTAAAAATAAAGCATGATAATTTGAAATTGTACTTTGAACTTCATCAAAAGCAAGTTGCTTCTTATACTTTACTTTAATATTATTTGGTAATTTTTGAATTAAGTCAAAACATTCATTCCAATAAGATTCATTTTCCATGTTCCCGTAAATATCATATACAATTTGATACTTTGAGGGTATTTTTGCTAAAATTTCAAGAGCAAAATGGAGGTTTTTTACGCGATCTATTCTGGATAAATAAAATAGTTTTAATTCATGCACGTTTTTGATTCTAATATTAGAATTAGGCAAACCGGCATTTATGTTTGATATGATATTTACTTTTGCTTTTGGAAATTGCTTTTTAACAAATCGTTCTTCTAGCTTATTGCTGGCATGAAAAGTAATGTTTCTGTACAGATTACTTATTTTAGCAACCAACAAGAATATATATTTTTTAATCGCCTTAAGGTGTAATGCTCCGGGACTCAACATCCCTCTTGGAGCTAAAATGATAGGACAATTTATTTCATTTTTGTTTTTAGCTTTTATGATACCAATAGAAAATAAGTAAGACCAAAAGCTATTCAGGTAAACACAATCGGGTTTATAAAGTTGTATCTGAGCTATAATATTGCTCATATTCATTTTTTCGGGAGAGAAATAATAATACTTAATGTTACCGGCTTCTATAAATTGATCTGTTTTAATATTTTTATATTCTACATCACTTCCTAAATCTTTATTACTGGTAAATATGCATATTTCAAATTTATCTTTTAAAACTTCTGATAAAGATTGAATGGATCTAACCGGTCCGCCGGCTTTAGTGCCTGGTAAATACCAATCCATTAATATGGCTATTTTTTTATTTGTGTTAGTATTCAATTTTATTTAATTGTATCCAATGGTTTAAAACAACCAAATGCCAGATTCTGCTCCAGGTAATTTTTTGATCTCCATTCAAAAACCTCTCCCACATCAATAATAATTCGTCACCTTCAAATAATTTTCTGCCGGCCAGTTCTTTAATATTACTGTCGCAAAAGGTTTTTAATTCATTTTTCATCCATTCTTTCCAGGGGAATGTAAATCCCATTTTGGGTCTATTAATAACTTCAGAAGGTAAAAGATCTTTAAAACTATCGGTTAACAATTTTTTTGGACTGTGAGGATATTTAAACTCATCCTTAATATTCAAAACATACTCCACCAAAAGATGATCTAAAAAAGGCTCCCGTACTTCTAAAGCAACCGCCATACTCATTTGATCGGTGTCGCGCAGCAATATGTTTTGTAAATAGGTTTGAATTTCAGCTATGGAAATTGCACTTAAAAGCCATCCTTTTTGTAATGGAACTTTTTGGAGAATTTCTTTAATTTGATTATCCGGCTCTGCCGTTTTTAAAAGTTTTGTTAATTCTTTTTTGGTATATAAACTTCTGTTTAAAGGGAAAGAGGTTTCAAATGATATTTCTTTTTCAGAAAGCAATTCAGCTATTTTATCTCCGCTTACTGATTTTTTCTTTTTCTGAATAATTAAACCGGCAGTTTTGCGGGCAACACCAGGAACATAATTCAGCCATTGTTTTTTGCTAAGTTGATCCATTCTTTTAAAAACATCGTATCCGGCAAATAACTCATCACCGCCAATTCCGCTTAAGGCCATAGTTACACCCGCATTTTTAGTAGCCTTAGAAACCGCATAAGTATTAGGGCCATCTCCGCTCGGATGGTCCATGGCGTTTAAGGCTTCAGGTAAAAGTTTAAGAAATTCGCTTGGTTTTATTTTTATTTCATGATGCTGTGTATTGAATTTTTTGGCAATGAGTTGAGCGTATTTAGATTCCGAAAAATCACTTTCGTCAAAGCTGATATTAAAGGTGTTTATTTTGTCGGCACTCAATTTACTCATTAAACCAACCACTATACTTGAATCAATACCCCCTGATAAAAATGCACCAAACGGAACATCGCTTACCATTCTTCTTTGTACCGAGTGCGTTAATAATTCCTGCACCTTTAAACAAACATCTTCATATGCAGCATTTGAATTAGTGTATTGGGGGTTAATTTGGTAGTATTTACTTTGCGTCAGTTTACCATTTTGTAATTCTAAATAATGACCCGGCTCAAGCATATAAACACCTTGAATGAGGGTGTTAGGCGCATAAACTGTTTGATACATGGCGTATTCGGCCAAACTTTTTTTGTTTAATGTAAATTTTTTAAATCCACAGTGAAGTATAGCTCGTAATTCACTCGCAAATAAAAATGCTTCTGTTCCATTATGAAAATAGAAAGGTTTTACACCTTGCCGATCTCTTGCTGCGAATAATTTTTTATCTATTTTATCGTATATAACAAAAGCAAACATGCCATTAAAGTACTTAAGGCAATCTTTACCCCAACGCAAATAAGCTGCAAGTATTACTTCGGTGTCGCTGTTTGTTTTGAAAAAATACGGATTTTGATGGCTTCCCTGAGAAGTCCGTTGTAACTCTAACTTAAGTTCGGCGTAGTTGTATAATTCACCATTATAAACAATAACATAACGGTTATCGTTGGTGTGTAATGGCTGATTGGAATTTGGGTTGGGGTCAATGATAGATAAGCGTCGATGGCCTAAACAAACAGGGGCGTTATACCAAATAGCATCGTGATCAGGCCCTCTGTGAGCCTGACTATTATTCATGTTGGCAACATATTGTTTTAGATCGGCCTCGGAGCGTGTTTCTGATACTATGCCGGCTATTCCACACATGTTTTAATGAATGCCAATAGCTTTTAAAAATTTTTGATCGGCCAACATTCGTTTAACTCCTTCTTCAATGCTTATTAACTCCTTCTTCAGAATTTCTTTCATTTTGGTATTATCAGGTTGTCTTCTGGTCATGTCGCCTTCTTTTAATGGATCAACAAATTTAATTACAGATTGAGATTGCGTTAATTTAATAATTAGTTCAGCCAGTTCTTTAATAGATAGGAGTTGATCGTTACCGATATTTATCACATCATTTATTAGTAATTTGTTTTCAAAAACTTTATGGCAAACTTCAACAGTATCATCCACGTAAGTGAATGTACGGGTTTGAGATCCGTCGCCGTAAATGGGTATAGGTGAATTTTTTAATGCCAGTTCTAAAAAACGGCTTACCACAAAATCGGTACTTTGATTAGGACCATAAGTATTAAAAAAACGAAAGATGGTATAAGGTAATTTGTAGGCTTGCCAATAACTCCTAAAAAAACATTCTCCAACATTTTTTACTACGGCATAAGGAACTCTTGAATTTAAAGGGGTGCGATGTTCATTTTGAGGTAATTCAACGGGTTCACCATAAACCTCAGAGCTGGATGCGAAGTAAACATGTTTAACGGAGGAGTTTTTGGAAAGATCGAGTACGTTTCTAATTCCATCAATATCATTTAAAACACTAATTGGATTTTGTTGCGTACGTTCAACGCCAACAACAGCTGCAAAATGAAACACATAATCAAAATTATTGGCCTGCATAATTTCCGATAAGTCTTTTAAGTTGTTTACATCCGCTTTAATAAATTTCCAATTAGGATTTGTGGGAGGAGGTAATTTTTCTTTAAAGCCTGTCGAAAGGTCATCAACTATTACCAGATAATTGTTTGGATTGCCAAGTATTTTTTCTGCCAATGCACTTCCGATGTTTCCGGCGCCACCGGTTAATAGGATTTTATTTACGATTGAACTCATTTGTAATTTTCTTTAATGTATTAATCCAGTTTTCCGGATTTATTTTTTGTGCAAGCAAATGGCTGTATTCGCCCATTTTAACTAATTCTTGTTGCTCTAAAGATAACACCTTTTTGAGATTGTTCTTTAATTCATTAACGTTTTCTTTCCGAAACGAATAGCCGTTTTTGCCGGATTCAAGAAATGCTTCCGACGCTCCAACTTCCTGGCTAAGTAATAATGGAAAACCTGCCGCTGCAAATTCTTGTACCACCACGGCCCAAGGTTCAAAACGACTTGGAAGTATAAATACTCCGGTTTGCTCCATTATAGATATTAAATCGTCGGGTTGTATGAATCCAAAATGTTTTATTTTGGGATGTATTCGAGGTTTAACACTTCCGGTTCCTACACACCATAATTCCCATTCGTGATTTTGTTCATCACTTAATTGTACAAATGCCTCCCATAATTCTTCAATCCCTTTAAAATCGTAGTATCTGCCAACATAAATAAATTTTTGAGGAAAATTTGTTTTTTTCTTTTCGAATTGTTGTAGGTATGCAGCATTAAATTTTTTGAGGTCACAACAGTAAAAGTCCAATAAAATATTGTTCTTTTTAAATCCAAGTTTTGAGGCATACCTAGCTTGTTGTTTACCGGGCACCCAAATGTGTGAAAACCGATTGGTTAAATAAGCTCTGCTTAAAAGTGTGGCTGTTAATTGTTTTACAGTTCCTCTCCATTTGGTATCTAAAGTAATTACAGTTGGAATTTTTTTAAAATAAGGTTTAACCTGTTTTAAATAATCTTTATCAATCCAGCCACTACAAATTATAACATCCGGTTTTATTTTTTGAATTAATTGGGTTAAACCCGCGAAATCATAGTCGCTTTTATTATAAACTTTTAAAGCCTGGCCAAAATCAAATTGAAAGGGAGCTTCTTTATTTACAGGCCATCGAATAATGTGAACTTCATTTTGTACACTTAAGGCCTTGCAACAGGAAATAAAATAATCTGCCAATTCGGTATATAAAAACAAATAGGTCATGCCGGTCAATTAAATGATATTCACTTCGCGTTCAAGCGCTACTTCAAATTTATCAAATACTTTCTGCATTACATAAGCTGACAAATCGTAAATGGATTGGCCGTTTGCCTTGTCTTTATTTACTAATACCAAGGCTTGTTGTTTATGAACGCCGGCGCCATTCATCTCAAATCCTTTCAGCCCGCACTGTTCTATTAACCAACCTGCAGCTAATTTTATATTTCCATTGGCCAACGGATAAGAAACTATATCCGGAAATTTATTTTTTAAGGATTGAAATTTATCCATAGAAATTTCCGGATTTTTAAAAAAGCTACCGGCATTACCAAGTACTTTTGGATCGGGTAATTTACTTTGCCTTATTTGAATTACGGCTTCTGAAACATCTTTTATTCCCGGATTTTTCACGCCTTTTTTTTCTAATTCCTGTTGTATGGCCCCGTAGCTTGTGTTCACAACAGCATTTTTAGTTAACTGAAAAGTAACCGAAACTATAATAAATTTATTTTTTAATTCTTTTTTAAATACACTCTCCCGGTAGTTAAACGCGCAATTTTCTTTATTGAATATTTTTAATTCACCGCTTTTTAAATCTACAGCTTCTAATTCAACAAACGTATCTTTTATTTCTACTCCGTAAGCTCCAATATTTTGCATGGGTGATGCACCTACACATCCCGGAATTAATGATAAATTTTCAAGTCCGCCCCATCCTTTATTAATACAATACATTACAAAATCTTGCCATACCTCACCGGCCATGGCTTTAACTTTAACCGTATCCGTATTTTCCTCGGTTATTTGAATACCTTTTAAACTGTTTTTTAATACAAGGCCTTCAAAGTTTTTAGTAAATAGTAAATTACTGCCACCGCCAATAATCAATACCTGATTTTTTATAAATTGTTCCGTTTTGAGTACATCATAAAGTTGATTTATTTGCGTTATTTCAGTAAAAAAACTACAACTACAATCAACCCCAAAGGTATTGAGGTGTTTTAAGTTGAAGTTCTTTTTTATTTCAGTCATGAAGTAAAATTATATAATTATTTAGGCTGAATATTTCTATCTTTAACCCAATATCAACAAAGCGTTTGTTTACAACCAAAAAGAAAGTTATAGTTAGTGTTATCAATGATTTGGTAACCGATAACAGAGTACAAAAAACCTGCGGCGTTTTAGCGGAATCGGGTTATGAAGTGCTTTTGGTAGGCAGAAAATTAAAGAATTCATTACCGGTTCCGAATTGGAATATGCAAACCAAGCGTATGAAACTAATATTTACTAAGGGTCCGCTTTTTTATCTTTTTTTTAATATTCGTCTTTTTTTTATACTACTGTTTACAAAAGCCGATTTACTTTTTGCGAATGATTTAGACACCTTATGGCCAAACTTTATAGTTTCTAAAATTAAATCTATTCCGTTAGTTTATGATAGTCATGAATTGTTTTGCGAAGTGCCAGAGCTTAAAAACAGCAATTTGAAAAGAAAAATTTGGCAATCATTAGAAAGTAATATTGTTCCAAAATTAAAATACTGCATTACCGTAAATCAAAGTATTGCCAATATTTTCAACGAAAAATATAAGGTTCATTTTTTTGTTATCCGAAATATTCCACAAAAGCCGAATGTAAACACAAAATCAAAAGAACAATTGAATTTACCGGCTCAAACTAAAATTATTCTGATGCAAGGGGCGGGAATTAATGTGGAGCGTGGGGCTGAGGAGTTGGTTGAAGCCATGAAGGAGGTTAATCAGGCTTTGTTATTAATTATTGGAGGTGGCGATGTTTGGAGCAAGCTTGCTAAACTAGTTGAAGTACATCAATTACAGGATAAAGTCATATTAATAGACAAGATTCCGAAAGAGGAATTAATAAGTTATACTTTGGTAGCTGATTTGGGCATTAGTATTGATAAAAATACAAACTTGAATTATTACAATAGTTTACCAAATAAGCTTTTTGATTATTTACAGGCCGGCATTCCGGTTTTAGCTACACATTTGCCGGAAATAGAACGGATACTTAATCAGTATAATGCCGGTTGGTTTATTGAAAATCACCTTCCCTCACACATTGCGGAAAGGATAAATTATATTCTGGGCTCTGAAGAATTAGCAATTAAAAAAACTAACGCATTGCGGGCCGGAATGGAATTAAACTGGGAAACTGAAAAGGTGAAATATTTAAAACTTATAGAAGGAATTCAATTCTAAATTATTAATTTTAAACTTATGGAATTTTCTGCAGAACAAATTGCACAATTATTAAACGGAACCGTTGAAGGAGATGCAGGTGTTAAGGTAAATAACATTTCAAAAATTGAGGAAGGAAAACCTCAAACGCTTTCATTTTTAGCAAACCCCAAATACTACGCTTATATATATACTACCGATGCCAGCATTGTTTTGGTAAACCATACGCTAAAGTTGGAAAAACCAGTAAAGAAAACATGCACGCTTATTCGAGTAGAAAATGCTTACGAGGCTTTTGCCAAACTGCTTCAAATGTATCAACAGTTTAAAGCAAATAAAGTGGGCATTGAACAACCTAGTTTTATTCATCCCAGCGCACAATTGGGGGAGACCTGTTATATTGGAGCATTTGCCTACTTGGGTGAAAACGTAAAGTTAGGAAACAACGTAAAAATTTATCCGGGCGTAAGCTTGAGTGATAATTGTGAAGTGGGGGATAACAGTGTTCTGTTTGCCGGCGTAAAAGTTTATCATGATTGTAAAATAGGAAAAAATTGCACCATTCATTCGAATACAGTTATTGGTAGTGATGGGTTTGGTTTTGCGCCCAATAGTTCAGGTGAAATTTTTGAAAAAGTGCCTCAAATTGGAAATGTAGTAATTGAGGATTATGTAGAAATTGGCTCTAACAGTTCAATTGATAGAGCAACTTTAGGCTCTACTATTTTACGCAAAGGAGTGAAGCTGGATAATTTGGTACAAATTGCGCACAATGTTGAAATAGGAGAGAACACGGTAATTGCTGGATTATCAGGCGTGGCCGGTTCAACTAAAGTGGGTAAGAATTGTATGATTGCCGCTCAGGTTGGAATTGTTGGACATATTAGAATTGCTGATGGAGTTAAAATAGCGGGGCAATCGGGTGTGGCCGCTAGTATTGAAAAAGAAGGTGAAATTGTACAGGGTTCTCCTGCCTTTCCTGTTTCGGATTATCGCAGAAGCTATGTGTTATTTAGAGGTTTGACTAAACTAAATGATAAAATTAATAACTTGGAGAAAAAAGTATTTCCGAAATGAAACTTGATATTTTAGCAATAGGCATACACCCCGATGATGTAGAATTGTCGTGTGCAGGAACTTTATTGAAACATAAAGCGCTCGGGAAAAAAATTGGTGTTTTGGATTTATCACGAGGAGAATTAGGTACCAGAGGAAATGCAGAATTGCGAACGCAAGAAGCCGAACAAGCAGCAAAAATTTTAAATTTGGATGTACGCGTTCAATTAAATTGCAAGGATGGTTTTTTTGAAAATAATGAAAGCAATCAGTTGATGATTATTGAACAAATCAGAAAGTTTCAGCCGGAAATTGTGCTCTGTAATGCCATTACCGATCGTCACCCAGATCACGGAAGAAGCGCCAAATTAGTAAGCGACGCTAGCTTTTATTCGGGTCTTATAAAAATTAAAACAAATAACGACGAGAAGGAGCAAAAAGCCTGGAGACCAAAAGCTATATATCATTACATACAAGATTATTATATACACCCTGATTTTGTAATTGACGTTAGTGATTTTATGGAAGTTAAACTCCAATCTATTTTAGCATATTCCTCTCAATTTTATAATCCTAAATCTAACGAACCGGAAACGGCAATTTCTTCCAAACATTTTTTAGATACCATAAAGGCAAAAATGAATATTTGGGGGCGATCAATAGGAGTAGAATATGCCGAAGGATTTACCGTTGAAAGATATCCGGGTGTAAATACTTTGTTTGATTTGTTATAACTAAAAAATAAAGAGAACCAAGGCTAAGTAAACCAGTATTACCAACCAAAATCCGGCTGCAATTCCGGCCATCCAAACGCCTCTACGATCATAACCAATGGCTAACGTGAATGCGGCCAAAGCTACTCCAATAATTAACGCGCTCATTGCAATAGCAATTCCTACGGAACCCGGAATAAAAAAACCTAGAATCATTAATGGGATAAGTAAAAAACTTACAAAGGCCAAGCCATTTACCTGAGTGATACTCAGTTTATATTTTTTAGCCGGTGCATTTTTTTTAACCCGTGTTTCTTCAATTTTTTGAAAAGACCTATTACTTTTTTTGTGTTCACCGGTTTTAGGTAAAGAGATTTGCATGTGCCGGATAACTTTTAAATTTTCCGAATTTTCAATTTTCACATATTTTGCTAACTCAATTGTTGTGTGCTGTTCTGATTCAAACGGAACTTGCTTTTTAATAAATTCTTCTTTAGAGGTAAATTTATTTTGATGCCAAATATTAATTCCTGCCAATTGAAATTTTCTATGAATTGCACAAGATGAAAGTAAAAGTAGCATCAACAAAATGCCGATAATAAGAGTAGGGGTATTGAAAAATTTATTTTGCAAGAAATCTTTTTATATAAGCGCAAACTTCAACAACTCCTTCGAGATTCAACGTGTGCCCAACATTTTTAATTACAATAAATTCAGAATTTTGAATGTGGGTGTGAACTTCTTTGGCCATATGAAGTGGAATTAATAAATCCTTCTCGCCGTGAATAATTAATGTGGGGTTTGAAATTTTTAGAAGATCTTTTCTATAATCTCGTCGTTCACCTGTTGCTTTCATCAATTTTAAAATGGCTTCGGTATTTTCGTTCACTCCTTTTCTTGCTTCTTTCATAACCTCCATGGGAATAAGCGGATTATTAAAATATTCTTCACTTAAAACATTCGGTAACATGACATCCAATAATAAATTATAACCTCCCATTTCCAAAGCTCTTGTCCAACTTAATCCAATGGCCTCAAAATAGGGTGTTTTATGCGCAAAAGTGGAAAGTAAAATTAGTTTATTTACGCGTTCGGGAAAAAGTAAGGTATAATTTTGTGCTACTAAGCTTCCGTATGATAATCCAACCAATTCAATTTTCTTCAATCCTTCTTTTTCAATCACACAATTTAAATCATTGGCGTGTTGGTCAAAATCTCTCCACTCGGAGTCTTTATCACTTTGCCCCTGAAAAATGAAATCAAGTAAAATAATTTTATAATCTTCTTTAAAAACAGCGCTCACAAAAAACCAGGATAAAGTACTTTGCGTTAATCCATTTAAAAACACAATGGCTTTATCAGATGAAAAATTACCCTGAACTTCGTAATATAGGTTGAGATTATCTTTTGTTTTACAGTACATCATCCGGATAATTTATGTTTACTTTTGTTTTGAATACTTCTAATTTTATAGTTTTTCCCAATAGGATGGGAAAATTTTCTTTTACATGTCCGGCGGGGAAATCAAAACATACCGGATAATCATATTCAGCCACCGCTTCTAAAATTATTTGTTGAGCGGTTTTTCCAAAGGGAATGGCGTTATCTTTCATCTCAGTAAATCCGCCAACAATCAGGCCTTTCAATTTTTTTAATTTTCCATTCCTTTTGAGTTGCATCATCATTCTGTCTAAATGGTATAGGTACTCATCCAGGTCTTCTAAAAATAAAATTTTATTCTTGGTGCTTAAATCCGAGTCGGTTCCGGCTAAAGCATATAATAACGATAAATTACCTCCTACAATTTCTCCTTCGGCTTTTCCAACTCGATTCAACGCATTTGGCTTCACATTGTAATTTGTTTTTATTCCAAACAAAACTTTATGTAAAGCATCCAGGCTTTTTTTGTCTTTTAAAAAATTAAAAGGCATGGGTCCATGAATAGAAGGAATACCCTTATTATTTAGCTCAGTGTGTATTGCGGTAACATCGCTAAAACCAACAAACCATTTCAAGTGATGTTTAATATTTTTTATTCGAACTTGATCCAGAATGCGTATAGTGCCGTAACCACCGCGAGCAATGAATACAGCTTTAGCCACAGGATGGTCTATTGCCCATTGTAAATCAGATGCGCGCTGCAGGTCAGTTCCTGCAAATTGATGCCGCGATTTAAACAGATTGGCGCCCAACTCAATTTTTAATCCCCATTTTTTTAATTCAGCCACAGCAGGTTCAATTTCTTTTTCAGAAATTTTTCTGGCTGTGGCAATAATTAATACGGTATCTCCTTTTTTTAAAAAAGCAGGGGTTTTCATTTTCTGCCTTTGCGCTTTGATTTGGAAGGGCTTTTCTTTTTAGATTTTACGGGTTTAACCGTTTTTTTGGCTAGTTTATTTTGATATTCAATATTAGCCAGATTTTGTAAATATTTTTTGGTCTCCGGCTCATTTGCCACTTTCACGTGAAACCAAAGCTCGCCACTTTTAATTCTGTAAATCTGCATTTCAGAAACACCGTATTTTTCGGCTATTTGTTTAAAAGTAAGTTTACGCTTTGGATCCCAAATTAATTTCTTTACCGCTAAAATCGATTTTTCATTAAATACTTTTGAAGTATGACTTTTAGTGAACGCACGTTTTTTTCTAGATTTAACGGCATTCGGGCTAAAGGTAACGTGCTCACGATGCTCTTCCGGGGTAACCCATTTTAAATTGGCAGCGCTATCATTTAAATAATTATGATCTTTATGAATAACCATGGTTTTTTTGCTGGAAGAATTAGCTAAAAATGCCTTAGCGACTTCTTTATAAACAAACAACGTGCGTTGTTCTCCATTTATCTTAAAGTTGTAACGGTAAACGCCATTTTGAGGTTTAAATGATCTTGCTTCATACTTCCCGTTTGCTTGTTTAACACCAAATCGACCTTTGTTTGAAACTGCATAAGTAACCGAAGGTTTTTTACCTTTAAAGGAAATTACTTTCCATTTTTCATTTTTAAGACTAGCCATGATTTTAATTTAATTTTAAATTGTTAATATGTATCTTTGTGCTAAGTTAAACAATTAAACGTATTATTCAAATCTAACGGTTAGCAGTATTTTGTATGTCATCAGATTTTAAGCGAACTTTAGTTACTGCAGCCCTTCCGTATGCAAATGGGCCGGTACACATTGGGCATTTGGCCGGATGTTACTTACCGGCGGATATCTATGTTCGTTATTTACGAAGTGCCGGAAAAGATGTGATTTTTGTTTGTGGAAGTGATGAACACGGTGTTCCAATTACTATTAAGGCAAAAAAAGAGGGTATTACTCCTCAACAAGTGGTGGATAAATACCACAAAATGATGGGTGATGCTTTTAAGGAATTTGGCATTTCTTTTGATATTTATTCGCGAACTTCTTCTGAAACACACAAAAAAACAGCTTCTGACTTTTTTGAAGTATTGTACAATAAAAAAAGTTTTACTGAGCAAGTAACGGAGCAATATTTTGATGAAAGTGCAAATCAATTTTTAGCGGATAGATATATTACAGGAACTTGCCCGAATTGTAAAAATCCGGACGCCTATGGAGATCAATGTGAAAAATGCGGGTCTTCTTTAAATCCAACCGAATTATTAGATCCTAAGTCTGCTTTAAGCGGAAATAAACCGGTATTGAAAGAAACTAAAAATTGGTTTTTACCTTTAGATAAATTACAGCCAAAAATTAATGCTTACCTCGAGCGGCATAAAGATTGGAAAGTGAATGTTTACGGGCAGTGTAAAAGCTGGTTAGAAAGTGGTGATGGTTTACAACCCAGAGCCATGACCCGAGATTTGGATTGGGGAGTGCCCGTTCCGGTTCCGGGAGGCGAAGGCAAAGTATTATACGTTTGGTTTGACGCTCCTATTGGATATATTTCTGCCACAAAAGAACTTTTTCCTGATAAGTGGGAGCAATATTGGAAAAGCAAGGATAGCAGATTGATTCATTTTATTGGTAAGGATAATATTGTTTTTCATTGTATAATTTTTCCGGCTATGTTGATGGAACATGGTGATTTTATATTACCGGATCAGGTTCCTGCTAACGAGTTCCTAAATCTGGAAGGAGATAAAATTTCTACTTCCAGAAATTGGGCCGTATGGCTACATGAATATTTAATTGATTTTAAAGATAAACAAGACAGTTTGCGTTATGCCCTTTGCTCTAATGCGCCGGAAACAAAAGATAATGATTTTACCTGGAAAGATTTTCAACTCAAGAATAACAGTGAATTAGTAGCTGTATTCGGTAATTTTATTAATCGCACATTGGTTTTAACCCATAAATTTTATAACGGTTTGGTGCCTGCAGCTTCTACTTATACAAAGGAAGATTTAATTGTGTTGGAAGAATTAGCTAAAGCGCCTGCAAAAATTAGCAGCGCTATTGAACAGTTTAAATTTCGGGAAGCAGTAAGTGAATGGATGAATGTGGCTCGACTTGGAAATAAATATTTAGCAGAAACTGAACCCTGGAAACTAATTAAAACGGAAGAAGAAAGAGTAAAAACGATTATGAATGTGGCTTTGCAAATTTCCTGCAACCTGGCCATTTTAGCCGAGCCATTTTTGCCTTTTACTTCTGAAAAATTATTTAAATTACTAAACCTTTCGCCGTTAAAATGGCAAAGTGCTGCTAATACTTCTAACATAAATAGTGGGCATTCAATAAATAAAGATGAATTGTTATTTTCAAAAATTGAAGATGAAGAAATTAAAAGGCAGATGGATAAATTAAACGAAACTAAAACTAATTCAACTTCATCGGCAGATTTAGCTTCTTTAAAAGGGGAAACATCTTTTGATGATTTTTTGAAAATGGATATTCGAGTGGCTACTATTTTAGAAGCCGAAGTAGTTCCTAAAACCGATAAATTATTGAAACTGAAATTGGATACCGGAATTGATATACGAACCGTGGTTAGTGGTATAGCTCAATATTATAAACCTGAAAACATTATTGGACAAAAAATAGTTATGCTGGCAAACTTGGCACCTAGAAAAATTAAAGGAATTGAAAGCCAGGGTATGATTTTAATGGCTGAAAATCCCAATGGTGAACTTAGTTTTGTTACTCCAACCAAACCTGATAGTTTAAATGGTGCAATTGTTAAATAAATATTTAATTGTACTTGGCCTGCTCTTTACAACCGGGTATTTTGCGCAAATTGATCTCGATGGAAATAATAGTAGAGATTACAAAAACAAAAAACAATTTGAAAAGTTCTATAAAAAGAAAAACCTGGTTGGCAACTGGCAAATTAACCAATTCAAAAAAGGGGCCTTAGTGGTTAAGTTAAAAACAAATTCAACTTTAATCGATCAACTCGAGAAAGCCGGAAAAACTGAATTGGCAGAAGAAAAACGGGTAGAAAATTTTATTTACAACAGAATGGTGATGGAAGCCTTTAAAGATAAATTTACCTTTTGCAAGGTTTATTTTATTTTTAGCCACTTTACAGATAGTTTATTGAACGGCGCAAGAAAAGGAATATTTTTAGACACTAATTTAAGTGTTAATCAAACTATAGTCATGAATGAGATTTTTTATTTGATTGGAGAGCGGGATCGAATTTATAATTCTTCGATTGGATTTGTGCCCGAAGATTCAGCTCGTTTTGTTAAAGAAAACGGAAATCCAAGTGGGTATGATGTGCTGGCTGTTATTAAAAATAAATACGGACATCAATTAAAGAAACCATTCCCATATGTATGTGGTTACGGAATAAAAAATAGTGGAGCTATAAGCCATACTTTTGTGAAAGAGATTCCGGTTTATTATTATCGGGATTCGCTTTTTAAATACAGAATATTGATTGACAAAACTCAACTGGCCGATTATAAAGCCAGTGAAAAAAAAGTATTTAAAAGAGCTCCGGCAGGTGCGCAAACTTATATTATTAAAAAGGAATTCGCCTTTGAAGTATTAGCATCGGGTGTTGAACGATATAATGATGAGGTGAGTAGTTATTACCAAGCGAGCCCTCCAATTCCTGAGGATCGTATGCCCGAAAATATTAAAGTGTACTTATATTAAAGAAGTTTTAGTTCTTTCAGGAGATCTTCCAAATCCATGTTTTTTTGCAGTAAATAAGCCCTAATACCACAGGCGCCGGCTCCTTGTACGTGCTGTATAGAATCATCAATAAAAATTGTTTCTTCTTTATTTAATTTATTTTCTTTTAAAACAAGTTCAAATATTTCGGCATTTGGTTTTCTTAAGCCCACTCTGCAGGAATAATAAGTTTTATCAAAATAATCCCCAAAGTTTTTTACGCCATGTTCTTTATAAAGTTCTTTTTCGAAGGAGGAGATGTGCGTTTCATTGGTGTTGCTTAAAAGGAAGGTGTTGTAATTTTGTTTGGCAGCAACTAAAACATCCAAACGTTGTTCGGGAATGTCAAGCAGCATAGCATCCCAAGCCTGCATTAATGGTTTTAGGTCTCCATCATAGTTTAACTCAGCACTTAATTCATTAAAGAAAGTTTGCTCGGTAATTTTTCCGATTTCAAATAAATCAAAAAGCGGGTGTTGTTTAGCCTGGGTATAAAGTTGGCTAAAGGATTTTCCGCTTAATTGAGTCATTTTCTCAATAGTTAAAGCGTAATCCAGGTTAATGATTACACCCCCTAAATCAAATATGATATTTTTAACCTCTTTCAATTTAGAATACTGCCCTTGAAATTAAGTTTTTTTATTTTGCTATTCATGCCTAATTGCATATTTTTGCACACCCTTATTTATTGGGGGTCATATCCGGTCCTATAGCTCAGCCGGTTAGAGCATCAGACTCATAATCTGAGGGTCCTTGGTTCGAGCCCAAGTGGGACCACAAAGCCCGAAGAGATTCGGGCTTTTTTATATGGAGAAGTTTTATACGATATATGTTATTTATTCAGACGCTAAGAAAGTAAAGTACACTGGCTATACGGATGATTTGGATAGAAGATTAAAAGAGCATAACGAAGGTATATTAGGAAAATTCACAAAGAATAAAGGTCCATGGCGATTAATTTATCAGGAAGAAGTTGATAATATAATTGAAGCAAGAAAAAGAGAAAAATATTTAAAGACGGGTTCAGGAAGAGATTTTATTAAGTTAAAAACGGGATATTGAAATAGGAGGGTCCTTGTCCGGGTATCTGCGCCATCTGAATTCTGCGAGCGTATTGTATGGAATCTAAAATTTCTTTTTGTTTCTCTTCAATCTCTTTATTCTTAAGCTCAATTAATGTTTTTTGCTTTCTTGTGGCTTTTAAGGTTTTGAAGACATAGCCGGCAAAAACAAGTACCAATAACAAGCCCATAGCTACAAAGCCAATAATTATATTTTGCCTGGTATTCTTTTCTTCTGCTAGTGCTTGTTGTTTTTCTAATTCTTTTTTATGTTCTGCCTTTGCAACTTCTTCTTGCTTTTCATAAGTGTATTGCATTTGTTTTTTGATACTTGCTTTTTGAGTTTCTTGATTGTTAATGCTATCTCTCATTTTAATCTCCAACTCATACATTTCAAAAGCTTCTTTGTATTTGTTTTGTTTTTGGAAGATTGTTTTGAGCATCTTGGCTGATTTATTAATAATCTCAGGAGCGGCTAATTCTTTAGCCAGTTGCATTCCCCTACTGGCAAAAACCAGCGACTCTTTTATTTGCCCTTTTTTAAAAGTCAGGTGAGCTATGTTATTTAAAGAGAATGCTATTCCTTCTTTATACCCAATCTCTTCATTAATCTCTAAAGCCCAATGAGCATACTTCAAAGCGTTGGGAATGTCGGCTTGGTTATTATACACACCTCCAATGCCAGCTAAAGAGAATGCTATTCCTTCTTTATCCCCAATCTCTTCCTTTATCTTTAAACTCCTGTTAAAATACTCCAACGCTTTGGGGTAGTAACCTTGGTCGTTATAAAAATTCCCAATGTTATTTAAAGAACTTGCTATTCCTTCTTTATCCCTAATCTCTTCCTTTATCTTTAAACTATTGTGCCAATACTCAGATGCTTTGGTGAGGTCACCTTGGTAATAATATATGATTCCAATGTCGTTTAAAGAACTTGCTATTCCATTTTTATCCCCAATCTCTTCTTGGATCTTTAAACTCTTGTGATTATACTCTAAAGCCTTGGGGATGTCGCCTTGGATTCTATAAATAACTCCAATGTTTCCTATGGTACTTGCTGCTGCTTTTTTATCCCCAATCGCTTCAAAAATCTTTAAACACTTACGAAGATATTCCAATGCTTTGGGGATGTCACCCTGTTCCTTATATATATTACCAATGTGGTTTAAAGAGGTTGCTATCATATTTATATCCCCAATCTCTACTCTCATCTTTAAACTCTTGTGAAAATACTCTAGTGCTTTGGGGATGTCTCCTTTGTATTTAATATCATATGCGATACAATTCATGGCATCCGCAAGGTGTTTTAGGTAAACCTTTTTGGGTTCTGAATTATTAGCAATGTTTTTTTCTGCAAGTACTTTTAATTGCTCATTAAAAGCCAGCCAATCCTTATCACTTGCCGTTTCAACTAAGACTGACAAAATATTACATCTTGTAGTATCATGCTTAGCATTTTTAAGAACCAACTTTAAAGAGTCTATGGTTCGACTTTGCTCACCACTAGTAGTTCGGTTCTGCCCAAATGAATTGAGTTGAAACAGAAGAATAAATATTAATGCAATGTTTCTCATCCGCTCTTTTTCAATTTATTTATCATTACTAAAACCCTTTTCTCACTCGGTATCTGAGCCATTTGTATTCTTCGCGCGTATTGAATGGAATCTAAAATCTCTTTTTGTTTTTCTTCTATTTCCTTGTTCTTGTGTTCAATTAATGTTTTCTGTTTTCTTGTGGCTTTTAAAGTTTTAAAAACATATCCGGCAAAAATCAGTACCAATAACAAACCCATAGCAACTGAACCAATAATAATGTTTTGCCTTGTGTTTTTTTCTTCTGCAAGTGCTTGTTGTTTTTCTAATTCTTTTTTATGTTCAGCTTTTGCAACCTCTTCTTGTTTTTCATAAGTGTATTGTATTTGTTTTTTAATAGCTGCTTTTTGAGTTTCCTGATTATTAATGCTATCTCTCATTTTAATTTCTAATTCATACATTTCAAAAGCTTCTTTGTATTTGTTTTGTTTTTGGAAGATTTGATTGAGGGTGTATGCTGAGTGTTTAATATTTTCAGGATACCCTAATTCTTTAGCTGTTTGCATTCCTTTCTTGGCAAACACTAATGCCTCTTTTACTTGCCCTTTTTTTAAATTCAAATTAGCAATGTTGTTTAAAGATCGTGCTATTCCTAATTTATCCCTAATCTCTTCCTGAATCTTTAAACTCTTGTGATAATACTCCAAACCTTTGGGGATGTCGCCTTGGTTGCTATAAGTACCTCCAATGTTGTTTAAAGAAAGTGC
Source organism: Sphingobacteriaceae bacterium (assembly GCA_016715905.1). Lineage (NCBI taxonomy): Bacteria > Pseudomonadati > Bacteroidota > Sphingobacteriia > Sphingobacteriales > Sphingobacteriaceae > Sphingobacteriaceae bacterium. Next base: position 95,425 of record JADJXI010000017.1, on the reverse strand, counting down.
TATTCCTTGTTTATCCCTAATCTCTTCATAAATCTTTAAACTCTTGCGATAATATTCTAATGCTTTTGAGATGTCGCCTTGGGCTTGATAAATAAATCCAATGTTGTTTAAAGAAGTGGCTATTCCTAGTTTATCCCCTATCTCTTCTCTAATCTTTAAACTCTTGTGATAATACTCTAGTGCCTTTGGGATATCGCCTTGGTTGCTATAAATACCCCCAATGTTGTTTAAAGAAAGTGCTATTCCTTCTTTATCCCCAATCTCTTCATAAATCTTTAAACTCTTGTGATAATATTCTAATGCTTTTGGGATGTCGCCTTGGTTGCCTGCCAAATACCCGATGTAATTCAAGGCATCGGCTAGGTGTTTTAAGTACAACTTTTTAGGTTCTGAATTATTGGCAATATTTTTTTCTGCCAATACTTTTAATTGCTCATTAAAAGCCGGCCATTCTTCATCACTCGCTGTTTCAGCTAAGATTGATAAAATATTACACCTTGTAGTATCGTGCTTTGCATTTTTAAGAGCCAACTTTAAAGAGTCGATTGCATGGTTTTGGGCATTGATTTGGAGATGCTGAAACAAGTTCAGCATGACAATAAGAACGAATATTTTCAACTTCAAATTCAACACTTTTTTAGTCTTTGCAAAATATTTCCAACCCTTTTCTCCGAAGGAATCTGCGCCATTTGTATTCTTCGCGCGTATTGAATGGAATCTAAAATCTCTTTTTGTTTTTCTTCTATTTCCTTGTTCTTGTGTTCAATCAATGCTTTCTGTTTTCTTGTGGCTTTTAAAGTTTTAAAAACATATCCGGCAAAAATCAGTACCAATAACAAACCCATAGCAACTGAACCAATAATAATGTTTTGCCTTGTGTTTTTTTCTTCTGCAACTGCTTGTTGTTTTTCTAATTCTTTTTTATGTTCTGCCTTTGCAACCTCTTCTTGTTTTTCATAAGTGTATTGCATTTGTTTCTTAATGGCAGCTTTCTGAGTTTCCTGATTATTAATGCTATCTCTCATTTTTATTTCAAGCTCGTACATTTCAAATGCTTCTTTGTATTTGTTTTGCTTTTGATAAATACTTTTTAGTATTGCTGCTGAATTTTTTACATTTTCAGGATAACCAATTTCTTTTGCTGTTTGCATACCTTTAACGGCATAAATAAGTGCCCCCTTAAGCTCACCCTTTTCCATCATTGAATTGGCAATGTTGCTTAAAGTATATGCAATTCCTCCTTTATTGTCAATTTCCTCATTTATCTTTAAACTCTTGTGATAATAGTCCAAGGCTTTTTGAATTTCGCCTTGACGTTTATAAATATTTCCAATGTAGTTTAAGGATCTTGATATTCCCATTTTGTCCCCAATGTCTTGCTGAATGTTTAGGCTCTTATTATAATTCTCTAATGCCATAACGACTTTCCCTTGGTTGGCATATATGCCGCCGATGCCACCTAATGCTTTGGCTATTCCTTCTTTATCCCCAACTTCACTCTTAATTTTTAAAATTTCCTGAAAGCACACTAATGCTTTTTGAATATCGCCTTGGCTATAAATAACAACTGCAATGTTGTTTAAAGTATTTGCCATCCCATCTTTATCACCAATTTCTTCAAAAATCATTAAACTTTTGTAATAATATTCTAGCCCCATGGTTATGTTGCCCTGGTTTTTATAAACACGACCAATGTTGCTCAGAGTAATTGCTACTCCTTCTCTGTCTCCAGCCTCCTCCATAATATTCATAGCCTTCTTATAATATTCAAGCGCCCTAGGCGCATCTCCATGATTATTCGCCGTAATTCCTATATAATTTAACGAGTATGCGAGGTGTTTTAAATAAACCTTTTTTAGACTTCCGCCATTTAATATGTTTTTTTCTGACAATAATTTTAATTGCTCATTATATTTTGGCCAAACCTTTTCGTCACTCCAATATTCGTCAATCAGCGAATACAATATAGAACACCTTGTTGTATCGTGCTTAGCATTTTTAAGAGCCAACTTTAAAGAATCAATAGTTCGGTTCTGCCCAAATGAATTGAGTTGAAACAGAAGAATAAATATTAATGCAATTTTTCTCATCCCCTCTTCATCAATTTATTTATCATTACTAAAACCCTTTTCTCACTCGGTATCTGCGCCATCTGAATTCTTCGCGCGTATTGAATGGAATCTAAAATCTCTTTTTGTTTTTCTTCTATTTCCTTGTTCTTGTGTTCAATCAATGCTTTCTGTTTTCTTGTGGCTTTTAAAGTTTTAAAAACATATCCGGCAAAAATCAGTACCAATAACAAACCCATAGCAACTGAACCAATAATAATGTTTTGCCTTGTGTTTTTTTCTTCAGCAAGTGCTTGTTGTTTTTCTAATTCTTTTTTATGTTCTGCCTTTGCAACCTCTTCTTGTTTTTCATAAGTGTATTGCATTTGTTTCTTAATGGCAGCTTTCTGAGTTTCCTGATTATTAATGCTATCTCTCATTTTTATTTCAAGCTCGTACATTTCAAATGCTTCTTTGTATTTGTTTTGCTTTTGGAAGATTGATTTGAGGGTGGCGGCTGAGTTTCTAATAGTCTCAGGGAAGCCAATTTCTGTACTTATTTTCAATCCCCTTTGAGTATAAATAACGGCATCGCTTAATTTTCCTAATTGATTATATTCATATCCCAAATTGTTTAAAGCATATGCAATTCCGTCCTTATCTCCAACCTTTTGACTACTTGCTAAACTTTTTTGGAAATACTCTATGGATTTATTTAAGTCACCTTGATCAGAATATATTGTCCCAATATTATTATATGAAATTGCCTTTCCATTTTCATCACTAATACTTTCGTAAATACTCAAACATTTAAGGAAATATTCCAAAGCTTTAGGTTTATCCTCAATTTTATCGTAGAGATTTCCTAAGCAATTTAAAGCAGAGGCAGTGCCTTTTATTGAGCCAATACTTTCCATCAAGTTTAAACTTTTGTTTAAATAATTTAGGGCCGAGGTAATGTCATCTAATTGACTGTAAATATTTCCAATATTAATTAAAGTTCCAGCTACACCTACTTTGTCGCCAATTTCTTCAGAAAGTTTAAGGCTCTTATGTTGATATTCTAAAGCCTTTGATATATTGCCTTGGTTTTTATAAATATTCCCAATAATCATTATCGAAAGCGCCATTCCTTTTTTATCACCTATTTCTTCTTTAATCTTAAGACTTTTTTCTAGATATTGGAAAGCTTTATTAATATCTCCTTGACCTTTATAAATTGTACCAATATTACTTAGAGTCATTGCCATCCCATTTTTATCACTGGCCTTGTCGTAAATTTTTAGGCTTTTAAGGTAAAATTCTAGGGCTTTTGGGATATCAGATTGACTATTGTAAATTATTCCAAATTGATTTAAGGCTCCGGCTTTTTGTTTTAAAAAAAAGAGCTCATCCGTTTTATTTTTATTGGCTAGATTTAGCTCGGCAATTTGCAATCTCTTTGTTACAATTTCTAGTTTTAATTTTTTGTCTGACTCAGCATTGAACAATAACTTAAGTGTTAAACACCTTGTACTATCTTGCTTGGCATTTTTAAGAGCCAACTTTAAAGAATCAATAGTTTTACCAGCCTCGCCGGCAGGCGGGTTCTGCCCAAATGAATGGAGTTTACAAAAAACTAATACTAACACTAATACTATGTACTTAGAGGCCATGCGCATTAGGAATAAAAGTAATAATTACTATTCTGATATTTTCCTCAAAATATTACACATTAATACTAAATTATTCAGGTAATTATAATAATGCCACGTCGCTTTATTTTGAATCTATAGGAGGGATGGCATATGTCAATTCTTATAGTAAAATCTTTCATTATTTAATAGAATACAATCAGCTTTATAAAGATAACACCACAATGTTAATTAATTCTTCACAGGTACAAAATTGCCTGATTGCATTTGTCTAATTTAGTAGCTCATGAGCGATCAATTAACAAGAAAGCGGGTTAGGACATCAGGCATTACTGTGGTAATAAGTCTTGCACTGGTGTTATTTATGCTGGGATCTTTAGGTTTATTGGTAATTAATGCCAATAAACTAAGTACGCATTTTAAGGAAAATATAGGATTTCAGGTGTATTTAAAAGATACCGCCAGTAGCGCCCAAACGGATGGTTTGATACAGGAAATTTCTAATTCAAGATATTGCAAAAGCGTTGCATTTATTAATAAGGAACAGGCTGCCGAAAAATTAAAAGTGGATTTGGGCGAAGATTTTGTGTCTTTTTTAGGTGTGAATCCGCTTTTGAATAGCATCGATATTAAATTAAATGCCGACCAGGCGAATACAGACACTTTGTTGCATGTTGAAAAATATCTTTTGCAAAAACCTTTTGTAAAAGAAGTGGTTTATCAAAAAGACATGATTAATAATTTGAACAAAAACACAAAGGCCATAGCATTTTTTATACTCATTTTTAGCGGAGCCTTATTGGTGGTTGCCATTGCACTCATTAATAACACCATTCGCCTTTCCATTTACTCAAAACGATTTATTATTCGAACGATGTATTTGGTTGGCGCAACACGAGCTTTTATAAGCAGGCCATTTATCTTTACCGGAATACGGCAAGGTATTATTGCAGGCATTATTGCGGGAGTTTTATTGGCCGGTTTTTTAGTATTGAGCACGCGCTTTATACCAGACTTATTACAAATTCAGGATGAAAATATTTTGCTTATTTTATTCGGCGGATTACTAGTTCTTGGGGTGTTTATTTCGGCTTTCAGTGCTATGTTGGCTGTACTCAGGTATCTGCGCTTAAAAAGCAGCGATTTGTATTTTTAAGTTATTTAACCTCTTTCCTTTTCCATTTTTTGTATCTTTACTTTCGTAAATTTTTTATAAAATGGAAAATAATTTTAATTTCAGAAACACCAATATTGAACAGTTAAGTGCTGAAACGGTTACCAAACAAAACACCTTGTTAAGGTCGGCTTTTGCCTGGATGGGCCTAGCCATGGTACTAACTACATTATCGTCTTTATTATTTGCCTTTGTTCCGGAATTAACTTCCTTATTATTGGTAGAAACGGAAATGGGTGTAAAGCCAACCACGTTAGCTTATGTGGTGATGTTTGCGCCATTAATATTTGTTTTTGCTATGGGTTTTGGCGTAAATAAAATGTCTTTACCGGTTTTAATAGGAACTTTTGTTACCTATGCTATCATTAATGGAATTAGTTTTAGCTTCATTTTCTTTGTTTATAATATCGGGTCTATTTTTAAAGTATTTTTAAGTACATCTGCTTTATTCGCTATTATGGCCATTGCAGGTTATACCACCAAAACCGATCTTACTAAAATGGGAAGTATATTAATGATAGGGGTAATAGGTATAGTAGTTGCTTCATTAATAAATATGTTTATGCATAGCGCTCAAATGGATTATATTATTTCCATTTTAGGCGTTATTATATTTACCGGATTAACAGCATACGATGTTCAGAAAATTAAAAATTTGGGAGATACAGTACAGGGAGATTCAACTGCAACCGGAAAATTGGGTATTATGGGCGCCCTAACCCTTTACATCGATTTTATCAATCTGTTTTTATTCTTACTGAGATTATTCGGCGGCAGAAAGGATTAAAAATCTTATTTATTTTGGCGAATAAACCGGTTTCTGTTCTTTAGGATCCGGTTTTTTTGCTTTATCGTTTTTGGTTTTTTCTTTTCTTATATCCACATCTTCTACAGTTACCCATTTTCCTTTCTTCAATTCCAACGCATCAAAACTTCCGTCAGGTCCATAGTATTGTGGTATCCCTTCTAAAATATCTCCTTCTTTGCGGGGTGCTAAATGGCTATAAATTATTTGTCCTCGTTTCTCATTGTATTTTACGCTCATGCTAATATCAGCACTGTACTCAAACATTAATCTTCTTGGATTTTTTTTAGCAAACTTAAACACATCTTTCCCGAATACAGGAACGCCGTTACTTCTAAAATAAAGCACATCAATAAATTTCCGGCTCACCAACTTATCATTCGGGTCAAACCCAATTAAGGTATAATACCCATCGCATGGAATTACCGAATAATAAAGCATTCCAAACCATTTTCCCGGATTCCCAATATAGGTTTCAGGGCTTTTTACCAATGGAGACTGATCGATTAACGTAAAATGTTCATAGGCTTCTATCGTTTCGTGTTTCAAAAAACCTTTTTTAATGCGTTTACTGTTATTCACTAATAAATAACCAAAAAAAGCATGCGTTCCATCGTCTTTAAATAAATTCCAAGTGATGAGCATAAATTTTTTATCCTTTGGCACCAGAATTGAAACTTCTTTTAAACTATCAAACGAATAATTAATTATTTGTGGATTACTTATAATTTCGTTCCAAGCGCTTAGGTATTTTTTGTTGGTTTCAATTCTTTCTTTTTCAATTTTACTTAAAAACCCTTTTTCAATAGCTTGCAATTTTAATTCAGTTTTTTTGAAAACCTGAAGCAATGAATCGTTAGTCCCAATTAAAGATAAGGGGATAAAAAAAAGAAACAGAAGCCGATTAAACATTACTTTTATAACGATATTGTGTTACAAAGTTACAAATAACCTCATGCTTTTACTCATTCGATATATCAGATTATGCATAAGCTATTGTTTATTTGTCTTTTTTGTGATTGCAGGTCTATATTACGATACCAGCATGTATTTAATGGGTCAGGCGAGAGGACAATTATATATATTAACTCATACCATTACGTTTGCAGAATTTGCCGAAAAGAATGAGCTTACTGAGAGGCAAGTGGAAAATCTTGAACAAATTGAAAAGATAAAAAAATACGCTATAGATAGTTTGGCGTATAAAGCCACCTCAAATTATAATTTTATTTACAACCAACAAAACGCACCAAGTCTTTGGGTAATTACGGCTAGTGAACCTTATCGCTTAAATGCCTATTATTGGAATTTTCCTATAGTAGGAAAAGTAAGTTATAAAGGTTTTTTTGATGAAAAAAAAGCAAAAGCTGCGTTTAATCACCTGCGTTGCTTGGGTTATGATGTAGACTTACGAGAAGTAAGTGCTTGGAGTACCTTGGGTTGGTTTAGCGATCCCATAATGAGTAATTCTTTAAACCGAAGTAAAGCCGAAATGTGTGATCTGCTTTTCCACGAATTGTTTCACGCCACCTATTATAAAGCTAACGCGGTAAATTTAAATGAAAACCTGGCTTCGTTTATTGCTGAAAAAGCAACCATAAAGTATTTGCAAAAAGATACATTTGCTATCCGTAAATATTTAAATGATAAAAAAGAAAGAGAAATAATTAATGCGTTTATTCTGAATGAGGCAAATGAACTTCGTAAATATTATGATACTATTTCCGAAAAAACGGACAGAAATATATTAAAATTAAAGCGAATATATCAAATCGCGGAGCGACTTAAAAATATTCAGTTGGGCAACCAACAACTCATTCAATATCACGTAAAAAGTATGATGGAACAAAAAAATGCCTATTTCATAGATTTTGAACAATACAACAGTTTGCAGGATAGTTTGGAGCAGGTTTTTAACAAATTTTATAAGGGCAATCTTAAAAAACTGGTACAAGATTTGAAGCAAAATTAAACAATCGTTACATTTGATAATTAATCGTTTATGAGAACTTTATTTACCACTTTTATCCTTTCCTTTTTTGTGCTGTTTAGTAAGGCGCAATACGACATTAAAATAAATTTTAAAGGCTGTAAAGACACAACAGTTTATTTGGTTACGCATTTATGGCAATCGAACAGCATTGTGGATTCCTGTAAAAAAGTAAAAAACGGTGTAATTCGTTTTCAGGGAAAAAAACCTTTGGAAAAAGGATTTTATATTTTAGTGAATCAGGAGAAGAACACTACTTTTTTTGAATTTTTTGTTGGGGAACAACAAAAGTTTTCTATTAACTCAGAATTTGAAAATGTAAAGAGGTCTTTGAAGTGTACCGGTAGTAAAGAAAATGAGTTGTATTTTGAATACGAGCGTTTTTTTGCTGACAAAGACGCTGAATTTTTAGGATATATCAATGAATCCAAAGGGAAAAGTAAAACCGATAGCGCCGCTTTTATCGCTGAAAAAATTAAAAAATTACAGGAAGAATTAAAAAAGTTTGATCCGGTTTTTAAAGAAAAAATTAAAGGAACTTTAGTAGAAGAATTTTTCGCTATTAAAACCGAGCAACAAGCAACGGATATACCAAAAGCATCTAACGGTAGACCGGATAGTTTATATCAATACTTTTGGTATAAAAATCATTTCTGGGATGGAGTAAATTTAGCTTCAGATTTTGCCATTCACACCCCTCATTTGGATGATAAGGTAAAAAGATATTTTGAGCAAGTAACCGTTCAGCATCCCGACACCGCAATCAAGGAAATTGGTTATGTAATGCGAAAATGTAAACCCGGAACTTTGACTTTTCAAATGTTATTGGGGCATTTCACATACAAATACGAAACCAATAAAACGATGACCTTTGACCGCAAAGGGAATTCTATAACGTATGAAAAAGTGTTTATTTATCTGGTTGATTCATTTATAGCCAACGGTAAAGCGAAGGGTGTATATACAGATGAAACCGTTGAGAAAATAAAAGAGAAGGCAAACAACAACCGGAATATATTACCAGGCGCAGTTGCCCCTGATATTTTTGTGCTCGATACCACGGATGGAAGGGAAATTATAAAATTGCGTTTTGATACCTGCAGCAATAGTTCAATTCTTACCCGCTACTATGAGCAACACGCTGCGCGATTATCTACCATGTGGAAAACATTGCATCAGGTAAATGCTAAATATACCGTATTGGTTTTTTGGGCTTCTGATTGCGGACATTGTAAAACAGAAATGCCACGCCTGAACGATACGCTTAAAACGATCAAAGGGAAAATTGATTTTAAAGTTTTTGCGGTTCAAACCAAAGATGATTTTGAGCCATGGCGTAAATTTATTATAGATAATAAGCTTGATTTTATAAACGTATTTGATCCGGTACATATTAACAGTTATCGCACTAAATATGATGTAGAGGCCACACCGGTAATATTTTTATTGGATAAAGATAAACGCATCAAAGCAAAAAAGATTGGTGTGCCGCAAGTTGTTGAACTATTAGAGATATTCGATAAAATAGAAAAAGAAAATTCAAAAGAAAAATAACACGCATTTAAAATCGTTACTCATGAATTACAAAAAGTATTGCACTAGTGTTTTATTATTTTTCGCCTGTTCATTTTATTTCGGGCAAGGCTATGAAATCAAATTAAATTTTAAAGGGAACAAAGATACCGTAATGTATTTGGTAAAATACACCTGGGATCAGCAATACGTAGCAGATACGGCTAAAAAAATTAAAAACGGACAAGTACTTTTTAAAGGAAAGAAAAATTTAGACAAAGGTGTTTATACTTTAGTGAGTCAGGCTAAATCTGTTTATTTCGATTTTTTTATTAATGAGAGTTCAAAGTTCGGCATCAATGTTTCATCTGATGATATTGTGAATACCTTACAATCTGTAGGAAGTAAGGAGAATGAACAATTTTTCTCCTACATTAAATTCATTACCAATAAAAACAAGGAATTACAAAAAGTAAAGGAACAAACGAAAGGGATGAGTCAGGTTGATAGTGCTAAATTTATGATGGAGAAAATAAGCATGCTTAATACTGAAGTGAGGAAATTTGATTCTGATTTTTTAGAAAAAACAAAAGGCACATTCATTCACGATGTGATGAATTTAAAATCAGAGAAAGAAGCAAAAGAAATTCCGCTTGCTAAAAACGGAAGGCCTGACAGTTTATTTCGGTATACTTATTATAAAGAACACTATTTTGATGGCATTAATTTTAAAGATGAGCGCTTAATTCATACTCCGTTTTTTGACGACAGAATCAAAAGGTATTTTGAGAGCGTTATTGTAACTCATCCCGATACAGCCATTGTTGAAATAGATCGCTTGTTAAGTAAATGCACCAAAGACAGTTTAATTTATAATAGTTTAATAGGATTTTTCACCTATAAGTATGAGCAAAGTAAAATAATGGGATTTGATAAAGTATTTGTTCATATGGCTGATAAATATATTATTCCGGGAAATGCCAGTAAAATTTATTCAGCCGAAACAGTTTCAAAAATAAAAGAACGCGTGGATATTTTAAGAGGATTGTTGTTAGATGCCAAAGTGAGCGAATTATATATGATTGACACTACTTATGGCAAGCAAGTAATGAAGATGGGATTTGATACGGCCAAAACAAGTAAGTCGGTTACTGATTTATATTATAAAAATCTGGAGAAATTAACTCCGATGTTTAAGACGCTATATTCGGTAGAGGCCAAGTATACGGTATTGGTTTTTTGGGCATCAGATTGCGGACATTGCCAAACTGAAATACCAAAGCTTCAGGAAAATTTGAATACTATTAAAGGAAAGATTGACTTTAAAGTGTTTTCAGTTCAAACTAAAGAAGATTTTGAGGAGTGGAGGAAATTTATAATTAAAAATAAATTAGAATTCATCAATGTGTTTGATCCCATTCACTTGAATAACTTAAAAGAAAGATTTGATATTTATTCAACTCCGGTTATATACATATTGGATAAAGAAAAGAAAATCAAAGCCAAACGTTTGAGTGCCGATCAGGTATTAGACATGCTCAAACTAATGGATTCACACGATAAGAAGTAATTTAAATTTTATAAATCACTGCTTTCTGTTTTCAAAAGCTCAATGTCGGATATTAATTTTAAAACTTCGGCATGATCTGTGCCGTCATACATTCCACGAATCCTGCCTTTTTTATCTATTAATAAAAACATTTCACTGTGTAAAAACCCCTCCGGACTTCCATCGTCTTCAAAAGCATTTACCATATACCCGTTGGCAGCAAGTGCATAAATATCTTTTTTATCTCCGGTAAGTAAATGCCATTTATTTTTTAATGCCCCGTAAGTGTTTGCATAGGCCTCAAGTACCTCAACACTGTCGTGCATAGGATTTACACTGTGAGATAGAATTAAAACAGAATCATCATTCGCAAATGCTTTTTGTACATCAATCAAATTTTTACTCATTTCCGGACAAATACTCTGACAAGTAGCAAAAAAGAAATTGGCCACGTAAATTTTATTTTTTACCGTTTGTTCTGTAACGGCCTCATTAAATTGATTAGTGAAAGAAAAGTTTTTTATGGTATGAAAAACGGTGTCATCTTGTTGAACATACTTGGCGCCAAAAACAGGTAGTACTTTTTTTTCTTTGGATTTGCCACAAGCTAAAAAGAATATGGCAATAATTAGGGTACTGATATTAAGGATTAGTTTTGATTTCATTGCTTTCAATCAATTTTATTTTTTCTTCTTTTAATCTAAGGTGTGTGAATTCGTCAATCAATCTTTTTATTTCAGATGCAAATCTCCCGTCATAGTAACCTCTGATATTTCTATTCGCATCAATGAGAGCAATATAACCGTTATCTACATAATAGGGTTTTCCTGCAAAAAATTCTGCGTTTTTTTGATAAAAATTTATGCTATCCATCACCAAAAAATTTAGGTTAGCGTATTGAGTAAATTTTTGAAACACTTGTTGCGATTCAGGGATGCCCGTATTAGATTTCCCGATAATAAATACAGGAACTTCCTTTATTTTTTCGTATTTGTAAGTGAAATACTCATTAAAACCTAAAAACCGATAGTCTTCATTTTTAAAAGATTCATCCATAAACTGAACTACAAAAACCGGATATTTTATCGTATCAATATTAAAAACAACTAATGAATCTTTTCTGATATTGAAATGATTATTTATTTGGTAAAACAAGGAATCACCATTAGCCTCCACTTTTTTGGGACCATAATAGTTTAAACGGTGCGAATGAATGGTGCTGCTTTCAAGAATTAACCAAAATAAAGATGGAAAAGCAATAATAAGCAGTAGCAACCATTTTTTGTTTTTCATTTCTTTAAAAATAGACGACAAAGATACAATAAAAAACCCGGCACTGTAAAGGGCCGGGCTATTATAAAGTGCATATAATTACTCAACAATTAATTTTCGTGTGGATTGACGCGGACCTACGGTGGTTTTTACCAGGTAAACACCTGGGTTTAAATCACGAATAGAAATATCCGTTTTTATGGTTGAAACATTATCTAATATAATTTTCTTTTCCATTTTTCCGGTTACACTATATATTTCTATAAAGCTATCTTCATTTGAATTATTATATAGGTTTACATGAAACGCGTCTTTTGCCGGGTTAGGAAAAATTTGAAATGTTGCATCAAAATTTTTCTCATTTAATCCGGTTAACACCGCGTTATTTACATGTATTTTTACCGTAAAGTTTACTGTAGGGGTTACTATGGTTTCTGTTTCTCTTTCATAGCTCACGGTTACCAACGGAAATTTTTGTCCGGTTTGATAGTACGAATAATCTGTTGAATTAATATCATTGGTGTAACCAAACGACGGAACTAAAAGTTGTAAAGTTTGCGTCATTTTTATTTGAAGTATATTATTCATTGGAAAGTTACCCGGTAAATTTAATGAACCTGTTCCGGTAGCTTGTGTGGTAATCGTTCCATCTACGGTTCCTGTATTTCCTCCAACGCTAAGTGTGCCTGAATAAAAGTCCGTAACACTATATCCCATGGCCACGGGCCATTCTATAACTTTTGCTGAGTTAGTATATGAAAGTACAACACCCGAAACTTGCTCCATACCTAACAATTCAAATTGAGGCGTAGGGCTAGCAACAGACTTCCAAAATAATTTATCTGCACCTTGTAATTCCACAAGCGTACTGCCAGGAAAATTACTTGCACTTGGAATGGAACCTGCGTTGGAATATGTGCTTATAGCGTTTACTGTAGTTTGAGTGAAGGCGCCAAAATCCCAATTTAATCCAGCGCCGGTATTTTTAGGAACAACTCCAACAGAGTCGTATTTCTTTTTTGAATTTACATCGCCTTGGCTTGGCTCATTAGCTAATGCAGTTAATGTTTGTGCGTTACTTATCGCGCATAACAATACAGAACATAAGGTTAAGTAGATTTTTTTCATATTTCGTTATTTAGTGTTTAATAAATTTTTTATGAATAATTCCTTTGTTAGTTTTTATTTCCGCAATATAAATTCCGTTAGCCATGTTTTCGCAATTTATTTTTTTCGTATCGAGATACTGAACAATTAATTTTCCTTGTGCATTATAAATAGAAATATTTTTCACTTCGGCGGCTATAAAATCAATGTTCAGTTCATCACTTACCGGATTTGGAAAAAAAGTTATTTGGGCCTGATCTAAGTTATTTTCATTCACGCCAATTACGAAATTATTTTTATTACCAATAACCTGGGCAGAAACTGTTGGTGATCCGGCTCCGGTTATACTCATGGTTTGGTAATTGATACTGAGAATTGGAAATTTTTGTGAAGCATCGTACCAACTATACATGGTTTGACGGATTGATCCCGTGATGATAAGCGCATTGAAATTGGTAATTTGAGTGCTCTTTAATCGTAATACATTGTTAAAGGTAACGCCGTTGGGTAAAATTAAAGTTCCATGTCCATCGGCCACAACAGTAGCATTTCCACTGGCGCTCCCGCTTAAAGAAAAAGTAAATGCCCCGCTGAAGTTATCGGTAATTACATCTTGATAAGTAAAAGGGTAACGCATGGATACGGCTGTATTACTGAAGTTCATTGTTATCGATGTAGAGTTTACCCCTTGAAATTCTGTTTGCGTTGACGGACTAGTTACCGATTTATAAAAGGTGTTTAATAAGCCTTGATTTTGAACTATGGTACATCCCGGGTAGTTAGTTGACGCAGGAATAGAGGACGGATCTACATAGGCCGAACTAATACTGTTGCCGGTTGCTGCTAAATTGGAGTAAGTCCAAACAGTGTTGGCTCCTGTTTGACTAACATTTAATCCATTGGTATAATAACTCGTATCAACAATATATGCTCTGCTGGTATCACCAATAACGGGTTCGAAAACCGCTTTTGTCATAACCAATGTTTGCGCATTGGCATTCAAATAAAACGAAATGGAAAGTAGAAGTAGAAGTTTTTTCATAATAATAATTTAAATTAAAAGTAGTAAATTTTAAGATTCCTTTTACAAGGGCTTGTTTTTTGATAAAATCAATATTTTATGGCTTAAATCGAGTGGGTTCGAATGAGTTAAAATTACTTTAAAAAAGTCGCTTCCATACTCATTATAATACTGCGCAAAATTCTCTGTGCGCTCTTGAAGTTCTCTTTCCGGAAACAATTTATCTAATACATTTTTCAATTGATTTAACGCGCCGTCTGATTTAAGCTTTACGGCTTTGTTAATTTTAGATTGTAAATTATCAATGCCTTTTAAAACAGTTTGCAATTCAGCTGAAACGGATCCTTCTAGGGTGGGTTCAAATTTTTTCATTTTATCCTTAAGTTCCGTATACAGCAATTGGAGTTTAAGCTTCTCTTCTGTTAATTCAAAATATTGAGGTAAGGATTGAATAACTTGTTTTTCTAAATCAATTTCATTAGAGAAAATATTTTCAGGAGAAAGATTTAATTTTTCCATTTTCAGAGCAGTCTTTTCTTCCACCAAAGTAAAGGAATCTCTGGGTACCAAAACCGGAAAAAATAAATCGTGTTTTTCAAACATGGTTTTGTACTGCAACCAATAAGCTAATTCTCCCGCCCCTCCAACATAGGCTAAATTCGGAAGTAAAAATTGCTGATACAAAGGTCGGGTTACAACATTGGGACTTATATTGATTGGGTTGTCAGCTATATGATTAAAAAATTCAGTATCCGTAAATTGTTTATCTGTATTTAATACCCGGTATTTTTTATCTTCATAAACAATTCTTTCCCTACTTTGCTCACTTGCATAAAAGAAATTTATCTCTCTTGGAGTAACCTGAACTTTATAATTTAAATTCTCAAGCTGCTCATTGGTTTTTTGCACCTCATGATGTGAAATTTTTTCTTTTATATCGTGGGTAAATAAATGCATTGCTGCTTCTTTAAAAGCTAAGTCATCTCCATCCACAATTACTAAACCATACTCGCCGAATAAATTATTAACCAGAAATCGTGCAGCGTCTTTCAGGTTATCATGTTTTAAATAGGAATTTTCAAATAGAGACTTTAAATAATCAGAATGCATTGTAGATCCTAATAATGTTTGATAGTCTGAAAAAACCGCATCAAGTGTATTCGTATTTAAATGACCAACTGAACCTTTGGCATCGATATTCCATTGTAATTGTTTTTTATAAATATTGAAATGGTTAATTTCATCAAAGTCGTGATCCTCACCCGCAAGCCAAAAAACGGGAATAAAATTTGTAAGCGGAAATTCTTTTTTTAATATTTGAGATAGACGAATTACCGAAATTATTTTATAAATAAAATATAATGGACCGGTATTTAAACATAACTGATGGCCGGTTGTAATTGTAAAACTGTTCTGTTTACTCAGCAATCTTATATTTTCTTCACTTTCTTTTGTAGAATTTTTAACAAGGCCATGTTGTTTTAATAAAATTTCAGAAAGAATACTTTGTGGAATTGTTTTTTTGATCGGGGAAGCAATCGCTTTTCTAAATCCATCAAGCGATGGATAAAATGAATAAAAGGATTCCGTTTCTGATTTTTTATTGAGATAATCTGCAATCAAAGCATTTACAGAACGAGTGTGCTGTAATGGAATTTTTACAGGGTTTTTCATTTTATATTTTGCTGCCAAATGCAAGATCTCCTGCATCTCCAAGTCCGGGAACAATATAAGCTTGCGCAGTTAATTCCTCATCTATTGCGCCACACCAAAGTGTAAAATTAGTGTTTGGCATATTTGCTTTAACATACTCAACACCTTGCTTACTACAAATTGTAGAAACTAAATGGGTGTGCGCAGGCACTCCTCTTTTTAAGAGCGCTTTGTAAGTTAATACAATAGAAGAGCCCGTTGCGAGCATGGGGTCACAAAGAATAAGTGTTTTGCCATTTAAATCAGGACTGGCAACATATTCCAAAGCAATTTCAAAAGTGTTATCCTTGTGATGTCTTCTGTATGCACTGATAAATGCGTTTTCGGCTCTGTCAAAAAAATTAAGTATTCCAAAGTGTAAAGGCAAACCGGCTCTTAGTATAGTTGCAATTACCGGTTGTTCTTTAATTAACTTACTTTCTGATTCACCTAAGGGAGTTACTGTAGTTTGCGAATCATATTTCAGAGTTTTGCTGATTTCATACGCGCAAATTTCACCAATTCTTTCTAAATTTCTTCTGAATCGCATAGGATCTTTTTGAATGTTTTTATCTCTTATTTCTGCAAGAAATTGATTAAGTATAGAAGGGTTTTGAGAAAGATTGTGAACCATAATTTTTATTTTTTCTAATTTACGTTTTTTGCTTTGAATAATTAGCATTTTTCGATGATCATGGCATAACCCTGACCCACACCGATGCACATAGTAACTAAAGCATATTTTTTATTATGAATATGTAAATCAATAGCTGCCGAATTTAAAATGCGGGCACCGCTCATTCCTAAAGGATGTCCTAATGCAATAGCTCCCCCATTCACGTTTATCCTTTCGTCATTATCCGCTAATCCCCAGGCGCGGGTACAAGCTAAGCTTTGTGCGGCGAATGCTTCATTTAATTCAATTAAACCCATATCTTTCATTTGTAAGCCGGCCAATCGAAGGGCTTTATTGGCTGCTTCTACCGGACCAATTCCCATAATACGCGGCTCTACACCCACTGCAGTTCCGGATACTATTCTTGCTAAGGGTTTTAAATGATAATCTTTAATGGCTTGTTCTCCTGCTAAAAGCAAAGCGGCTGCGCCATCGTTTAATCCACTGGCATTGCCGGCGGTTACGGTTCCATCTTTTTTAAACGCAGGTTTTAATGAAGCAAGTTTTTCTAAAGCAGAATCGGGTTTTGCAAATTCATCATTTGAAAAAACAATCGCATCACCTTTTTTTTGAGGTATACTTAAGGAAACAATTTCTTTTTCAAATCGGCCAGATTTTTTTGCTTTTGCTGCTTTTTGCTGACTCCAAAATGCAAATTGATCCTGATCGTTTCTATTAATTTTATATTTCTCGGCCACGTTTTCTGCGGTTTCACCCATAGAATCCACTCCGTAAATTTCTTTCATTTTAGGATTTATAAATCTCCAACCGAAACTACTGTCAAACATTTGCTGATCTCTTCCGAAAGCACTGCCTGCTTTGCTCATTACCCAAGGTCCGCGAGTCATATTTTCAACTCCACCTGAAATCATCAATTCCTCATTTCCGCTTTGAATAATTCTTGCCGCATCCATACTGGCGCTTAAACCACTTGCGCATAAACGATTCACGGTTTGACCCGGAACCGAATGTGGAATCCCCGCTAATAGCGAAGCCATTCTGGCCACATTGCGATTATCTTCTCCGGCCTGATTTGCACAACCCAAAATTATATCCCCAACTTTAGAAAAGTCAATTCCTGTATTTTTGTTTACTAATTCTTTTAATACAAAGGCTGCTAAATCATCAGTTCTTACGGTTGATAAAGTTCCGCCAAAATTTCCGATTGCGGTTCTTACTCCATTAATTAAATAAGCCTGTTTCATAATAATAATATTCCCTAAAATTAAATATTATTATCAGAAACCCGCATCGAAAAGCAAATTATTCCAAATAGAACAATGATAATTTTTTTTAAAGCAGTATCACTCAGCCTTGTAATCTTTTTTGTGTTCAGTGTTTGAAGTCTCTATTTCATCGGTATCATCTTCCGCTTCTTTTAATTCACTATGTTTTTCTTTATCCAGATTTACATTTACCACCACGGCCGGAGGCGCAGGCTGTGAAATCCAAATGGTTCCGTTCCAGAAGCGATAATGATTTCTCCAATTATCCCAATACAAATTATACTTCGGCCAATAAACCCATCTGCGATGATAAGCGTACGCCGGGCGCCAGTGCGGATGATAGATCACCACTTTTGTAGGACGATAAGGACTGCGTTTAACAACAACCGCTTTTCGGTGTGCATGATGCTTATGAGGGTGGTGACGTTTTTGAGCCTTAACATAGCAAACCGAAAAAACTAGGCTACTTATTAATAAATATTTAAATAATGTTTTCATGTTTGTTTGACTTTACAAAACTATAAAGGTTTAATCCCAAATTTTTGAAGTTTTGTACACCATACCCTTAAAGAGTGCGATTTTATTTTGTTTAGCGTTATATACAGTGATTTGATAATGCCCTAATTTTTCTGATTCTGTAACACATTCGGCAATTGCGGTTATTTCTTCTCCTTCATGCAGAGGCTCAATGTGAGCAATGGAGGTTTCTATACTCACGCTTTTTTTACCTCCCGAGTTTGAAGCAAAAGCTAATGCACTATCTGCAAAACTGTAACTTATTCCGCCATGAGCAATACCAAATCCATTCAACATTTCTTTGCGAACTTGCATGGAAATTTTACAAAAACCCGTTTTTACTTCTAAAATTTTAATACCCAACCACTGACTAAAAAAGTCTTTATCCATCATTTTGCCAACTATTTGCTCGGGTTTCAATTTATTTTTTTGGCTTCCAGGGTAATTCAGTTATTTTATTGGAAAAAGCTATCCATCGCGATAACATAAAGAAATAATCAGATAGGCGATTTAAATATTGAATATATAATTCATTAATTTTTTCCGTTTGAGTAAGATGTATAACCGATCGTTCTGCTCTTCTGCAAACACAACGAGTAATATGACAATAGGAAACATGCAAATGTCCTCCCGGAAGCACAAATGATTTCATGGGTGGAACTACTTTGTCCATTTCATCAATAGCAGTTTCGAGTTTTAATACATCTTCTTCATCAATTTTAGGTAATTCCATTTTATTCTTAACGGGATCGGCAGCTAAACCCGCGCCAATGGTAAATAATCGATCTTGAATATCAATCAGTAAATTTTTTGTTTTTTCATCCTCTAAACAATCTCTTAATAATCCTACATAAGAATTCAATTCATCTACATTTCCATAAGCTTCAATTCTTACATGATGTTTTGGTAAACGGGTACCGCCCAATAGGGAAGTAAGGCCTTTGTCGCCGGTTTTGGTGTAAATTTTAGATGACATGATAATATAAACTTACTAAATATTTAATGTAAAACAAATTGAAATTAAAAGGTAATACTCAAATTCACATTTGGCATTATTGGTAATTGATTGATGGTTTTAAAAGTAAAACGATCTACATAAAAAATATTTTTTCTGTTATAGATGTTTGTTGCTCCGGCGTTAAGTTCAAAAGTTGTTTTATCGCTGTGCACGTATTTATATTTAAACCCTATATCCAAGCGATGATAATCCGGTAATCGGCCGCCGTTTAAGGTTGAAGGAATGTAATTTAACTGCCCGTTTGCCGTATTGAAATTGTAGTTGATATTACCTTGTGGATTAAATTGATTGATGAAACCCTGTGTTTGAGTAAACGGAAATCCGGTGCCCATATTCCATCTTGCGTTTAATTCAAAGTTTTTCTTTTTGCCAAAAGTGTAAGAGCTAACCAGGTTTACGTTATGTCGTCTGTCGAAATTCGGAGGATAGTTCAACACTGTTCCGGTATTATTGTTACCAACCCATCTGTCGTTAAAAGTGAGGGAATATACAGCCCAGAAATAAAATTTCTTTTTATCGTATTTCAAAACCACATCAAAACCGCGGGCTCGGCCTTGTTCTACAACAAAGTCCTTTTTATATTCATCGGGTCGGTACTCATTTTCTTTATTATCGTCATAAATTTTAGAGCGGTTGGTATTGATGATTTGATTAAATATTTTTTGATAGGTTTCTATATTAAGTTCAAAAAATTTCAGGAAGTCAAACTCAATACCGCCAACCATATGATTTGATTTTTGAACCGTGTTCTTCATGTCTTGTACGGCTCCGGTGTAGTCTATGTATTTATCGGCAACCTGGTCAACGTTAGGTGCATTAATGAAGCCATAAAACAAGTTTACCACATCTCTGTCGCTGTTTGCGCTGATTAATGTTTGACTATAGTAACCTGCTGCCGCTTTTAATCTTATTTTTTTAGTGATGTTTATTTTAAGGGCAGCTCTTGGTTCCGGTGAAATAACATTTAAACTGGCATATTGTTGTAAACGAAAGGATGGTTCAAAAACTATATTTTTTCCTCTGTTCATGTATTTAAATTTAATATAGCCTGCATCATCAATGGTTTGTTTATTTAATTCTATTTTTGCGAAAAACGGATTAAGTAAAGTAAATTTGGTTGTAGTTACAATGCCTTCAAAACCAAATCTCAATTCCTGTTTACCTATATATTTCACAAATGAAAAACCGGTATTCACACTACTCACTTCGCTACTTTTGGTGTCGGTTTCCAAACTGGGATTAACAAAATTGATGTTATATTTTGAAAACGCAAAAACGCCTTCAACCAATAAATTGGAAGATGGGGGAACGAGAACGAAATTAGAACCAGCACCAATATTTTGCCAGTTAAAAGTAGCCACATCACTGTAATCAACTTTATCATTAAAACTAAAACCAAACAAGCTAAACTTGCTTCCGCTGGTAGAGTTCACCGACATTTTTCCAAATAAATCTGTATAATAAAAAGGCAAACCGTTTGGATTAGCGTAGCTATACAAAATTTTAGAAGTTTGCGGGAGATAGGAGTGTTTAGCAGATAATAAATAAGAAATGCTGGTATTGCCATCGTCGGTTAATTTTTTAAAAGGACCCTCAAGTGTGGCCTTTGCTCCAAAAGTAGAAAGTGAAACTTTCCCACTTGCTCTTTTTTTATTTCCATCTCTTGTAGTTACATCCATAATGGAAGAGGTCCTTCCTCCATATTCAGCACCAAATCCTGCACTATAAACATCTGCATTTTTCATGATGTCACTATCAAAAACCGAGAATAAACCGATGGAGTGAAATGGATTATAAACTATTAAACCATCTAAAAGAACTTTATTTTGAACGGGTAATCCTCCACGAATGTATAATTGTCCACCCTGATCGCCCGTAAAAACTACTCCGGGTAATACCTGTAAATATTGAGCAATATCGGGTTCACCAATACTTGGGAGTTTATTTATGGCTATTGGATCAATTTTTTGAACGGCAACAGTGGTGTTTTCAATTTTTTCGGCAGCGGTGGTTGAAACCTCAACTTCATCCAGTTTAACACCGCCCTTTTTAGCATAGAATTTTTTATTTAAAAATTCACCAGCCTTTATTTCAACACTTTCCGAAATGGTATCAAAATCTAAACTGGTAACTAAAAGCGTATAATTACCCGGTTTCACCCGGTTAATACTAAAAAATCCATTTAAATCGGTATTGGCGCCAATAGTAGTTCCTTTAAAATAAACATTGCAAAAAGGAACAGGTTCTCCATTCGCATGATCATACACAAATCCTTTTATAGCACCGGTTTGAGATTTACCACCGAAAGATGCCAGCATAAGAATAGAAGCAAGTATGATTTTATAAAAATGGATAAATGGGACACGCAAAAACATAGAAATTATTAAGTATCAATTTAAGAATGGTAAATGTATTAAAAAAAGACTATTAAGTTTGGGGGAATGTGTAAGAAATGTTAGATTTTTAAAATTTTTTAGATGGAGAAAAACGACCAATGCATTGATTTTATCTTCCAATTTTCTTGGCGATGTGAAACCAAAGAACTAAATTTATCGTAAAGAATTTTAAACACCCTTTATTATGAGGAATATATATATTTTAATTTTCAGTTTAATTTGTTTGATTGGGAAGTCGCAGTTTACTTATACTTGGACTAACTTGGACGGCGACTTTGATTTTGATAATGCAAATAATTGGGATTGTGGTTTTGGTCCTGGATTTGGAGTACCCACATTTGCTGATAATGCATTTTTTAATGCAACAAACACAGATGTATGTAACATGCCAAGTAACACACAAGTTGTATCTTTAATGTTGCTTTCAGGGTATACAGGAACGGTTGATGCAAGTTCAATCGACCTAACTATGGTTAATTTTAATGTGCAAGCCGGAACGTTTATATCACCATCCGGTTCATTACACGTAAGTGGAAACATGACCAAAGGTGCAGGAGGAACTTTTAACGCAAATTCGGGAGTAGTACATATCGATTTACAATCGGCCTCTGCAAGAAATATTAATGGTGCTTTTAATTTTGCTGTGGTTAGTTTAACTGCATCTAGTTCAGCTGGTAACAGAGTGATGAATTTTGGCACAACCGGCACCTCATCTTGTACCACCTTGGAATTAAATTGCGGTACATATCCGCTTGCACTAAGAGGTATTATGAATGTTTCCGCCGGGTTGAATATTACAGGTACCTCAACTGTTATTACTACATCCACCCTATCATCAAGTCAAAATACAGGAACAATATTGTTCGTAGGTGGAGGTGCAAAAACTATTGTAGGAACCGCAAGTGCCATGCAAAATCCCATACCAAATGTAAGTTTTAATACTACAGGTAGCGTGGCTATGAGTGGACATATCACGATTTCAAGAACCTCTGCCGGCGCTGAAACCGGTGGTACTTGGAACGTTACGAATATCGGTAGTTTTATACCCGGAACATCAACGGTTACCATGAAAGGGGGAACTATTACAGCCGGAACCACAAGCGCCAGTGAAGCAAGTTTTGATCATTTATCCATTTTAACCGGAAGTACGGTTAGTTTCGCCGGAAATAGTTGGGTAAATGTAAGAGGTGATTTAGTCAATAATGGAATAATTACACCTAACACAAGTTTACTTCGTTTGACAAATACAACCGCTCAATCCATTGGTCCGGCAACTACAACATTGAACGCTTTAGAAATTACAAACTCAGGAACGAAAACATTGGGTGGTTCTGTGATTATTTTAGACTCCGTAAAAGTGAATGCCGGAACATTAGCCAGCGGTGGAAATTTAAGGTTAAGATCAACTAGCTCCTTAAAGGGTAGA
Organism: Sphingobacteriaceae bacterium; assembly: GCA_016715905.1. Taxonomy (NCBI): domain Bacteria; kingdom Pseudomonadati; phylum Bacteroidota; class Sphingobacteriia; order Sphingobacteriales; family Sphingobacteriaceae; species Sphingobacteriaceae bacterium. The sequence goes on along the minus strand of JADJXI010000017.1, from coordinate 72,363 downwards.
GTGGCTGAAATTACGGGCGGAGGTTCAATCTCCGGAAATGCAATTGTTGAAACTTTTATGCTTGGAGGAACAACCGATTGGGCAAATTTAGGAGTGAGTGGCGTAACGGGTCAAACTTTTGGTAGTTGGTATGGTCCAATTCCAATGGCAATTGAAGGTTCATCAACAGGTGTTACTTCAGTAGGAGGTAACTATTTTGAGTCGGTACAAAGTTGGACAGAATTTGATGGATATGGTTATGATACTACGATTACTTTGGGCTCCCCAATTACTGTTTCAAAAGGATATTGGGTTTATTTAGGAGATAATTTCGGAACAACCGGAAATATTACTACTGCCGTTACCGGAGCTTTGGTTCAGGGAAATCAACCAATATTATTAACAAGAACCCCGGCCGGAGCAAATCCGGGGTATAATTTAATTGCCAATCCTTACGCTTCTCCAATTTCATGGACTAAACTAAGAAACGGAAATGCCTCTGTAGCGAATGCAATCTATATTTATAACGCGGATATTGGCGCAACAACTTCCTTTGTGAACGGAGTTTCCAGTCATGGTGTTGGAGTAGGTGCACAAGACGATATTCCAATGGGTCAAGCTTTTTATTGTGAGGCATTAGCAACAACTGTTATAACCGCACAAGAATCCAATAAAAATTCAAACAATACAAATGCCGATCAATTATTAAAATCGGCAAACGTAAATCAAAGTCCAAATCAAACATTTTGGTTGAAATTAGAAGGCGCCAATGATTATGACATGACCGCTATTAATTTTATTGACGGTGCTTCTGATAATTTTGATCCTGAAGTGGACGCTCATAAAATTTATTCTTCTCCGGGTTATATTGGTTTTCCAGGTCAATGGAATAAAAGAACGGCTATCGCCAGCCAGATTGGAAATGAAGAGTATTCTATTAATTCTGTACAACGTTTAAATAATCAAAGCACAGTAATAGATATAATTACTCGTCCGTATTTATCCGGTAACTTCAGTATCAGTGCTGAAAATATTGAGAACATTGCTTATGGGACTTGCATGATGTTAAAGGATAAGGCTACAAACACTACTCATGATTTAAGAAGTGGTCCTTATTCATTCTACCTTAGTGATACAACTTACACGGCTCGTTTTGAGTTAACGGTTTGTGGTGTGAATGCTGTAGCCAATGTAAACAATCAGGTTATCAGTGAAGAGTCTATTACAATAGGACAAGATAAAATCGCAGCTTATGTTAATTTAGCTTTCCCTGCTCAAACAGAAGCTTTGATTTCGGTTTACAATATCTTAGGACAAAAAATTATTAAAGACAAAAAAGTAGTTACCACAAAAGAAACGGTACGATTAGACCTTCCTTCCAATAATGAGATTTTAATCATATCTGTTAAAACAAATGACAGAACAGTCACTAAAAAGCTAGTTCGCTAGTTGAATATAATCCTTAAAAGCCTCGTTTTTTAAAACGGGGCTTTTTTTTGTCCGCTTTTGAACAAGATTTCCATAAAAGTTGATAATATTTTTGTTACACCCCCCTTTTTTTAGCCACCTGCATCAAAAAATTGATTTTTTTCTTTGTACACCCCCCTTTTTTCACATACTTTTGTCAAAAAAAACAGAAAAACATGAGTACACGAAGAACTTTAGCCATGCAGGATGTAATAAATAGAAAACCTGTAGAAGTAAATCAAACAGAAAAACCCGTTAGTGAATATTTTGGAGCCAATGTGTTTGGTATTGATGCCATGCGTACATATCTAAGCGAAGAAGGTTTCACTAGTGTAACAGAAGCCATGGAAAAGGGAACAGCCATAGATCGAAAAATTGCCGATCAGGTAGCTGCGTGTATGAAAGCCTGGGCGCAAAGTAAAGGTGTTACCCATTACACGCACTGGTTTCAGCCTTTAACCGGAACTACTGCAGAAAAGCATGATGGTTTTTTTGAACCCATTGGCGGCGGAAGAGCCATTGAAAGATTTAGTGGCTCACAATTGGTACAACAAGAACCTGACGCCTCCTCGTTTCCAAATGGAGGTGTACGTAGTACATTTGAAGCCAGGGGTTATACGGCCTGGGATCCAACATCACCTGCTTTTATTTGGGGAAATACTTTATGCATACCTACTATATTTGTTTCATATACCGGAGAAGCGTTAGATTTTAAAACCCCTTTATTAAAATCACTTTCTGCGTTAGATAAAGCCGCCACAGAAGTTTGTCAGCTCTTTGATAAAAATGTAACTAAAGTTATTGGAACGCTTGGTTGGGAACAGGAATATTTTTTAGTAGATGCAGCGCTTTATCACATCCGTTATGACTTGCAACAAACCGGACGTTCTTTGTTTGGTCACGCTTCAGCAAAAGGACAGCAATTGGAAGACCATTACTGGGGCTCTATTCCGGAGCGTGTATTGGCTTATATGAAGGACTTTGAATACGAAGCTCATTTATTGGGAATACCGGTAAGAACCAGACATAATGAAGTGGCGCCGGCACAGTTTGAATGTGCGCCGGTTTTTGAAGAAATAAATATTGCGGTTGATCATAATCAATTATTAATGGACGTCATGGAAAAAGTGGCTATTCGACATAACTTTAGAGTACTCTTACACGAAAAACCTTATGCCGGTGTAAACGGTAGCGGTAAACATAATAATTGGAGTTTAGCTACAAATACGGGCAAAAATTTATTATCTCCGGGCAAAACGCCTAAAACAAATTTACAATTCCTTACTTTTTTTATCAATACTGTTAAGGCTGTACACGAGCATGCTGATTTAATGCGCGCTTGTATTGCATCCGCCAATAATGATCATCGTTTAGGAGCTAATGAAGCTCCTCCGGCCATTATGAGCGTTTTCTTAGGCGAACAGTTAAATAAAGTGTTGGAAGAAATTGAGGTAAGTGTAGGAGATAAAAAATTAAGTCCGGAAGAAAAAACAGCTTTAAAATTGAGCATTGGAAAAATTCCGGATATTCTATTAGACAATACAGATCGAAACAGAACTTCGCCTTTTGCCTTTACCGGAAATAAGTTTGAATTTAGGGCTGTAGGTTCATCTGCCAATTGCGCGGGAGCAATGACCGTATTGAATACCATTATGTCCGATCAATTGCAACAGTTCAAAACGGAAGTTGATCAATTAATTAATAAAAAGAATTTGGACAAAGATGATGCCATTTTACAAGTATTAAAGAATTACATTATTGAGTCTAAAAAAATACGATTTGAAGGGAATGGCTATGGAGATGAGTGGAAAGCGGAAGCTAAAAAACGAGGGTTGAGCAACATTCCAACTACGCCCGGAGCTTTAGAAGCCTTTGTTTCACCAAAAACAATTAAGTTATTTGAAAGCCAAGGTATATTGAATCACCGGGAACAAGAATCGCGCTATGAAATTTATCTGGAAACTTATACCAAAAAAATACAAATCGAATCCAGAATTATGGTGGATATGGTAAGCAACCAAATTATTCCCGCTGCGCTCAATTATCAAAAAAGTTTAATCGAAAATGTAAATGGATTAAAATCATTTTTAAAAGAATCGGAATTTAGCAAAACAGCATCTACACAAATCGAATTAATTAAAGAAATCAGTGAAAGAGTTTCTATAATTAAAAAGTCGGCGGATGAAATGACGGAAGCCAGAAAACAGGCTAATCAATTAAACAGTGCAAAAAAGCAAGCGCACGCTTATTGTGATAAGGTAAAGCCTTATTTTGAAGAAATACGATATAATGTAGATAAACTGGAAAACATCATTGATGATGCCATTTGGCCATTAGCGAAGTACAGAGAGATGTTGTATTTGAGATAGGAAAGCCATTTAAAAGTCAATTTAAACCATAAAAAAACCCCGATATAAAATATCGGGGTTTTTTAGTAACCTGAAATAAATTATTTCAAATGCTTTGATAAATGTTTAGCCATATCAAACATTGACACTTGGTTAGCGCCATTGAAGATAGCTTTTAATTTAGCATCAGAATTAATCATTCTTCTGTTTTTAGAATCTTGAAGTTTGTGTGATTTAATGTAGTTCCAGATTTTTTTCACAACTTCAGTACGAGGTAATGCTTTGCTTCCAACAACTTCAGCTAAAGCTGAGCTTGGAGTTAATGCTGCCATAAAAGCTGCATTAGGCTTACGGTTAGATTTTTTCTTTACTTTTTTAGCAGGCTTTTTCTTAGCTGCTTTTTTAGCTGGCTTCTTAGCCGCTTTTTTTGCTACTTTTTTAGCAGGCTTTTTTGCTGCTTTTTTCGTTGCTTTTTTTGCCATTTGTTTTTAGTTTTTAAGATATAATGAAGCAAATCTATGCGTTTTTCTATAGGGGAGGTAAAAAAATAATTAACATATTTCACTTTTGATACCTTTTTGAGACCAGTTTCTTCATTGGAAGATTAAAGATTCAAGTGGTTCAAAAACTTCACTTTCTCCAATGAAAATCACGTTTTTCCCAATGGAAAAAAAACGATTTTTTTCAATCCCCCAATGCGATTTTAAATTGTGAATAAAGTTTTTTTTCGACCTAATGACGGGTTTTGGTTAATAAGACCCGTACTTTCATTGGTAATTCTCCTATTTCACCGTAATTGCTAACCACCTTTTATTGGAGAAAGTCGATACTTAATAGTAAATGGGGGGGGTAGCTTTATAATAGAGTCTTGCAAAAAACAGAATAGGCATTGCATTTAATTAGAAGCTTTTGCTTCCTTCTCGTATTAAAATGACTCCATCGCTAAATCCTCCTTATTTAAGGCATTTAATCCAATAGGCATTTAAAAGAATAAAGGAATAAGAAAGATGAGGGATTTTTTTCGCTTAAACTTAGTTTGTCAAACACATAATTTAATCAACCAAAGCAACCACTTTTAATTCAATGGCAATGGGTGTCGGTAGCTTATTTATTTCAATGGTAGTTCGGCAAGGTTGATTTTCTTTGAAGTATTCGGCCCATAAGGCATTGTACTTCGGAAAATCATCTTTCATGTTGGTTAAAAATACAGTAACGTCAATTATCTTATCCCAACTGCTACCTGAATCTTCTAAAATATATCTGATGTTTTTAAATACACTGTGGCATTGCTTTTCTATATCATAGGACACAATGTTACCCATTTCATCCAATTCAACACCTGGTATTTTTTTAGTCCCTTTTTCCCTCGGCCCAACTCCACTCAAAAAAAGTAAATTTCCAACTTTACGCGCGTGAGGATATAATCCAACAGGCTCTGGCGCTTTTGATGATTCGATTTTTGTATTCGACATAAGCCAAAAATACTAAATATACTAAGGTTAAAAAATAAAAAGAAATGAAAAGTGGCATATTTATTTCCACTTAAACTGTGTAACTTTAGACTAGATACTATAAAGACAAATTTTATGAAAGTAAATCAATTATATACCAACTGCCTGGCTCAGGGCGCCTATTATATTGCGCACAAAGGAGAAGCTGTAATTATTGACCCATTAAGAGAAACGGAACCGTATTTAAAAATTTTAAAGGAAAACGGAGACAAACTAAAATATATATTTGAAACCCACTTTCATGCGGATTTTGTAAGCGGACACGTTGATTTAGCAAAAAAAACCGGCGCAACCATAGTTTTTGGCCCTAACGCAAATACCGATTATAAAAGCTATGTTGCAAAAGATAATGAAGAGTTTAAAATTGGCGACTTAACACTACGGGTTTTACATACACCGGGACACACTTTGGAAAGCAGCAGCTTTTTATTATTGGATGAAAATGGCAAACCTCAAAGTATTTTTACCGGCGATACTTTATTTATTGGGGATGTTGGAAGACCCGACTTAGCTATTAAATCGGATTTAACACAAGAAGATTTGGCCGGAATGTTGTTCGATTCTTTACGCACTAAAATTATGAATTTACCGGATGAGGTAATTGTTTATCCGGCGCATGGCGCAGGTTCTGCTTGCGGAAAAAACATGAGCAAAGAAACTTTTGATACTTTAGGAAATCAAAAGAAAACTAATTATGCTTTACAAAATATAAGCAAAGAAGAATTTATTAAGGAATTGACTACAGGAATTTTACCGCCGCCGCAGTATTTTTCTAAAAACGCCATGTTAAATAAGGGGGGATACAAGGAGTTTGACAGTGTGTTAGAAAGTGGAGTGCGTCCTTTAAGTCCTGCCGAGTTTGAAGAAAAAGCTAAAGAAAAAAATGTATTGATTTTAGATGTAAGAAAAGCGGCTGATTTTGCAAAATCGCACGTGCCTAACTCATTATTTATTGGCTTAGACGGGCAATTTGCCCCTTGGGTTGGAACAATAATAGAAGATTTAAATACACCTATTTTAATTGTTACACCGGAAGGAAAAGAAGAAGAGGCCGTAATGCGATTGAGTAGAGTAGGATATGATAATAGCATAGGGTTTTTAGAAGGAGGGATAGAAGCTTGGAAAAATGCCGGTAAAAAAACGGAACAAATAATTTCTATTACGGCCAATGAATTTGCGCAACGGGCAAAAAATTCAAAAATAAATATATTGGATGTGCGAAGGCCGGGCGAACACGAAGCACAGCATCTTGAAAATGTTAGCAATAAGCCATTGGATTTTATTGTTGATTGGCATGTTACTTTAGATAAAGAAAAAGAACACTATATACATTGCGCCGGAGGATACAGAAGCATGATTGCTTCTTCCATTTTAAAAAGAAACGGTTTTAAAAATTTAATAGATGTAGAAGGCGGTTTTTCTGCTATTGCAAAAACAGATTTGCCAACTACCAGCTTTGTTTGTCCGTCTAAAAAGGTATAGATAACCTTGTTCGCATATTTTTTATCGAATAAGCGCCATTCAACAATAAATCTTTATCTTTAGGGGTGTTGAATTCGTTAGAATTATTTGATCAGGGATTATTAATTAAAATAAATTCTCTGCATAACGAGTGGTTGGATTTAATCATGTGGAAGTCCAGCCTAACTATTTTCTTTTTGCCTTTCCCAATGCTAATTCTTTATCTGTATTTTAAACGATACAAGTTAAGAAATACCATTGCCTTGATTTTGTGTTGCGGCATTTCTATAACCTTAACCGATGTGAGTACAAACCGGGTAAAGCATTTAGTGAAAAGATACCGACCCACGCATCATGTTGAAATAGGACCTAAACTTCATTTGGTAAACGAGTATGTGGGGGGGAAATATGGTTTTTTTAGCAGTCACGCTTCCAACACTTACGGAATAGTTACCTTATTGTATTTTGCAACTACTTGGATTTATCGAAAAAGAAGAGTTTTGTTTTTTCTGATTCCCCTGCCGGTAATTTACAGCAGAATGTATCTGGGTGTTCATTATCCATCGGATGTTTTTGTGGGCGCTTTGAATGGATTTTTAATGGGATATTTTACTTTTTTATTATACAGAAAGTATTTTTTTAAATCACCATTGATTAATGAGTAAAATTATTTTTTTTATTTTTTGCAGCTCGGCGCTTTTTTCACAACTCCCCGAAACGGACTTGATACTCTTTAAGCTGAAAAATGTAAAGAACGAATTAATAATTACGGAATCTAAAACATTAACAAACCGCCCCGGATACGATAATCAACCTTCATTTACAGCCGATCAAAAAAATGTATTTTATGTAGCTATTGGTGAGGATAAACAAGCAGATATTTACAGCTGCGATTTCAAATCCGGCAAAACTATGCAAGTCACCAAAACGGCCGAAAGCGAATATTCTCCTACTTGGCACGCAGATAAAAATGTAATACACGCTGTGGTTGTTGAAAAAGACAGTTCACAACGCATTCACGCCTATGATGTATTATCCAGAAGTGAAAAAGGTTTATTATTTGATGAGGATTCAATTGGGTATTTTACATATTTGAATAGCGATACCGTTTTATATTATAAACTCACACAACCGCATTCTTTGCGTATGCGAGCTTGTTCGTCCGGGCAAGATCAGTTCATTGCGTCTTCCATCATCCGCGGATTTAAAAAGATAAACAGGCACAGTTTTATTTTTGGAATTAAAGACAGTACTAAAGTAGATTTTTATACCTATGATTTTAATTTAGCCAAAGCGTTTTATTATTGTACTTATCCCAGTTTGGCAGAAGATATTATTTGGCATCCACAATGGGGTTTGTTGAAGTCGGAGAAGAATCAGATTTTAAGATTTTCAGAAGAAACGAAACAGTGGACCACTTTTTTGGATTTAGAAAAATTCGGAATTAAAACTATCACCCGTTTTATTTTTGATAAAAAAAATAAATACTTAATCGTCGTAAATAACAAATAAAGTATGTTGGCATTTGCAATTTATTTTTTGTTGTTATTACTGATTATTTTAAGAGGCTCACGTATTACATTATTTCACGATGAAATAATTAACAGAAAAAACTTTACTTTCTTTTTTATTCTTAAAGTATTAGCGATTCCCGCCTTCTATTTTCTATTTTTAAAATTGTATGGCGGAATAGAAAAATTTGACGCCGGTAAATTCTTTTTCGATGCAAAAACAATTGGAAATTTCGCATTTCAGAATTTTCCGGAATATGTAAAAACGATATTTGGTTTACAAGATGAAACCGAAGGAGGTCATTTTTATAAAATGATTATAGAACCCACTTTTAATTGGGAGAATGGTGCTGAAAAAGATTTTTTTTATAATGATAACCGAGTTGTTATCCGAATTCATGCCATCATCCATTTGATCGCTTTCAACTCCTATTTTGTACATGCCTTATGGGCCTGTTTTTTTAGTTATATCGGCTCAGTGCTTATTTACAAGAGTTTAAAAAATTTCTTTCCGGGCAAAGAAAAACTCTTTTTTGTTTTAATTTGTTTTTTTCCCTCTCTTTGGTTGTATACCGGCGCATTATTGAAGGAGCCCTGGTGTGTGTTTTTTTTTGGCTCCATTATTTATACTACCAAACAATTAACTGAACGTGGATTTTCAATTAAAAGAATACTGGCATTCGCGTTTTTACTTTTAGTTTCCATAATGCTTAAACCTTATATATTATTTTTTGGGTTAATTTCATTTCTTTTGTTTTATGCCATTCAAACTAAAGTTATTGCAAAATGGAGAATAGCAGTTTTTACCGGAGCAATATTGGTATTGGCATTAACGGCAAATCTAACGGTATTACAAATAAAAAAGATTTCCTTGTATGATGTTGCAGTTGGTAGATTGTTAAGGTTTGACGATGTGGCCAAAGGCGGAATTTTTTTAACGGATACTCAACAATTGATTCGTGTAGATTACGATTGGAACCTGTTAAGTAAAGATTCTCTCAGCAAAAATCATTTCAAATTGAAGAAAGGCACTCCTTATGTTTATTGGGAGTTCAGTCACAAGAATGATACATTACGAAATTACTTTAATACCAACACCACTTCTTCTTACAGCTTGGCTTATGTTATTCCTAAAGCCGGCTCCAATATTCAGGTAAAACAAAATAATGCGGCATATACACTTTTAAATAGTTTATATTATACTATGGCTTATCCCTTATTTGTAAATGCAAAGGGTGCAGTACAATATTTAGCATCTTTTGAAAATCTGATCTTGTTATTATCCGTACTACTAATTATTAGCGGATGTTTATCTTCTTCCAAAGAAAAATTTCCGACGTATTTTTTTCTTTTTCTAAGCCTTTCCATTTTTATGTTAATCGGATTTACTACCCCTAATAGCGGCGCAATATTAAGATACAGAGCACCTATGGCCATTTTTTTATTGGCGGGGGCGCTGTATTTTGTGGATTTTTTTAAAATAAAGCAGGGTAAATTACGTTTCTGATTAAGTGTTATCTTTAAGGCATATTCATGAAAAAATTATTTCGTAAAAAGCAGATTAAAGATATTCTGGAAAGAGCTGATGTGGATAAAGAGCACAGTTCACTTTCTCGTCATTTAGGGGTAAGAGATTTAACGGCTTTTGGTATTGCAGCCATTATAGGCGCCGGTATATTTTCTACTATTGGTAAAGCCAGTGCAGATGGCGGACCCGGAGTAATTTTCTTATTTATTTTTACGGCAATAGCTTGTAGTTTTGCAGCTTTTGCATATGCTGAATTTGCTTCCCTTATTCCGGTGAGTGGAAGCGCTTACACGTATAGTTATGTGGCCTTTGGCGAATTATTTGCCTGGATAATCGGATGGGCATTAATTATGGAATATGGAATTGGAAATGTTACTGTAGCCATTTCCTGGAGTGATTATTTTACTTCACTCATAAATAATGCTACTTTCTTTAAAGTAAGTGAATGGCTATGTCTCGATTATTTTACAGCCAAAACAAATTATAATGAGGTAAGTGCCCTGTTAATGAGTGGCACAACAATGGAACAAATTTCAGCAAATTCGGATACAAAAGGATTAATGGAAGGATTCACTGCATATTCAAATGCTCCAAAATTATTGGGATTAAGAATAATTTTTGATTTCCCGGCTTTAATTATTAATGTACTCATTACCATTTTAGTTTATCGTGGTATTAAAGAAAGCAGAAATGCGAGCAACATCATGGTTGCTATAAAATTGGTTGTAGTAATATTAGTAATTGTTGTAGGGGTTTTTTACGTGAATACCGAAAATTGGGATCCGTTTTTACCTAACGGGATAGGAGGATTATTGTCAGGCATAAGTGCCGTATTTTTCGCATACATTGGTTTCGACGCTATTTCAACTACAGCCGAGGAATGTAAAAATCCACAACGCGATTTGCCGAGAGGAATTTTGTATTCCATAATCATTTGTACCATATTGTATGTAATTATTGCTTTAGTAATCACCGGTATGGTTAAGTATTCCGAATTAAATGTTGGCGACCCCTTGGCTTACGTTTTTGAGAAAATAAAAGATTTAAAATGGTTAAGTGGCGTAATTGCGGTTAGTGCTGTGGTGGCCATGGCCAGTGTTATGCTTGTTTTTCAATTGGGTCAACCTCGAATTTTTATGGCGATGAGTAGAGATGGACTTTTACCCAAAAAGTTTTCTAAAGTTCATCCGAAATATAAAACGCCGGGCTTTTCTACCATTGTAACCGGATTACTGGTTGCAATTCCTATCTTTTTCGTAGACATGAATATGGTTACAGATATCTGTTCAGCCGGAACGTTATTTGCCTTTATGCTGGTTTGCGGCGGCGTATTAAAATTAAGAATGGATAAAAATGCGCCCGAATCTAAATTCAAAACGCCTTACATCAATTCAAAATATATTGTGCCCGGATTATTTGTGCTATCCTTTGTATTACTTTTTTTATTCAATAAATCATGGTTAATTGAAACATTTGTTATTCATAATTCCGCGCAGTTCATAGAAAATATACCCATGTATTTTTTCCTGCTCGGATTTGGAGTATTTTCGGTTATGGCCTTTAAATTTAATTTCTCTTTAATTCCATCATTAGGCTTATTGTGTTGTTTTTACATGTTATCACAACTGGGTTCCAAAAACTGGCTCTATTTTACCATTTGGTTAATCATTGGCTTAATCATTTATTTTTTATACGGAAGAAAACACAGTAAACTAAATTCATAAAAATGACAGTACTAATTACAGGAGCAACGGCAGGTATTGGTAAAAGCACAGCTGAAATTTTCGCAAAAAACGGATATGATTTAATTATTACCGGAAGAAGGGAAGATCGCCTTTTGGCATTTAAAAAAAACCTGGAGTCACAATATAAAATAAATGTGCAAGTTTTAAATTTTGATATACGAAATCAAAAAGAAGTTCAGCAAGCAATAGACTCTTTGGGAGAAAATGCGAAGCGGATTGATATCTTAATAAACAATGCGGGTTTAGCCGCAGGTTTATCTGCTATACAGGATGGAAATTTAGATCATTGGGAAAGAATGATTGATACCAACGTGAAGGGTTTACTTTATATGTCTAAAATAATTGCTGGAAAAATGATTCAGCGAGGCAGTGGACATATCATCAATATCGGTTCAATTGCAGGCAAAGAAGTTTACGCTAATGGCAATGTGTACTGCGCAACAAAACATGCCGTAGATGCTTTAACTAAAGGTATGCGTATTGATTTGTTGCCACATAATATAAAAGTTACTTCGGTTAGTCCGGGTATGGTGGAAACGGAATTTAGTATTGTTCGGTTTGATGGTGACGAAGAGCGCGCAAAAAATGTATATAAAGGCTTGCAGCCACTTTTGCCGGAAGATATTGCCGAAACTATTTATTGGTGTGCAACTCGTCCGGCCCATGTAAATATTAATGATATTTTAATTATGCCGGCTGCACAAGCTTCCTCTATTAATGTACTTCGTAAAAGCGATTCATGATCAATAGAATTGTAATATTTTTGATATTATTTTTTTTCTCCTCTTTTATTTTTGCTTCGCCTCCAAAAGGTGGAGTAAACGGTCAGGGATTTCGTTTCGGTTTTGGACCCTGTGTAGGATTTTATAAAATTAACACCAATCATGCACAATCTCCTTCGGGACGCATGAGTGCTTGCGTTAATTTTAAAAAAGAAATTCGCTGTGATCGCGAACATAAAGTGTTTTTTCTTTTTGGCGTTGAATATTTTTTTCACGGTATAAATTTTCGTTCTTACTATTTTGATCAGGATACGTTGCAGTTGTACGATAAAAAATTTGTTTACGATTACAGCTTGTTTATTCAGGAAATACAAGTGCCATTACAAATGAAATTTTCATTTAATCGAGAGAACAATACTTTGTTTAGTCCGTACGTAGCCTTAGGCTATCATTTACGAATTTTATTACCGACAAATGTTACAGTGAAACAAGACGGCAATCAAATTTTAAAAACTAGTGAAACCATGTTGTTTAGAAATAAAGTAATGAGCGACCGATTAAATTCATTTGTGAGTATTACAGCAGGATGGCAAAAAAATACGATTAATAATTCAAGAAGCGGAATTTTTATTGAAGTAAGCTATAAACAAGGCTTTTCACCTTATTATTTTCAATCTAAGTATGCGGCAAATTCACTTTGGATAAACAGCTCACACTTATCTCTACAGGTAGGATTAAAATTTTGAGATAAATCCGTTTAGGCCTATAAAACGAAATATATTATTCAAAATATCTTTACGGCCCCATTTAATAATTGTATTTTTATAAAAAATTTAACAATGAAAAACTATATTATTTGTCTGATCTCAATTTTGATTGTATTGAACAGCCGTGCTCAGCTAACAGAAAAAAATTATGTGATTTTTAATAATCAAGAGAAGACAAAGACCGTTGATGATGTTATTAAAGAAACAGCTCAGATGGATGTTGTTTTTTTTGGTGAAGAGCATAATGATTCTGTTGCGCACTACATGGAACTAACTTTATTAAAGAAAATGCATGAATTGCATAAAGAAAAATTGGTGTTGTCATTAGAAATGTTTGAGCGTGATTGTCAAGTTGTTTTAAATGAATATTTGCAAGGAAAAATTAAAGAAAGTCATTTTAAAAAAGATGCGCGAGCTTGGTCAAATTATAAAGATTATCGCCCTCTTATTGAATATGCCAAGGCAAATGGAATCCGAGTTGTTGCTGCAAATACTTCTATGCGTTATGTGTCCATGGCAAACAAAGGAACGCAAGCTGCGCTCTTAACATTGAGCCCTGAGGCAAAAAAATGGATCGCACCTTTACCAATTGATACAGCAAAAGGTGCTTATTACGAAAAATTAAAAGATATAATGGGCTATAATTCTCATGAGCCCGGCATGTCGGCAATGATGCCAAAATCATTAAACGGACAATCAGTTTGGGATGCAACAATGGCACATTCAATTGCAGAAGTGCTAAACGAAAAGAAGGGTTATAAAGTATTACATTTGGTCGGCAGATTTCATGTAGATGAGAAATTTGGAATTTGCGAGCAAATTCTGAACTATAAGAAGGATGTGAAATTTACTGTTCTGACCGAACAAACAGATGAAAATTTCCCAAATATTAAATTAGGAGAAAATAAAAAGTTAGGAGATTACATTATTTTTTCAGATCCTAAAGTTCCTAAATCATATCCCGATAAATAAAATGATAGTTTGTTGTTATTTTATCGAATGAATAAAATCAATAACGCCATTCATAAATACTTCCTGATCATCCCACATGGCCAAATGACTGCCGTTTGGACAGTATAAATAAGTGCCATTCTTTACCAACTTACTCTGTTCTTCCATGGCTTTAGGATCCATCGTGTCGTACTTTGCGCCAATCATTAAAGTGGGAATTTCAATTTCCACTAATCTGTTTTTTATATCCCAATATTTTAATCTACCGCTAATTCCAAATTCACTGGGTCCTTGCATCAACGTGTAAATTTCATTATTCGCGTGTTTAAAGGATCGGTTTAATCCATCTGGCCATTCATCCAACCTGCATAAATGTTGTTTGTAGTAATACTGAATTAATAGTTCCATGTATCTCGGATTGGTAAAATCTTTTTTACTTTCTAAATCCCTTATTTCACTTAAAACTTCGGGTGGCATTTGTTTGGATAAAACTTCATCAGCATATTTTCCATATTCCGGAGCGCTGGCCATCATGTTCGCAACAATCAATCCCTTTAAATTTTTTTGATATTTAAGTGCATATTCCATACCTAATATCCCGCCCCAGGAATTTCCTACAATAAAAAAGTTTGAACTATCTGCATTTATAGCTTTTCTTACTTGTTCAACTTCCTCCACAAAACGCTCGTTAGTCCATAAACTGCTGTCAGTAGGTTGATCGCTGTAGTAAGAACCCAATTGATCGTATTCGTAAAATTCAAATCCCTCGCGCAGAAAGAAAGTTTCAAAGCATTCCATGTATTCATGTGTCATGGCCGGACCACCATGAAGTAATAATATTTTCACTTGTGGATTATTACCAAAACGTTTGGTCCACACCTTAAATTCACCAAGCGGCGTTTGGATGGGAATGCGTTTTATACCGGCGGCTTCCGGACTTTGATTATAAGAGAAGTAATTTGAATTTTCGTTTTGTTTAACCGGTTCAGGAGTAGAGCAGGAAACAAGTATTGTAAGAAGAAAAAAGTAAAGTATCTTAATTTTCATGAATAAGGGAATTCAATTTATCTGTTTAAAACGTAAATCAGCATGCTTTTTGAAAAGATACCTGTCCATTCATAAATTTTACTACCGGTTCTATAATCTTTTAAATAATTTCCGGATATTTCATATAATTTGCTTCCGGTTTTGTAATCTTTTAAATACGTTCCGCTCCATTCGTATAATTTACTTCCGGTTTTATAATCCTTAATGTATTCTCCACTCAACTCATAAATTTTACTTCCGGTTTTGTAGTCTTTGATGTAATTACCATTCAATTCACAAAGTTTACTTCCGGTTCTATAATCTTTCAAATAAGTTCCGTCCCATTCGTATAATTTGCTTCCGGTTTTATAATCCTTTAAATAAGCTTGGCTTTTTACATGATTAGTGAAAAACAGGATAGAGAGTATTAAAAATAATTTTTTCATAAATAAAATAATAGACTAAGCTAAAATTACGGAAGAAAAAAAGAATTAACAATCTTTTTTATTTTGGAAATTATGTATTAAAAAATACATCATAGCCATATCTGCAAATCATGAGACTTACAATAAGTAAAAATATTTTTCTTACAAAAGAATTACCTTTTTTAAAGGCCATGCGTGTTCCTAAAAAGTTGCCCGCCATATTACAAACGGCCATTAAAATAGCTAATTCAATCAGGTAATTCCCATTTTTGATAAATACAATTAAAGCGGAAATGTTGGTAATGCAATTGATAATTTTAGTGTAAGCCGAGGCTTGTATAAATTCAAAGCCGAGTATAACCACAAAGCCCAATACAAAAAAGCTGCCGGTACCCGGGCCAAAAAAGCCATCGTAAAATCCAACTACCAAACCGAGGATGCTACCCCATAAAAGTTGTTTACGTAAGGATAGATTTTTAGATTGAAATTTGCCTAAATCTTTTTTTATAAAAGTGTAAACGGCAATTAAAATTAAAATAAAAAGTATAACCGGTTTTAATTGCTTAGAATCAACATAGCTCACCAAGCGCGCTCCAAAAAAAGACGCGATAAAAGCAAAAGCTGAAATTGTAATTAATAAAATATAATTGAATTTTATTTTTCGGGAGAATTGAACGGCTGCAACGGATGTGCCCGCAAGCGCTGCAATTTTATTAGTACCAAAAAGAGTAGCCAGGTTGGTATTCGGGAAATTAATTAACAACATCGGAATTTGAATGAGTCCGCCTCCGCCAACTACCGCATCAATAAATCCCGCAATAAAAGGAAAGATAATAAAGGAAAGCAGGATTAAAAACGAGTATTCTGAAAATAGATTCAATATTATATTATTTCTGAAGGCTTACATTAATACGCCGTTTTTAGCTTCTATAGGCGGTGGTATATCTTTTTCATTCAACATTTCTTTTAAATCAATTTCTATGGTTCGGCAAATAGATAACATGGGTACATCATTGCCCAAACCTTCAAATGGATTTTCAGAATAATCACCAATCAGTTCCATCATAATAAAAACCCAACCAACAATAATAGTAAAAGGTATAGAAAGCCAGGCGCCCCATTCTGATAAATCATGAAATTCGGTTACTAAACCAAAAGGCAATAGAAAAATAAAGATGCCGATAAAATAAAAACTTAAGCTGGCGTACTGGCGGGGAAGTGGAAATTTTTTAATCCGTTCGGCCATGCCTTGGTGTGTATAAAAATCGTTCAGCACTTTTTGCATTTCCATATGCCTGAAATCATCTATGATATTTTTTTCTCTTAGCATTTTTAGTTCCTGAGATTGGCTATCTATGATTTGGGTAGCGGTATTTTGACTATTAATGAGTTTATCATACTCCTCATTGGATAAACATTTAGGAAGCGTATGTTCAGTTATTTCATCGGCATAAAGTCCTTTACCGAAAGTTTTCATGCGTTTTTCGGTGAACTTTTTCATGTAGCCTCCTTGTCCTAAATGTTCCCAGGGTGTTGGAAGTAATAATTGACTGCGTAAAGAATACAACCAACCGATATGACGATAAATTAATTTTTTATGCAAGCCTTTTAATTCTTCATCACTTAATTTTTGTTCGGTGAACTGATTGGACACGTAGGCTTTTACATTGGTACCCCACATTCTACTGCTGTTTACAATAGCGCCCCATACTTTACGGGCCTCCCATAATCTATCGTATGAACTGTTGTTTTTGAAACCCACGTAAAACGCAACTGCGGTGCCCACTAAACTTACCGGTAACCAAGGCACTTTAAAACCCTGAATATTTTTTGAATGTAGATATTCAATGAATATTGGAACAGATATTGCCCAAACGGATAACCAAAGAATATGGAATCCGGAAAATGTTAGTATTGATTTTAGATTAAAATTCTTTTTTACGTACATATTAATTATTTATTATTCCCAAACATAAACTCGTTTTACCCGTGCGGATACTCCTGTTAATACTTCATAAGTAATGCTATTTGCGCAATCGGCTAAAGCTTTTAGTTGATTAAAATTTTCAAAAACAATAACCTCCTCACCCTCATTACAATTTAATTCGCCCAAATCAATCATACACATATCCATGCAAATATTTCCAATGGTTTTGCAATATTTTCCTTGAATATAAACACCGGCTTTTCCATTACCATAAACTCTGTGAAATCCATCGGCGTAACCAATAGGTATGGTGGCAATTCGTATTTCTTTTTCCGCTTTTCCGCTTCGGTTATAGGATACCGTTTCTCCGGCATTTACGGTTTTTATTTGAGAAACTCGGGTTCGTAAGGTGCCAACGTTTTCAAGCTTTTTTTGTTCTTCCTTATTCACGCCAATGCCATGCATTCCAATACCTAATCGCACCATATCAAAATGCGCATGGTTAAATCGGCTAATTGCACCCGAATTACAAATGTGACGTAAAAATGTATAAGTAATTCCTTTTTCTATTCGCTCACAAATTTGAGTAAACTGATTAATTTGTTGATTGGTAAAATCATCCAAATTAGAATTATCACTAGCACTTAAATGAGAAAAAACCGATTGCACTTTTAGTTGAGGATGTTCATTTAAAAAATGTATCAATGCATCTACATCCTTTTCTTCAAATCCCAAACGATGCATGCCCGTATCAATTTTAATATGAACCGGAAATGCAGTGGCATTACCAACGCGATCGAGGGTATCACAAAATTCTCTTAAAGTTTTAAAACTGTACAATTCGGGTTCTAAATTAAATTGTATGATGTCATCGTAAGCTTCACTTTCTGGACTCATAACCATAATGGGTAAATGAATTTGAGATTGACGTAGTTCTACCCCTTCATCCGCATAGGCCACTGCCAGATATTGCACGCCCTGGTGTTGTAATGTTCTGGCTAATTCGCTTCCGCCTCCTCCATAACCCATGGCTTTTACCATACACATGAGTTTTACTTTTTCGCCCACTAACAATTTATAATAATTGATATTGTGGGTGAGTTTATTTAAATTAATTTCAAAAACAGTATCATGACTTTTTAATTGCAAAAGATGAGAAATTTTTTCAAAGCCAAAACTACGTGCTCCTTTCAATAAAATAGTGGCATCACTAAATCGAAATGAGATCTTTCCGAAATTTTCAATAAACTCTTCTGTGCTCTCATAAAAAACCGAATCGGCTTTCAAAAAAGACCGGAAGTTACCGATTTTTTTTCCAATGCCTACGATTGTATCGGCTTTAGCTGACTGTAACAGACTTGCTATTTCACGATACAATAACGTGTCGGGCATACCCGATTGTTCAATATCCGAAATAACAATAACTTTTTTTAGCCTTCTGTTTTGCTGCTGTAAAAAAGCTAATGCAATTTTAAGCGAATCTAAATCTGAATTATAATAATCATTAATTACTAAAGAACGTTGAATAGCATTTTTAATTTCTAAACGAAGTGCAACAGTTTGTAGCCAAGGAATTCTTTTTTGAATTTCCTCATCATTAACCAACAGCGTTCTTAAGGTTTGCACGCAGGTTACTACATTTTGAATACTAGCCGAATCAGTAAACTGAAAAGTAAATTGCAAAGGTGGATTTCCGCCAATCTCTATTTGATTTCCATTTATACTAAATCGAACATCTGTATCATTATTTTCAGAAATACAAATGCACTTACTTTGAAGAGATTCCGGGATTTCCGATTTCTTTAATCCATTTGTAATAATTTGGTTGGAATTTTTTGCCAGTAAAAGTTTTTCAGAAATTTTTTCTTCCCGGCTTTTAAATCCCTCATCATGTGCTGAACCAATTGCCGTAAATAAAGTTAGCGTAGGGCGGATTATTTCTTCAAGAACCTGCATTTCTCCTTTGCGTGAAATGCCGGCTTCAAAAATAGCGAGGGTATGCGTAGGATTTAAATTTAAAATACTAAGCGGAACACCAATTTGTGAATTATAACTTTTAGGACTTCGACAAATGCTATAATCAGGTTTTAATAATTGATAAAGCCATTCTTTTACAACTGTTTTACCATTGCTTCCGGTAATTCCTATAACCGGAATATTAAATTTTGAACGATGAAAAACAGCTAACTGCTGCAGGGCTCGAAGAGTATCTTCCACCACTATAAAACCAATTTCCGGATTTCGAAAATCAGTAGTATTAAAACTGTTTTTTTGAACTAAAAAACTTTGAACCCCGCTTTTTATCAATTCGGCAATATACTGGTGACCGTTATTTTTTCCCGATTGAAGGGCAATAAATAAAACAGATTGGCTGGAATTTAAATTACGACTATCCGTTAAAAAAGTATTAATTTTTTGAAATGATGAACCGTGCACATTTCCATGAACAACATCAGCTATTTCCTTTAACGTGTACATTTATTTGTTGTTGTTTTTATGAAAGCAGGTTCTGCAAAGGGGAGTGTAACTTTCTGTTTCTCCCAATAAAACTAATTTATCATTATCAGTGATGCGATGACTGACATAAGCCAGTTCGCCACACTGCATGCATATGGCATGTACTTTAGTTACATACTCAGCAGTAGCCAATAATTGAGGCATTGGACCAAAAGGTTTTCCGGTATAATCCAAATCCAATCCTGCTGCAATTACCCGTATTCCACGCTTGGCCAGTTCGCCACACACATTTGATAATTCATTGTCAAAAAATTGGGCTTCATCAATTCCCACCACATCCACATCATTAGCCAGCAATAAAATATTGGAACTATTAGGAACAGGAGTGCTCATAATTTCAATTCCCGAATGACTTACTACTTTCAATTCGTCATATCGGGTATCAATCATGGGCTTAAAAATCTCAACTTTTTGTTTAGCAAACTGCGCTCGCCTTAATCGTCGGATTAGTTCTTCGGTTTTTCCCGAAAACATACTGCCGCATATAACTTCCACCCAGCCTCGTTTATTACCGGTATTATTGTTTTCTAAAAACATTGTTTAAAAGGCGTTAAAAACAAAACTTAAATGTAAGCCAAGCCTTAGTAAAATCAAACTAATTTTAAGTTAATTATTCACAAGCCATGATATTAGAAAGAACATTAAACCGTATACAAGCTCAAATTAATGATCTGGCACCAACGCTGGAGTTGTTTGTTGAAGAGAAAATTCAACCAACTGTGCATGAATGCGAAACTTTGCAAAAATTACTGGTGAAATTACAGGAAGATTTGGCTGTTTATACCTATCATAAAAGAGAAAAGGACATTTCGCCTTCCTTTAATATTCATGCTAAAGTAAGTAAGCAGGAAGATGCATCCATGCCAACAAAACAAGCAGAACCGGAAGTGAAGAATGAGGGAAGCGTTGAATCTAAAATTGTTGCCGCCATGTCGATTGGGGTAAATGATAAATTCAGAATCATTAATGAATTGTTTAAACAAAATTCAGCGGAATACAATATAGCAGTTGAACAAATTGGCAGTTTGGTAAACTGGACGGAAACCGAATTGTATTTAAACAGTTTAAAGAGCATTTATGGATGGAAAGATAATTCCGAAGTGATGATTTTATTTTATAACCTGGCCAAAAAAAGATTTTTATAATGCGTACTATTTTCTTTGTTCTAATTTTCTCAAGCAGCACTTTTTCTTTTTCACAAGATACGATATACGCCAGAAAAGTTATTAAAGAACTTACATCCAAAAAATATTCAGGTCGGGGTTATTTAAAAAATGGTGTAGAAAAGGCTGCCATATATTTGCAATCTGAACTTAAAAAATATAACGCTATTCCATTATTTACTAATGATTATTTTCAAACTTATTCGTTTAATGTAAACACTTATCCGGATGATTTATTATTAAAGTTAAACGGGAAGGAATTAAAACCCGGAAAAGATTTTATTATTGCCCCGGAAAGTAATTCTTTAGATGGAATTTTTCCGCTGACAAAAATTGATAGTGTTACTTGGAGAAATGAAAGTCATGATTACCCCTTGTTTATTGAGCGCAAGAAAAAACTTACTTTTTCTGTTTCTACACACACGGCTCCTTATTGCAAATTTGAAGTATTAGAAACGAGTATACCCAAAGGTAATTTAGTAGCAGAAGTTGAGGTAGAGAACAAATTCAGCATTGATTACAAGTGTAAAAATGTATGCGGTTATTTAAAAGGTACGCAAAATAATGATACTATGATTGTATTCACGGCCCATTTCGATCATTTAGGTGGTATGGGTAAAAAAGTATTTTTTCCGGGCGCCAACGATAATGCAAGTGGAGTAAGTTTTGTTTTAAATCTGCTAAAATACTACGTAAAGAATCCTCCTAAATACAAAACTTTGTTTTTGTTTTTTTCGGGTGAGGAGGCCGGCTTATTAGGCTCACAATTTTTTACAGAGAGCAAAGCGGTTGATTTATCCAAAATCAAATTTTTAATAAATTTGGATTTACTCGGTACGGGTGAGGATGGTATTATGTTGGTGAACGGAGCGATTCATGAAAAGGAATTTACCGCAATTCAAAAAATTAATGCCGAAAAAAATTTAGTAAAGGAAATTAAAAAAAGAGGGAAGGCAAGGAACAGTGACCATTATTGGTTTAGTGAAGCAGGAGTGCCGGGTTTTTTTCTGTATACCTTAGGCGGTGTGAGTTTTTATCATGACATTTATGATCAGGCCAAAACTTTATCCTTGGCCGATTATAACGATGTTTTTAAATTAGTCACTACATTTATTAATCAACTATAATTTTTTATTATGTCATTTATACAATCTAATGTAAACGGTCATGTTTTGTTTATTCGTTTAAACAGGCCCGATAAATTCAATAGCTTTAACCGGGCCATGTCATTACAATTAATAGGAGAATTAGAAAAAGCGAAAAAAGATCCTAACGTACGCTGTGTTTTGATAAGTGGAGAAGGAAAAGCTTTTTGTGCCGGACAAGATTTGGCAGAGGCCTTAGACCCTAATGGCCCCGGGATTCAAAAAATTGTAGAAGAGCATTACAATCCCATTATATTAAGAATAAGAAATATTGAAAAGCCGGTGATTGCATTAGTGAATGGTGTAGCTGCCGGGGCGGGTGCCAATATTGCCCTGGCCTGCGATATTGTTTTGGCAAGTAAAAGCGCGTCATT
The DNA here is from genome assembly GCA_016715905.1 of Sphingobacteriaceae bacterium. NCBI lineage: Bacteria > Pseudomonadati > Bacteroidota > Sphingobacteriia > Sphingobacteriales > Sphingobacteriaceae > Sphingobacteriaceae bacterium. The sequence continues at coordinate 49,796 of JADJXI010000017.1, read as the reverse complement.
TATACAAGCATTCAGTAAAATTGGGTTAATTCCTGACAGTGGAGGAACATTTACCTTACCGCGATTAATAGGCATGCAATTAGCCTCGGCATTAATGATAACCGGAGATAAGTTGAGTGCAGAAGCTGCTAAAGGATTTGGAATGGTGTATCAGATTTTTGAAGATGCAGAAGCCCAAGATGCCGCTTTGCGTTTTGCGGAGAATATCGCTGCTATGCCTACCAAAGCCATTGGTTTTACTAAACGATTATTAAATCAATCGTATAGTAATAATTTAGAACAACAACTAAATGCAGAAGGAGAAATTCAGGTGCAAGCTGCCAATACTTATGATTATAATGAGGGCGTAAAAGCTTTTTTGGAAAAAAGAAAACCTTTGTTTAAAGGAGAATAAGAATTAAGAGAAGCCAGGTAATATTCCGCCGGCTGCTTTTTTCATTTCTTCTTCATTTAATTTTTCTGCTTTTATTAAAGCTTCGTTAAGGGCCTTTACTATATTTTCTTCTAAAAATATTTTATCTCCATGTTGAACTGCAGAAGCAATTGTTACGGATAATACTTTTCGATTTCCGTTCACCTGCACTTTAATATCCCCACTTGCAGCCTCACCTTCCACAAGAGTTTGTTCTAATTTATTTTTAATTTCATCTGCCAGTTTTTTTGCTTCTTTCAACTTAGCATACATGTCGCCCATTTTTCCAAGCATAGCATTTATTTTAAATGTTCAGGAATCAAGCAAACAGGAATTGGATTCATTTTATGCAAATTGGTCCTATTTCTGTTTAAGTAAATTTCCATTATTTTATTTTGTTTATCATTGAGGGGATAGTTCATCTTTTTTTCAATGTATTCCATGGCCCATTCCAATTCCGCATAGGTAGCTCCAATCTGATCTTCGTCGCTTCTACCATCCGCAAATAAACCATCAGTTGGCGGTGCAACTAGAATGCTGTTGACTATTCCTAATTCTTTGGCCATAGCGTAAACTTGCGTTTTATATAAATCAGCAATGGGTGAAATATCAACTCCACCATCACCATACTTAGTGAAAAAACCTATTCCAAAATCTTCCACTTTATTTCCGGTACCGGCAACCAATAATTTATGATGTGAAGCAAAAGCATACAAGGTTGTCATTCTTACTCGAGCCCGAGTATTTGCCATAGTTAAAAAATCCTGAATGGAATTGGGCAAACTTTTTTCGTAAGCTTCTAAAACGGATGTAAGTTCAACGGTTTCGGTATTTACATTTTTAAAGTTTTTCATTAACCAAGCAATGTGTTCGTTTCCGCGGTCAAATTCACTTTGGTTTTGCCGGATAGGTAAATTCAATACGGTGGTTTTTTCCCCTGTTAATGCACATAAAGTAGAAGTAAGGGCGCTATCTATTCCTCCCGAAATTCCAATTACAAACCCATTTGTTTTTGAATTTTGAGCATAATCCTTCAACCAATTAACAATGTATTTTGAAACTTCGGAATACTTCATTAAGAAATAATTGTTTGTAAAGTTAAAAAATTGAACGGTATAAAAGTGAAATCTAAATTATATTTGTTTAATGGACGCCAGGGCGGTACAATTTCAACGCAATTCGGAAATACTTAAAAAGTATTTACCTGAACAGGCTGTGCCTATTATAGCCGAGTGGATTATCACCTATGATTTTAAACTGAAAATTAAGCGTGAACGAAATACTAAGTTGGGAGATTACATGAGTCCGCTTAACGGAATGAATCATGTGATTACCATAAATCATAATTTAAATAAATACTCTTTTTTAATTACGCTAGTGCATGAAATAGCACATTTGGTTACCTACAATGAATTTAAAAATCGGGTAAACCCGCATGGCGTGGAATGGAGAATGAATTTTAAAAAGTTAATGGTTCCATTTTTAACTCCTGATATATTTCCAATTGAAGTTTTTTCGGCTTTAAGAAAATACATGGCTAATCCTGCAGCTTCCAGTTGTTCGGATATTGATTTGTTAAGGGTATTGAAACTTCATGATGAAAATACCGGAATGGTTTTTGTAGAACGTTTGCCTGCAGGTGCAGTATTTCTCTATCGCGAAAATAAAATTTTTAAGAAAGGTGAAAAAATTAGGAAGCGGTACAAATGTGTTGAAATAACAACCGGATTTGTTTACCTGTTTAATCCTTTAACCGAAGTAAGTTTATTCGAAGAAACTAACGATTTATCAAAGTTGTAGTTAATATTACATTTGATTTTTCAGTATGTTTCCCATCGATAATATCCAGCAATAAAGTAGACGCATTTTTACCTATTTCCTCAATTGGTTGCGATACCGAAATTACCGGCCGGTCTATAATATTAAATAAATCAATGTCATCAAAACAAGCAATTTTGATACGGTCAGATAATTCTGCAAATTCCTTCTTTTTTAACTCGGTTAAAATTGCCGTTGCGATATTATTATTCAAGGCAAAAATGGCGTCTACATCTTTTTGATTTTTTAATTCCACCAATGCATTATAAACATCTTTTTGAATATTTTCAAAGTGAATCGGTTTAATTAAATTTTCATTTATAGGTAAATGGTGTTTGCTTAATGCATCCTTATAACCGTTTATACGATCTTCTATTGTACTTAAAAAAGTGGGTGTTATAGCAAAGCAGGCAATGTTTTTGCAATTATTACTTATTAATTTACTAACTACTTCCAGTGAACCACCATGATTATCAATAATCACATAGTTCGCTTGAAAAAGTGGGATTAAACGATCAATAAAAACAATAGGGGTATTATTAAATCTTGGCTTGTCGTAAAAGGATGAATCTTTAAAAGTTGTGGCAATTATAACTCCGTCAACTCCTTGTTGATTGATCATCATTTCCACTAATCTTTTTTCTTTTTCTTCGTTTTCTTCGGTACTACAAACCATTAAATTATACCCTCGGTCAAACAAAACATGTTCAATATTTTTGGCTATGGTAGAATAAAACGGATTAGAAATATCAGCAACAATTAAACCCACAAAAAAACTTTTGCCGGTACGTAAAGCCTTCGCAAATTTATTGGGTGTATAATCCAAAAGAGCCACCGCGTCAAGTACAGCGGCTTGTGTTTTTTTGCTTATTCCATATTGATTACCTTTTCCATTTAAAACCATTGATATAAGCGTTTTGGAATATCCCAGTTGCTTGGATAAATCTTCTAATTGTAATCGTTTCATAGTGGAGTTTTTTAACGTTAATACTAATTTAGCAAGATTTTTAGGTTATCTAAACTAATTTTAGGAAAATTTAAAAGGTTTTAGACAGGAATCCAAGAATTCACGATAATGTAGGGTAATTTATAGTTGAAAAGCGGATTTTGCGGCATTGATTTTCATTAACAAGTTTTTAAGGCATTGCGTGAATAAACACAGAATAGCTTAGGTTTGTGGCTTTAATTTCCAATTCATAATGAAAGTATCTAAACTAGCACAAAACATCATTGGTTCCGAAATAATAAAAATTGCCGGTGAAGTAAATGAAAAAATTAAAGCAGGGGAGAAAATATACAATCTCACTATTGGCGATTTTAATCCTAAAGAATTTCCTATTCCACAACTTTTAAAGGAATTTATTATTGAAGAGTATAATAAAGGGCAAACCAATTATCCGGCTGCAGATGGAATGCTTGAGTTGAGACAAGCCGTTTCAAAATTATTAAAGGAGCGTGGTGGATTAACATATGCTCCGGAAGAAATATTAATTGCCGGTGGAGCTCGACCAATTATCTATAGCATTTTCAGAGCCCTAGTTGACGCAGAAGATACTGTAATTTTTGCTGTTCCTTCTTGGAATAATAATCACTACACTTATTTAAATGGTGCTAAACCCATAGTTATTGAAGCTACCCCGGAAAATAATTTTATGCCGCAGGCCAAAGATATTGCACCGCATATTGCTGAAGCGCGATTAGTTGCTTTATGCTCTCCTCAAAACCCAACCGGAACAGTTTTTACTAAAGAAGGTTTAACCGAAATTTGTGATTTGGTTTTAACCGAAAATAAAAAGAGAAAAGAAGGCTCGAAACCTTTATACTTAATGTATGATCAAATTTATTGGGCCTTAACTTCAAAGAATGCCGAACATTTTGACCCGGTAAGTTTGCGTCCGGAAATGAAAGAGTATACCGTATTTGTGGATGGAATTTCTAAATCATTAGCAGCAACGGGGGTTAGAGTAGGATGGAGCATGGGCCCAAAATTTATTATTGATAAAATGAGGGCTATACTTACCCACGTTGGCGCATGGGCGCCAAAGCCAGAACAGTTAGCTACAGCCCGATTTCTTTCTGACCTAAAACAGTATGATGAGTTTTTAAGTGTACAAAAAGAAAAAATTAATGCCCGCTTAATTGGATTTTACAATGGATTTCAGCAATTAAAAAAAGAGGGTTTTTCAGTTGATGCCATTGCGCCACAAGCCGCTATTTATTTAACGGTTCGGTTTTCATTGAAAGGAAAAACAACAGCCGATGGTAAAAGTATTGCTAGCACTAAGGATATTACGAAATACTTGCTGAATGAGGCTAAAATAGCTATTGTTCCTTTTTATGCCTTTGGTGCAGATGAAAATTCGGAATGGTATCGCCTTTCCATCGGAACCTGTAATTTAAAGGATGTGGATGATGCTATAGAATCTTTACGGAATGCTTTGAAAAAATTAAAGTAAGTCGGTAATAAACCGACTTACTTTTTTATGAAATTATTCTACAATAAATTTTCTCACCTGCTCTGTATTCCCATTTTTAAATTTTAAAAAATAAATTCCGGGTGTATAATTTTGAACTGGCATAGTGAATTCATTTTCTCCTGTATGAAATTGCGTCTTTTGTTCTACAATTACTTGACCTAAGCAATTAATAATAAACACTGAAGTATTCGATTCTTTATCTAAACTAACTTTAAGTGTAATGTGATTAGTAGCCGGATTTGGATATAGTAAAAATACACTTTCCGTTTTACTCATTTCTTTCACCCCAATAGTTTGATTAGAGAAAACATAAGATAAAAGAGCACCGGTGTACCAGGTTTGATTATTGGTTAACTGGCCATATGGATTGCTGTTAGTTACTGTAAAGGGTGTTTTAATATCTACCGTACTGGAAATAGGAGTTGATATAACCGCAGCGCTTCCTGTTATCGGCGACATGTAATGTAAAGTTGAGCGGGAATTGATATTCGGATTTATAGTTCCGGTTCCGGGAGCAGGTTTACTTACATTTATTTCTGTTGCCGATAATTTATAAGCATTAACCGCACCTCTGGCACTCAAACATCTTGATTTAATGTTTGGTAAAGTATTCCATTTGTGCGAACCGTTAGTGAAGTTAGTATCTGTTTCACTCCATGAAAACGTAATGTAATTTCCTTCGGGCGTTCTGCCCAGTTGAATTCTAGGATCCATATTCACTTTAGCGTTATTTGTTCCTGTTGGATCCCATGGGTTTTCTAAATAACCCGAGCTTGTTGAAGCTGCACCCGGATCTTCAGTGGTTAATGAATCTAATGTAACAGCTTTCCAGTTTCCTGTTCCATCACCAATAAAATCATAGAGGTAAGGTCTAAGTCCGGCTCGGTGTCCCCACAAGTATCGAGCACCCGGATTAATAGACATGGTGTATTGTGCAATATAATTCAGTGAATCATTATGAGCAATTGCCCCGCTGCAAACCGTTGCGCCAATGTGTAAAAATCCGGCGGAATCAACCGCTAAATCAAAATTATTAAAATAAGGTAATGCGATAGTATCTGTACCTGATACTACACCGGCTAAATGACTTGTAACGTCATTCATAGTTGGGGAATTGAAATTTATACCATTTACTTCAGCCCAACTTGCACCGCTATTTACTGTTTTAAATATTATGGGTTGATATCCTCTGTTAGATAAGGTTGCCGTGTTTTTAGCACCAAGCATAACTACATAACCAATCGTTCCATCTTGGTTCCAGGCCATTTGTACATCGGAGGAAATTACTTTAACGCCTTGTGTGGTAAGAATAGTTGCGGGAATCATAGTATCGGTAGTCCAATTGAAAGTACCGGCAGCAAAAGTTCCTTTTACTACAGCAACTCCTCGCATGTTGGCCGCATTGCCCAAGGTGGTTTGATCATTTTGTATTAAAGCTAAAGAACGAACAGCCCCATCATTGGTGGAACTGAATCCATATCTTGACCAACCATGTCGGGTTTGCGTATTAGAATAACTGGGAAGTGAAAAGGAAAGAAATTGTTGTGCATTGGTATTGGGATCTGCTGTGGTATTATACAAAGTGGATCCGGCTACCGCCAGTTTTTTACTGGCGTAAAAATTTCCGGTAAATGTACTATTCGAAACCGTTGGTCCCATGCCAACTATATAAGCGTTATCAATATTTGAATTTCCAACCGGATTATATATTCCACCTTGTGGATAACGGCCTGCATGTGTACTTCCTGCCCAAATGCAAGTGCTATCCCAGGTATTTCCCCAATTTAAACTTACTTCAGCAACAATTACTCCGCTTTCACTGCCAGCAGGTACAGCCGGCGTGGCAGTGTAAAAATTACTTTTCCTGTGAACGTAACTTACGGCATTAAGTGCCGGGTTGTATTGCAGCGGCTTGGAATTACTTACCAATTGACCATAAACATTCATCGAACCACATAAACGACTCCAAACAATAGAACTAGGCGGCTGATTGCTTTTATTCGCATTTTCATCCATTTCATTTTTAAGTAGAGGTGTTTTTAGTTGTGGTTGATGAATGGGGTCATCCGTAATATGCATTGCTCTGGATTCATTTCCATTTATAAATCCGCTTGGTTTCAATTTAGAATGAGAAGATTGGGCATACATTTGCGCAATGGCAAATACACCCAGTAATGGGAGTAAATTTTTTTTCATAATGTAAGGATTTAGTTGTTACAGAGATTATATTAAAGTTACTTTATTCTGCTTCAAAACAATCGGGATATTTTTAAATGCGCATTCTAAACAAATAGGTGGTTCAATATTTAGAATAAGTGGTAATAAAAAAGCCGCTCTTTTGGAACGGCTTTTATTCAGAGAAAGGAAGAATTTATTGTATTATCAGTTTTTTAGTGCTTACAGACTTGCCTGTATTTACTTGAACTAAATACAAACCGGATTTTAAATCGGATAATTGGAGTTCATATGTATTTGCGCCTGAATGAGCTAAAATCTCTTTGGAATACATAATCTGCCCAATGATATTTAATACTTCAATTTGTATTTTTTCATCCTTAGGTAAGTCTAAGGTGAGTAAAGTATTACCATTACTTGGGTTTGGATATAAATCCATGTTACTTACTTCGTGACTTAAATTATGTTGAAATCCAGTACAAATAGTGAGCCCTGCAAATTCCATGGTAACAGCGGAGAACCAATGTCTGTTTTCAGTTAATTGAGAATATGGGTTACTGTTTGAAACCGTGTATGGAACTCTTAGTTGCACGGTATTCGAACCTAAACAATTCACGTACAAACATGTTGGTGATTGAAAATGAAACATGGCTCTGTTTGCTACATTAGGATTAGCGCTAAAGCCGGGTCCGGGAGGTGTTGGTTTGGTTACGTTCACTTCAGTTGGCGAAAGTGAATTAATAGTTCCTGTTACCATAGCTCTGGCTTTAATATTGGGTTGAGTATTGTATTTTTTTTGTCCGTTGGTAAAATTCGTGTCTGATTCGGCCCAAGAGTAAACGATATAATTTCCATCGCTTGTTCTGCTTAATTGTAAACGTGCGTCGGATGATACTTTTGAATTTTGATCTATATCCCATGGGTTATCGGTATAACCGCCGGCTGCAGGCACAGAGCCAGGAACCTCGGTTGCCATAGAGTCAACCAGAGTAAATGTCCATGTACTTGTTCCATCTCCAATAAAATCGTATAAATAAGGGCGGGCCCCGGGAGTGTGCGGCCAGTTATATCCATCCGCACCAAAATTATAAGTATATTCTAAAGAATCATTGTGTTGTGAAGCCGTTCCAACTAAAGTAGAAAAAATATGCAATTTATTATTTACATCTACACTAACATCATAACCTTCGTCTACTTTAAAAAATGGAACTTCTAAAGTTGGATTTACATTAACAGCGGCAATGGATTGTTTAACCGGAGCAAATGCAGGAGCATTAAAGTCTATCCCCGGAATTAAGGCCCAAGAAGCTCCGGAATTAGTTGTTTTATAAATTATGGGTTGCCATCCTTTATTAGAACCGGTTGCCGTTGCGGCAGCACCTAAAAAAACTACGTAGCCATGTGTTCCACTTTGGTTCCAGGCCATTACCGGTTGATCCCAGGCTTGTTTAGTTTGATTTGTACGTGTTACAAAATCTGGTATAATTGTATCGCTGGTCCAAACAAATGTTCCGGCATTAAAAGTTCCCTTTACTATGGCGGCACCTCTAAAATCTGTTGGTGCTCCGGCACCACCATCATAACCGTAATAACGGTTTGCAATGGTGCGAACAATTCCGTCATCAGTTGCACTGAAAGAAGGTCTTGGAAAATCATGTTTGGCTAAACCAGGCGCAAAGGGCGGTGTATTAGCAATAAATTGTTGTGCTCCCGGTGCAGCACTAGCTGTATTATCATAATTTCCCATGCCTAATTGTTTACTGGCGTACCAATTTCCTGTCCAAGCAGTTCCGTCAGTTATCGGACCCATCCCTACTATATAAGCGTTACTCATTTGTAAATTACCCGGTGGATTATAAATTCCACCTTGCGGATAGCGGGCTAAATTACTTCCATTACTCCAAAAGCAAGTACTGTCCCAACTTTGTCCCCAACTCGTGCTAATTCTTGCAATCATTGCACCGGTATTTGATACCGGCAATGCAGTATAAGTACTCCCCTTTCTATGAATAAATGAGATGGCATTTAATTTTTCATTATAATTCAGTGGTCGATTCTGAGAAGATAATACGCCATAAATGTTTTCTGAACCTCCAATTGCTGTCCATGTTGCGGAAGGTAAGGCTCCGGGTTTGGCCTGGCTTTGATCAATAATGTTATTTGATTTAGTATTTGTTTTAACCACTGAATTACTTTCGTGTGGACTATTATACTTATCATATTTAGAAGCCAACTTTTCGGCCATATTGGTGTATCCGGTTATGGATTTAAATTTAGCCTGTTGGGCATTTAACTGTAGTGATAATAAACCAACAAGTAAAAACGAAATTTTATTTTTCATTAAAATGTATTTAAAAAAAAACGTCCCGTTTTGGGCGGGACGTTTTTAAGTGAATGATTAAAATTATTATTCAATAATTAATTTTTTAGTGCTTGTTGCATTACCAACTTTTACATTAACAATGTACATACCTGCACTTAAGTTTTCTAATGAAACATCAGTTTTGTTTACACCAAACTGACCTTCAAATGAAGAACTTTGAACTAATTGTCCAACTGTGTTGAATATAGAAACATTTACATTTCCGCTTTGCTCTAAGTCAACTGCAATGGTAGCTTTTGAGTGAGCAGGGTTAGGGAAAATTTCTATGTTCTTAACATTGTAAGCTAAATTTTGTTGAATTCCGGTACATGTTGTCAATCCGCCAAACTCTAATGTTCCTGCACTCACCCAATGTCTGTTTTCAGTTAACTGTGAATACGGATTACTGTTTGTAACAGAGAAAGGAACTTTAATTTGAACTGTGTTAGATCCAACGCAATTCGCAAACAAAGCTGTGGTTGACATGTAATGGAACATAGCACGGTTAGATACGTTCGCATTAACTGAGAAAGTACCCGGTACTGCAGGAGTTGGCTTTGTAACGTTAATCTCTGTTGGAGACATAGTCATTGAACCAGCTGAAACTAAAAGACAACGTGCTTTGATGTTTGGAAGGGAATTCCATTTTTCCTGAGCATTGGTAAAGTTAGTATCAGACTCCGCCCATGAATAAATAATATATTGTCCGCTTACATCTCTACTTAATTGTATACGAGAGTCAGAAGAAACTTTTTGGTTACTGTTAGCTGGATCTGGATCCCATGGATTAGCGGTATAACCGTTTGATGTACTTGTTGCACCCGGACCTTCAGATGAAAGTGAGTCAACAACAATCACTTCCCAAGGTGCTGAACCATCACCTACGAAATCATATAAATATGGTCTGAAACCAGGCGTGTGACCCCAGCCATAGCCATTTGGTGTAAATTGGAAAGTATAATTTAATGAATCATCGTGTGCTCTTGCAGTTCCTACAATGGTAGAGGCAATGTGTAATTTACCATTTGCATCAACTACAGCGTCATAACTTTCGCCGATGTTAAAGAAAGGAATTCCTAAAGCGGTATTAGTATTTACAGATGCAATGTAGTCAGTTACTACAGACATACTAGGAGCAGTAAAGTCAATTCCTGAAATTTTAGCCCAAGAACCGCCACTGTTAGTTGTTTTGTAAACGATTGGTTGCCATCCTCTGTTTGGAGAGTTTGGTTGTGCAGAATAGGTTGCATCAGAACCAATAAATACAACATATCCAATTGTTCCGGCTTCGTTCCAAGCCATGATAGGTTGACCCCATAGGTTATTTCCTGATACACTACTTTGAATAGTCGCAGGAATAATAGTGTCGCTGGTCCAAGTAACATTACCACCAACAAATGTTCCTTTTACAACAGCTGCACCTCTAAACCCGATCGGTTGACCGTTACCATCGGTGGCGTCATAACGACCACCAATTGATCTTACTAATCCATCATCGGTTGAAGCGAATGAGTAACGAGAGAAATCATGTTTTTGTAATCCAGGAAGGTAAGGAGGAGTGTTAGGAGCAAACTGCATACCGTTACCGGTAACTGCTGTAGCGTTATAGTTAGCTGAACCTAATTGCTTTGAAGCATAGAAGTTTCCAATCCATCCCGAACCATTCGTTAAAGGACCCATACCAACACCATATGCATTACTAATGTTAGTATTACCAGCAGGGTTGTATATACCACCTTGAGGGTAACGTGCACGCATTACTCCGTCATCAGATGCCCAAATACAAGTACTGTCCCAAGTTGAACCCCAGTTTTGCGATAAATGCATTACAATTGAACCGGAAGTACTAAAAGGTAATGTAGTATAAGTACCACCTTTTCTGTGTACAAATGAAACCGCATTCAATTGGTCATTATATTGTAAAGGTTTGCTATTAGAAACCAATACTCCGTAAATATTCATTGATCCTGCAATGGCTTTCCATTGAACAGTAGGAGCCGCAACAGCGCTCATGTTTTCGTCTCCGGCAGATGTAACTTCAATGTTACTGCCGTTTTGACTTGGAGCTTGTTTTGCAGTATGAGCAGCTGCCGGCTCATGAGGATTGTTTACAGTTGCATATTTAGAAGCTAATTTCTCAGACATATTTACTTCGCCTGTGATAATAGCTTTTGCACGACTGTTTTGGGAATAAGACGTTACTGCTGCAAGTAAAGCTGTCCCAAGTAGTAGTTGTTTTTTCATGTTATTTGGTTTTAGTTGTTTTCTTTAATTTTTAGAAGTAGCTAAAGTAATAATTAATACTTAAAAAACGTAAAAATTATAAGCAGTAAATGGAGATTTCTGCTAATTCTTTATGACAGTACGAGAATAAATGATGAAAGGTTGGTAATACGGTTGATATAACAAGTTAAATTCGAGATTTTAACAAAAAAATGAAAAAAGCCATTGATATTCAATGGCTTTTATTTTTATTGCAAGAATAAACTATTTTTTATTTACCGAGTCTGCTAAATCGGTTCCGGCTTTAAACTTCACCACTTTTTTTGCGGCAATTTTAATTTCTTTACCGGTTTGCGGATTTCTTCCCGTTCTGGCTGCTCTTTTTGCAACTGTAAAAGAACCAAACCCAACTAATCCGATTCGTTCTCCTTTTTTTAGTGCTTTGTTGATCGATTCAATCGTAGCATCTAATGCACGACCGGCGTCTGCCTTGGTTAACTTTGCTCCTGCTGAAATAGCATCAATTAATTCTGCTTTGTTCATTTTTTATAAATTAAGTTTATTAATATTAGTCAAGCGAATTTATAGTAAATAAGGCATTAATAAAAATGCTTATCAATAATATTAAGGCAATGTTGAAAAAGTAAATTATTGTTGATAAGCAGTCGATTTTTTTTTTGATCGTAAAATTATTGTAAACAATATCCGCTTTGAAATTTAAATCCTCTTAAAAAATCAGCGCTTAACATTCTTTTTTTTCCTTGCTGTTGCAATTCTATTATTTCAATAATTCCATCTTTGGCAAACACCATAATTTTATAATTTTCAATTAAAAGTGTACCTGCTTTTTCAGCATGTGATTTTAATTGATAGTTTGATTTTAATATTTTCCACTCCGAAAGTTCTTTATTCTCCAGCATTAATATGGAATAAGCACCGGGATAGGGAGATAATCCTCGTATTAAATTATGAATACTTTTTGCTGAATTATGCCAGTTTATTTTGCAGTTTATTCTATTCAATTTAGGAGCGTGACTAATTTTTGTTTCGTCCTGCTTAATAAATGGCAGTTCAATTTTATTTTCATCGGCATTACTTATCGCCTTAATTGTTTTCACAAGCAATTGCGCTCCGGTTATTTTTAATTTATCGTGCAAATCACCGGAGTTTTCAAAATCTGCAATTTCAATTTTTTCCTGAAATAAAATATTTCCCGCATCAATTTCATGCACCAGTTTAAATGTAGTTACTCCTGAATAATTTTCGCCATTGATAATACTCCAATTAATGGGAGCCGCACCTCTATAGGCAGGTAATAAGGAAGCGTGTAAATTATAAGTACCTAACCTTGGCATATTCCAAATTATTTCGGGTAACATTCTAAATGCCACTACAATTTGCAAATCGGCGTTAATGGCTTTTAATTCTTGTGCAAAATCGGAGCTTTTTAAATTGGCAGGTTGTAAAAGGGGTAAGTTGTGTGTTAGTGCAAATTTTTTAATCGGACTTTCAGTTAATAATTTACCTCTGCCGGCAGGTTTATCCGGCGCGGTAACAACAGCTACAATATTTAATTTGTTTTGGATTAATGCCTCTAAACTTGCCACGGCAAATTCAGGAGTTCCCATAAAAACAATGCGCATGTGTAAATTTAAGCACTATTGTTCGGATTCATTCAAAAAAAAACCGCAGATATAAATTACCTGCGGTTTTAAAAGTAAAGTAAGAAAATTATTCAATAATAATTTTCTTAACGCTTTTGTGTCCTTGGCTCTGAACGGTCAAGAAATAGATTCCAGAAGCTAAATCACTAACATTTAATGAAACTTTTTCTCCACCAGATAAACCTGCTTTTACCGGTTTGCCCAATACATCAGTTATTAAGAAGCTATAATCAATTACACCTGTAATATTGATGTTTAATTGATCTTTAGCCGGATTAGGAAATACATTCATTGAATTAATAGCTGAAGCAATTTCATTTACACCTGCACAAATAGAAACATCAACTGTTCTTGTTGTTGTACTTGTACTTCCTGTATTGTTTGCAATTAATGTAATAGTATATGGCCCTGTAGCTGTAAAAGTTATAGAAGGGTTAACAGCATTAGAGTTAGAAATAGAAGCTGCAGGATTTGTGCTCCATGTGTATGTAGGAATTGGAGCGCCTGTTGAGTTATTAGTCATGGTAACAGCAACACTTGCACATTGACTTGCATTTACTGTAAAATCAGCAACCGCATTAGTTGGAACGAATAAGTTCGGTCCGCTGTATTTAAATACGCCACCTGAACTGGCTAATGTATTACTACTAAATGAACCTACCCAACCCACTTGTGATGAAGCAAAATCAATGGCTAAGTATCCGATGTTTTGGCTATTCCAGCTATTCCAGGTAACACCGTTATCTGTTGAAAAAGAAAGTAACTGGTTACCTGCACCGTTTCCGCAAGACGCGAAATAAGCAGTTCCCGGAATTGCACAAAAATCATTTAAACCAAAGTTAGGATCAACGTTTGGAATTAAATTCCAAGTTGCACCACCATCAGTTGTATTAAATAAGGTTAAAGTACCTTGTCCTGTTGGTCCCCAATAGCAACTAGCTAAACCATAATTTTGATTTACAAAAGCTACATCTGTTACACCTAAAGCTGCTCCACCACCAATGGTTGAAGTTAACGCAGAAACTGACCAGGTTAAACCGGCATCAAAAGAGCGATACATACGGTTTTTATTGGTACCAAACCAATGATTTGTAGTACCCTCTTTACAATATACATTAACAAGACCATATTCACCTGCTGTTGGGTTAGGAATATTGGCGCCTGGAACCTGAGTCCAAGTTGCACCTGCATCTGTAGTACGATACAATTCCATTTCACCTCCAATAGCATCACCTTGTAACATACCTACAGAAGGTGTCCAAAATGAAACTACATTTAAAAAAGATTGTCCGGCAACAGAATACATATTAGGAGCTAACATATTCGTCCAAGTTGTTCCACCATTAGTAGTTGTATGCGCGGCACCGCGATCGGTAGTCCCTTTTAAGTAAGCAGAAACCCAAGCTGTGTTTCCATCAATACCTTCCATGTTAGCCATAATATAAGTATTTGTGTCAGCATAAGTGTTTCCTGAAGTAAATGTTGTTCCACCATCTGTACTTTTAGCCCACCAATTGTAATTTTGATTAGGAGCTCCACCGTTATATCCGGTTACCCAAACTGTATTTACATCAATGGCATCTAAAAAGCGAATACCGGCCGATGTAATGGAAAAGCTTGCGTTTTGTTGAATTGTCCAACTTGGGCTTGGCATTGGTTGTCCAAATGCAGCAGTTAAGCCTAATAGACCTAAAATTGTAAGTAATGTTTTTTTCATGTTATTATTAATTTTCTTGATTGATTGATAAAATTAGTGAATTTTTTAATTAAAAAATCACTTTTTTTATCGGGTATACCTTAAATACTCTATTTTTGCGTAAATTTTTTATGATATCAACAGATATAGCAATTATTGGTGCAGGCCCTGTAGGTTTATTTGCTGTATTTGAAGCCGGATTATTAAAAATGCGATGCCATTTAATTGATTATTTACCCAAGGCTGGCGGACAGTTATCTGAAATATATCCTAAAAAACCCATCTATGACATTCCGGGCTACCCTTCTGTTTTAGCACAGGAATTAGTAGATAAATTATTAGAACAAATTGAACCTTTTAAACCCGGATTTACTTTTGGAGAACGAATTGAGAGTTTGGAGAAAAAAGATGAAAGAGATTTTTTGTTAACCACAAACTTAGGAAATGTAATACAAGCCAAAGTAGTAGTAATTGCAGGAGGTTTGGGCTGTTTTGAACCTCGTAAGCCTGAAGTGACAGGCTTGGAGAAATTTGAAAACGGAAAAGGTATTCATTATATGATTATTGATCCGGAAAAATTCAGAAATAAAAATATTGTGATAGCCGGCGGAGGTGATAGTGCGTTGGATTGGGCAATTTATTTAGCTGATATCTGTGCAAATTTAACGCTGATCCACCGCAGTGAAAGTTTTAGAGGCGCACCGGATAGTGTAGCTAAAGTGATGAATTTGGCAGCAAGCGGTAAAATAAATTTAAAAGTTAATTCAGCCATTTCAGCAGTTGATGGAAACGAAAATTTGGAGTTAGTTGAAATTCAGAATTTAAAATCAAGCGAAAAAGAAAAAATTAAAGCAGATTGTTTAATACCCTTATTTGGTTTGAGTCCTAAATTAGGCCCTATTGATAATTGGGGATTAAATATTGATAAGTCAGCTATTGAAGTTAATACAGAAGATTACAGTACTAACGTACCGGGTGTTTACGCCATTGGCGACATAAATACTTATAAAAATAAATTAAAATTAATTTTATGTGGTTTTCATGAAGCTGCATTAATGA
Source organism: Sphingobacteriaceae bacterium (assembly GCA_016715905.1). Classification (NCBI taxonomy): domain Bacteria; kingdom Pseudomonadati; phylum Bacteroidota; class Sphingobacteriia; order Sphingobacteriales; family Sphingobacteriaceae; species Sphingobacteriaceae bacterium. The sequence goes on along the minus strand of JADJXI010000017.1, from coordinate 33,910 downwards.
GTCATAGCGCTTATAAATATATTAATCCGGGCGTGAAATACACCATGAAATACACCACGGTGCAAGGAGTTAATGAGTTTTAGTTATAGATTGAGTTCGTTTAAGCAATTTTGCAAACAAATTTCTGCCCCATAATTTTGTTTCCACCAGCTCGCTAAATACTCTTGTTCTGTTTGACCGGGAGTTGGAATTAAAATCAAATTATTTTTTTTCATTTTATTTAAATCCATTAAGGTGCTAAACCCGCTTCTGCAAATTATTTTATTTGAGGAAGCAATTTTTTGAGATAAGGTTTTTGCATCGGGATTTATTACCATACTTACGTTTGGAATTTGCATGTTTATTTTTTGCGGACTAACTAATGCAAATTTTTTGGTGGGGTGTTTTTTACAAAGTATGAGCAATTTAGTGAGAAATATGTTTTGTTGGGGCTGCGGTCCGGAAAGGATTATGCAGTAATCGAATTCTAATTTCGATTCTAAATAAATTAATCTGGATTGTGGATTTATATAACGCACTTTAGTATGAAAATGTTTTCCATGTGAAAGCGCTCCCGACAAATTAAGTTTTTCGTTTTCAAAATCAGGAATCCATAATTCATCAAAATTTTGTAGCCACGATTTATTTATTTTTTGCAGGTAGGTATTTAAAAAAGGTGTTTTCAAAAAAACTTGATGACTAATTATTATGTTGTGTGTTTGATTGGAGAATAAACCGTAACGGCTATCGCTGATCACCACTTCAATTTGGTATTTAGCAATTAAGGCGTTTAATATTTTTTTTTCTTGTGCTACAATCGATTTTATTTTATTCGCTTGTAAAAATAATTTTAGCCAAAGGGGTAAAAAAGAAGAGTATCTTATATTATAGGCGGGTAATTCTTCAAAAGTTAAATCCGGAAATTCAGATTGAAAAAACGGTTTTGTTGCAGAGCACACCCCTAAAATTATTTTGTTTTCTTTTTTTAGTTTACGAATGATAGGAATACAGCGCGTGGCGTGACCCATGCCCCAATCCAATGCAGAAATAAATATTTTTTTTCCGGTAAACAGAAATGTTCAACTGTATTTAGCAAAAATGGAGGCCAAGATTTTATTACTATAGCAAAGGGCAATCATTACTCATGCGGATTTTGGTAAATACAAACTTTACAATCAAGCAAGTTGTATCTATCCAAAGTAAATACCCGCTTGATTTAATTAGGCATCAATTTTTGCGTACTTCGCGTTTTTCTCAATAAATTCTCTTCTTGGTGGAACTTCATCTCCCATCAACATGCTAAATATTCTGTCTGCTTCAGCAGCGCTGTCAATATTTACTTTTCTCAGGGTTCTGGTAGTTGGGTCTAAAGTGGTTTCCCATAACTGTTCTGCGTTCATCTCTCCCAAACCTTTATAACGTTGGATATTTACACTATCCGTTTTATCGCCACCCATTTCTTTTACTGCAAGTTCTCTCTGTTCCTCATTCCAGCAATAACGCTGATCTTTCCCTTTTTTAATTAAATACAAAGGAGGGGAGGCAATATACACATGTCCTTTTTCTATTAATTCTTTCATGTGCCTGAAAAAGAAAGTAAGAATTAATGTGGTGATGTGCGAACCATCCACGTCGGCATCACACATAATAATAATTTTATGGTAACGTAGTTTTTCAATATTTAAAGCTCTTTCATCCTCGGTGGTTCCTCTGAATACGCCGAGTGCTGTAAAAATATTTTTTATCTCTTCGTTCTCATATATTTTATATTCCAATGCTTTTTCTACGTTTAATATTTTTCCACGCAATGGAAGTATAGCCTGAAACTCACGATTTCTGCCTTGTTTAGCTGTTCCGCCTGCAGAATCACCCTCTACTAAAAACAATTCACACAAAAACGGATCACCGCTGGCGCAATCTGCTAATTTTCCCGGTAATCCGGATCCGGTCATCACATTTTTTCGCTGAACTAATTCACGGGCTTTTCGGGCTGCATGACGTGCCGTGGCCGCTAAAATTACTTTATCAATAATGGTTCGTGCTTGTTTCGGGTGTTCTTCCAAGTAATTTTGAAGAGCTTCACTAATCGCCTGGTCAACTGCCCCTATAGCTTCATTGTTTCCTAATTTTGTTTTGGTTTGTCCTTCAAACTGAGGTTCCGCTACTTTTACCGATATAACAGCTGTTAACCCTTCTCGAAAGTCATCTCCGCTAATTTCAAATTTTACTTTAGATAATAATCCGTTTTTATCTGCATAATTTTTCAGTGTACGTGTTAATCCTCTTCTGAAACCTGATAAATGTGTTCCTCCCTCGTGTGTATTAATATTGTTTACGTAACTCTGAATGCTTTCTGCAAAAGAGTTATTATAAAGCATAGCTACCTCAACAGGAATAGTTCCGCTGTTATTTTCAAAATAAATAGGTTCTTCAATTAATTTTTCTTTAGCTCCATCTAAATAAGTAACAAACTCGCGTAAACCGCCCTCGCTGTAAAAAACCTCACTAATCGGATTACCATTTTCATCTTTTTGTCTTTCATCTTCTAATGTTAAACGGATTCGCTTATTTAAAAACGATAATTCGCGTATACGATTAGCTAAAGTGGTGTAATTATATTCGCCGGTAATAAATATGCTTAAATCGGGCGTAAATGTTACTGTAGTGCCTCTTTTATCTGTGGTTCCTACTACCTTGGCCGGATAAAGTGGCTTACCTTTCGCAAATTCCTGTTTTGTAATTTTTCCATCGCGATGTACCTCGGCAATTAATAAATCCGATAATGCGTTCACGCAACTTACACCAACACCATGTAAACCACCAGAAACTTTGTACGTGTCTTTATCAAATTTACCTCCGGCGTGTAAAACTGTCATTACAACCTCCAGGGCGCTCACGCCAAGTTTAGGGTGAATGTCAGTTGGTATTCCTCTTCCATCGTCTGTAACACGTATTGAATTATTTTCCAATATGGTTACTGTGATATTTTTACAATGTCCGGCTAATGCCTCATCTATGGAGTTATCTATTACTTCATAAACTAAATGATGTAGTCCTTTAATTCCGATATCGCCAATATACATGGCCGGTCTTTTTCTTACTGCTTCGAGTCCTTCTAATACTTGTATATTATCCGCCCCGTAATTCGATTTTTCTGATGAAATCTCTGACATAAAATGGTTCTGTTACTTATTTTTTATTAACTTTTAAATATACCTAAAAATTGGCTTATATCGCTCTAAAATTCCACTTGTTTTTACTAACAATGTGTTAAAAAAATCGATTAAAAAAATAAGGTTATTTTTGTTACAAATCGTTGTTATGTTGTGGCATTTTTTGCGTTACCTGCTTACCTTTATTTATCCAACTTTTTACAGTCGGATACAAACCAGAAATAAGCATTTTTTGCAAAAAAAAGGACCAGTAATTGTAGCCATGAATCATCCGAATGCTTTTACTGATCCGGTTGCCGTTATTTTTAATATATATCCAACCAGATTATATTATTTGGCAAGGGGCGATGCCTTTAAAGCCGGATTGGTGACAAGGCTTTTAGAGTCTTTGGGAATTGTTCCTATTTTTAGAATTCAGGATGGCGGAAAGGAAGGATTAAAGAAAAATGAAGATGCTTATAGGCGAGTGAATTATTTGTTGGACAGGGATAAAAAAATGGTGGTATTTGCTGAAGGTTTATGTATTCAGGAAAGAAGATTGCGCCCGCTAAAAAAAGGAGTTGCCCGCATGACCTTTGGTGCACAAGAATATTTAAAAAACAAACAATTACTGGTAATACCGGTTGGTGTAAATTACAGTCAGCCCGATAAACTGAGAAGTACTATTTTTTATAATGTGGGCGAACCTTACACTTTGGATAAATATATGGCGGAGTACAACGTGAGTGAAGCCAAAGGATATAAAAGTTTTTTGAATGAGCTGGAGGGTAAAATGAAAGCATTAATTACCCACATTAATAACAGTGAATATGATGAAACCGTTATACTGATTGAAAAGATGTGCAAATCAGCCTTTTTAAAAAGTCAAAATTTAAACAAGAAAGACCTTTACGATGATTATAAGGTTACCAAACAAATTACTGAATTAGTTAATAGCGCTGAAATTAATAATAAGGAGGTATTGGATGAAGTTAAAACTAAAATTAAACCTTATTTCAAAGCACTTCATAAAGCCGGAATGCGCGACTGGATAATTGATCCGCAAAATAAAGAGTATTTAAAAACGCTAGCTGTGTTGTTGAGGTGTTTTATAGTAATTATTGGTTTCCCGGTTTATTTAACGGGATTGTTATTGAATTATTTACCATTTAAATCAACCGAACTTATTACCAAAGCGATTTTGAAAGGGAATAAAGAATTTTATTCCTCCATTTGGATTGGCTTGGCTACTTTTATCTTTTTGATTTATTACGTGTTATTATTTATTGTGGTGTATCATTTCTCTTCTATCGTATTATATCCGATACTGGCCTTTTTAACAGCAGGAATAACCGGTAAATTCGCCTTACACTTTCATTATTATTTTTTGAAATTTTTAGGCATAATAAGAGCTGTACTAAACAAAAGGAAATTTTTTGAACTGAGCACTAATAGAGCATCAATTGTGGAATTAATTAACAAATTTTAATTAAAAGAATAAATAGCTTTGGCATAGGATTTGAATCAAATGGATTTAAATATGAAGCATAAATCAAATAAAAATTTAATATTTCTAATTTCAAGTATTGGAATTTTGTTTGCGTTTGCTCCTTTACAAGTGCCTCAGCTTTTTATTCCTGTACAAGCGTGTTCGGTAAGTGCCGAACCTTTGCCGGTTCAAAAAAACATAGCATTTAGAGAAGGGGAAGTTTTGACCTACAGAATGCACTATGGTGCATTAAACGCCGGTATGGCTGTTTTGGAAGTGAAACCGGATTTAATTGAAGTAAACGGCCGAAAAGTTTATCACATTGTTGGCAATGGTTTTACAATTGGTAGCGCCGATTGGTTTTTTAAAGTGAGAGACCGATACGAGACTTATTTAGATAAAGATGCTTTATTGCCCTGGTTGTTTGTAAGGCGAGTTGATGAGGGCGGATACAAATTCAGTCAGGATTACAGTTTTAATCATTACACTAAAAAAGTGGATATTGGTAATGGCGAAAAATTTGATGTGCCGGTTGGCGTGCAGGATATGGTTAGTGCATTTTATTCAGCCAGAAATATGGATTTAAGTAATGCTAATCCCGGTGATATTTACACGATGGAATGTTTTGTGGATAAGGAATTGTGGCCGTTAAAAATAAAATTTGTTGGACGAGAAGAAATAAAAACCGACTTGGGAAAATTTAAGTGTTTAAAGTTTTGTCCAATTGTACAAAAGGGCCGTGTTTTTAAAAAGGATGAGGATTTAACGGTTTGGATAAGTGACGACTTAAATCACATTCCAATGCGGGCTCAGGCCAAAGTATTAGTAGGCAGCATTAAAATGGATATTACGGGTGTAAAAAATTTATCAAACCCAACCAGTAAAGTAAATTAAATTTTCAAACCAATTAAAATCATGTCGTCCGTTTGCGGCATACTGGCTTTCCAACTATTTATTGTATTATAGATATATTGTTTTTGCTCTGCCATTGGTAATTTCGAGGCTTGCAGTAATATATCGCGAAATCTTTTCATGGATAATTTTTTATTATCAGGGCCACCATGTTGATCGCGTATACCATCGCTAAATAAATAAAAGCTACAAGCAGATTCTTTTAATAATGTTTGGGCTGTAAACACGGTGTCAATATTTTCTCCAATGGATATACGTTGAGACCTCAGGTCAACTAGTTCATTTGGAGTAATCATAATCGCATCTAGTTTTGCGCCGGCATAATACACTTTTTTGCTTTTCATTTCGATGGAGATCACTGAACAATCCATTCCGTCTCTTACATTTTCAACATCCAAACTAAGTTGACGATAAAAAATATTGTTTAAACGCGTAAGAATTTCTCCGGGATTCCATAACATTTCCTCATGCACAATTTGATTGAGTAAGGATGTTCCTACAACACTTAGTAAAGCGCCCGGCACTCCGTGACCTGTGCAGTCACCCGCAAAAACGATTAAATGATTTTTACATTTTCCAATCCAATAAAAATCTCCACTCACCTTATCTTTTGGTTTGGTATAAATAAAACTTTCCGGAATGGATTCGTTTAACTCATTAGCGCCAACAAAAATTGCCTTTTGAATTCTCTTCGCATAAATAATACTATCCAACAACTCTGCTTTTTGTTCCTGAATTTCTTTCGTGCGTTCTTTAATTATTTTCTCCAACATGTCTCGCTTTTTGGCGTTGGATCTAAATCTTAAAAAGACGAAAAGAACAAAAACAACAAGCAGTGTAATTAGTAAAACCGGAAAAAACCATTTGGTTTTATAAAATGGCGGAACTATATTGATGTTAATGACAAAAGGTTCCATACACCAAATCTGATCTGCATTGGCTCCCAGCAATTCAAAGCGATATTGTCCCGGCGGCAGGGAGTTAAATATTAAATAATTTTCTCCAACAGGTGAGCGCCATTCATTTTCAATAGGAAGTAATCTGAATTTAAATCTGTTTTTTTCGGGAAGATTAAAATCCAATACCGTAAAATTAATGCGGAAAGTATTTTGTCTTTCATTTAAAACAAGCTCATCATTACTCTGAATATTATTGAAGGTTAAATTATCAGAGAGCACTTCAAATTTTGTAACATCAACTTTAGGTGAAATGAAATGGGACACTTGAAAGTCGGGATTCATGATAGACAAGCCATTATGTGATGCTAAATACATGTAGCCATCCAGTAAATCAATTTTATGAACAACATTAGAAGGCAGCCCGTCATCGGTGTTCACTTCCGTAATTTCTTTCGTATCTAAATTATAACGAGTTAAGCCTCCATTACCGGTAAACCATAAACTGCCTTTGTACAATAAAATTGACGATGGCTCAGAAAAATATTCATTATTCTTATTATAAAGTATTTCATACTTGTTATTTCCAGTCGAAAATTTTATTAATCCTAAAAATTGTGAACCCAAAACCACTTCGTTATTATCAGAAACCACGGCACAACTGATGTTGCCGGTGTTTGGTAAATCTATACGTTTTGTTTCGAGTGTAGTTGGATTTAATTTAATTAAACCATTTTTGAAACCGAAGTATAAATTACCGCTGCAAAAGAAAGTGCTGTAAAATACGCCATCAATATTATTCAATCCATCTACAACATTAATTTTTTGAGATTGTTTATCGAAATAAAATATTTCGTTTTTTCCTCCTATCCAAATTCTGTTTGAGTCGATTGGGTCTTGCATACCCGAAGCGCAATAATGTTCTTGAAGTCCGTAATAATATTTTTCCTTTACGGATTCATTTTTAAAAACGAGTTTTTGAAAATTATTTTGACCAAGCACATACACATCGCCGTTTTTGTCTTCAATAAACTGGTTAACGAATCGTTCTATATTTTTATACTCTGCATTTGGTCCGAAGTTTATGGCTTTACGCGTTTTTTTATTATAAATTGAAAATCCTTCGCCATCTACTCCAACAAAAACCGTTTGATTTTGCTTTCTGCTTGGTAATACTGCAGTGAGCATGTTGCCCATTAATGATTGCTTAAAATTTTGCGGATCTTTTTGGATGATATCAATATTGGGCCTTTTGTTAGTGATTTTTTGTAGGCCTACATCTGAACCAATCCATAGGATATCATTATCATCTCTTAATAAAGCCCAACACTTATTACTCATTAGGGAGTTTGGTAAATCGGGACTATGACTATAAGTTTGAAATTCCTTTTTATCAATATCAAAAGAAGTAATGCCGTAACTCCAGTAACATTGCCAAATGTAATTATCTTTGGTGTGTGTGTACGAAACATTTGAATAGAATCCGTTTGGGGCCAGATAAAAAGTACTGTTATTAGTTCCGGGATTGATACAAGTTAGGCCATTGTCGTTCGCTACCCAAATATTACCCAAATAGTCTTCAGAAATTCCACAATGATGTGTTTTATTTTCAATATCAATTTCATGTAGTCTACGACTACTAAAATTATAACGAAAAACTTGATAAATTAAACCAGAGCTTTTTCTTATTCTTGCGCCTATCCATAAATTCCCTAATCGATCAACGCACATACAGGTAATATGCCATCCTTCTAACAATTTTGAGTTGCGATGGGAAATGGTTTGTAGTTGATTTTTAGTTTCATCAAATAATAAAATTCCGTCGCCAGTACCAGCAACTACAGTTTTACTAACTGCTGTTAAACAATTGATATTATTTTTTAAACCTGCATTTTCTTCTTTCTCGTTGAAATAAATTCTCTTGAACTGATCTGAATCGTAGTTGTAAATGTTTAAACCATTACGAGTACCTATAAAAACATGATTGGGCTCATTTTGATAAAAAGAGGTAATTGCGGGATTACTCAAAGAACTCGAATCATTAATTAAGTAACGGTATCTGGTAAAGCCGTATCCATTATATTTATTTAATCCGCCGATGGTGCCTACCCAAAGGTATCCCTTTGAGTCTTGAAACAAAGCACTTACAAAGGGGTTACTCAGGTTTTTGGTGTTTACTTTATCAATAATCTGTGTTTGTGAAATAAGTGTTTGACTTGAGGAAAACACAAGAACAAATAAATAGTAATAAATTTTTTTCACACGCAACATAAATGGCACAAGTGCATATTCAAATATACAGAATTATTATGGGTTGATTATAATAGCCCGGATAAGATTTGACCGAAACGATAGATGTCATAAAAGGAGTTATACAAAGGAACCGGAGCACAGCGTATTACATTTGGTTCTCTCCAGTCGGGAATTACTCCATTTTCGATTAATCCTTTATATAAATTCTTGCCATAGCCATTAGCAACTATTGAAAGTTGACAACCTCTGTTTTTAGCAGGTGTTATTATTTCAAGGCAATTGTTTTTAGTGGTATTAATTTCATGAATTACTTCTTCTAAAAAGTTGACCAGCTTTTTGCTTTTTTCATTTAATTTTTTCATTCCAACTTCATCAAAAATATCCAAACTTGCATTGCAGGCAGCCATACTTAGAATTGGAGCATTACTCAGTTGCCAACGTTCGGCAGTTTCGATGGGCACAAATTTTTTATCCATCAGGAATCTTGTTTTTTTATCATGTCCCCACCACCCGGCAAAATGCGGAATTTCGATATTAGTTAAATGTTTTTGATGCACAAAAGCACCGGCCACGCTTCCCGGTCCGCTATTTAAATACTTATAAGAACACCAAACTGCGAAATCAACATTCCAATGATGTAATTCCAATTCTAAATTCCCGGCAGCGTGTGCAAGATCAAATCCAACAAAAGCTCCTGCTTTATGACCGGCTTCAGTGATGGCTTTCATATCAAACACTTGTCCGGTAAAATAATTAACGCCACCCATTAGAATTAACGCAAGTGAATCCTTATGTGTTTCTATGGCCTTTAAAATATCTTCTTCCCGGATATGATATTCTCCTTCTCTTGGACTAACTTCAATTATGGCATCCTGCTCATTAAACCCATGCGAAGTGGCTAATCCGGCATGAAATTTTACCTGAGATTGCAAAGCATACTGATCGCTGGGAAAAGCTTTAGCTTCACATAAAATTTTATAACGTTTAGCGGTAGGGCGATAGAAAGAAACCATTAATAAATGCAGGTTAACTGTAAGTTGGTTCATCATTATCGTTTCTTCAGGCAAGGCGCCTACAAGAGTAGCCATTTTTTGCGTGAGAATTTCGTGATAAGAGAGCCATGGATTTTTGGCCAGAAAATGACCTTCAACGCCAAACTTAGCCCAGTCGTTTAATTCCTGTTGCAGGTATTGAGCGGTGCTTTTTGGTTGTAACCCCAAAGAGTTTCCGGTGAAATACACCACATCTTCATTATTATGTTGCGGAATATGAAACTTTTCGCGGTAAGCTTTTAGAGGATCAAGTTGATCTAGTTCAAGAGCCCGTGATTTGATTTTATTTTCAGTTGTCGATTCTTTCATGCCCAACAAATTTACAAGAAAAAAGTAAAACGAGTTTGATTTAATTTGGCTTTAGAATTAGCATTATTTCGAATTTATTTTCTCCCATTTTGCTTTAAATGTATAAGTGAGCACCTGAGCGCGTTGAATTGCTAAATCAGCCTTTTCACCTTTAAAATTTTCTGATACTGTTCTAGTCCAAACTTCAAGCCAAATATCAAACATGGGTAAGTGTATCGGTAAATGCAAATGTTTATCAAATACATTAGTTTTATATCCCTCTTCCTCTAACAACACAAAAGACCAGAATTGAACAATATTAGGAATGTGTTTTTCGAAATTTAATCCTTCGAATGGCGGTTTCATTTCGTCTATTTGCAGTAATGCGTTGTAGAATTTTTTTATTAAAAACTCTATGTCATTTTTACTCTTAATGTCCTCCATACGACGTGTAAGCCTTACTTGAGTTCGGGTTCTTCTGTTTTGGGAATAAGTTCATCCAATGGTTTAGATTCCATTTCTTCAGCACTTTTCTTTTTTTTCGCTGTTGAATTTTCGGTGGTGCCGGCGAGTCGTTTCAGAATATATCCGGTTTCGCCGGTTGTACTGAATTTAACTTTTAAAAAATAGTTGGTGATTTCATAAACGTTATAATTTTTGCCTCCCGGCAAATTGCCAATTACTTTGGAAGCAATATTTGGAGATTCATACACCTCACAGTTATTTGGAACAAACCAAGCAGAAATCGCTTTCTGTTCCGTGGTTAAAGAAGAAGTATTTATTACTATGGAAGGTGTTGGTGTTGTTGAATTCACAATTGCTGCCAGCGTTGGGCTAGCTTCTGTTATTAATTTAAGAGAATCAACTGCTGTAGAATCTGTTCTTGTTTTTTCAGGTAGGATGGAATCTTTAACAACAGGTATAATTTCAGGGTTTTGCTGAGGTTGAATATTTTCAATGGGCTTATCCAACTGTTCTGTTACTGTATTTGAAGCGTTTTTAATTTCTATAAACTTATAAAGAATGATAGATAGAAGTAAAATAGCAACTCCAAAAATTACGGGAATAATAATATTACGTCCAATACTTAAATTAAAGTTTGGTAAACTGCGAGGTTTATGCGAACTTTTATTGTATTCCGAATAAGATTCAAACTGTATAAAAGCATCTTCTCTATAGGGAACGGTCCGATCTTTTAATCTCGAGCGTAGGTTTTTTTCGTCTATTTCGTAATTAAAAGGACTGCTCATACTTGGTTTGTCTCAAACTTTTTTCAATATTTTTTTGTAAATTGAATCGTGCTTTTTCCAAATTACTTTTAACTGTTTGTTCGCTCGCTTCAAGTAATCGTGCTGCTTCTTCTATGCTATAACCTTCAATAATGTGTAAATTAAATATTAATCGTTGCGATGGCACCAATTGCTGTAAAGCTTTAATCAGAATATCCATATCAACTGTGTAATAGTCTATAATTTGGTTGGCATTAAAAAGATCATAATCACTACTCAATTTTTGTGTAGCGTACACGGTGCTGGCAACATAATATTCGCTGCGTAGATTTTTAATTTGCCGAATAGTTTCTTGTATAACTTCTTTCTCCAAAAATTCAGGCAAGTTAATCTGTGTGTTTTTAGATTGTTGCAGTTGTTGCAGTGCAAAATTAAATGCAACGTGAAAAATCTCGGTGGCCTGAGCCTGACTTTTACAATAACGCTGAACTAAAGCAAATAATTTCCCGTAATGCGTTTCAAAAAGGTATTTTTTACATGCCTTATCATTTTTGTGCAAGCCCTGTATGATTTCAGTTACGGTCATGAAAAGGGTTCTTTTATCTCCTTTAACGAATTTACTTTAAATAAGTTGCAAAACTACCACATTTTAAGCCTTTTCCAATCAGAATTTTAGAGAATAAGACAATATGAAGCACTTATATCCATTTAGGGGAAACAAATGGAGATGGTTTCAATAGATTTCTATTAGCTATATAAAAATCTAATTTAATACAGCAACCTTTTTTTAAATTATTTCTTCATAATTATTACTGTATTGGTAATCAACACGCTTATTCACTTCATCTTTTTTTCTCCATTTTGAACTGTTTAAAACTAAGCACCACATGTTAATTCATTATCTGATTCGCCTGACCTTTTTTTTAAATATTTGCATTTACTAAAATCAACACACACATTATATAATATATTAAAGAGATCTTACGCATTATGACCGAACCAATTCTAGCAGAAAACAAGGACCGTTTCGTCCTCTTCCCGATAAAGTATAAGGACATTTGGGAATTTTATAAAAAAGCCGAAGCCAGTTTTTGGACGGCAGAAGAAATTGACTTGGCCTCAGATTTACAGGATTGGAATAATAAATTGAACGATAATGAAAAACATTTCATTAAACATGTATTAGCTTTTTTTGCAGCCAGCGATGGAATTGTGAATGAAAATTTAGCGATAAACTTTACTAATGAAGTTCAATATCCGGAAGCCCGTTGTTTTTACGGATTCCAAATTATGATGGAAAATATTCATTCGGAAACCTACTCCCTTTTAATTGATACGTATATAAAAGATCCGGTAGAGAAAGATTATTTATTACACGCAGTTGATACAGTGCCTTGCGTGAAGGAAAAGGCAGATTGGGCTTTAAGGTGGATAGGTAATGGCAGCTTTGCTGAAAGGCTAATTGCCTTTGCGGCAGTAGAAGGAATATTTTTCTCCGGTTCTTTTTGTTCTATTTTCTGGTTAAAAAAGCGGGGTTTAATGCCCGGCTTAACTTTTAGCAATGAACTAATTAGCAGAGATGAAGGTTTACATTGTGATTTTGCATGTTTATTATATACTAATCATGTAAAAAATAAATTGCCTAAAGAACAAGTTACTAAAATCATTGTTGATGCGGTAACTATTGAAAAAAAGTTTGTGGTTGATGCAATTCCGGTTAAATTGATTGGAATGAATTCAGACCTCATGTGTCAATATATAGAATTCTGTGCCGATCGATTACTATTGGCATTGGATTGTGAAAAATACTTTAACGCTTCAAATCCATTCGATTTTATGGAAATGATTTCGTTACAAGGAAAAACCAATTTCTTCGAAAAACGTGTGGCAGAATACCAAAAAGCAGGCGTGATGGGCAAAAGCGAGGAAAATAATGTATTTAAGCTAGATGAGGACTTCTAGAAAAATACTGGTAGGTTAAAATCCCCAATTCAACAGATGTGGCTTCAAATTGAGCCGGAACGAACATTCCGGCAAGGGAATTTCAGCCTCAAATGTTAAAGTTTGGAGAAAAAAAATAATTAACCGGCAGATTGTTGAAATGTTAGATAAAGTAAAAATCGGGAAGACTGAAAGCAAGCGTAACTTGTAAGTCCGAACTGAAATAAAAAAATAAAGTATTAATCTCAAAAAACTAAATTAAATTCTGGCCTATGTTTGTAATTAAAAGAGACGGAACCCGCGAATCGGTAAAATTTGACAAAATCACAGCACGTGTACAAAAGTTAAGTTACAGTTTGGATCCGATGCATGTGGATTCTACATTGGTAGCAAAAAAAGTAATTGATGGTGTATACGATGGTGTAACTACTAGTGAGTTAGATAATTTGGCTGCAGAAACCGCAGCTTCATTAACGGTCCGTCATCCTGATTATGCTCAGTTAGCTTCCAGAATTGCTGTGAGTAATTTGCATAAAAATACCATTAAGAGCTTTTCAAAAACAATTGAAGCCTTATATAAGTATATAGACCCTAAAACCAACACGCCGGCGGCCTTAATTGCTGAGGATGTTTATGAAATTGTAAAGAACAATGCGCACACATTAGACTCTTCTATAATATACGATCGTGATTTTGGCTACGATTATTTCGGATTCAAAACGTTGGAGCGTTCTTATTTATTAAAAATGAATGGAAAGGTTGCTGAGCGTCCACAGCACATGCTTATGCGTGTTGCGGTGGGAATACATAAATCAGATATTGAGTCGGCCATCAGAACATACAATTTAATGAGTGAGCGTTGGTTTACACACGCAACACCAACCCTTTTTAACGCAGGAACACCAAAACCACAAATGAGCTCATGCTTTTTATTGCAGGTTAAGGAAGATAGTATTGATGGTATTTATGATACATTAAAAAATTGTGCTAAAATATCGCAGAGTGCCGGAGGTATTGGTATTAATATTCACAATGTAAGAGCAACAGGTTCATATATTAAAGGTACCAACGGAACCAGTAACGGAATTATTCCAATGCTAAAAGTGTATAATGAAACTGCACGTTATGTAGATCAGGGTGGCGGAAAACGTAAAGGATCCATAGCAGTATACTTGGAGCCATGGCATGCAGATATATATGACTTTTTGGATATACGCAAAAATCATGGTAAGGAAGAAATGCGAGCCCGTGATTTATTTACGGCTTTGTGGATTCCGGATTTGTTTATGAAAAGAGTGGAAGAGGAGGGAGACTGGAGTTTAATGTGTCCAAATGAATCACCGGGATTAAGTGATTGTCACAGTGCCGAATTTGAGGCTTTGTACACAAAGTATGAAAAGGAAAAACGTTTCCGTAAGCAAATAAAAGCGCGTGAATTATGGGCAGCCATTATTGAAGCGCAAATTGAAACCGGAAATCCATATATGTTGTTTAAAGATGCAGCTAACTCAAAATCAAATCAACAAAATTTAGGGACCATTAAATCATCAAATTTATGTACTGAAATTATTGAGTATACCAGTAAAGACGAAGTGGCTGTGTGTAATTTAGCTTCCATTGCATTACCTCGATTTGTGGATGAAAAAACCGGAACATTTGATCACAATAAATTATTTGAAATTACTTATGTAGCCACAAAAAATTTAAATAAAATTATCGACCGTAATTATTATCCGATTCCTGAAGCCAGAACTTCCAATATGCGTCACCGTCCTATTGGATTAGGCGTTCAAGGATTAGCGGATGCCTTCATTTTAATGCGTTTCCCTTTTGAAAGCGAAGACGCTAAAAAATTAAATGCGGAGATATTTGAAACTATTTATTATGCGGCATTAACGGCTAGTAAAGATTTGGCGAAAATTGAAGGACCTTATGAATCGTATCAGGGATCACCTATTTCCAAAGGAATTTTCCAGCACGATATGTGGAGTGTAACGCCAAGCTCAAGATGGGAGTGGGATACATTAAGAGAAGAAATTTTACAATTTGGTGTTCGCAATAGTTTATTATTAGCTCCAATGCCTACTGCAAGCACTTCTCAAATTTTAGGAAACAACGAATGTTTTGAACCATATACGAGCAATATTTATACGCGTCGTGTTTTAAGCGGAGAGTTTGTGGTTGTGAATAAACATTTGTTGCGCGATTTAGTGAAATTGGGAATATGGAATGACAATGTGAAAAACAAAATCATAGCTGCAAACGGATCCGTTCAAAACATAAACGAAATTCCGGATAACATTAAAGAATTATACAAAACAGTTTGGGAAATTAAACAAAGAACTATAATTGATATGGCTGCCGATCGCGGCGCATTTATTGATCAGTCTCAATCTTTAAATTTGTTTATTCAGGATGCTAATTTTGCCAAAATGAGTTCAGCTCATTTTTATGCTTGGAAAAAGGGATTGAAAACGGGTATGTACTATTTACGCACAAAAGCAGCAGCGGATGCCATTAAGTTTACAGTTGATCAAAGTGCATTACAAAAACCGAATTTGATTCTAGGCAACGAAGATCAGTTATTGGTTGATAGAGGTCAATCTCATGTACTCACCCAGGAAGAAATAAACGCACAGTTAGCCTGTAGCTTAGACAACCCCGAGGCTTGTGACTCTTGTGGATCATAAAAGTGATCGTTAAATTTTAAAATCCCCTGTTTTGCTCAGGGGATTTTTTATTTCACTCATTTAACCCCGCTTTAACAATAAATAGCAAAAATTTAAATCATCATTCTGTATTATTGTATATGAAAAACTCCTTTCTAAAAATCACCCTAATTTTTGTTTCGATAATTTTATTAGTCCCTAAAAATTTCGCTCAGCAAAAACCAGCAGAAAAATCACCGCTAACCTGGTATACAAATCTGATGGAGGCTCATGAAATATCCAAAAAGAAAAAGAAACCCGTGTTTGCTTTTTTTACGGGTAGCGACTGGTGCGGCTGGTGTAAAAAATTACAGGCAGATGTTTTCGCCAAAAAAGAATTTGTGGATTGGGCAAAAAAAAATGTGATTCTTTTAGAAGTTGATTTTCCGAGAATGAAAGCATTAGATCCGGCCTTGCAACAGCAGAATAATAATTTGCAACAATCGTTTGGCGTAATGGGGTATCCTACCATTTGGATGTTTAATATGATAAAAAATGATAGTGCTAAAACTTTCGGTATTGATCCGGTTGGTTCATTAGGTTATCCTGTAGGAGCATTACAAGGAGCAGAACAAATCAAATTTCTCCATACGGCAGATTCTTTGCTAAACAACTATAAGGCTAATAAGAAAAAAGGAAAATCGTAATTAACGATTAAATGGAATTGAATACCAATTGACCTTCGCTATTTTGAAATAACAAGTTTACTGTTGTATTCAGCTGTGCCGTTACTTACTTTCACAAAGTAAATCCCATCATTTAAAAACGATAAATTCAAATTTAATTTATCTTCAATAACTTTTGCAGAATAAACAATTTTCCCTGTGCAATCATTAATTAAAACTTCTTTTTCACCGGTAATTGGAAATTGAAGATTTGTATGACCTGAAGTTACCGACGGGAAAATTGAAATTTCATTTAAAGAATTTTCATTATTTATGGAAATCACTTTGGATACAGTAGAACTTCCGTCAAACTCAAATTGACGTAAACGATAATAATTAATTCCTCTATTTGGTTTTGTATCCGTAAAACTGTATTCATGAATTACGTTTGAATTACCGCTTCCGTTTAAATCACCAATTGATTCAAAAGATAATCCATCTACACTTTTTTCTACTTCAAATTTCTTATTATTTTTTTCATTTCCGGTTACCCAATTTAAAACATTAGCGTTTTTGTTTTCTGATGCGGTAACTGTAAATTCAAGTAACTGAATTGGAAGAATAACAGAGGTGTTAAAATCATCAAAATAACAAATAGTGGTGCAATAACTTCTAAAAGAAATGCCGTTAGGAACTAGTGTAGCTATATTTGTATTTACAGTAGCTTGCAAAACCATGGCGTTGTCATATAATCTACCAGTTACATTTGTAGTAGTATTCCAGGTTAACTCTAAATAATACCAATTAGCCGTGTTATAGGTGTAAGGTGTGGTTGCTAAATCGGTGTATCCCCAGCCGGCATTGGCCTGAATAATTAAACCACTGGTGTTAGGGGCAAGTACTAATGACCAACCTCCGCCGCCTGTAGCTCCAAAGCCCATATAATTTCTTTGATTCCCCTTGGCCCATACCCCTAAAACATCACCCGGATTTCCAATAGAAACATCCGTTCTATAAAACCAAGGATAACCACTGGTGGCCGCTTGCCATCCAAAAGCCCCCGAATAAGCCGCAGCTGCAGCTTTTGTTCCGTTATTTGTTCCGCTTCCTATTAACCAAGGCGACCAAGTCCAAGTTCCTGCTGCCTCAAAATCTTCAATTACCTGACTTTGTAATCCTAAAGAAGATATGAATATTGAAAAAATTATTAATTTGATTTTATTCATTTTAATTAGTTTACGTTTATGTTAAGCAATTCAAGTGATAATATTTGAGGGAGTGAATTTTGTGCCGGAAAATATTCATTCGGAAAAATTTCTTTTCCTACAAATGACGTATTGGAATTGTTAGTTGAACATGGCGTGGCATTTAATGACGATTGCGCATTTAAAGTAATAGATACAGCATTGGCCGGTTCCCAACCTTGATTAGCTGAAAATATTTTAGGAGTAAAAGTAATAGTTACATTATTATTGGAAGTGTTATTGATTTGCAACAATACCTCATCTCCGGTACTGCAATGATTGATTCTATATGCAAACTCAACATTGTTTTGAGTTGTAATTGGAATCATAGATGCACTATGTGCACCTGAACAATTCTGTCCAAAAGCACTGCCTTGAACATAAAACATTCCAATAAAAAGAAAGAAGTAAAATTTAATCATGTATGAGTATTAAAAATAACAACAACAAGTTAAAATTAACCTGGAATTATTGCAAATAATTAACTACCCAACAATTATTAAAACGTTTTAGTATTAAGAATTTGCCACTCAACCTTGAATAATCGAATATGCAGGGCAGAATTTCATTGTGTTTTTAATTCGTAGTTTTGGACTATGAATAGATTAATACTTCTGATTGTACTTTCATCAAATGTTTTACTTGCTCAAAAGGCTAAAAAAATAAAGGCCGAGGATTTAATAAATTGTTGGTCGCGTTCATTTGAAGATGAAAATCAAAACGCAAAGGTAGCCGCATTCAGAAATTGCGATTATCAATTTCCTCCACGTATTTATAGACCAACTGTTAAACTGGAAGCGAATGGAAAATGTCAGATTCTGCATATTGGAGAATCAGACATACGTTCATTTAAAGAAGGAACCTGGACGTTTTCAAAGCGCAAAAAAAGAGTAACAGTTATCAACGGCAATAAAGTAATTGAAATGAAATTCCGAATTAAAAAAATGGAAAAAGATTTTATTATTTCAGATTGGGAATTGTAGTTACTGAATTACAATTATTTTTTTACATAGGATTTTATTTGGAGTTTTTACTTCTAGCCAAAATATTCCGGCATTTTTTATTTCCACATTTGTATGGTTTGAATTTGTAACTTCTACTTTTTCTTCAAAAATTATTTTTCCGCTTAAATCCATAATCCGAATTTCCGATTTCTGATCAAAAACTACCGTAAATTTTCCGCTTCCCGGATTTGGATAAACTAAAATTTCATTTTCCGAAAATGAATTACTTTGCAAGTTTGTGCAAAGTGCAACTTCTTGAGTAAAGGTGGTGAAACTAGTACACGTGCTAATACTGTCATGACTTGAAACGGAATAAGTGCTGCTTACAGTTGGACTAATCACTAAAGAATTAGAAATAATGTTACCCGGATTCCAGGTATAAGATGTAGCGCCCGAAACATTTAATGTAGCTGTTTCTCCCGTACAAATTAATGAGGAACTTGAAGATGGAGTGATGTTACCTGCAGAGGCGTTATACACTTTCCAAATTTCGCATGAATCTAATACTCTGTTCCAAATGGCAATATCATCTAGCTGCCCCTTAAAATTTTTACCGCCCCCAAAAACACCATTGTTTTCAGCGCCAAACCTCATATTTGCTATTAAAGTTCCGGTTGGTGCGGATGTAAATGTATGAGATAGTACTCCGTCCGAATAAAATCTCCATTCGGTATTTGTTCTTATCACCAATAAATGATGCCATGTAGTAAAATTTGGAACTACAGTAAATCCTACAGAACTATTATTAATATCAAAAGTTCCGGCGCCAGTGCCTAACATATAAGTTATTTTTTGATTGCTTCCGTTCGGTGCGTGATTAAATAAAACCCCTTCCTGAAAAAACGGATTGATGCTGTAAAAGGTTTGTGATGCTTTTGTATAATCTCCCGTTTTCCACCACATTGAAATGGTATGCGGTTCACTAGAATTAAAGAAATTCAAAGTTGAATTTATATAATCATTTACTCCATCCAAAGAAAACGAGGATGCAGCATTATTAAATCTATCCGGCTTTAATGTTGGTCCGTTGAATGCTGCGCAGTGATTTCCGTTGCCACTCATATCTAACGTGTTTCCATCAAACGGATACCAAGCCACTAAGCTTGATGTTGGAATATACGCAGGTAATTGTGCAAGGAGTTGAATACAGAATAAAAAAGCAAGACCCGTGATTTTAATTTTCATGATAATTTTTTTTAAAGATAAATTTTATTCCTTTTATATTGAATAAAATAAATATCAAAACAAATTTAAATCGATTTTTATAATAATTGTAAGTTTATTGCTCAAAATGCGTTAAAAGCAATCACGGAGGCATGGGTCCCGAATAATGGATGCAAGGAGAATCTGAATTCACAAAACATTTTTTATGAAACGTAATTTGCAAATCATACACCGGTTGTGCATCAACATGAATTTGTAATAATGGGATAGTCCACCATTGGGCATAACACGAAGAATCGATATTTAAATGTGAGTTTTTTGAATTTTTGATTGAAATCTTTTTAGTTTGCTCTTCGCATACTATCATGTAATTTCCTTTTGGTAAATGAAAAGAAAAACCCCCGGTTGAGTCGACAGTAAATGAAAATAGTATTTTAGACTTTAAGTTATTGCTCTCTCCTTTTTTTACAAAAAGTTTTTTTCCTACGTAAGGTTTTGCTCTGTTACACTCATCTAAAACTTCTTTATTTGGCATTACACCACCGCAATAACTGTTAGTATAAACAACTTTACCTTTTATAGTATAGGTTTTATTGTTTTGAGTACGAGTTTGCGCAAATAAACCGAATTGCAAAAGAAGAAATATATACGTTGTTGCTTTCATGTTTATAAATGAAGATGATATTTTATATACAATTCCATAAAAAATAATGGCTCCCCGGCGGGAGCCAATAAAAATTTGTGTTGTTTTTTATCCCCATTACCCTCTTGTATCAGAAGAGCATAAAGGTTAATCCGATTTCGGCACAGGCCTTCATTAAACGGAAACAAACACAGCATTAATACCTCATCATCCAAAAAAAGGTTTCAAGTTTTATTAAATTCAATTATTAAAAATCATGACTTAGTTGATTGGTAGCCTTTTGCAAAATTTCAAAGGCATTCTCAGCCATTAAATTTTCCCGATCAAGTGTTGGATTAATTTCAACCATTTCAAAGCAAATAATTTTTTTACTACGCATAATGTAATAAATCAAATTTCCGGCTTCTTTTTCAGTAATTCCATTGGGCACCGGTGTTCCGGTTCCACTCGAAATTCTGGAGTCCATACTATCTACATCAAAGCTCACATAGATTAAATCACAATGGTCGAGATAATTTAAGGATTCAATGGCTACACGTTCCACTGCTTTTTTACGAATTTCTTGTAAAGTAAATATCCTCACTTTATTTTTCTTGATGAGGTATTCTTCCTGGGGTTCAAAATCTCTTAAAGTAATGAAAACCAAATCGCTATAATGAACTTTTGGACAAATGCCACCTAAATTTTTTAATTTTTCCCAGTATTCAACTGTTTCATCATCCGGTCTGTTTTGTTGTCTGTCTTTGTTATCTTCCCCTAAAACACAGGCAAGTGGCATACCGTGCATATTACCACTTGGGGTGGTGTAAGGACTATGAAGGTCGGCATGGGCGTCAATCCAAATCACTCCAAGTTTCTTTTCGGGGTGAGCTAATCGAATCCCACTTATGGTCCCTAAGGCCGAACTATGATCGCCGGCTAAAACTATGGGTATTTGTCCACCCTTAATGGTTTTTTGTAATTCCTTGCTAATACGATCGTTAAGATTATAAATACCTTTAATTCTCTTAGCATAATCATGTACAACGGGTTCCAATAATAAGTTGTTTTCAGTAGGTATTTCTACTGATTTATAGCGTTTAAAGAATGGACTACCGAAATCTAAGGCGGCTATTTTAATAGCATCAACCCCCATACTTGAGCCCCTGGTTCCGGCTCCAATTTCACTTTTTACTTCAATAATTTTAATCGGTTTTATCATTTTTTCCGTATTATTTTAATATTTGGTCTATTTTTGTATTAAAGTAAATCACTTACATTGCTCAATAGAGGGTGTAAGTAACTAAGTTGAATCTTATGAATAACCTTTATTCTAATCTTATTACACAAACATTTAACTTTCCTCAGGAAGATTTTCATGTTGTGGATGATGAACTGTATTTTAACGACATTCCCCTAATGGAGGTCATTAAACAGTATGGTACTCCTCTCAGAATCAGTTATTTGCCTAAAATCGGAGCTCAAATTCAAAAAGCAAAAAGGCTATTTAATGTGGCCATGGCTAAAGTTGATTACAAAGGCAAGTATGTATATTGTTATTGCACTAAAAGCTCACACTTTAGTTTTGTGCTGGATGAAGTTTTAAAAAATGAAGTGCACATTGAAACTTCTTCAGCATTTGATTTACAGATTCTCAAGGAACAATTTCAAAAAAAGACCTTAAACAAAGATACATATATTATTTGTAACGGGTATAAACGCAATTTGTACAAACAATATATTACTGAATTTATCAATGATGGTTTTAATGTGATTCCGGTATTGGATCACCTGGAAGAAATTGATTATTACAAGAAGCACGCAAAAGCCGAAAAAATAAATTTAGGAATTAGAATAAGTACAGAGGAAGAGCCATCCTTTGCTTTTTACACTTCGCGTTTAGGAATTCGAAATTCTGAAATCATGAAATTGTATAAAGAAAAAATTGAGCCCAATCCAAAATTTAGTTTAAAGCTGCTTCATTTTTTCATTAATACAGGAATTAAGGACACTATTTATTACTGGACAGAATTAAACAAGTGTTTGAATTTATATAAAGAATTAAGGGCCGTTTGTCCGGAGTTAGATTCCTTAAACATTGGAGGTGGAATGCCAATTCGCACATCCTTAAGTTTTGATTACGATTATGAGTACATGATAGAGGAAATTGTAGAGCAGATTAAAGCATTTTGCGAACAAAATGAAATTCCTGAACCGCATATATTTACTGAATTTGGATCTTTTACAGTAGGTGAAAGTGGAGCAACCTTATATTCTATCATTGATCAGAAACAACAAAACGACAGAGAAACCTGGTATATGATTGATAGTTCATTTATAACCACACTTCCGGATACCTGGGGAATTAATCAGCGTTTTATTTTGTTGGCCATTAATCAATGGAACAAGCCCTACATTCCGGTTAATTTGGGAGGATTAACTTGCGATAGTATGGACTATTACAATACGGAAGCGCACACCAATCAGGTGTTTCTTCCTAAACTGGACAAGAATGAAAAAACACCACTTTACATTGGCTTTTTTCATACCGGTGCCTATCAGGAAGCATTAAGCGGATATGGTGGCACACAACATTGTTTAATACCTGCACCCAAGCATGTTTTAATTGACAGAGATGAAGAAGGTAAATTAGTAACTCGCTTATTTGCCAAGGAACAAAGCTACAAGAGCATGCTAAAAATACTCGGTTACTAAATCAATTGAGGTAACTCTAATATTTTCTTATTCTTCCATTAGGCACAATGTACTGTTAACTACTTTTGAATTGTTTGATGATTCAATTTAAATATTAGAGATCAAACTCCTTATCTTTGCTCTGAAATTCTGCTGCAGTAATTATGGCGCTATTTGATTTTTTAACCCAAGACATAGCAATTGATTTAGGAACCGCTAATACAATTATTATTAGCAATGATAAGGTTGTTGTGGATGAACCCAGCATTGTGGCAGTTGACCGAACAACCGGTAAAGTAATTGCTGTGGGTAGAAATGCACAAATGATGCATGGTAAAACCCATGAAAACATTAAAACCATTCGTCCACTCAAAGACGGGGTGATTGCAGATTTTCAAGCGGCAGAAGAAATGATTAAGGGAATGATTAAAATGATTAACACGGGTAATCGTTTTTTTAAACCTTCTTTACGTATGGTAATTTGTATTCCAAGCGGAATTACAGAAGTAGAAAAAAGAGCGGTTAGAGATAGTGCTGAACATGCAGGTGCAAAAGAAGTTTATATGATTCATGAGCCCATGGCCGCAGCAATTGGTATGGGTATTGATGTGGAAGAACCCATGGGGAATATGATTATTGATATTGGAGGTGGTACATCTGAAATTGCCGTAATTGCTTTAGGTGGAATTGTGTGTGATAAATCTATTCGTATTGCCGGCGATGATTTTAATGCCAACATTGAAGAATACATGCGTAGGCAACATAATATTTTGATTGGTGAACGAAGCGCAGAACGTGTGAAAATAGAAGTTGGTGCCGCACTTACTGAAATCGAAAATCCACCGGCAGATTATGCTGTGCAGGGAAGAGATTTAATGAGCGGTATTCCTAAAGAAGTTTATATCAGCTATGTGGAAATTGCACATTGTTTGGACAAGTCAATTTCTAAAATTGAAGAAGCTATTTTAAATGCGCTGGAAATGACCCCCCCTGAATTAGCAGCAGATATTTACAGAAAAGGAATTTACATGGCGGGCGGTGGCTCTTTGCTTCGTGGTTTGGACAAGCGAATTTCATTGAAAACAAAATTACCTGTTCATGTGTGTGAAGATCCATTAAGAGCTGTGGCCAGAGGAACAGGAATTGCACTTAAAAATGTTCATAAATTTCCATTCCTTATTAAGTAACACGCACGGCTTCCTTGTAATTTAATACGAACATTTTAATTAAACGGATTCATTTTAGTATTCGTCATTTGCTGTGAAAAATTTAGTTGCCTTTATTGTTAAGCATCATTTTATTTTTGCATTTTTTTTAATGCAAGGCATTTGTGTTTGGCTGATGCAAAAAAATCGGAAATTTCAGGGATCTCAAATTTTAAATTCATCGAATGAAGTAGCCGCCGGAATTTATCAAGCTGCAGCTAATACCAAAGAATATTTTGATTTACGAGGTGAAAATGAAAGACTCGCGGAAGAAAATACAAGACTAAGGAATAGATTAAAAAGTAATTACAATATAATTCCACTTACGGTGTTTGAAAAGAACGACACGCTTTACATGCAACACTATTCTTATATCAATGCTAAAGTGGTGAATTCAAGTATCAACAAACGAAGAAACTATTTAACGATAAATATTGGTAAATCACAAGGAGCAGGTAGAGATATGGCTGTAATGAGTGTGCAAGGAATTGTTGGGTACATAACAGATGTATCGGAAAATTTCAGTAGCGCCATGAGTTTGTTGCATAAAGATTCTAAAATAAATTGTCAGTTGAAAAATGATGGCAGTTACGGAATTTTAATTTGGGATGGCACAGACTATCAACATTGTTATTTAACTGATATTCCTACTCACGCGAAATTAAAAAGAGGTGATACGATTGTTACGAGCGAACTATCAGGAATTTTCCCTGAAGGTTTATACGTAGGTACCGTAGAAAAATGGGAACAAAAACAAAATGAATCTTTTTTTACAGTAAAAATAAAATTAGGGGCCGATTTAAAAAAAGTAAATCATGTATACATTATCCAAAATAAATATAAAGGTGAACGCGATTCACTAGAAAGAAATTCGCAAAAACAAATTGACGACTGAAATTTTTAGAAATATTCTGCGATTTATCGCATTGTTATTGTTACAAGTTTTAATTGTACAAAATATTAATTTGGGTTCTTACATTATTCTTTTCCCTTATGCATTAATTATTTTAATTCTCCCATTTGAAACAGGAAGGGTGGTACTTATGCTTATTTCATTTTTGGTAGGTGTGAGTTTAGATATGTTTTATGATTCGTCGGGTTTACATGCCTCAGCATGCACACTTATGGGTTTTAGCAGATATTATGTTTTAAAATTTATTTCACCACGAGATGGATACGATAAAGGCGTACAACCTACAGTGGAAGATATGGGTTTGGCCTGGTATTTTAGATATGCGGGTACACTGATATTACTTCATCATGCAGCGTTTTTTTATTTGGAAATTTTCAGAATAAATCAATTCTTTGAAACATTATTAAGAACAATCTTAAGTAGCCTCGGAACTTTTATATTAATTTATTTGCTGCAATTTTTATTTAATAGTGGCAAAAAACGATAATGTCAGGAAATTTACAATTATCAAATAGAAAATTTTTTATTGGCGGTTTTTTTTGCCTAATTGCTATTATATATTTATGTCGTTTATTTTACATTCAAATAATAGATGATCAATACAAAGTAGCTGCTGAAAATAATTCTTTGCGTAGACTTACCGAATACGCAACGCGTGGCTTTATTTTTGATCGGAACGGAAAAATTCTGGTTCAAAATGAACCTTCTTATGATTTAATGATAATTCCAAAAGAAACCAAAGGTTGCGATACCATGGCCCTCTGTGAAATATTACAAATCACAAAAAAAGAATATCTCAAACGTTATAAAAGAGCGTGTCAGGCACCTAATTCTCCTCGAAAGCAAAGTATTTTTGAAAAACAAATGTCGGCCGACATGAATGCAACGCTACAAGAAAAATTGTATCGGTTTAAAGGATTTTACGTACAAAAGCGAACCGTTAGAAATTATCCACGTCCCATTGCTGCCCATTTGCTTGGTTATGTGGGTGAGGTAAGCAAAAAGAAGGCAAAGGACGATCCTTATTATGATGAAGGTGATTATATTGGTATTACGGGAATTGAACGTAGCTACGAAGCAGAATTAAGAGGAATAAAAGGAGTTCAAAAAGCCGTAACCAACGTGCATAATAAAATAATTGGAAGTTATAAAAACGGATTGTATGACACCTTAGCTGTTCCGGGTAAGGAGTTGTTTTGTACCATCGACATGGATTTACAGGAATATGGAGAAAAATTATTGAAAGGAAAAAAAGGCGCAGTTGTAGCCATTGAACCTTCCACCGGAGAAATTTTGGCTTTGGTTTCTGCACCATCCTACGATCCTAATTTATTGGTAGGCGGAAAAGAACGTTCCAAAAATTTTACCAAATTGTATTACGACTCTTTGGATATGCCCTTATTTAATCGCGCGTTACAAGGCATGTATCCTCCCGGTTCTATTTTTAAATTGATTGGTGCCCTTATTGCACAAAACGATGGCTTGATAAACCGAAATACTGTTTTTCCTTGCAATATGGGTTATCCACCCATGGGAGGAAAACCAAAATGCCATGCACACGGTGGCGGTAAAAGTTTAGTGGGTTCTATCGCAGCTTCCTGTAATTCTTATTA
Source organism: Sphingobacteriaceae bacterium (assembly GCA_016715905.1). NCBI lineage: Bacteria > Pseudomonadati > Bacteroidota > Sphingobacteriia > Sphingobacteriales > Sphingobacteriaceae > Sphingobacteriaceae bacterium. Next base: position 6,947 of record JADJXI010000017.1, on the reverse strand, counting down.
CAGTTATGTGTTTCGTGAAATTGTTGATCAAAAAAAGTATCCCAAATTTATTGATGGATATAATCATTGGCGAGAAACCGTTAAAACTTTTGGACCGGGAAACAGATTAGGCACAGATTTGCCCTATGATAAACCCGGTAACGTTCCATCGGTTGAGTATTACAATAAAATTTTCGGAAAAAATGGCTGGCGTAGTAATACCATTGTTTCGCTGGGTATCGGACAAGCAGAATTATTATTAGTTCCATTGCAAATGGCCAATGTGGTGGCTATAATCGCCAATCGCGGATTTTATTACACACCACATTGCATAAAAGGAGTGGGCGAAGAAAAAAAATTAGATAAGAAATTTAAAGAAAAACATTATGTAGCTGTTCAAAATCAGGAAGCCTATCAAAACGTAATTGATGGCATGCAAGGCGCAATGGAGCCCGGTGGTACTGCGTTTACCAATCGAATTAAGGATATTGTAGTTTGTGGTAAAACCGGAACTGCACAAAATCCGCATGGAAAAGATCACGCCGTTTTTTTAGCCTTTGCGCCAAGAGAAAAACCAAAAATTGCCATTGCTTGTATTATTGAAAATGCAGGCTTCGGAAATACCTGGAGCGCACCGGTAGTTACTTTAATGATTGAAAAATATTTGAAGGGAAAAACAGATCGACAGGAACTGGAAAAAAGAATTATGGATGCCGACTTAATTCATACAACAACCTTAACAGTTGAAAATCATTAATGAGAGGAAATCAAAATAGTGTTTTTTATGGTGTAGATAGACTAACCATATTCATTTATTTTGTTTTAGTGTTGCTGGGTTGGTTTAATATTTACGCCGCTGTTTATAACGATGATCACCAAAGTATTTTTGATGTTTCTCAAAAATACGGCAAACAATTATGGTGGATTGTTGGCGCAACAATTATCGCATTTGGTATATTATTGATTGATGCTAATTTTTATACGGTATTCTCCTATGGGTTTTATGCTTTTTTTATTATTGCCAATATTTTGGTGATATGGCTGGGTCGTGAAGTTAAGGAAGTAGATCTTGGTTTAGATTTGGAGATTTTGGAATTCAACCGGCCGAATTTATGAAATTTGCTACTAATCTAGCGCTCGCTAAATTTTTAAGTAACAGTACAATTATTATTAATCAAAAATTCCGATTAAGAATTAAGGATTTAATTAAAAATTATAAAAACACCTTTATTGCATTATTAATTATCGGATTACCACTTTTATTAATTAAAAAATTACAAGATGAAACCGGATTAGCCATTGTATTTGTAGCCTTTGTAATTGTTTTGTATAGAGAAGGATTAAGCGTTAACTTTTTTAGTGTTTGGTATATTGGCTGCAATATTGTTTGTAGTAACACTAGTTGTTGGTAATGTGGCTACCATCATCATTACTTTAAGTATTATAGCCGCACTTTCACTTTTATTTATTGAGCGAAGTAAGATAAACTTATTCACCGTTTTTTTAGTTTTGATAAGTTGTGCGGCTGTGGTAAAGGGTACAGATTATGTGTATGATCACCTCGAAACGCATCAGCGAAACAGAATTGATGTATTGTTGGGAAGGGGAAATGTAAATTTAAAAAAAGAAGGCTATAATGTAAACCAAGCCAAAATTGCTATTGGTAGTGGAGGAATGATGGGTAAGGGATATTTACAAGGTACACAAACCAAATATGATTTTGTGCCGGAACAGGACACTGATTTTATTTTTTGTACAGTAGGCGAGGAGTGGGGATTTATTGGAAGCACTATTGTTATTTTTCTTGAACTTTTTCTTATCCTCCGAATTATCTTATTGGCCGAAAGGCAACGTTCTGATTTTAGTAGAATTTATGGATACGGAGTTGCATCTGTTTTGTTTTTCCATCTGGCCGTAAATATTGGCATGACCATTGGTTTAATGCCGGTGATTGGAATTCCTTTGCCCTTTTTCAGTTACGGAGGATCTTCGCTCTGGTCCTTTACTATTTTGCTTTTTATTTTCATTAAGTTAGATGCCAATCGTTTAATGATTTTGAGGTGAGTATACGCTATACGCCAAATAAATTAATTATTATAGGATTAGTCTTTTTACTATTTTCTTGTAGATACACAAGAGTACCATCCTATTTAAAAAAAGAATTTAAGTATGAACCTCATATAGACACTTTGGCTCAAGAAAAGATTCAACTTGCCAAAGGCTTTTACAGGGAATTAATGATTGATGAAAATATGCCAATAACACAAGGACTTTGTTTTAAAACGTATTATTTTGATAGTAAAGATAGTTCACTTAGAGAAAATACAGGTTATTGTGATATCATGTTTTTTGAAAATGGATTGTGTTTTTAGGACATTTAAATCCTTTAAGGTGGGAAATAAACCCAAAAGAATTTCATCGTAGTGTCGAGGAAGGAATTAGATTAAATAAACCCGGTTACTTTAGTGATGTTGTTTATTCTTATTGGGGCCTTATGAAATAAAAGGCGATACAGTAAAAATAAAAGTACTTATTAGAAATTCATTAATGTCGGCCAGTGTTTTAGCTTATGAGCAATGGTATAGAATTATTGATAAGAATACTTTGAGGCCGATGCAATTTAAAGGACTTATAAAAGGTCATTACAATAAACAATGTGATTCTGTTGTTAAATTAAATCCAAAATATTATCCAGATTCTAAATTTATACCATTACAAAATATAAATATTAACCCCAATTATAATTGGATTATGAATAAAAAATGGTTTTGGAGGAATAAACAGGATTATGTTCGTTGGAAAAAATCTACGCTTTAACTATTTTATAGATTTTATTTTTATTACGAATTTTTATTTTCATTAAAAAAATTCCGGTTTCATTTCACTTAAATTAATCTTTACAGTTCCATCATTTGGTATGGAATCAAAATATTTTGTAAATAAAACACTCCCAAAAGTATTTAAAACCTCAATTGTAAGTTTATCTTCAGATTCTAATTCTATTTGGATATTTACTAAATCTAGGGTGGGGTTCGGAAATAAATTAACTCCAGTCAGCGTTTTTCTAATTCATTAATGCCTATACATTCATCAACTATTTGAGTTACTATTGCTGTATCAGAGCATCCATTCAAATCTAATCCTGTAACTATGTAATTTGTTGTTAGAGTTGGTGAAACAATATTGATTGATGAAGTAATTCCATTATTCCACCAATAGCTATTAGCACCAGTTGCGCTTAGGGTGGAAGATTCACCTGTACAAATCAAGGTCATGTTACTTGATGCATTCACTAACGGAGGTGTGCCAGTACATTGACTCAATTTATAAATAAAACTAGATTGTAAATTTGAAATTAAATTGTAAGTTCCAATTCCTGAATCAAAATCACAAGTATCTTGAAAGTATCCAGTAACTAAAACATTATTTGTAACATCTATGGCTATTGAAGAGCCTCTATCGTCTATTTTCCCACCCAATTTTAATGCCCACAAAAATCACCTAAAGGATCTAACTTAGTTATAAAACCATCTGATGAAAGAGCCGTTAAAGGGTAATTTCCAATATTTGGATTAAAATCTACTGTCCCATAAAATTGGCCTGTTGCATAAACATTATTTGAAGAATCAAACGAAAGAGAAGTTCCAAAATCATCTCCTATGCTACCATAAGTTTTCACCCATACAAAATCACCAGATGGGTCTAATTTTAGAATATAATTATCTTGAAGTCCCGCTGAGGGTAAATTCATTATTCCTGGGCCTGGATCAAAATCAACTATATCATGAAAATAACCAGTACAATAGATATTATTTAATTGATCTATACGCATACTTAAACAGTTATCAATTCCAGAGCCTCCATAACTTTTTAGCCCAAATAAAATTCCTGCGTTATCCAATTTAATTAGGAAAATATCTTGCCAGCCACTAACCGAGCTTAGAGTTGATGTTCCTGGTCCCGGATCAAAATCAATAGTAAATTGGAAATAACCGGATAGGTACACATTACCAAATTGATCACATGCAACTGTGCTTCCACCATCTTTTTCCTGTACTTCCAAATGTTGCTGCCCAAAGAAAATCACCAATGGAATTTAATTTTTAATAGAAATACATCTTCAGAGCCGTTAGATGTTGCTGTGAATATTGCTGGACCAGGATCAAGATCAATCGTATTAAAAAAATTTCCTAAACAAAACATCGCCTATTTGATTAATGAATAAACCATAAGCATAATCAGAACCAGAAGAACCTACATTGTTATCCCAAATAAAATTTCCTGAAGCATCTAGTTTAACTATAAAAACATCACTTTCTGAAACACCATTAGAAATCAGATTTGTTACTCCCTGTCCTGGATCGAAGTCACATGTGCCCCTGAAAATGCCACTAACCTAAATATTTCCAATCCCATCTAAAAGCAATCCTGCAGCCTGCATCAAAACTTGCCCCGCCAAATTTTATAGCCCAAATAAAATTTCCCGAAGCACTTAATTAAGAACATATGCATCATCATAACCTGCAGAAACAATGCTGAATGTATTAATACCGGGGGTCAAAATCAACGGTGTCTTGAAATCGCCCTGTTGTATAAACGTTACCGGATGGGTCGGTAACAATTGACATTCCTAAATCTGTATTAGATTCTCCTATACCATGTGCCCAATTTAAGGAAAGGTGATTGAGATTGCGCTATAAAAACCGCAAAAATAAAATTAATGAATATAAAACCCTTTTTTATAATAAATGATATTCTAATAAAATTAATCATTTTTTTTATTTATTGTGATTAATAGATTAGTGGGAGTATATTGCTTTAGTTGAAAGCATAATTTTTAAATGAGCGTTAACGAAAATTATCCATTATTTATTTTCCTTAAGATAAAAAACAAAGGATATAATAAGTTATATTATACCCTTTGAATATGGTTATTTTCACAGGATGGTGCTTTTTTCTTATATAGCCAATCTGAAAGCACTCTCTCAAAAAACCAGTGAAAAATACAATATCAAAACAGATTATTTATTTATGTGGAATTCAAAACCAATCAAGGATTGAATGATCACATGCAGCTGGACTATCAGCAATTCATTTAGCTTCTATTGTTCCAAAAGCTGTGTATTAAGGAGTGAAGATTAATTTTCGTACTTTGAATTAAAGTTGGTATTTGTTGTTAAAACATCCAGTTAATTTTGTAGTAAAAGCGAGTATTTTAGACTTTTTGATATTAAAACAGGCGTTAAATTTAGATTTTTCTCCAGTTTATTTTATAACTGCTTTATGAATTTTATTGGCAACTATTTCCACACCTAAGTCCTGCAGTCAATGCCAAATCTTTCTGATAGCGTCGGAGAATACTCGTATACTTCTTTTTTGATACCCCAGCCCAGATCGGTAAAATTAAGTTTTGGTTTCAATTATTTCTCTAGTGAAAATGGCGTTAAATTCAATTTTTGTCCAACCGTTATTTTTAATAAAGTTCGGGGACAAATGAGTACACATTTATACAATTTATAATGCCTCTGTAAATCTCCGTCAGCATAAAGTGGACTAAATTTAACTAAAACCAAGAGAGTGTTTCCTCAGAAACAATAAATTTATAATACTATGGAAACAAAGAAAAACAAACAGCGGAGAACTTATAAAAGATACGTCGCAAATCAAAAGAACATTTAGTTCAGAACAAAAATAAATATTGTAATGGAAGCTATACGAGCTGAGATGCCAGTAGCCGAATTATGCAGGAAGTATTCCATTAACCCATCTCAATTCTATAAATGGAACAAAGAGTTTTAGAAGCGGAAAGAAGAGATTATCAGGATACAAACCAGGAAGCAACCAGATGAAGTAGCGGAGCTCAGAAAAGAAAATCAAAGCTAAAGGAATGTAGCTGATTTAGTATTGCGCCATGATATCGTAAAAAAAAGCTTTGAATATATTGGAGAATCTGTAAAATTCAAAAGTATGGCGAGATTTACAGCTTCCGAAAACAATAAGAGATAATCAAAATTGTTGTCCGTTCCGGGAAATCGGCGTTAATAAAATGCTTCGCGTAAATCGGTTTAAACAAAAGCACGTTTACAATTGGTACAAATCCTATTCCGACAATGGTATTGATGGTTAGAGCCTTGTAAGCGCACTTAACAGGCAGTGGAACACAATACCCGGGAACAAAAACTTAGTTGTAGAGCTTGCTTTAGAGTGTCCTGAATTATCGTCAAGAGAGCTCGCGCACAAATTAACCGATGAACAAATAAATTTTTATTTGAATGAGTGTTTACTTGATTTTAAAAGCAGAAAGAGGACTGATAACAACACCCCGAGCATATTTTTTAGCAGCTAAAGATGAGTTTACAAACAAAACAGGATTCGTTCATCAAATGTGGCAAACTGATTTTACTTACTTTAAAATAATTGATGGGGCGCCAGTAATACGGGAGTACCGTTTTAGATGATTACAGCCGTTATATTTACACTGGGAGCTTTGTGCAGGAATGAAAGTGCAGGACGTAAAAAGAACCGTTGACAGAGCAATTATAAAAGCGTAGCATAATTGTAACTAAACAACGGCCCAGATTATTATCTCGACAATGGTTCAAAAGCGTTACATTGCAGGCGAACTCAAAACATATTTGAAAGACAATCATGGAATGGATCAGGTGCATGGCAGACCCATGCATCCGCAAACGCAAGGCAAGATTGAACGTTATCACCGAACAATGAAAAACGTCGTAGCTTGATAATTATTATTCACCGGAAGAATTAATTGCGGCCATTGAAAAGTTCGTGGAAAATTACAACAATGCTCGTTATCATGAGTCTTTAAAAATCTAACGCCTTCCGCTGATTATTTTAATGAGGAGAACCTTAATTTTAAAAGAAAGAGAAAAATCAAACAAAATTCATTAAAAAAAGAAGTGAGGAATATGAAAAATGAGAAAAATTATGAAACATCAAAAAACTAA